>JAZSOG010000002.1:0-37650 GCA_045536845.1 Kiritimatiellia bacterium | reverse complement strand
CCAGGGCGACGCCGAGGCGACGGAGCTGTGGCTCCACTTCCAGAAGGTCGTAAACTGGGTCGAGACGCTGTTCACGAAGTACCGCCGCGAGATGAAGGGGCTCGAATGGGGGCGGCTCTACCGCGAGTTCTCCGCGAAGTCGTACAGCCCCAGGGAGCTTGAGGCGGACGTCGCCGCGCTGATGGCCGACAAGGAGGTGCAGAACAACAAGGGCGTGTACGAGTATCTTCTGTCCGGCGGAGTCCGACGCGAGAAGCTGAACCTCAGGCAGTTCGACGATGACGAGAAGCGGGCGGCATACGAGGCGCAGAAGGGAATGTGCCCCGTCTGCGGCGGGCACTTCGAATACGAGGAGATGGAGGGCGACCACATCGTGCCGTGGTCGAAGGGCGGCAAGACGGTTCCCGAGAACCTCCAGATGCTGTGCCGCCGCGACAACGCCCTCAAGGGCGACAGGTGAATGACCGATGGGCAAATAATTGGTTTTGCCCCCTTGTCAGGAGGGGCTAATTAATGATATACTATCCCCCAATTTGGAAAAGCACAAGGAAAAACGATAAATGCCGACAATCAATCAGTTGATCCGCAAGGGGCGCAGCCCCCTCGCGACGCATTCAAAGTCGCCGGCGCTCAAGGCTTGCCCCCAGCGCCGCGGCGTCTGTCTCGTCGTCAAGACGATGACCCCCAAGAAGCCTAACTCCGCCCTCCGCAAGGTCGCCCGTGTGCGCCTTACGACCGGCGTGGAAGTTACGGCCTACATCCCCGGCGAAGGTCACAACCTCCAGGAGCACAGCGTCGTTCTCGTGCGCGGAGGCCGTGTGAAGGACCTTCCTGGCGTCCGCTACCACATTGTCCGCGGCAAGCTCGACTCCCTCGGCGTCGCAGGTCGTAACCGCAGCCGTTCGAAGTACGGCATGAAGCGCCAGAAGAAAGAGGAGAAGTAAGACATGAGCCGCAGAGGTAAGACTATCGTCAAGCGCGTCGTTCTCGATCCGAAGTTCAATTCGGAGCTCGTCGCGCACATGATCCGCGTCATCATGAAGGACGGCAAGAAGACCGTCGCCGAGAAGATTGTCTACGGCGCGATCGAGAAGGTCGCCGAGAAGATGAAGGAGGATCCCTCCAAGTTCGTCAAGGACGAGAAGCAGTTCGAGGATCCGCTCGAGGTCGTTTCCGCCGCGATTGACAACATGAAGCCGCAGGTCGAGGTCAAGACCCGTCGCGTTGGCGGCACGACCTACCCGGTTCCTGTGCCGATCGCAGCAAACCGCCAGCTCTCGCTCGCCCTCCGCTGGACGACGCAGTTCGCCGGCGCGCGTCACGGCATGGGCATGCCCTCCGCAGTCGCAGCCGAGATCATCGACGCGTTCCAGGGACAGGGCAACGTCATCAAGAAGCGCGACGACGTGCACAAGATGGCGCAGGCCAACAAGGCGTTCGCGCATTACGCCTGGTAACGGCCAAGTGCTTTTCCAATAAACGCGGGGGACGTGGCCGACGGCTGCGTCCCCTTGTGTCTAAAGAGAGGGGATGAAAAATGATGAATAGGTTCGTGTTTATAGCCGCCTGCGCGCTAGCGTGCGCATCTCAGGCATCCGACAATAAGCCAGCCAATCCTGCCGAGGACGAGCTCCTGAGGCGGATTGCGCTTCCCATGCCCTACAGCGTGGACGGCGCGTACTTGACGATCGACGCGTATTGCTCTGACGGCGGCAAGCGCCACGAGAATCCTGGCGTATGGATAAAGACGGTGTCGGACCGCTATCGCCGCCAGTTCATCTCCAAGCTCATTCCCGTGGTCGGCGGCAAAGAGATTGGCTTTGTGCGCCTCGTCGACGAAAATCCAAGTGTGCTCAAGCTCGTCACAGAGGCGGGTGAGATAGAGGCGACTTTCGCGAGGTCCGACACACTGCTCCTTCGTAGCAAGGTGAAGGGCATGGGACTCGTCCTCGAGTTCGACGGATCGGGCGTCGAGAAGGTTCCATGTGACGGTGCTAAGGCGTTCTTCCGCGGCGACTGCTACCTCAACGCCGGCTTTGCAGTGAGGAAGGGCGCTGCCGAGAGCTTCCCGAAGGGCGAACCGCATGCCCGGCTTGTCGTTTCGCCTGAAGACGGCGGGTTCGAGGTTGCCGTCGTCGACAATGTCGGCGGATGGGACGGAATCGTGGTGCAGACTCCTTTTGACGAAGCAGTGGCAGCGAATGCCGCCGCGTTCAGTTCGTTCCTGAAGAAGATACCTTCCGTCGGGAAGGAGTTCGAGGCGGCGCGGCTCAAGGCGGCGAAGGTGCTGTGGATGTGCCAGGTGGAGCCTCGTGGGCTGATCCAGCGCCACGCCATGATGATGTCGAAGAACTGGATGAACCACATCTGGAGCTGGGACCACGTCTTCAACGCGATGGCGATTTCCTATGGCGACGACGACGGGCAAGACGCCCTTGATCAGTTCCTCTGCATGTTCGACAGCCAGTCCGCCAACGGTTCGCTGCCCGACCGCCTCGGAGACGGGTCGTATCTCCAGGAGAAGCTCAAGCCGCCGGTACACGGATGGGGGCTTATGCGGATGCTTCGCTCGCGCCGCTTCACTGACGCGCAGGTTTCGGAAGTCTACGGACCCTTAAAGAAGTGGACGGAATTCTGGTTCAAGCACCGCGACCGCGACAGGAACGGTCTTTGCGAATACGACGATGGCTGCGACTCCGGCTGGGACAACTCGACCGCGTTTCTCGTCGCGACGCCGATCGAGACGCCGGAGCTCCAGGCGTATCTCGTCTTGCAGATGGAGGCGCTTGCTGAAGTCGCAGACCGCCTTGGCCACGGCGCAGAGGCCGCGGAATGGCGCAAGAAAGCGGATGCGCTGGCCGAGAGGGCGATTGCGACGCTCTTCGACAAGGACGGCTCGCCTCGCGTGCGGCAGGTCTTTACTGGCGAGTTCTCAAAGCCGCAGACGATGCTGACACGCCTCGGGCTGATGTTCGGAAAGCGTCTCCCTGAGAAGACGAGGGCCAAGATCGTGTCCGAGATGATGTCTGACGACTTCCTCACGCCCTACGGGCTCGCCACGGAGTCGGTCAAGAGCCCGAACTACAAGCCCGACGGGTACTGGCTCGGGCCTATCTGGGGACCGGAGATGATGATATCCTACGACGCCCTCAGGCGCGCGGGATACGAGAAGGAGGCACGAGATGTCGCGCTCCGCTTCTGCCGCCTCTGTGCAAAGAGCGGCTTTGCGGAGAACTTCGACGCCCTCACTGGCGCTCCGAGGCGCGATCCCGCCTATACATGGACCGCGGCGGCGTTTCTTGTCATGGCCCACGAGCTTGGCGAGACCGCCGATTGACGACATCTAACCCCACATAGACGGCCCAAGGTTTGGTATAATATAGTCATGCAGATTTTAGGAGAACCAATTTTCGCAAAGACGCCGGACGGCGCTCTGTTGAGCCGTGTCGGCACGATGTTTTTCAAGACGCCCGGCCTCGTGACCAGGCGAGGCGTCCACGCCATGCAGCGCGCGATGTGGATCGATCACCTCAACGAAACTCGCGCCGCAGCCGGGCTTCAGCCGCTGTCCGCCTCCGAAGAGGAAGCTGAGTTCGAGCAGTCCGTAGACCTCATCTTCACCGACGACCATGTGCTCATCAGGCCTGATCCCGACCACATGGATCTCGCGTTCCGCGCCGACGAGGAACTTCAGAAGCTCGTCAACAAGCGCAAGGTGCGCTTCCTCAACACGCATGCGGCCAAAGTCAGGAATGCGCTTAGGGCGCGCGGCGAGAACTGGCGCATGGCGCGTGCGCCGATCTCGCAGGAGGACATGGCGAAGATCGTCGAGAGTGCGCGTGTCGCGATAGGGGAAAAGCCGGTCTACTACTACAACCAGGCCGTCGGTACACGCTATATTACGGCAGGCGGATACAACGTCGTCTCGGCTCTTCCAGCGGACGAGTACCGCGCCCAGGTGAAAGAGGTCGTCTCGTTCCTCAAGAAGCGCAACAGGATGGGTCATCCCGAGGTCGACCTGTTCCCGACTACGACGCCGATCGAGATCAAGACCGCCTTGAAGGGGCTCGACGTGGATGCGCTTGGCGACGCCGAGCTTCGCGCGGCGGTCGACAAGATCGCCATCGACTGGCGCATGTCCCTCCCGGCCGAACTGCGCGAGGAGTCTGTCGAGAACTTCGACTGGCGCAACGCGATGTGCGCCGCCGTCACGGCAGGCACCAACGAGACGAACGCCGCGGAGCAGGATCTCATTCAGGGCATCTCGCCTGAGTTCTACCGCCAGATCGAGTGGCTCCCCGGGGCCCGCGTCGACCGCGGCGAGGTCATCTTCGACCCGCTTTGGGACGAGTACAACCGCACGCGCGATCCCTCGCTTGCGCCGCTTTGCGACTTCCATGTCCGCAACATCATCTTCAACATGATGCGCCTCTTCAGCGACATCGAGTTCGTCAACGTCGGTCGCATCGCTCGCTCGCTCGCCCGCGCCCCGATCGAGGGCTCTCGCCATGGCAGCGTCTATGTAATCCAGTGCAAGACCGCCGCAGACGACAATGTGAAGATCGTCCTCCTTCGCTTCCAGAAGTGGGGCGTTGCCGAGCATCTCGACGAGGGCAAGGACCTTCTGCAGGCGACGATAGAGGCGAACGAGTACGCTGACTACATTCTCGACCGCCGTCTCATGTGCCGCCAGCTCGGCATGAACCTTCCCCCGCGCGTCGCGATAGCGCAGTTCCCCGAGACGTACCACGGCCGCAACCAGTACAACGGCACGACGGTGCGCGCGTACGGCTACGTCCGCGACTACGTTCCCGGCACGGCTTCCGACAAGGTTCCGCCGGCGCGCTTCCGCAATCCTGCGTTTGCGCTCGCGTTCGCGTGGCTGATGGGCGAGGCCGCGGCGCACGACCTTATCGTCGGCCGCCGTTCGTCCGAGACGAAGGAAAACCTCTTCGACAAGAACTACGAAGTCGTGCAGTTCGGGCCAGAAGGCCTCCCCGTCAGGGTAATAGCGACCGACCATGCGGGAAGCTTCGTGAACTACCTGCACACTTTCGAGGATTCCGTCGCCCCCTATGCGAACGTCGTCCGCCGTCGCACGAAGTTCGTGCCCGACGTGGCCGCGTTCACCGACGCCTACGTCACGGCCTTCGAGCGCACGCTTGCAGACGTGCAGTCGAAGTACCGCGATCGTCGCAGGGCGTTCGACGAGCTTTTCGTGCACCGTCCGTTCGATGTTGCCGGTTCCGGCGCATACCGCTGGGCGAAGACGCTCGAGCGCCTCGACCAGTGCGATCCCAAGGCGGTGGCCGCAGTTCTCCGCGCGGCGATAGAGAGTGAGAAACCATGCTGAAATACGTATTGAGGCGCATACTTGAGGTGATTCCCACTACGGCGGGAATAGTCCTGCTCGCGTTTGCGCTCTTCAACATCGTAGGCGGCTCTCCGGCCGAGGCGATCCTCGGGAAGAACGCGACAGCAGAGGCGATCGCGGCCTTCAACCACAAGTACGGCTACGACAAGCCGCTCATCATCGGCAACTGGGGCGACGTTGGCATCAAGGGGCTTTTCGACAGCCAGCTCTTCAACTTCGTCGGTGACCTCGCAAAGGGCGATCTCGGCTATTCCGTCGAGATGAAGGAGCCTGTCGTGGACATCCTGAAGCGCGGCGTCGGGCCGAGCCTTTCGCTCACAGTCCCGATTCTTGTCGGCGGCACGGTCGTGGGGCTTCTCCTCGCTTTCGTCGCGGCTGCGTGGAGAGGGCGGTTCCCGGACAAGACGATTCTCTTTTGCTCGACGGTTCTCATGAGCGTCAACTACGTCGTGTGGGTGCTCGCGGGCCAGTTCCTCCTTTCCTACAAACTTGGGCTTTTCCCGATATGGGGCTACCGCAGCTGGTTCTACCTCGCGCTCCCCGTCCTGATCGGCGTCGTCTCGTCGCTTGGCGTTGACGTCAGGTTCTTCCGCATGGCGATACTCGACGAGCTCTACAAGCCGTATGTCCTCACGGCGCGCGCGAAGGGCCTCTCGGGGGCGGCAATCCTCGTGAAGCATGTGCTGAGGAATGCGCTCATTCCGATCGTCACCTACATTTCGCTCGCGATCCCCTATCTCTTCACTGGTTCGCTCCTCCTCGAGTCGTTCTTCGGAATCCCCGGCCTCGGGTCGGTGTCGATCAACGCCATACATTCCGCCGACATGGCGGTTGTCAGGGCGGTCGTCGTTCTCGGGGCTCTCCTCTACCAGTTCGTCAACCTTGTTACGGACCTTGCATATGCGGCGCTCGATCCGCGCGTCAGGTTCCAGAATGGCTGAAATGGGCGCTGCGTCAATCGTCGATCTTGCAAAGGGCGCTGATCTTTTCAAGGGCTTTTCCCCCTCGGAGGTGGAATCTCTCCTCTATCGCTTCAACGGCGTCAAGAAGTCGTTTGGCAAGGAAGAGACCGTGGCGCATGCTGGGCTTGAGGTGAAACGGCTTTTCGTCGTCGTGTCAGGCCGGCTCCGCGTCTACGAGAAGACGGCCCACGGGCACCAGATCTTCGTGAGGGAAATATGCGCCGGCGAGGTCCTCGGGATGTGGATACTCTTTACGCCCGAGATTACCTGCTGGCCTGGTACCGTCGTCGCAGCCGAGCCGAGCATCCTCATTTCGCTCGACATGTCGGTTGTGCGCCGGATGATGGAGATGGCCGCGCCGGAGATGGCGAGATTCTCGTCGAATGTCTCGAAGATCCTTGCCCGAGAGTTCTTCTCGTCCTGGCGGAAGATGACGGTGATGAACGCGCCGACGATAGAGGCGAAAATTCAGATGTACCTGACGGAGCTGAACAACGAAACAGGGAATACCTGCGTCGTCAAGGTTCCGTTCGACCGCGAGCGCATGGCCGAGTACTTCGGCGTGACCCGTCCGGCGCTTTCGCGCTCGCTCGGCCACCTGCGCGACCGCGGTCTCATCTCATGGCGCAAGAACGAGTTTAGAATAAACTTCTGAATTCGCACTTGCCTTTTTCTTTGTTTTCATCTATAATATATCCGCAATGAAAACATGGCTATCTTTCTGGTATGGGATTTTCAAGAACAATCCCATCTTTCGGCTTGTGCTCGGTCTCTGCCCGACCCTTGCCGTCACGACGAGCCTTGAAAACGCGCTTGGCATGGGACTCGCGGCGACATTCGTGCTCGTCTGCTCCAATGGCCTCGTATCCGCGCTGCGTAGGGTGATACCGCCTGCCGTCCACATTCCCTGCTACATCGTCATCATAGCGACGTTCGTTACGGCCATCGACCTTTTGATGCAGGCGTACCTGCCCGACCTATCGGCCTCGCTCGGCATCTTCATTCCGCTGATCGTCGTGAACTGCATCATCCTCGGCCGCGCCGAGGCGTTCGCCTCGAAGAACGGCATCATCGACTCGCTTGCGGACGGCCTCGGGAGCGGCATTGGCTTCACGCTCTCCCTCGCCTTCATAGCCGCGGTCCGCGAGATCGTCGGCGCCGGCACACTTACCGTCTGGGGCGACATCGCCATAAAGGGCATAAACCCCGGCCCCGTCACGCTTGCGATTCTTCCCGCGGGCGGGTTCATCACGCTCGGGCTTCTTCTCGCGCTCATCAACCGCATCGGAGAATGGAACGCGCGTCGCCACGGCGCCCCTGCGCCGCTTCCAGTGAACCTTGACTGCCGCCACTGCACGATGTGCGGCCGCGGCAAGGAAGGCGACGCCGAAGGAGCCAAGTCATGAAGTGCCCCAAGTGCGGTGTCGACGACGACAAGGTGCTCGACTCGCGCGGCGCGCGTGACGGCGCGGCGATTCGCCGTCGCCGCGAGTGCCTAAAGTGCGGCTACAGGTTCACTACCTACGAGGAGATCGACCGTGACGAGGTCCTCGTTATAAAGCGCGACGGCACGCGCCAGACGTTCGACCGCTCCAAGGTCGACAAGGCCATCAGGATTGCATGCGGCAAGCGCCCCGTCAGCGACGAGCAGATACGCACGATGATCGACCATGTCGTCGCGAACCTTGAGGGCGACGAGGTTTCGGCCGACAAGATCGCAGAGCTTGTGATGCACGAGCTCCACAAGGTCGACGAGGTCGCGTACATTCGTTTCGCAAGCGTCTACCGCCAGTTCAAGGACGTGGCGCAGTTCCTGTCCGCAATAACGGAGATCGTGAAGAAGTGAAAGCCGAAAGCCATAGACCACCGGTGCGCGTGGCCCTCATGGGGCTAGGCCGCGCAATGTTCGAGGACCACTATCCGGTCTTCAAGGCGCACCCCGCGCTCTTCAAGGTCGTCGCCGCATGCGATCTCATGAAGGAACGCCGCGACATCATCGCGAAGGACTTCCCCGACTGCAAGATGTTCCGCAGGTTCTCCGACATGCTCGACGAACGCGACATAGACGTCGTCGACATAGCGACTTGCTCGGTAGACCACGTGAACCACGCGCTCATGTCCCTCGAGCGTGGGTTCTGGACGCTTCTCGAAACCCCGCTTGCATTGACTTTCGACGACGCGCAGGTTCTGCGCGGCGCCGCACAGAAGGCGAAGAACAGGCTGCTCGTGTTCCACCGCGGCCTTTTCGCGCCTGACTTCCTGCTCACGAAAGAGGTAATGGCCGACGTGCGGCTTGGCGACATCTACCAGGTGTGCGTCAGGCGCGAGGACTTCATCCGCCGCGACGACTGGCAGACGGTGAAGCGCCTTGGCGGCGGCGCGGCCTATTACGCGATGCCCGACCTCGTTCTCCAGGCGCTGCGCCTGCTGCCGCTTCCCCCGATACAGATGTGGAGCGAGCTGAAGCGCGTTGCGTCCCTTGGCGACGCCGAGGACTGCGTGCATGTGTGCCTGAAGACCCGCGGCGCGGTGTCGGCCGACATTGAGTTCAACGGCGGCGTCCTTGTTGAAGACAGGATGCCCTCGTTCGTCATACGCGGCTCGCGCGGCACATTCAAGGTCCTCCCCGGTGCGACCGAGGGCCTCCTTACGGTCATAGACCCCGACTTCTCGTTCCCGCGCCGTCGCTCGTCCGTACGGACGCCCGAAATCGTCGACATGCATGAAGACGTGCCGGTGAAGAAGATCCCCGTATCGCTTCCGAAGGGTACTCTCCACGGCCAGAGCGCCTTCTGGCGCCATGTCTACGACACGGTGCGCACGGCGGCGGCGTTCCCGCTCGCGCTAGAGGAGTCGATCGAGGCAGTCAAGTTCGCTCACCTCATGAAGAAGACGAGTCCGTTTGGAAAGTGACCGTATGACACAGAGCCTCGAAGACTACCTTGAGACGATTTTCATCCTGATTGGCGAGGGCAGGCCCGCGCAGGTGCGTGACGTCGCGCGACTTCTCGACGTAAAGATGCCGTCCGTCGTCAAGGCGATACACGAGTTGAAGAAACTTGGCCTTGCGACACAGGAGCCATACTCGCCCATCAACCTCACGCCGAAGGGCGAGAGGGTGGCAAGGCACGTCCTCAACCGCCACAAGCTGCTGAGGTCTTTCCTCGTCAAGCTCGGCGTGAGCCGCCGCATAGCGGACAGGGACGCATGCCTGATGGAGCACATACTTTCGGCGGAGACGATAGACAAGATCCGCGCATATACAGAGAAAAGCAAATGAAAAGCCAGATAAACATAATGAGGCAGCTCCAGGAGCTCGTCCTCACACGTGATGAACACCACCAGACAGGTGACGGCAGCCACCTCGATTCCCTCAACGAGTCCATAGACGAGCTCCAGAAGAAGCTCGACCCGCAGAGCGCGGGCCTCTATTCCCGACTCTACAAGAAGAGCCACATCGTCCTCGCCTCGATGTCGAACGGCTGCTGCAGCGTATGCGGCATGCAGGTTCCGATTGCGCAGGCCCAGCAGGTCCGCATCGGTCAGCATCTCGTCGCGTGCTCGAGCTGCGGGCGCATTCTTTTCGCCGACGACGCCGACGCGGCGCGCAACGTTTCCGAGAAGGGCGATCGCGACGAGCCCAAGACGGGCATTTCGCGCTTCTCCGCCGAGGAGCTCATGATTGTCGACCTTGGCGCCGTCTCGCGCGAGGAAGCGATTGCCGCGCTCGCCAAGGCCATGGAGGATAACCATTTCATCTCCAACGCCGACAGTCTCGTTGCAGCCGCGATGGACCGCGAGGCAGTGCTTTCGACCGCGATGGAGGACGTCGCGTTTCCGCACGTCAGGGGCGTCGAGGGCGGCGGGCTTACGCTCGCCATGGGCGTCTCCAAGGAGGGCGTCGACTGGGCGGGTGAGACCGTTCACCTCGTGTTCCTCTCCGCCATTCCAGTCGCCGTCAGCGCGTTTTACCTGCGACTCATGGCCGGTCTCGCGCAGGCCTTCTCCAAGAAGGACGTCCGCGCCGCGGCCGTTGCCTCCAAGGACGCGGCTGCTCTCTGGAAGACGCTCGTCAAGGCCACTCGCCACACCGTGAAATGACGCTTCGCACCGCCATATCGGCGTTTGCCGTCTTTGCCGCAGTCGTCGCATGCGCGGCCCCGGCGAAGAAGCCGGCATCCGCGTCTCGGCGCGCGGCCGCCGCGCCCGTGCAGACGGCGCACCGCCGCTCTCCGTATGTCGGTGCGATCTGCGCAGACGCCGCGACGGGGCGTATACTCTCCACCGACAACGCCGATGCCGAGGCCTATCCCGCGAGCGTCACCAAGCTGATGACGCTCTTTCTCGTTCTCGAGGACGTTCATGCGGGGAAATACGACCTCGACTCGCGCGCCGTCGCGACGCCCGACGTCAACCGCTGCGAAGCGAGCTGGATCGGCATCAAGGTAGGGGAGTCGATGTCGATCCGCGACCTGTGCCTTGCGCTCATGGTCGAGAGCGCGAACGACGCGGCGATAGTCCTCGCCGTCAACTCCGCAGGGTCGTTCGACGACTTCATTGCAAGGATGAACTCCCGTGCCGCAGAACTCGGGATGACGAAGACGCGCTACTACAACCCGAACGGGCTACCCCCGAATGCCACGAAACGCTATCCGTGGAAGTCGTTCAACGTCTCGACGGCGGCCGACCAGCTGAAGCTCGCGCTTGCGATCCTCAAGTTCCCCGAGGCGCTCGAGTTCACTTCTGTCAAGACGTGCGACCTCGTGAAGACGAAGGGCGGGTACCGCGCGTCCGTCACGCGACGCGTCAACGAGCCCCTTCGTAGAACAGAGCTTGCGCCAGGCGAGAGCATCGTGAAGAACCTTTGCAACCACAACAACGTGATGGTGAAGGACAAGCAGAAGATATTCAACCCCGACGGACGCGAGGCGGTTGACGGGCTCAAGACCGGCTACATCGATGCCGGCGGCTCGTCCGTTGTGATCACCGGTTCGCGCGGCGGAAAGCGCGCCATCGCGGTAGTCCTCGGGTCCTCTTCTGCGAAGGAGCGCGATGACCACGCCTCGCGCCTTATTTCCGACGCGCTCGGCGCACTCGCCTGGTAGGTTACTCGAGGTTCAGGAGAATTAGCCTGAATACGTCGCGCGCCCTTATCGGCCAGAGACGCGAGGGCGTCTCGGCCTCGAGAGGGTCCTGTATGAACTTCGGGAGGTCCGGCAGGAAGTCGAGCCCCGCCTCTTCCTCGAGTTCGTCTATCGAGACGATGTGCCTCGCGGCCCATTCGCGCCATGGTATGTGCTGGTCGAATACTACGGCAAGGGCCCTAACGTCCATGCCTTCCTGGGCGACAACCAGCTGGAAAAAACGTCCTGGTATCTCGATGTCTGTTCCGCTGAGGGTCTCGCCATGGCCGTTCGGTATGGTGCCGACGATTACCCACAGTTCGCCGTATTTCGCAGGCCAGAAGTCGGCTATGCGGTGTTCGACGTTGCGCCATACGCCGCGGTTGAGCGCAGGCGTCTGAGGCGCGACATTCGACATCAGGAAAGTCTTCTTCTGGTCTTCGGTCCCGTATCGCGACTCTATCGCGTGGTTGGGGACCATGTGCCCGCGGTCATAGCCGCTGCGCTCGTAGGCGGAAGGGGCCGGCGAGTTTGCGGCTTCCTTGTCCTTTGTGAAGTTCGGTCTCTTCCCTGACTCGTAGAGCTGTTGCGGCGTCACATGGTAGGCGCACCAGACCGGGCGCTTGAGCGACGGCGACCAGCCGACGGCAAATTCACCGCGGTCGAGGACCGTTATGTCTGCCGGCTGCACGTTCCCTGCGCGACGCGGCGAACCTGCGAAGAACACCTTGCCCTCCGGCGGCTCGACGTCGTATTCGTATACTGCGTCGTGGCCTGTGATGTCGAGCGCGTCCGTAATGTCGCCGAGCCCGTTGCCAGCCCAGAGGAGCGACGCAGTGAGAAAGCCAGGCCACGATTCCCTTCGCTCGTCGAGCCATGGCTTCGGGTGGTGGACAAACCAGACCGCCGCGAAGGCGAAGACCGCCGCGAAGGAGAAAAGGGCGGCAAGGGTCGCGTACGCGATTTTGCGCGTGCGCGACGCCTTGCCTTTCTTCCGCCGCTTCGCGCTCATAGATTGTCGAGCTCGATGCGGATCGTGCGGCTCTTAATCGCCTGCGTCCGGTTCGGATCTACGTCGTCGGCCGTATGGCGCGTGACGCCGTCGTTGCGGGTATCAGGCACGGTGAGCTTGGCACCGCATGCGGGGCATTCGGTCTCCTGGCCGATAAGGTCGAAGGTGGCCTCGATCTCCGTATGGCAGTGGTCGCAGAGGAAGCTTGTGAAGCAATCGTCGTTCATAGGCCGAGCTTGGTGGCGCTGCGCCACGCGTAGTATTTCTTGAGTTTGAGCTTCTTTGCGGCGGCTTCGTCGCAGAAGATCCAGGCGTCGTTGTGCGCCTGGAGAGCCGAGGCTGTGCAGAACTGGCTCATCGGGCCTTCGACGCAGCCCTTGACCGCGTCCTGCTTGTTCGCGCCAAAGGCGAGAAGGATGATCTTCTTCGCCTCGCAGATCGTGCCGACGCCCATCGAAAGCGCGCTCTTCGGGACGGCCTTCATGTCGCCCTTGAAGAAGAGACGGGCGTTGTCCTTCACCGTAGACGGCGTGAGGTAGACTATCGAGGTGCGGCTGTTGAGCGAGGTGCCGGGTTCGTTGAAGGCAATGTGCCCGTCAGAGCCGATGCCGAGCACCTGGATGTCGATGCCGCCGGCCTTCTTGATCTGGGCCTCGTAAGCCTTGCACTCCTTCTCGGGGTCCTTGGCGAGCCCGTTGAGGACGTGCGTGTTCGAGAGCTTGATGTCGATCTTCTCGAACAGGTTCTTGTTCATGAAGTACCTGTAGCTCTGGTCGTGCGTGCCGGGGAGGCCGTAGTACTCGTCGAGGTTCCAGCTCTTCACCTGCTTGTAGCTCACTTTCTTCGCCTTGACGGCCTTGGCCATCTCGGTGTACATGAGGACAGGCGTGGAGCCGGTGGCGAGGCCGAGAACCGTCTTGGGGTTCTTCTTTACCGCGGCGGTGATCATGTCGGCGGCCAGCTTGGAGGCCTCTTCTTTTGTCTTGCAGATTACAACTTCCATGTTTATTTCTCCGTTTCTGTTTGGTGGTTTGAGTCGATGTAGAAAGGTTTCAGCGGAAGGGGTTTTCTGTCAACTGCCACTTTTGCTGGAGTTTGAGTTTCAGTTGGAGTGGAAGTTGGAGTTGGAGTTGGAGCGGGGGCGGGAGTTGTGACCTCCGTTGTCTGCTCTTCTTCCGGCGCCGTCATTGTCACGCGGTAGAGCGCACGGACGCCAAGTATCGCAAGCACAACTATCGCGATGGCTGCAGCTGCGAGCGTGACCATGCGCCAGTTGACGATTGGCATGGAGAACCCGTCGTCGGTCGGCATTGGCGCTGCATAGCGCGAGACAGTCTGCGCCGGCTCGGGAGCGGCAGGTTTCGCTGGCTCGACTGGCTTTGCGGGCGCATCGAAGTCGATGATTGACTGGACTCTTGTCGGTGGCTCTGGTGCGACGGGTTTTGCCGGTTCGGGCGTAGTCTCAACGACTGGCGCCGGTTTCGGTGCGGGAGCCGCGGCAGGCGCAGGTGCGGCGCTTTTCGCGGCGGATGTGCCGCGCCCGCTGTATATCTCCATGAAGGCGTCCACGAGCGGCTTCGGCTCGAGCCCGACGACTTCGCAGTAGAGCTTGACGAACCCGCGTCCGTAGATCGGCGCGACGATCTTGGAGAAGTTCTCGTTCTCGAGACCTTCCACCACCTGGATCATCATGTGCGTCCGCTCCGCTATCTGTCCGGGCGTAAGGCCCTTGGCTTCACGCGCCGTCCGCAATGTCTTTCCGAATTCAATCATTGTGGTTCCTCCTGGTTTGCAAATTCGCCGTCAGGCTCGGCCTCGGGAGCTGCGTCGCCCGCCGCGCCGCCCGCCGCTCCGCCTTCTCCGTTGCCGTTGAAGATGGCGAGAAGCTGCTGCTGGTCCATGATGATCGGTCTTGGGCCCGCGCCTTGCTGCGGACCGATGATGCCGGCGTCTTCGAGTTTGTCGCAGAGCTTCGCCGCGTGGTTGTAGCCGATGCCGAGCCGCCTCTGGAAGTGCGAGACCGATGCGCGGTTCGTGTTTATGATGCACTCGAGCGCTCGCTTGAAGAGGTCTGCGTCCTCGTTCGCCTTTACCATCTCCTTTGAGCTCGGCACATCGCCGCCGCCCGGCTGGTTGTCGGGGTCGTCCTCGTTCGACGCGAAGGGATCCTCGATCGACGCCTCCTTGACTCGCCCGAGCTTCGTGGCGAACTTCTCGTCGAACTGCGTGTTCGAGTGTTCCTGGATGAAGTTCGTGATGTTGGCGATTTCGCCGTCGGAGATCCACGCGCCCTGGGCGCGGATGAGAAGGCCGTCCTTGCCCTTGAAGAGCATATCGCCCTTGCCGATGAGGTTCTCTGCGCCAGTGTCGTCGAGAATGGTCCTCGAGTCGACGGACGACGCGGTCTTGAACGCGACGCGGCCGGGGATGTTCGCCTTGATTGTGCCGGTGATTATCTTCGCGTCGGGGCGCTGGGTCGCGAGGATGAGGTGGATGCCGGCGGCTCGGGCCTTTGCGGTCAGGCGCGAGATGTCGGGCGTCACTTCCTTCGAGCACTGGCTCATCAGGTCCGCCACCTCGTCGATTATTATCACGATGTAGGGAACCGTCTTCGGCATGTCCGAGCCGACCTCGGTGTCGCTGCCGAACATGTCGGTCTGCGTGAAGGTCTTGCGGTGGTTGAAGTCGTAGATGTTCCTGACGCGCGCCCTTGCGAACATCTTGAGCCGCTTCTCCATTTCCGCGACGGCCCAGTGGAGAGAGAAGACCACCTTGCGGTTGTCGGTGATGACGGGGACGAGAAGGTGCGGGATCGTCGCGTAGGGGGTGAACTCGACGGACTTGGGGTCGACCATGATGAGCTTCAGCTGCTCGGGCGTCCTTGTCATGAGAAGACCGCAGATAAGCGAGTTGAGGCACACCGACTTGCCCTGGCCAGTCGCGCCCGCGACGAGCATGTGCGGCATGGACGCGAGGTCGGAGACGAGCTCCTTGCCGTCGGCGCGCTTGCCGAAGAGAAGGGGAAGCTCGGCGTCGGCGCCGCGCCACGCCTCGGACTCGAACACCTCGCGGAAGGATATCCCCGCGGGCTTGCGGTTCGGGACCTCGATGCCGATCCTGTCTTCGCCTGGGATCGGCGCCTCGATGCGGATCGACTTTGCGTGCAACGCGCCCTTGAGGTTGTCGGTGAGGTTTGTGACGGCTGAGTAGCGCGTGCCGGGGGCGAGCTCGATCGCGTACTTCGTCACGACCGGTCCCTGCACCGTGTAGCTCAGCTGCGCGTCCACGCCGAAGAGCTTTAGCGTGGAGACGAGGCGCTGGCTCATTTCTCCGACGTCGCTGTGGTCGGCCGCGCTCGGGCGCAGCGGATTGAGCAGGGCGAGCGACGGCAGGATGTACGGCCCCTTGTCCTCGACTTCCTCTTCCTGCTGGTCCCCTGTTTCGTCGCGCCTTGCGGCCGGTGGCGGCCGTTCGTCCTGCAATGGCGCGCGCGCGGCTGCCTTCGCCGCTTCGCGCTCGGCCTTTGCCGCCTCCTTCGCCGCGCGGATCGCGTCCTTCTCGGCCTGGCGTGCAGCCGCCTTTTCGGCCTTTGCGCGCTCCTTTTCGAGACGGGCCTGCTCCTTCGCGTCTTTCTTCGCCTGGAGCGCCGCGAGATAGGCGGCCTGCTGCTGCTCGTACTCCTCGTCGGAGCCAGCGGCCTCGCGCGACGGCGCGATGTGCCCGCCGGCCGTGGCCCAGCGGTAGAGTCCGGCGAAGAAACCGGCGATGGCCTTCCTGCCGATGCAGGCGACAAACGCGACGAAGGCGATGATGGCCATAATGGCTGAGCCGCCGAAGTCGCTCAAAAGCGGCGACACGAGTCGCGTCATGACGAGGTAGCCGACTGCGCCTCCGGCGTTCGCGATGTTGACGCGCTCAAGTGCTGCGGAAATTCCAGGCGCGTGGTGCTGGGCGACCTGCAGAAGGCATGCGCACGCGGCGAGGAAGATCGCGAACCAGGGCACGCGGCGGACGAGGTTCAGCCTATGCCCGGCGACGAGGCACAGCCCGAGCACAATGCAGATGACTGGGATTATCCATACGGCGAGGCCGATCGTGGTGTAGCCGTAGTAGGCGAAGGAGTCACCGAGCGCGCCTACCCAGTTCGTCGACGGAAGAGCGGGCACACGGAGCGCATCGATTGAGCGCCAGTCGTAGGTCAGGAGCGCCACAAGGGGAAAGGGCGAGATCAGGAAGGGCAACCATCCGAAGATGTGCTTTTCGCGGCCTGTGTCTGCGTTGGAAGAGGGATCTGTCATTTTTGGTTGCCGTCTGTTGTGGCTTCGCCTTTAGGGATCGATATGCCGTTGTCGCGAGCGTGTACGCCGAGGACTTGCGCGCGCTCTGTCTTGATTGAGTAGTATACCAGTATGGCGAGCAGGAGCGCCAGGAGCTTGAGTCCCCAGTTGTAGGTCAGCACCGATATCGCTTTCGAGAAGATTCCCTGCTTTTGCACTTCGGCCTTCATTTGCGATCTCCTTTCGGGGAGGCGTCTGCCGACTTTCTAAGCCATTTCCTCAGCGCGCCAAGGCGCGACCCGCCGCCGTCGGCGCGGGGAAGCGTTCTCGCCAGCCAGCGGCGCAGCGACTCTGCCCTCTGGTCGCCAGTGTAGCGGAAGAGCTTGCCGTTGCGCGCTACAGATATGTCGCCCGTCTCCTCGGAGACCGCCACGACGAGAGCGTCGGTATCCTCGGAGAGCCCGACAGCCGCGCGGTGGCGCATGCCATTCGCGATTAGGTCGGGGTTGTTCGATACGGGGAAGATGCAGTGGGCGGAGGAAAGCCGTCCGTTCCTTAGCACCGCGCCGCCGTCGTGCAGCGGCAGGGGCGGCGTGAATATGCTCGTGACGAGCCCGCGCGAGAACACTGCGTCGAGCAGGACGCCCGTCTCCTCGTAGCCCCTTAGCGAGATGCCGCGCTCGAAGGCGAGGAGCGCTCCTATGCGCTTGTCCGCGAGGTAGATGAGCGTCTCCACGACAAGGTCGGGCGTCGCCGCGTCGCCAGGACCGTACTTCGGCTTTTCGAGGAAGCCGAAAGCGCCGACAGCGGAGAGTATGCGGCGGATCTCGGGCTGGAAGATGACGACGGTCGAGACCGCGATGTAGATGAGCAGGAACTGGACGATGCGCGTTAGGACGTCGAAGTGGAAGAGGTACACGAACGCTATGAGGAGCGCGGCGAGAATACCGAAGCCCATTAGCGCCTGCCCGAAGCGCGAACCCTTCGCGCCCTTGAGGATCGCGTAGAACACGAAGTAGAGTATCGCGATCTGGGCTATGGCCGAGACATTTGTCATTTCGTCTCTTCGCCTCCTGTCTGCTCGCCGTCCTCGGGCGCCTCTTTTTGCTCGAGCCCGACGAGTTTCGCCACGTCGCGCCCGTCCATGGTCTCGCGCTCGAGAAGTGTCTTTGCGAGAAGCTCGACTTTTTCTTTGTTCTCAAAGATGGTCTTCTCTGCTTTTGCGTACGCGTCGGTGACGAGCTTCGCCACCTCGGCGTCGATTGCGCGCGAGGTCTCTTCGCTGAATGCTGGCGGCGCGCCGTCTATCGCGGCGTACGGGCTCGGCTCGTTGAACGCCTGGAAGCCGAATTTGTCGCTCATGCCGTAGGTGCAGACCATCTTGCGCGCGATCTCCGTCGCCATCGCGATGTCCTGCGCGGCGCCGGTCGAGATCTCGCCGGTGAACATCTTTTCCGCGATCCTGCCGCCGCAGCAGATGACGAGCTCGTCGAGGAAGTGGCTCTTTGTGCGGTTGAGGATGTCGCGCTCGGGGAGCGACATGGTTACGCCAAGCGCCCGGCCGCGCGGGATGATCGTGACCTTGTGGAGAGGGTCTGCGTTCTTTGCGAGAAGCTGGAGTATCGCGTGTCCCGACTCATGCCACGCCGTGATCTCGCGGTCCTTCTGCGAGTAGCCGGCGCTCTTCCTCTCGCGTCCCCAGAGAACCTTGTCGCGCGCCTCTTCGAGCGTCTCCATGTCGACGGCCTCGAGTTTCTTCCTGACGGCCATGAGAGCGGCTTCGTTCAGCAGGTTGGCGAGGTCTGCGCCCGAGAAGCCGGGCGTGCCGCGCGCGATGCGCGAAAGGTCGGCGTCGGGCCCGAACTTGATCTTCTTGCCGTGGAGCGCGAGAATCTCCTCGCGGCCCTTGAGCGTCGGAAGGTCGATCATCACCTGGCGGTCGAAGCGGCCAGGTCTCAGGAGCGCGGCGTCGAGCGTGTCGGGGCGGTTGGTCGCCGCGATGACGATCACTCCCTCGTTCGGAGAGAAGCCGTCCATCTCTACGAGCATCGTGTTCAGGGTCTGCTCGTTGTAGCGATTGCCGCCGAGCGCTCCTGCGCCGGTGCGCTTCATGCCGATGGAATCGATCTCGTCGATGAAAATGATGCAAGGCGCCTTTTTCTTCGCCTCTGCGAACATGTCGCGCATGCGGCTTGCGCCGACGCCGACGAACATCTCCTCGAAGTCGCTGCCGGAAATCGCGAAGAAGGGCACTTGCGCCTCGCCGGCGATCGCCTTGGCGAGAAGCGTCTTGCCAGTTCCGGGCGGGCCTACGAGAAGGACGCCCTTCGGGATGCGGCCGCCGAGCTTGCGGAACGCTGCGGGCTCCTTGAGGAACGCGACTATTTCCTGCACTTCCTCCTTGGCCTCGTCAACGCCTGCGACGTCTGCGAACGTGACCTTCGCCTTTTCCGCCTTGCCGTCGAGCAGCTTTGCGCGCGACTTGCCGAAACCAAACACGCCGTCGCCGCTGCCCATCTTGCGGTAGAAGAACCAGTAGAAGAGGAACATCATGCCGCCGAAGAAGAGGATGTTCATGACGAGTGGCGAAAGCGGGCTTCTACGCTCTCTGACCTTGACCTCGATCTGCTGTCTGAATAGATCTTCCATCAGCGATTCGTTCTCGCCGGGGACGAGCGCCACGCGATACTTGACGCGCACGGGCTCGCCGTCCTTGTCTGCGAGCGGCTTGCCGTCCTTGTCGACCTTGTCGGTCTCCATTTCGCCGGTCAAGTATGTCGCGCCATCGTCTCGGTCGAGGAAGCGAATGACAGGCTCGACGATCTTGCCTTCGTCAAGCGCCTTGTAGAATTCGGTCTGCGTCAGCTCGCGCATTGCGGGCTCGCTGGGATTGGTCTTGTAGAACGTGAAAAACAGCGCCACGACGACGGCGATTATGATCCATGATCGCATCGCGCCGACACTGTTCCCGTCCGGCTTCGCGGCAGGTTTCTGGGTCTCGTTGGACATATATGTAAATTATACCAAATCCGATTGACTTGTTGGGCGGGTTTTTGGTAAATTCTGCGCTGCGAAATGAGAAAAGAAAGAACATACACCTCTGGAGAGGAAGTCGCAAACGCCGTCACGCACGTCGTCGGCTCGCACCTTGGGGCGGCGATGCTC
This sequence comes from Kiritimatiellia bacterium, assembly GCA_045536845.1. GTDB lineage: Bacteria > Verrucomicrobiota > Kiritimatiellia > RFP12 > UBA1067 > UBA1067. The sequence continues at coordinate 17,737 of JAZSOG010000002.1, read as the reverse complement.
GCGCTCCTCGTCTGGAAGGGCGCCATGAGCGGTGTCGATGTCGCGTGGAAGACGACTTCCGGGGCGATTTTCGGCTTTTCAATGATCCTCCTCTACGCGATATCGTCGGCGTACCACGCGGTCACCTACCTTCCGGCGAAGAGGGTCCTGCACAAGATGGACCACATGGCTATCTATTTCCTGATAGCGGGAACTTACACGCCATTTTGCCTCGTCACGCTGCGGCCGGACCATCCGGGGCTTGCGTGGACCATCTTCGGCATAGAGTGGGGTGGGACTCTTGCGGGGATTTTCTTCAAGATCTGGACGACTGGGCGGTTCAGGGTCGTGTCGACACTGGCGTACATCTTGATGGGGTGGGTGGCGATTCTCGCGATCGTGCCGCTCATACGCTCGCTTCACGGGCTCGGCACTATGTGGCTGACGCTTGGCGGCGGGCTATACACGCTTGGCTGCGTCTTCTATCTCTGGAAGTCGCTTCCCTACGCGCACATGGTGTGGCATCTTTTCGTGCTTGCCGGCACGATCAGCCACTTCTTCTGCATCCTCTGGTATGTGATGTAGTCTTGGCGGGCGAAAGGTCGCCTATTTCAGCTTGAAGCCGGTGCCGACGAACTGCGCGATGTCGCGCCCGGTGTCGTCTGCGACATCGACGTTCACGACGCACGAGCTGCGGCCGTCCTTCCTGTAGCGGGCCGTCGCTATGAGGCGCTTTCCCTTTGACGCAGAGAGATAGCTGATCGAGACTTGCTGGGCCACCGTCACTCTTTCGCGGTCGTTCGTCAGCGCGGCGAAGGCGAAATCGGCAAGGGTGAATATCGCGCCGCCCATGACGCCGCCGAAGGCGTTCCGGTGGCGGGGCGAAAGAGTCATCGAGGTCACGGCATGTTCGCCGTCCAACTCGTCGAGCGTTATTCCGTTCTCGGTGGCGAACCGGTCTTCCGAGAAATAGGCTCGGGCTTCTTCCATTGTCATTTTTTGTTTTCCTTTGTGTTGCTTATCGTATGAAGTTCATTGGCTGCCAGGGTTCGTCGGCAGGGCGCGGCACAGCGTCTTCGCGCTTGAGGTTCTTGACAACCCACGCTATGTTTCGCGCGAGCGTGCGGAGCGTCTGCATACCCTCGCCGTCTTTTGCGCATTCGCCTTCGGCACGTCCAAACGCTACGTTCCAGTACTGCGAGCCGATGACAGGGCAGTTCAACATCTCGAACGGCATGTTCATGCACTGGAATGCCGCGGTCGAACCGCCTCGGCGGCATACGGCGATCGACGCGGCGGGCTTCGCCTTGACGTGCGCCCCGCCAGCGAAGCAGATGCGCTGCCAGACGGCGAGAAGGGCGCCGTTGGGCTGGCCGTAGTAGGTCGGGGAGCCGATTACGATTGCGTCTGCCGACTCCAATTTCTCGATGATGCGGTTTGCAACATCGTCATTGAAAGCGCAGCGACCGTTGGCGTTTTTGCGGCACTTCCCGCAGGCGATGCAGCCGCGCACCGGCTTGTTGCCGATCCATGTGATCTCGCTCTCAAGTCCCTCTGCCGCGAGCGTGTCGGCTACTTCTTTCAGTGCGCGCGCCGTGTTGCCGTTCTCACGCGGGCTTCCGTTGACGAGCAGAACTTTCATGTTTGTTTCTCCAGTGGTTGATGTCCGAGGTCTTATCGCGCAAGCTTCCAGCAAAGCCATGCCGAGAGTGTCTTTGAGTCGAAGATGGTGCCGTTGCGGATTCCGTCCTCGACTTCAGCTTCCGAGAGTACAACCGGATAGACGTTCTCGTCGGGATCCTGGTCTTGTGCATGGGCGGTGTCGGAAATTTCCGCGAAGTAGAGGTGTATTCTCTCTTCGCAGTAGCCAGGCGTGCAGATGATCGTTGTGAGGAACCTGATAGATATCACCTCGTAGCCAGTCTCCTCGGCTGTTTCGCGCCTCGCGCCCTCTATCGGATCTTCGCCAGGTTCAAGCCCGCCCGCGATTACTTCGATAAGCGCCTCTTCCGCAGCTTTGCGGTATTGTTTCACAAAGACGAACTTGCCGTCAGGGCGGCGGGCGACGATGGCGACGGCATTGCCGTGGCGTATCACCTCGCGTTTCGCCTTGCGGCCGTCTGGCAGCTCGATGTCGAGAAGGTCGACGCTGATGATCTTGCCTGTATACTTGCGCTCGGTCGCGAGCGTCTTTTCAGTTAAGTCTGTCATGACAACTCCTTCCCGACGGAGAATGCGTTTGCGACGGCGTCGCCCATGATGCGATAGACGTGGGCACAGGGGTCGAAGCAAATCGGCTTCATCTTCGCGGCGTCTGGCTTGCCGTCCGTGAGCGCCGCTTCCTCGACAGCGCAATTGACGATCTTCCCGACGACGTTGCAGTTTTCATCGTTCATCGAGACAAGCTCACAATCGAGAACAAGCGGGAGCTCGTTGATGACAGGCGCGTCGACGAATTCGCTCTTCGTAACTGTAAGCCCGCTCTTCGTGACCTTGTCGGGAATCTTGTTGCCGCTGACGAGCCCCAAGTAGTCGCAGGCCGCGACCTTGTCGGCGGTGCCGAAAGCGACTGTGAACGCCTTGCGAGCGGCGATGTTTGCCCAAGTCTTGTGCGAGGTGTCTATGCAAATCGTTATCTCGTCTTCGAGCGTGATTCCGCCCCAAGCGGCGTTCATCACGTCAGGCGTTTCGTCTTCCCCGTAAGTGCCGATCATCAAAACCGGCATCGGGAACATCCAGTTCTTCTTTCCAAGGTTCTTTTTCATTGTTTTGTCCTTTCTTTATATTGCTTTCCTTGCCACTGTTTGCCTACTGACTTCTCCTGTGTCTCCTGTTCTTTGTGGCTAAAACCTATTCTCCTCCTGCCAGTTGCCTGTAGCACTCGTACGCGGCGATGGAGACGGCGTTTGCAAGGTTGATGCTTCGCGCGTGTTCGCCTGGCATCGGTATCTTGAAAAGCGATTCTTTGTAGCGGTCGTAGAAATCCTTTGGCAGCCCTGACGACTCATTGCCGAACACAAGCGCATCGCCTTCAGAAAAGCTGCACTCATAAAGTGATTTTTCGCCGTGCGTCGAAAGGAAAAAGAGACGCTTTGGCTTTGCCGCCGCAAGATACTCTTCCCAGGTGTCGTGAATCGTCACGTCGAGATGAGGCCAGTAATCGAGCCCCGCACGGGCTATATAGCGGTCGTCGAGGGCGAAGCCGAGCGGCCTCACGAGATGGAGCGGCACTCCCAGCCCCACGCAGAGCCGACCTATCGCCCCCGTGTTATGCGGGATTTCAGGACGAAGCAGGACGATTGAAAAGCTATGCTCCATATTTGTCATTTATGACTATCGTGCAGTCCTTGCCAAGACGTGGTCGTGGCCGTCGGGAGCGTATACACGGTGAACGAACACATCTGGTTCCGTCTCGACGGATTCAACGCGCACCTCCTCGCCTGCAAGCGTCTCTGACTTGAACACGATTTCGAGTTCATGGCACGGACGCGCAGAGTCTGGGCGTCCCTCCATAAGCCATTCGACGTAATGGACATTGTTTACGTGCCCGTTCAAGTCGATGTCGCCGCGTCGTGCGCGGAAGACGAGTGCGTCAGGGGACGCAACGCTACATTCCCAGCGTAGCTTCGGCAGCGGCTCGTCGCCGAAAACAGGTTCCCTTACCGTGTTCGCCGCAGCAAACACGGCTTCCGGAATCGCGACTACCTTGCGGGATGAAAGGTCTATGAGCATCCATTCGCTGGTGGCGCGTCCGAGTTCCTCGCCGTTCGCGCCCGACAAGACGAAGTCACGCCACGCGACAATACGCCGTCCACCGCGCGGGAAAGTGAGTATCGAGACTGTCTCGCCCCACTTCGGGAATCGCGACATCTTCACCTTGAGGCGCGTAAGCACCCACGAGATGTTCTCGCCAGCAGACTCGAAGTTGGACTTTGAAAAGGCCAGTGCCTCGGCATTAAGACTTGCCGCCTCCTGTAGCCAGTTACAGACGGAGGCCATCGTAGCCGCGCCGTCAGGACCGCATTCATAAGTCCTGACAGCCCAAGAGTATTCTCCAAAGGTGTCGCTCACTGCGCTTTCTCCGCGTTAGGTTTCTCAAGAAGTTCAAATCGCTTCATCTGCTTCCCATCTCGCTCGATAGTCTCGAAGAACATCTTTGCTGGACGAACCCACAGGCCGTGTTCGCCATATAGCGCGCGATAGACAACCATTTCTTCCAGCGTCTCGGAATCCTTTGCGAATCCCTCGAGGCGATAGAGGTTACCCTTAAAGTGCCGGAACTCGCGGCCAATTAGTTTTTCGTGTTCTTCGTTCATTTCTGCGTTCCGCCTGCTGGATCGGTGAGGTCTGGGATGGCACCACCGGCGACCATCCAGAAATAGAGACTTGCGATGCTGCCGCAAGTGCGAAAGGACTGTATATCGGTTTTGGCAACGGACTTCGGCGTAATCTCCCCAAGCCGCCTATCCCGCGACTTGAGATACTCCATCTCCTTCTTGCCGTATCTGAAGTTCGTTTGTTGTCTCTTACCTCTCCTGTATCTCCTGTTCTTTGTGGCTAAAAACCAATCTTCCAATTTCTTACACCATCTTCAGCACTTCGGTGACGGGCTTGCGGGGATTCTTGAAATACGGCTGGGCGGATTTTCCGACCGCGATGACTGACGTCAGTATTTCTTTCTCAGGGATATTGAGTATCGCCTTTACCTTCGCAGTGTCGCGTATGCCCATGATGAGCGTGTCCCAGCCGTGGTTTTTCGCCACGAGGACGAAGTAGGAGGACGCAAGGCCGCAGTCGTATGCGCCCCACATCTCGCCAAGTTCGTTTGCGGGTGTGTCGCCCATGTAGCCGCTTTCGCCGGGAACGAAAGTGACGGCGACAAGTGCAGCGGCGTTCTCGGAGCTTGCGGCATTGAACCCTGGAAGGGCGTCGCTCCAAATCTTCGCCTTGACGTCGTCGCCTATCGCCGCGTAGTACCGAGTCGTCTCGGTGTTCTTCCAGCTCGGGGCATTGAGCGCCTCTTCTACGATCTTCGCCATCTCGTCTTTGGATATCTCCGACTTGGCGTATTTCCGCACGCTGCGGCGCGCCTCGATGAGTTCGCTGAACTTCATGTCCATTGTATCCTCCTTGTGTGTTTTTTTCGTCAAAGCATCCGACGACACCTGATACTGCTGCGGCTCCCGCCGCAAACGACGCTTTCTTTACAAATGTTCGACGCGTGAGCATAGGTGTCATCCTTTATTGAAATGGTTGTCGCTAACTATGGCTTCTGCCTTTTTGCGGCCGATTTCGTAGGCGCGCTGCATCTGGTCTGGATCGTGGCAGACGCGCGATATGTCGAGCGATGCGTCGGGCGCAATCAGTATCGTCGCTCCATTTGCAACGCGCGAGTCGATGTACTTTAGCGTCTCGTTGTACCATTCGTGCCTCGTCTTCAGCGCCTTGTAGACGGCTGGATAGCGGCGTAGAAACGGCTTTGCGAGGCGGTGTTTCCACGAGGGAAATTTCCTGTAGCCGTGCGGACGCGTCGTGATGACGACGTTGAAGTTGTAGCCAAGCGATTCGAAGTAGCGAAGGGGAATCCCGTCGGAAAGACCGCCGTCGAGATACTCATGGCCGTCGATAGCGACGGGCCTAGAGACGACTGGCATCGAGGCCGAAGCGCGTATCCACTCGAACGCCCTTGCATCGGCCTTGTCGAGCCGTCTGTATTCAGGTTTGCCAGTCGCGCAGTCGGTGGCGACAATATGGAATTCCATTGGATTCGCGGCATACGCCGCGGCGTCGAAGACGTCAAGCTCCATCGGAAGCTCGCGGTAGCAGAAGTCGGCGTTGAAGAGATCGCCCGTTCTGAAAAGCGACGACCACGAGCAGTAGCGAGGATCGCGCGCGAAGCGCTTGTTGTAGCGAATCACGCGCCCGACCTGACCGCTCTTGTAGTTGCAGCCAAAGCATGCGCCTGCCGAGACGCCGATGATTCCGTCGAACTTCACGCCGTGTTCCATGAAGACGTCGAGTACGCCGGCCGTAAACAGCCCGCGCAATCCCCCGCCTTCAAGTACAAGTCCGCGTTTCATGGTGTCGTTCCTTGCAGATCTTTCGTCAGGTCCTCGTTCGCTTCACCATCGCCATGCGAATATTTTACCATTTCCACGTGAATACAGTATATAGCAAAAAGCCGCTTATTTTTGGTATAATATCAACCCATGAGAGTTTTGACGGGAATACAGCCTTCTGGCAAGCTTCATTGGGGCAATTATTTTGGCGCGATGAAGTCGATGTTCGACCTTCAGGCGAAGGGCGAGGACATGTTCATGTTTATCGCGAATTTCCACGCGATGACGACGGTGCGCGACGGTGCGGTGCTCCGCGAGGCGACGCGCGAAGTGGCGCTTGACTATCTTGCTTGCGGGCTCGACCCTGCGAAGACCACGATCTACCGCCAGAGCGACGTGCCCGAGGTGCAGGAACTTGCGTGGTACCTTTCGTGCCTGACGCCGATGGGTCTTCTGGAGCGCTGCCACAGCTACAAGGACAAGATGGCGCACGGCTTCGAGGCGACGCACGGGCTCTTCGCGTATCCTGTGCTGATGGCCGCCGACATCCTGATCATGAACTCCGACCTCGTTCCGGTCGGGAAGGACCAGAAGCAGCATCTCGAGGTGACGCGCGACCTCGCGCAGAAGTTCAACAACGCCTACGGCGAGATCTTCAAGCTTCCCGACGCCTACATCCCCGAGACGGTCGCGACGATTCCCGGGACCGACGGCCAGAAGATGTCGAAGAGCTACCACAACACGATCGAGCTCTTCGACCCGTCCGTGAAGAAGAAGGTCATGGCCATCGTGACGGACTCGAAGACGATGGAAGAGCCGAAGGAGCCCGAGGGCAACTCGATATACGAGCTATACAAGCTTTTCGCGACGCCTGAGGAGGTCGCCGAGATGGCGGCGAGTTTCCGCGCGGGCAACTACGGCTATGGCCACGCCAAGAAGTCGCTTCTCGCGGCGTACCACCGGATGTTCGATCCGTTCAAGGCAAGGCGTGACGAGCTTGAGAAGGATTCCGATGCGCTCGAGGACATCTTGCGCGAAGGCGCGAAGAAGGCGCGCGCGGCGGCTGCGGCGCAGATGGAGAAGGTCCGCGCAGCTGTAGGTTTGTAGTGCGCGGCAAATCCGCCGCTGCCCTTGACCCTACTCGACCCTAAGCTCCTGACTCTATTCGACTTTAATCCTATTTTGTGTCGGGCTGGTTTGCCTGACAATGTGCGGCCACGGTTCGGGTAACGGTACTCCCTGTGCAGGGCGGGCGATTTGCGCGTCCTTCGCCCCGCTCGGCGTATACATATACGCCGTCGGGGTCGAGTCCTGCGCAACTCGCCTCCCCCTGCTTCGGTCCGTTCCGCTATCGACCCGAACCGTGGTCGCGCTTGGCACCCTCGGGAGTCCGGCGCGGTGCTCGGTGGCTCGGCCTCACTCCCGCTCCCTGCGCCGCCGCTCCCGTCGTCTTCGCGGCGATACGCGCCGCAATGCTTCGTCGGTGAATACACCTCCTCGCCTTGCGACGTGTCCCACCGCGCATCCGACGAACCGCGTCGCCGCATGTCGCTCAGTTCGGCGCTCGCCCCCTCGTCCTTTGCCTCACCTTCCATAAGGCGCGTTTTTCTTCGTAGCATCTGCGCTCGCCGACGTTCCGTCAGCTCACTTAACCGCGCCGCGTATCCCCTTGAGCGAAGCGGAGTCGCCGAAGGCGAGCTCAATGCGGGGTGCAAATCTGTCGCGCCGCCTTGGTAGGGGCGCCTCTCCGAGGCGCCCGCTTTCCCGCGGCATATGTGTCGCACCGTCAGATGTATAGCGGCGGCGCATCCGCGCGACAAATCCGTCGCGATTTCGTCCGCGCCATAATCTCATGTCAAATTCCAACAGTAACAATGTCTGATTTTTGCGCGGCAGATTCGCCGCACTGATTTTTTGCTATAATACTCACATCCCGCGAGGCGAACGGTAGTTCCCCCAATGGTAGGGGCGGCACTCCGTGCCGACCGCACGCGGCGCGGGGTCATAGTCCGGAAAACGGAAAGGATAGTGGGTGAGTTGAGAGTGGGTGAGTGAGGGAGTCTGCAAATTAACTCCTCCACTCTACCAATCCTCCACTCCACCACTTCTCCAACTCCCACCGGGCGCTTAATCAATGTAGCATCAACGCTACACGTCGTTCTAGCGAAATACGACCAAATATTTCAACCTCTTCGGAGGTTTGTGAATGGAACGGCATGTAAGTGGAGATGCGTCCAGCTGGGCGCATTTTCTCTTCTTGCATTCCATTCAAGCCTTTGGTCGGGCTTCGCTAGAGTGCATGAGAGGACATGCGCTCTTTTTCATGCACGCGAGGCGGTCTCTGCGGCGGTTTTAAGCGCGGGATTACAAACGAGGCGTCGTCATGAAACGAGTGCTGCTGATCTGCATGTTGTCGATGTCTCTCGGAGGCGTGGCAATGGGCGACAATCTGGCGCTGACTGCGGCGAAGCGAGCGAAGAAAGACGAGTTCTACACGCAGCGCGTGGACATCGAAAACGAGCTGCGGCACTACAAGGCGCATTTCAAAGACAAAGTAGTGCTGTGCAACTGTGACGATCCGCGCCAGAGCGAGTTCTTCAAATACTTTGTCGAGAACTTCGAGAAACTCGGTCTCAAGCGCCTCGTCGCGACGTGCTACAAGTCTCAGGACGTCGATCTGTTCTCGCAGGGCGACTGCGAGCGGGCGATCTGTCAGGTCTACGAGGGCGACAAGAACGGAAACATGACAATGGACGATGATGAGATCGGCGTCCGAGAGCTAAAAGGCGATGGCGATTTCCGGTCAGCCGAGTGCATCGAAATATTGAAGGAAGCCGACATCGTCGTCACCAATCCGCCGTTCTCGCTCTTCCGCGAATATGTCGCGCAGCTGATCAGGTACGACAAGAAGTTCCTGATCATCGGCAACGTCAACGCCATTACTTATAAGGAAATCTTCCCTCTTTTCAGAAGCAATGAGATGTGGCTTGGCGCGTCAATCCACAGTGGCGATCGCAAGTTTGGGGTTCCGGAAGGATACCCGTTAAATGCGGCAGGGTGCGGCATTGACGAAAACGGACAGCGGTACATACGGGTGAAGGGTGTCAGATGGTTTACGAATCTCGACTATCCGCAACGTCACGAGAAGCTGCCGCTGTACAAGAAATACTCGCCAGAGGAGTTTCCGATGTATGACAACTACGAGGCGATAAATGTCAACAAGACCGCCGACATCCCATACGACTATGACGGCGTGATGGGCGTTCCTATCACCTTCATGGACAAGTACAATCCAGAGCAGTTCGAGATCGTCGGGCTTGATCGCTATGTAGAAGACAACCCGAAATATGGACATCGGTTTACATTGAATGGGCGGGAAACATACGCGAGGATACTAATCCGCAGGTTGAAGCGCCGCGCGCCTCACACAAACGGCGCGGCAAATGGTATAATACAGGGAGAAAGCAAATGAAGCATCGACTGCTATTCCCGGCACTCGCCCTCGCCGCCGCCGCGTCCGCCGCGACGCGGCTATCTGTCGACGCTCTGTCTGGACCGGTGCGGCCGCTTGCGGAGGCTGAGACAAACGTCGTATTCTCGGCGGGTGCGCGGGGCGATAATATCTGGAAACTGTCGATTGAGCTGGAGTCGTCGGTCAGCAACTGTGTCGAGGTCGTATTTGGAACGGACGCAAACAATGACGGAGCCCTTGGCGTGGGTGAGGGCGAGCTTTGCGTCGGATGGGACTGCGGCGAGTGGTTCTGGCGCGACAGACTAAGCGGCGAAGTCGGTAACGTCGAGTGCGCTTCGGGGTCGCGTCGTCTTGACTGGGCTCTCAGGCTGGACGCCGACCGTTCGGCGCGCTCCGTCGGCGGAAACGTCTTTTCCGGCGCGATTGCGCCGACATGCTTCAACCCCGACTGGAACATGGCCCGCATTGTTTCGCGCGGAGCGGAGGGCCTGCGCGTGGAAAGCAAGGTCACGGTGGACGCACTCAAACTGAGGGTCAGGTGACATGAAAGAGCTGTTCCAGTCCGTCGTCATGCGCCTCGCCCTGTGCGGCCTCGCCGTTTCGCTTGCTGTCGTTGTCCTGCGCTTGCGCATAGTCCACATCGTCGGCGAAAGGCTGCTTTCTCTTTGGCGCTCGATGCCCCCGCTGTCCCGCGCCGTCGCATGTTCTGTTCTGGTAATCGCGGCTGACGCAAGCATCAAAACGAACGGTCTTCTTCGTCTGCCGAGCCTTCCGCAGATGCTTCATATCGTGGCGAATCCGCCGCGCGTGTCACGGAGTCTGGACAGCTTCGCTGCACGAAAAGCAACGAATTGGAACATTCGCGGTGCGTGGAAGGACTCGTTCTGGCTTCCGTTCGAGGACGACTGGGTGTTTCCGCACGGGACGAACCACCTTTCCGGCGTCGAGGTCGTTTCCTACGGTGAGGTCTGGGCGACGCCGTTCGGCGACGCAGTCGCCTCTCTCGGTGTTCCTGTAGAGATCGTCCCCGGCCTTTCGTCGTTCGCGTTCGAGCATACTCCGTCCAACTCCTACCGCTTCGCCTGGACTGACGCGGCTATCAACCGAGACACGAACAATCTCGTGACGGCTTCAATTGAGCTGTTCAGAAGCGGCGACACCTGCGTGACGACAAACGGCGTCGCGGTACATCTGCCGCGCGTGCTCCCGTTCGAGCACGACGGCTTCGGACAGGACGACGAGTGGGTTGCCGCCAACTTCACCAACGCGACTGAGATACTTGCCGTCGGCTATCCGCAGTGGGTCGACGCGCAGGTGGGGACAGACCTCACGAACGGGCTGTACAAACTTACTGTCGCAGTGGATTGCGACCCTCCCGAAACGACTCAGATTTCGGTCGGGGAACTGTCTATCGCCGTCACCAACGCGGGCGAGTACGTGTTCCTCTTGGAGAAGGGCGAGGAGTACAGAATGGAGTTCTTTCCTCCAAGCACAAACATTGCTGTTTCCGCCTTTGACGACATTCCGATAGCGCGAGGTGCGCCGTTGTTGCGCTCTGCGCATTCATGGGGGGATGGCGTATGGTCTGTCGATATCGGCGAATTTGTGTGCGACTACATGCCCGGTGTGTCGTCGTCGGCCTGCTGGTGGCTTCCGATGCTCTTCGGGACGCCGGATGTCGTGCATCTCGGCCCATCCGACGACCATGCGACGTTCGCCGCCGCGATCTTCGACTGCGCGCATCCAGAGAACGCGACATTCGAGTGGAGCGTGGGCGATGGACTTGTCGCCGAAACCCCGAACGAACAGACCACGGTCGTGACCGCCGTGGACATTCCGAGCTGGCGGAGGGTGTGGATGTCCGTTGCGGCCATGTTTGGTTCGGCGGGTTCGCTTACGTCGTCGCTCGACTTCTCGACCGGCACGAACTCGGTTCCACAGTCCGGGATTTCCGTGTCGGTGCCCCGCATGATGTTCCAGAATGACGACGACGACAACAACGACGGTGTCGTCGACTTTGGGGTTGTGGACTTCGGGTGCGATCCCAACAGCGCAGAGAACGATGTCGAAAAAGGCAGCGTCGTGTTCAGTTCCGACGTGTCTACCAACGGCATCATCAGAATCGGGTTGTCGGATTTTCCTGGCGATGTGTATACGAATGACTGCGAGTCCGCCCTTGTTCCGGCGAGTTTCGACGTCGCTATCCAAGATGAAACGTCTCGGACTGTAGACCTCTACTTTAATCCGCTCTCATGGGCACCATACCAGGTGCCCACGGTCACCGCAGTCTGGATCCCGGAGGGAGGAGAGCCGCAGACCTCTGCCGTACCGTTCTCGGTCGTGAAGCCCGTGGCGGAGACGATATGCTCGGACACGGTGGAGCATTCCGTCCTGGGCACGAACCACGTCTATACGGTCAACCCCTGCGGGGTGGCAGTTGGGGACGACGCGTATTTCAGAATCAAGGTGTCGCCGAGCGCGTACCCCGACTCCTGCATCGTGTGGACCAACTACGACGAACATGTCAGTTTCGTCGGCGGGAACACCGGACGCAACGTCCATGTGCGCGGCGTATCGCCCGGTCATGCGGAGCTTGAGGTAATCATCGGCGGACGGACGTGTCAGGCACCGAAATTTCCACTGAAGGTTGTGGAGCCGCAGACGTTCAAGATCACGGCGTGGATAGTGTCGGATTTTGAGCATAATCTAGCCAGGAAGATTGAAGATGTAGAAGCCATGATCGAGCCTCTTAACGACATCTATCGTCAGGTAGGAGTGTCATTTTACATAGATTCCGTGATAGTGACCAATATCCCATCCGCATACAATCTGCATTATGACGAGAATCCGGATGGTGGCTGGGATTTCGACAGGCTTGTCGACATCGGACAGGGAACTGGCGGCGTCGAGTGCTATTTCGTTAACGACTTCATCATGACTGGTAATGAAAAGCCTCCTTTGGCGGCAAACACGGGCAAGGGGCTTGTGATGTCTGCGAGGGCGGGCTCCACTACTCTGGCGCATGAAATCGGGCATGCGTTCGGGCTGTCGGATGTCTATGTCTCCGCCTCCGAGGGGCAGTCGGGCGCATCAACGCCGTCAACACTGAGCGTTGCTGCGAATTTCATCTGTTATGCCTGTGCACCGTTTGACTGGAATGGCGGATGTCATGGACGAGGCGAAGGAGGCAGCAGATACTACCAGAATTCGGCGCGAATGGCGACAATCGTGCCGCGCCTCTTGATGTACGGTGTCCACGACGGCAACGGTAGTCAGCGCGACATAACGATCGGGCCTGTGGACGCAGTGAACTACATAGGTGGCGGGGACTCAACGGTTTGGTACGACGAGTTCGCGCCAATAGGCTTTTTCGAGAACGGCGAAAAGAAGAGCTCGCCGAACCATGAATAGGAGGACGAAGATGAGAACGACATGCATGATTGCGCTTGCTATGTATTCCTGCCTTGCTGGGCAGACTGCTCCCGCGCAGGCGCCCGAGTATTCCGACGACGAAGTCAAGGCGCAGTTTGTGGAGGCCGGGATGTTCTGCCACGCCGAGTTCATCAGGAGAGGATACAGGCGTGCCTTTGAGATGGCGGGCTGCGACACCAACCGCTATGCGCGGATACTTCGCGAGCTTGCGGTCGAGAACACCAACGAGACGGAATGGGCGATTGCAAGCCTTGGTCAATACAAGACCCGCGAGAGCCTTCCGTTCCTGTATTCCTACGCCACGAACGCAGTCTACGGCGCAAAGGCGCTGAAGGCCGTGTTCGCCATCGATGGCGTGAACAGCAATTCTATTATGGCAATTCAGAATTACCTGTTGCTGACAAATTCATTGCCGAATAATCTGAGTCATGATCGCTCTGAGCTGTGCAACGGGCTGTTGCATGAGGTTTTTGCGACTCAAGAGCTTGTGCCGTTTCGTGCTGGATGCTTGAGCATGATGATTGACTTCGCGCAAACCAGAAACTCTGGACATATACGCATTGATGGTTCGATTCAGTCAGTCGATCCTTCATATCGTTTCAGTAAACGCAGACTCGCGGTTCTTCGCTCTGCGCAGAACCGATGTGCAAACGCCTATCAATTTGCCTACGTCACCAACGCCATCAATGAGCTTGTCGCCTATCCCGAAGCCGACTTGCCGGACTGAGTTTATCGCAAACATGCGCATGCGCTTCTTCCATAACGGCGACTTCATGACGCGCTCGAACGAGGTTGAGACCGCTTATCGTCGCGTCAATCCCGATGACTGGGATGATGATGGAATCGCAAACGAGCGAGACTTGAATCCGCTCTTCTGCAATGGTGATTTCTATGGCGTTGCGAACATGCTGCCGTCCAATGCGAACGAGAACGCCTACTACTGGCTGGACCTGTGCGCGACGGGTGCACTCGGCGCCGCGACAATCCGTGTCACATGCGACGGTCCGAGCGACCTCGGCGACCATGTGATAATCGCCCACACGAACCAGGTCTGTCACATCCCGCTTCTCGCCGGCGCGACATACGCGGTCGAAAGCGACCTGCCGATTGCCGATTCGGCCGTGTCTAGCGAATATGCGGAAATCGCGACCAACTCGGCGACGAGCCTTACCGTGCGCCTGCCTGTCCAACTGTCGTTTGAGACGGGCGGTTCCGGCGATGCGTTGACCTCGAACTTCATCCTTCAGTCAGCGCCGGTCGATGTCGGGGCCGCACTGACCTCGATAACTGGCGGATGCTGTCTATGCGAGCTGAACGGGGCTGGGTTTACATGGATATGCTTGGAGGAGTGCGAATGCAGGGGAAGTGGTCATGCACTTTCCGCATCTGCGACATGGGAGGGCTATACGCGCATCTTTGACTGGTGGGGAACCTGTAGCTGCGACAGAGAAGAACCGAGTGAGTGTTTCGACGAGGGGATTGGATTGTCACTTGAAATACAATCCACATACATCGTAAATGACGACGACGACGATGATGATGGACTGGTCGACGCTATGCCACCGTTTAGCGTCATGGATGATGAGATTGTGACGAATAGGATATTGTTTGTCTCGTCAACGCCAACCAACGGCACAGTAAAGCTTCAGAGACTTAACGGCTTAGAGCAAGGCGTGAACGGAGCAAGAAAGGTCTATGCCGACAGAACGGCGCTTGCGCAGATAGAGGAGGGACACGAATACAATGTATCGAATTCAGGCGGAGCGACATGGGAACATCTCGTCAATCCGGTCGTGACGAGTTCGCATTATCTCGACGGACAGGTGCGCGTCCTGTGGAAGCCGGAGTCAGGGCCAAGAGCATCCGCAAGCAAACGCTTTACTATCATTGAGCCAACTGTCGAGCCGATTACCGACGAGTCGTGGTCTATTGCTGATTTAACAGACGGCAGGTATCACACGTATCTGTACAACCCGTGCGCTGTCGCCGTAGGGCAGACGGCAATGTTCAAGGTTGATGTTTTGCCTGAAGACTATCCTGACAGCGAGATAACATGGAGCATGACCAACAGCACGGGAGCTGTTAGATTTAGTGCGATTAATTCAAATACGGGGAGGGTTGTTTCTGTTACGGGCGTTTCAACCGGTGACGTTGATATGGTCGTCCGACTTGGTGATGCGGAGTCTGTTCTGCCAGGCTTTTCCTTCAAGGTGGTGCAGCCGAAAACTGTTAAGCTTCGTGCATGGATTATTGGCAATGGCGTCGCATGGTGCCGAGATGCAGATGAAGTTCGCTCCATTGTGTATAGAGCCAATGACATCTATTCACAAGTCGGAGTGTCGGTTCAACTAGTCGAGCCGATTGTGATGACAAATATTCCTGCGGCCTTCGATCTTGCCGAGCGCGACCCAGGCCCTGGCCAGTGGAGCCTTCTGCAGCTTACGGCTTTGGCCTCAGGCACAGATGGGCTGGAGTGTTACTTTGTCAACAGCATTGACAGAACTCCGCGAATAGCAGGGGCTCACCATCCAACAGGAATTGCGATATCAGGAACTGGCAATGGCGTCACACTTGCGCACGAGATTGGCCACGCTTTCGGATTATATGACATTTATGTGTCCAATGAGAGTTTCACGAACAGTACAGTTGCGCTTAAGAGCCTGCCTGTGGATGAATGGGTCCGTGCGGAGCATCTTCCATGGGATTGGAATTTTGGATGCATAGGGCATGGGGAAGGCGGCTCGCGGTTTTATGGGAGGGGAGTGAATATGCAGACGCTCATTGAACGAATGCTCATGAACGGTGAGTATTCTTCGGGTGTTTCCACTTCTGACATAACTTTTGGACGCGTTTATGGAGTATGGTGCAATGGGAGTTACACCAATAATGAAGACTGGGTAGTTGGGGTGGCTCCGGTTGGCTTTTTCACAGACATAGAGGGAAGCGATCCCCCAGTACATCAGTAGGAGGCAGTTATATGAATTATCAAGTCGGTAAAATTATCTTGGTTGCGGTTGCGCTCGTTGCGATTAGGACAATGGGCAAAGATGTTGCAAATGTGGATGGACACTCTAGGAATCTGAAAGATCGTATGGAGACCTTGAGGAATGGAAAAATTGCGTCGGATATGGATGCTGCGGCAGAAAGAGAACGCCGATTGAGGAGTCGAATGGAAGCGATGAGAGCCGCCGCAACCGCTAATAGGCCAAAGGAAGATGCCCATGTGTCGAAAGACTCGAATCCCAGACAGGATTCATTTAGACATGAAGCAAGCGACAGGGAAATAAAGGACACGTTGATTTCTGCAACCGCGCCAATCTGCGATTACGACGCCAAAAGGAAGGTGTACGATAGGGCCGTATCTCTCTGCGCTGGAGACGATGCTCGATTCTCGCGTATTGTTGTCGAAATCGCCAGAGAGCGTCCTGACCGTATTCCGTGGGCGCTGTGCGCACTTGCTAATCACGGTTCGACGGAGAACCTGCCGTTTCTACATGAATATACAAATGACACGAACTATGCTGCGCTGGCTGTCACGGCAATTGTTTGTATCGAAGGCATAAATGCCGACAGTGTGGGGTTGGTTGACAGCATGATGAACAAAAACTTGAAGAATGAGCATGACAAGTATTCTCTTTGTGCTGCGGTTGCACATGCAGGGAACCGCAAAGGAGTGACAACTGGCAATCGAAATCTTGCCGTGTCGGTACTCAAGCGATATTCTCGGACGATTCCTGTCACATCACTTTGGGCGGACGAGTTCCTGCTTTCGCTTGACCCCGACTATGAGACGAGTGATGACAGGAAAGCATTGCTTCGCGAAGTCGCCGAGCGGCGCGTCAACGACTACCAGATCGACTACGCGACCAACGCGTTGAAGAGAATCGACGCTAAAATCCAGTCTGAAAGGAAGGGGGATTGAGCATGGCGGCATCAGCGCTGTTGTCATCACTTTGTCTCGCCGCGTCCTTCGCCATGCCGGAGATGCCGGAGGCGGAGTGGGATGACACGGAAGTCGTGACGAACGCCGCGCTTCCGGCGGCGCGCGCCGATTCGCGCGTGTTCGCGTTCACTCTTGAACTCGACGCGACGGCAAGCAACAACGTCGAGGTCGCGTTCGGACGCGACGCGGACCACGACGGCGTTCTTTCGCGAGCCGAGGCGGATATGCTCGTCGGATGGGACTGCGGCGAGTGGAAGATCGTCGACTGCGCCTCGGGCGACGAAACCATCGAGCAAGGAACGGGAGGGCGTGCCTCGCTAGACTGGCGGCTTGTGTTCAGCGCGGCGGATGCGCCGCGCTCGCTTTCGGCCACTGCTGACGGACGCGCCGCATTCTCAGCGCTCGCGGCACATCCGCCGCGCTTCCTCTACTCGCCGGAATGGGACACGGTGCGTGTCGTCTGCCGGGGCATGGATTCTCCGAACCCCGTGATCACGGGCTCTATCGAGAACATCCCGCTTGCCATAAGAATACGATAGCTTCACCTCGAACCTAATCCTGTCAAAACACCATGAAGATCGAACTGCACAAGATAACGGTGCGCGAGCTTGTCGAAGGATACGTCGACGACGCGGAGAGCGGCGTGAAGGGGTTCGGCGGAAGGCTCGACATCCGCCCCGCATACCAGCGCGAGTTCGTATACGGCGAGAAGGAGCGCAACGCCGTCATATCGACGGTGATGAAGGGGTTTCCGCTCAACGTCATGTACTGGGCGCGGAATCCCGACGGGACGTTCGAGGTGATGGACGGGCAGCAGCGGACGATATCGCTGTGCCGGTACTTCAACGGCGA
>JAZSOG010000054.1:0-126699 GCA_045536845.1 Kiritimatiellia bacterium | reverse complement strand
TGGCGGCTACGGCCACACCAGCAGCATCTACGCTGATGAGATTCTCGCCCAGGACGTCATCGCAGAGTTTCAGGCAAGGATGAAGACCTGTCGCATTCTCGTGAACACCCCGAGTTCGCAGGGCGGTATCGGCGACATCTACAACTTCATGCTCACCCCGTCGCTCACGCTCGGCTGCGGCAGCTGGGGCGGAAACTCGATCAGCGAAAACGTTGGAATCAAACAGCTTATGAACATCAAGACGGTTGCAATGAGGCGCGAGAACATGTTGTGGTTCCGTGCGCCTGAGAAGGTCTATCAGAAGAAGGGCTGCCTTTCGGTCGCGCTCCGCGAGCTCGGCGGCGAACTGGGCAAGAAGAAGGTGTTCATCGTCACCGACTCCTTCCTCTACGAGAACGGCTACACGAAGCCGATCGAGAAGTCCCTCGAGCAGCAGGGCATCATGTTCACGACGTTCTCGAACGTCGCCCCCGATCCGACGCTCGCCTGCGCCAAGGAAGGCGCGAAGCTGATGGCTGGATTCAAGCCGGACGCGATCATCGCCGTCGGCGGCGGTTCGGCGATGGACGCCGCGAAGATCATGTGGGTCCTTTATGAGCACCCCGAGGTCGACTTCCAGGACATGGCGATGCGCTTCATGGACATCCGCAAGCGCGTCTACAAGTTCCCGAAGATGGGCGAGAAGGCGTACTTCGTGTGCGTTCCGACTTCGGCCGGAACTGGCTCGGAAGTGACCCCGTTCGCCGTCATCACCGACGAGCAGACCGGCACGAAATATCCGCTCGCCGACTACGCGCTCATGCCGAACATGGCGATCGTCGACGCCGACATGCAGATGATGGCGCCTCCCGGACTCACCAGCGCGTCGGGAATCGACGCGGTATCGCACGCGCTCGAGGCGTATGCCTCGATGATGGCGACGGACTACACCGACGGACTCGCGATCCGCGCGCTCCAGACGATCTTCAAGTATCTGCCCGCGTGCTACGACGCCGCCGTCGCGAAGAAGGCGAACCCCGCCGCGCGCGAGAAGATGGCGAACGCCGCGACGATGGCGGGCATGGCCTTCGCGAACGCATTCCTCGGCGTGATGCACTCGATGGCGCACAAGCTCGGGAGCTTCCACCACATCCCGCACGGAATCGCGAACGCCTTGATGATGGAGGAAGTCCTCCGTTTCAACGCCGATCCCGTTCCGCGCAAGATGGGCACGTTCCCGCAGTACGACCATCCGCACACGCTCGAGCGGTACCTCGAGATCGCCGACGCTCTCGGCATCAAGGGGAAGTCCAAGGGCGAGCAGTTCAACAACTTCGTCAAGGCGATACGCGAGCTGCAGGCGAAGGTCGGCATCAAGCCGACGATCCGCGACTACGTTCCGGATGAGAAGGACTTCCTCGCTCGTCTCGACGCGATGGTGGAGCAGGCCTTCGACGACCAGTGCACCGGCGCGAACCCGCGCTATCCGCTGATGTCGGAGATCAAGCAGATGTACCTCAATGCCTACTACGGGAAGCACGAGGTAGTTTGAAGTTTGATGTTGAAAAGTTTAGGAGTTTTGAAATGAAGAAAACTACAGCGAAGAAGGTTCCGGCGAAGCGCGGCAGCCAGCGCAGGAAAAGCAACGTCCTTTTGGAGCGCACCGACAAGGTCGTGACGAAGGACAAGGGCACTGTGCTCAAGATCTTCGGGCCGAGCTACAAGGTGAGCGCGATCCTTAACGAGGCGATGAACGAGGCGCGCGCCGCGGAGACGGGTCTTCCCGTCGCGAAGGTGCTCGAGGTTCTCAAGATCCGCGACCACTGGTGCATCCGCCGCGAGTGGGTCGAGGGCGAGACTCTCGCCGACGTGATGGCGAAGGACAAGAAGAACCTCGTCAAGTACCTGAAGGAGTTCGTGGCGATCCAGTGCCAGGTGTTCTCGAAGACGTCCGAGCGCATGGGCAACCTCGCCGACAAGCTCGACAAGCAGATCTCCGCCTCGCCGCTCCCGAAGGAGACGCGCTACGACCTCCACATGAAGCTGCAGAGCTTCCCGCGCGGGAAGTCGCTCTGCCACGGAGACTTCAACCCGACGAACGTGATCATCACCCCGAAGGGCGACTGGCGCGTCATCGACTGGAGCCACGTGCGCCTTGGCGATCCGCTCGCCGACGTCGCGCGCACGTACCTCCTCTTCTGGCTCTCCGGACACGTCGCGGCGGCGGAGAAGTACATGGCCCTCGCGTGCGATGCGCTCAAGGTGAAGCTCCCCGACGTGCAGAAGTGGCTCCCGATCGTCGCCGCGGCGGAATCGTCGCGCGACCAGACGCCGAAGAACCACGAGCTCCTCATCCACTGGGCGAGCGTCGTGGACATCGAGTAGCCGCATCGCTCTTCCTGCAAGAGCGATGCCCGGTGCAGGGCGGATTGCAGAAGCGGGGTGTTGATTCTCGCCGCGCGAATGGTGTATAATACGCGCATGAAACTCAACACCATCATCTGCGCTGCCGCCGTTTGCGGCTGCGTGTCGTTCGCAACGGCGGCCGACGAGCCCGCCAAGACCGAGACAACCGAACCTGCCAAGGCGGAACTCGCCGAGGAGGAGCAGGGCGAAGAGGAAGAGGATTCCCTCGTTTCCGCCGAGGCCTACTTCGGCGTAGACTCGAAGTACATCACCTATGGCGTGATGGACGGCAAGGATCCGATCGTGAGGATGAATGGCTACGTCACGTTCCTCGACTGGTGGTACATCGGCGCCGAGGTGCTGTTCGACGTCACGAAGGGCAACGGCAAGCGCGGGCCCTACGGCTGGGGCAACCGCGCCGGCAAGTACACGACGATCGACGCGCAGACCGGTCTTGCACACGAGTTCAACCTCGGCGAGACGCTTGGCACTCTCGGCGAGACGCTTGGTACGCTCAGCGTCGACGTCTACTACACCTACGAATACGTTGCTCGCCACAAAGGCACGATGAACGACACGCAGTACATCGACTTCGAGCTTCGTCTGGACGATCTCTGGTTTGAGCCCCGTCTCTGGTTCGAGCGCGACCTGATGGCCGACGACGGCACCTACGTGAACCTCGAGGTCGGTCATACCTTCCCGCTCATCGGCGAAGGCGAGGACGCGACGCTCACCTTCAAGCCGTCCTTCGCGCAGGGCTGGGGCAATACTCTTCGTACGCGCGGCTACGGCCTTTCCGACGACCACGGCGGTTTTATGGACTCCACGATCAAGGGCGAGCTCGTATGGGCGGTCTGCGACCACGTCAAGGTCAAGGCGTACATCGCCTACTGCGACTACTGGTTCGACCGCAAGCTCCGCGACGGCGCGCGCGCATACAACGGCGCGTGGGGCGGCAGCAACGACCATTCCTGGAACTTCTACGGCGGCGTAGGCGTAGCCCTCTCGTTCTGACAGAGGAACGAAGAACTGACTTTTCTCGACGGAGGTTTCGGGACGATGGTCCAGGCGGCAGGACTGCCGCCTGGCAAGGATCCTACCGACTGGAACGTCGAGAACCCAGAGGCCGTTGCTGGCGTCCATCGTGCATACGCCGAGGCCGGCGCGGACATAGTCCTCGCCAACACGTTTGGCGCAAATCGGCTCAAGTACCACGGCGCCTATTCGCTTGACGAGCTGATATCGTCTGCGATTTCGCTTGCCAAGTCGTCGGGCGCGCGCGTCGCGCTCGACATAGGGCCGACCGGAAGGCTTCTCAAGCCGGCTGGCGACCTTGATTTCGGCGTGGCCTACGACGCATTTGCCGAGATGGTGCGCCTCGGCGTTGCGGCTGGAGCCGACCTCGTCTTCATTGAGACGATGGGCGACACGCGCGAGCTCAAGGCTGCGGTCCTCGCGGCGAAGCTCAATTCCGATCTTCCAGTTTACGCCTCGGTTGCGCTTGACGAATCGGGGAAGCTCCTTACCGGCGCGTCGGTCGAGTGCGTTGCGACGCTTCTCGAATCGCTCGGTGTCGACGCCTACGGCTTCAACTGCGGGCTTGGCCCCGACAAGATGCTGCCTTTCGTCGAGCGCCTTGCGAAAGTCTCGACGAAGCCGATCATCGTAAAGGCGAACGCTGGCATGCCGAAGATCGTCGACGGCAAGACGGTGTTTGCCGTCGGGCCAGACGAGTTTGCGTCGTATGCCGCGAAGCTCGTCGAGGCGGGCGCGTCGATCGTCGGCGGCTGCTGCGGCACCACGCCCGCACACATCAAGGCAGTCGCCTCGCTTTGTACTGGCGGGCTTGGTGAAGCGCAAACTCAAGCGCCACAGGCGCGCACCGTCGTCTCGTCGGGAACGACCGTCGTCGAACTGAAGTCCCATGGCGGGTTGATCGTCGGCGAGCGCATCAACCCGACGGGAAAGAAACTTCTCAAGGAGGCATACCTGCGCGGCGACACGGCGTATGTCCTTAGGGAAGCCGTGAAGCAGACAGACGCGGGCGCTGAAATCCTCGACGTGAACTGCGGAGTTCCCGGCATAGACGAGGCGGCGACGCTCGAGCGGACGGTGGAGACTGTGCAGAGCGTCGTGACATGCCCGGTTCAGATCGACACGGCCGACCCTGTTGCGCTCGAACGTGCGCTCAAGTGCGTCAACGGCAAGCCGCTCGTCAATTCGGTGAATGGCAAGCGCGAGTCGATGGACGCTGTCTTTCCTCTTGTCAGGAAATACGGCGGAGCGCTCGTGGCTTTGTGCCTCGATGAGTCTGGAATCCCCGACACGAGCGACGGACGCATTGCCATCGCGCGGCGAATACTCGGCGAAGGCGCGAAGTACGGTTTCAAGAAAGAGGATTTCGTTTTTGACGCGCTGACACTCGCCGTGAGCGCCGACCCCAAGGCGGCCATTGTGACGATAGAGACGGTGCGGCGTCTTACGGATGAACTCGGCGTCAACACGATCCTTGGCGTCTCGAACGTCTCGTTCGGTCTCCCCAACCGCCCCGCGCTCAACAACGCGATGTACACGCTCTGCGTAAGGGCCGGGCTTTCGGCCGCCATCGCGAATCCCGCGCTAATCCGCAAGTCGGACGACGAGGCGGCGTTTGACGTGCTGCTCGGGCGTGACAAGAACTGCGAGCGGTGGATTGCCGCAAATGTCGATAACGCCGCTACGAAGTCGGCCGCGGCAGCGCCGCAGGCCGACGTCGCAGGTGCGCTTGGCGCGGCGATACGGCGCGGCCTCAGAGATGACGCGGCGAAGTCGGCTGGCGAGATGCTTGCCGGCGGCGCGTCGCCGATGGAAGTGATCGAGAAGGGCATCGTTCCTGCGCTCGAGCAGATCGGCGTGGCGTTCGAGAAGGGAACGGCGTTCCTGCCGCAGCTTCTAATGGCCGCAGACGCCGCGGGCGATGCGTTTGCCGTCGTCCGCAAGTCTCTCGGCTCTTCGTCGCGTGGCGGCTCTGGCGATGGTGCGCGGCCAATTGTCATAGCGACCGTGAAGGGTGACATCCACGACATCGGGAAGAACATCGTGAGGGCGCTCCTCGAGAACTATGGTTTCGACGTGATCGATCTCGGGCGAGATGTCGCGCCAGAGACGATCGTCGAGCGCGCGCGGACGACTAACGCTGGGATGGTCGGCCTTTCCGCTCTTATGACGACGACCGTCGGCGCTATGGCCGAGACGATACGCCAGCTCAAGGCAGCGGGTCTCGACGCGAAGACGTTTGTTGGCGGCGCGGTGGTGACGCAGGATTACGCTGACTCGATCGGGGCCGACTTCTACGCGAAGGACGCGATGCAGTCCGTCCGAATCGCCGAGCGGGTCCTACGCCGAAAGTAGCCGTTGCATGTGGCGCCGTAAAATCATATAATGTCAGAAATACCTAACAGGGGAAACGACAAGGAGGCAGATTAGATGAACTCGATACTCGGCATGTTGATATTCGCGGCTGGCGGTTTTGCTGGCGCTACGTTCCTTCTCCCGGCGAGGGGAGTCAAGAACTGGGCCTACGAGACTTGGTGGATGTTCTACTGCGTCGTCGGGCTTGTCGTGATGCCTGCCGTGATCTGCGCGATAGCGGTTCCCGACTTCTGCGGCGTCATCGGCTCGGTCCCCGCCTCGACACTCTTCAAGTGCGTCGCCTTTGGCGCGATCTGGGGCATCGGCGGCCTTACGTGGGGGCTGATGGTCAGGTATCTTGGCATCGGGCTCGGCCTTGCGATCGGCTGCGGCCTATGCGCCGCGACTGGCACTGTCCTTCCCCCGATCATGAACGGCGAGGCGTCGACGCTCATATACGGTGCCGACGGTGCGGTCTCGACCGGCAAGCTCATCGTTCTCGCTGGTGTCGCCGGGTCGCTTCTCGGCATTGTGTTCGTAGGGCTTGCCGGCAAGCTCAAGGAGGGCGAGCTTCCCGAGGAAGAGAAGAAGAAGGCGGTTGCCGATTTCGACTTCAAGAAGGGCATGATAGTAGCGCTCGTTTCGGGCGTGTGCTCTGCTTGCATGAACCTCGGACTTCAGAGCGGCGGCGTCATCGAGCAGGCGGCGTACGATGCGGCGGTGAAGGCCGGCGTCATCTCCGAGGGCGCGGTGTGGTCGTGGCGCGGGATGCCGGTCGTCATGGTCGTCCTCTGGGGCGGCTTTGTCGTGCAGGCGGCGTGGGTCATCCAGCAGCATTTCAAGAACGGGACTTTCGGCGACTACCTTCACAAAGGCCCGATTCTGCGCAACTTCGTCTTTGCGTCGCTCGTCGGCGTGATCTGGGTCTTTCAGTTCGTATGCCAGAAGGCGGGCGAGCCGCTTATGGGCGACCTCAAGTACATTTCGTTCGCGATCGTGATGGCGTCGACGATTCTCTTCTCGACGATCATCGGCGCCGCGACAGGCGAATGGAAGGGCACTGGCGCGAAGACGAAGCTTTTCCTCGCCGCGGGTACGCTGATTCTCCTCGCGAGCTTCTGCGTTATCTCGCTCGGCTCGAAGTAAGCCGTCAGGCGGGAACGCCTATTCGCTCTCCGCAGAGGATTCGTGTCTCGAGTCCGTCTGCGGAGTTCTTTACAAGGTCGTCGTCGAACTTGATCGCGCCGGCTTGCGCGACGAGAATCACCGTCGAGCCGCCAAATTTGAAGTATCCCTTCTCGTCGCCTTTTGAGTGTTTCTCGCCGGTGAATGTCTGGACGATTGTCCCGACGCCGAACGCGCCGACGTCGACAAGCCAGAAGTCGCCGAATGCGGCGCGGCACTTCAAGACCTGCCTCTCGTTGTCGGCGTAGACGTCGGGTCTGCGCAGAAGGGCGATCGGGTTGACCGAGTGGTATTCGCCAGGGATTACGCGCACTGATCCCTCGCTCGTGCAGTCGCAGGGGAAGTGGAAGCGGTGGTAGTCGACTGGCGCAAGGCGGAAGACTGCGATGTCGTAAAGCCCCTTTGGCGCGTCCGCGGCAAATACGCCGCGCAGCGACTTTGTCGCGCCCTTGAGCGGGAAGGGTGTGTCGGCGTCTGCGCCGAGGTAGAGCTTTAGGCGCCCGTCTGCGGGGCTTGTGATGTCGTCGCCCAAAGGTCGGCTGCCGGGCTTCAGGCGGCGAGTGAAGAAGTCGTTGAACGAAGAGTATTCGGAAATCGGCTTTTCCGCTTCCTCTGCGCGGCAGCCGGGAATGGCGACGAGCTTCGCTATGTCCTTCTTGGACTTGGGCGAGTCGTAGCGTCGGCCTAGAAAGGCGGAAATCGCCTTCGAGCCGAAGAGAACTGGCCAGAGCGTGCGCCCGAGCAGCGTCTCGTAAGCAAAACGGAGCGCCTTGTCGCCCATTACGGACTCGGCGACCTTCTTTCCCGATGCGCGATCTATGTACTCCACTTGTTGCATAGGCAGATTATAGCAAAAATATGGTATAATGGACGCATGAAGAACAATTGTGTTTTCTGCGCGATTGCCGCAGGCGAGATTCCGAGCTTCAAGGTCTACGAGGACGATGTCGTCCTCGCCTACCTCGACATCAATCCGTTCTCGAAGGGCCATGTCCTCGTGATTCCAAAGGAACATACGGAAGGTCTTCTCGATACGCCCGACGCGACGCTTGCCGCCGTCATCGCGCGAGTCAAGAAAGTCGCGGCGCACATCAAGGAAGCGCTTCCCTGCGACGGCTTCAACATTCTCCAGAACAACGGCGAGGCCGCAGGACAGACCGTGAAGCACGTCCATTTCCACATCGTCCCGCGTTACGGCATGGAGCCCATCTCGTTCGAGAACCACAAGGGCGACATGGAGGCCCTTAAGGCGCTCGCGGAGCGGATTCGCCTCTAATGGGGAGCTCCCGCAGATCGGCGGCGTTCATCGTCGCGCGGTGGATCGCCACGAAGGACTTC
This sequence comes from Kiritimatiellia bacterium, assembly GCA_045536845.1. Taxonomy (GTDB): domain Bacteria; phylum Verrucomicrobiota; class Kiritimatiellia; order RFP12; family UBA1067; genus UBA1067. Next base: position 118,401 of record JAZSOG010000054.1, on the reverse strand, counting down.
CCTTCGTCGATGCTGCCGACTGGCGCAGACCGCGCGTTTGTCCAGGACATCGTCTACACGACGATACGCCGTATTCGCCCCTTGAGGAAGATACTCGGCGTACTGATGAAGCAGTGGCCGAAGGGCGAACTTGAGGCGCTTCTTTACGTTGGCGCGGCGCAGATACTCTACATGCCCGACGTTCCCGATTTCGCCGCGGTGAGCGAGACGGTGGACGCGGCGAAGGCGTGCGAAAACCCGTCGATTGCGAAGGTCGTGAACGGCGTTCTTAGGAACGTCATCCGCCGCCGCGAGGAATTCGAGAAGATGATTGCCGACGCTCCGCTCGAGGAGCGCGAGAGCTTTCCGACTGCCCTCGTGCGCCGCTGGGAACGACGCTTCGGCGCCGAGAACGCCGCGCGGCTATGCGCGTGGCACAATACGCCCGCCGAGACTTTTATCGCGAGACGCGACGGCAGTTTCGTCAAGCTCGAGCGCGGACAGCGCGTCGAGGACATCCCTGGCTACGCCGAGGGCGACTTCATTGTGCAGGATCCCGGCACTCGCCTCGCGATTGAACTGCTTGCCCCAAAGCCCGACGAACGAATTCTCGACGCCTGCGCGGCTCCTGGCGGAAAGACAGTCCAGATCGCGTGGCGTGCAGCTTCCGTCGTCGCCTGCGAAGTGAACCCGAAGCGCCGCCGCCGTCTCGAGGAGAACCTTGCGCGGTTGAAGCTTGACGTCGAGGTCATTCCGGAACTCCCGGCGTCGCAGACATTCGACAAGGTGCTTGTCGACGCGCCTTGCTCCAACACTGGCGTCCTTCGCCGCCGTCCAGACGCGCGGTGGAACTGGAGCGAGGAAAAGCTCGCCGCCCTCGTGAAGCTCCAGGCCGAAATCCTCGACGCCTGTGCGCCGCGCGTCGCCCCGGGTGGTTTGCTCGTATATTCAACATGCTCGAACGAGCCCGAGGAAAACGAAGCGCAAGTCACCGCATTCCTCGCGCGGCATCCCGATTTCTCGCTTGAGGAGTCGCGCGAGCCGCTTCCGTTCGAAAGCGGGACCGACGGCGCGTTTGCCGCGCGTCTCAAACGAAACCCCGCGTGACGCGATTGCCGCGTTTTTGGTATAATGGCAACTAAATCAAATCTAAAACGGAAGGAACACTTATGCTGACAGCTTTCATCTTCGCGGCAATTCTCGCCTCGCCTGGAGAGGTCGAGCTTGATAAAAAGATTCCCGCCATCTTCGAAAAAAGCGCCGCGCACTACCGCGCTATCGACGCCGCGGCGACGCCGCTGATGAATTCTGGCGATCCGAAGGCGACCGTGCCGCACGGCGACAAGCCGCACGGGGAGCGGCTTGTCCCTCACGGTTGGGACGCGAAGAACGGCAAGCCCGACATGCGCTCCATCTACTGGTGGACCTCCGGACACTTCCCCGGGTCTCTCTGGTATCTCTACGAGGCGACGGGCGACAAGTTCTTCAAGGACCGGGCGATTGTCTGGACCGAGTCCATTGCGCCGAACTCGAAGGTCTCCGACAACCACGACGTCGGCTTCATCATGTACTGCTCGTTCGGCAACGCCCGTCGTCTTCTCAGGACTGACAAGTACGATGATCTCCTGCGCGAGACGGCGGCGTCGCTCTCGAAGCGCTTCAACCCCGGCCTTGGGCTTATTCGCAGCTGGGGCCCGCTTGACGAGAAGAACGACTTCCTCGTCATTCCCGACAACATGATGAACCTCGAACTTCTCGAGTGGGCGTCGAAAAACGGCGGCGACAAGCGGTTTGACGAAATCGCGCGCTCGCACGCGACTAAGACGATGGCGCACCATTTCCGCGCCGACGGCGGCACCTACCATGTCCTTAACTATGACCAGCGCCCTGGCTTCCATAGTGCGGTGCAGGAAATCCGCCGCGGGCAGGGGCTCTCGTGCGAGACGGCGTGGAGCCGCGGGCAGTCGTGGGCGATCTACGGCTACACGATGATGTACCGCGAGACGAAGGACCCTGCCTACCTCGCCTTTGCCCAGAAGGTCTCCGACTTTGCGATCAACCATCCGAACATGCCTGCTGACGGTGTTCCCTACTGGGATTTCGGCGCGCCTGGAGAGGAGCGCGACTCGTCCGCCGCGTCTGTCATGGCGTCGGGGCTTCTCGAGCTTTCGACTTTTGTCGGCGGCGAGAAGGGCGCGAAGTACCGCGCGTTCGCGGTGAAGCAGCTTCTTTCGCTTTGTTCCGACGCATATTTCGCGAAACCGGGCGAGAACGGCGACTGGCTTCTCAAGCACGGCGTCGGCCACAAGCCGGCCGACGGCGAGATCGACGTTCCCCTCGACTACGGCGACTACTACTTCCTCGAGGCGCTTCTGCGCTTCCGCCGCCTCGCCGGCGGCTTCGGGCTCTGATTCTACGCTATATATGCCCTGACTGGGGGCAAAAGAGCGCATTTTAGCGCCTAAACACTCCCTACTCCAGCCGACCATACCATTGACGCACGGTACACGGGTTTGATAAAATAAGTGCGAACGTAGAACGGGCATTCCGTAAGGAGGCGAAAATGAGCATTACATTGTCTATACCGCCTGCAATCGTGCAGGAAGTGCGAGAGTGGGCCGAGGCAAACGGCACAAGTTTAAACCAGTATGTGCGCGACTGCCTTGAGGCGAAGTGCGCGGAACTTGCAAAGGCTCGTAAAACGCGTGCGCAACAGTTTCTCGAGTTCGCGAAAACGCATCAGGTGAAGGTGCCTAAGGGGTGGAAGTGGAGCCGCGAGGAGGCGACCGAAAGGAAGATGAGGTGTTTGGCATGAGGTTCTTCGATACCAATATGCTCGTCTATGCGGCGACAAACCAGGAGCCGCAAAAGGGCGACATTGCACGCGAACTAATTCAGCATGCGCTTGAGGTGAACCATGACGGAGTCATTTCCGTTCAGGTGATGACGGAGTTCGCCAACGTGATGAAGACCCGCTTCAATGCTGCGGCGACCGAAATCGACGAATGGGTCTCGCAGTTCTATCCGCTGTTGGTGACCGAGGTGACGATGGATGTCGTTAGGAATGCGCTTTATGTCAAGGAGGAATACGGCATTCAGTTCTACGATGCGCTGATTGTTGCAACGGCGGAGAAGCTTGGTTGCCACGAAATCGTCACCGAAGACCTCAATCCTAATCAGACCTATCGGGGCATGGCAGTCGTCAACCCGTTTAAGTAGTCTCGGCAATTAACGTTTTGCGCCTTGATGCGAAAGTGCTAGTTGTCGTCGGCGAGATTGGGCGCTCGAAACGCAACTACGGCGAACGCTACTACGAAGCGTGGAAGGGCGTTGCGAAGTAGTCGTCGAAATTCTCCAGACCATTATGTTCTCGGGCAAGATCCGATATAATGCAGACTGTCATTCACAAAGGCAGAAAGGATACAAATGACATGAGTAAGAACGCAAAGGTATCCGGCTCGGTGGTCGCGGGGTTTCCCTCGCCCGCCGAGCAGTATCAGGAAACGCCTCTTGACTTGAACGAGCTGCTGGTCAAGCGACCCGCAGCTACGTTCTTCGTGAAGGTGCAGGGCGACTCAATGATCGGCGAAGGAATCCGCGACGGAGACCTACTTGTCGTCGATCGTTCGCTTCGCCCCGCCAGCGGCGACGTCATCATCGCCTGTGTTGACGGCGACTTCACGGTGAAGACGCTTCGCTTGGGGAAAAGGGAAGAGGGAAGAGGGAAAAGGGAAGTGTGGCTTGAACCGGCAAACCCTAAATTCCCTGTCATCAAGCTTAAACCCGGCCAGGAACTGGATTACTTCGGCAAGGTGACGGCCTGCATACACCGCTTCTGACCATGGTCGGGCTTGTTGACGGAAACAACTTCTTCGTAAGCTGCGAGCGCGTTTTCAACCGCCGCCTCGTGGGACGCCCCGTCGCAGTTCTCTCCAATAACGATGGATGTTGCGTCTCGCGCTCCAACGAGTTCAAGGCACTCGGCATTGACATGGGGACGCCATACTACCAGCTGAAGAACCGCGAGAAGTCGGGCGAGCTGGACTTCTGCTCATCGAACTACGAGCTGTACGGTGACATGTCGCGCCGCATAATCTCGATTCTCCGCGAAGAGGCGTTGGATGTGGAACAGTATTCCATTGACGAGGCATTTATCTATCCGCCGACTGGCAACGGCATCGACCTCATCGAATACGGCAAGCGCCTTCGCGCAAAGATACTCCGCTGGGTCGGCATCCCGTGTGGCGTGGGTTTTGCGCCGACCAAGACTCTCGCCAAGATTGCCAACCACATCGGCAAGAAGCAACCGGGCGGCGTCTTCTTACTTCCGGACGATCCGACGGAAATCCTCGCCTCGCTTCCCGCTGGCGAGGTGTGGGGCGTTGGACGCCGCCTTGCGCTGAAGCTTCGCGCCGAGCGCATCTTCTCGGCAAAAGACCTCCGCGATGCCAGCGACGATGTGATTCGATCCGTCGGTGGCGTGGTGCTTCTTCGCACAGCTACCGAGCTTCGTGGCAAGCCGTGCAACGAGGAAAGGGACTACGACGCCGACCCAGACAGCGTTTCGTGTTCACGATCCTTTGGCGAGCCGGTGACTACGCTCGACGGCATATCGGAATCTCTTGCGTCCTTCACCGCGCAGGCAGCGACGAAGCTTCGAAGGCACAGTATGCTGGCGGCAGGTTGCAACATCTACGCGCAGATTTTCCGCTCGGGTGGAGGAGGAGAGTGCATCGAGCGGACGGTCATGTTCCCCGAGCCGACAGATGCAACTAATGCAATGCTCGACGCAATCCGCCCGGAAGTGCCTGCGCTCTTCCTGCCCGGAACACGCTACCGCAAGACGGGCGTTGTGTTCTTCGGCCTTGAGAAAGTCGGCACGGCCCGCCAGATGGACTTGTTCGCCCCACCCAAGGTGTCCAAAGCGTCTCCTCTCTACAAGGCAATCGACGCAATCAACGCCCGTTACGGCAAAGGCAAGGTGTTCTCCGCTTCCGAAGGCATAGGCGAGAGGTCGTGGAAGATGAAGCGCTCGAAGCTCTCCAAACGCGCCTCGACCCGCTGGGACGAGCTGATGGCGGTTCGATAAAAAGCTAATTCTAGCCCTACAATCACCATCGTGGGCATTGACAAGTAGGATTAAAATATCCTATAACACCCATCGAGACACATATATAGGATATTTCTAATGTATATTGACACTGACAAGATTGTCACTATGACGGCGGCGAATCAAAACTTCTCCGCTGTCGCTCGGCAGACGGAAAGGGACGGCAAGTCCGTGATATTCAAGAACAACCGCCCCAAATACATTCTAATCGACCTTGATGGCGGCGAGTATCTCGACCTCACAGAGGACGAGAGAATTGACGTTGTCGCAAGACGCATCATGAAGCAACACAAGGCCGCGTTTCTGGAGCTGGCGAAATGACGAAGTTCTCCAAAGATAAGGTCCTCCTGCTTCACCAGTACATTGCCTCGGAAACAGGCGGCAGCGTGGGACTTCGTGACGAGGGTCTTCTCGAATCGGCGCTCGAGGGCGCTTTCGCCACCTATGGAGGACGTGAGCTCTATCCGACAAAGGAGGAAAAGGCTGCGCGCATCGGCGCGTCGCTCGTCTCGAATCATGCGTTCCTCGACGGCAACAAGAGAATCGGCATGTATGTGATGCTGACGTTTCTTGAAGTGAACGGGATTAGGCTCCAATGCACCGACGAGGAGATCGTCCACGCCGGCTTGTCGCTCGACGAAGGCTCCATGGGCTACGACGAACTCCTCGCCTGGATCCGAGAACATGTAATGCCGCAAGAAAAATGATAAGCAACAACAAACCATTCGCGCTACGACATGACGCGCTCTTTGCGGCAAGAAAACTCGAGAAAGGAAAACGAAATGAAGACAGCAGTTGTATTTGACTCACTTAATTGTACAACTTTCCTCACCCGTTTGGGTGATGGCGACGATGCCGTAAGTATAGTAGAATATCAGTCGTGAAGCGCGAGGATGCTGCGCAAGAGGAGGACATAGGAAATGCTCACGATAGGTATAGATTCTTCAACGCAGGGCACGAAGGCCGTCGTTTATGATGTGGACGCGGCGAAAGTCGTCTCCTCTGCCGCCGTTAACTACGGGCGCGATCTTCCGGAATTTGGATCTCCGGACGGTTTCCTTCCCAATGCCGACACTCGCGTCAGGCGGGCGAACCCGGAGATGTGGGTTCGTGGGCTCGAGCTCGTTCTTTCGCGGCTCAGGGATTCTGGTGCGCCGATGGGCGAGATTGCCGCGATTGGCGGCGACGCACAGCAGCACGCCACTGTCTGCCTCGATGCAGACGGAAACTTCTCGCGCAAGGAAAGCCCTATCTGGATGGACTCATCCACGACGGCCGAAGTCGCCGCGCTTGACACGCGTTTCGGCAAGTCTCTTGCAACCCGCACGGGTTCGCCCGCAATCGAGCGCTTTGTCGCGGCGCAGATGATGAAGTTTGCGCGCGAGGAGCCGGAAGCATACGCGCGCACGGCACGCGTCTACCTCTTGAGCTCATTCCTCACATCCGTCCTTGCCGGAGAGGATGCTCCTGTCGACATCGGAGACGGCGCGGGGATGAACCTACTAAACTTGCAGACGCTTGATTGGGACGAGGAGATATGCGCCTTTGTGGCGGAAGGGCTAATCGGCAAGTTGCCGCGCGTCCATCTTCCTGGCAAGACGCCACTCCGCCTTGCAGATCGCTTTGCCGCGTATGGCCTTCGCCCGGGAATCCCCGTCGCGCCATTTACCGGCGATAACCCGGCCTCGCTCGTCGGCTGCGGCGCGGAGAAGCCTGGCACCGCCGTTGTCTCGCTCGGAACGAGTGACACTTTCTTTGCCGCGATGGACGAGTTCCGTACGGACCCCGATGGATACGGCCATGTTTTCGGCAATCCTGTTGGCGGGTTTATGTCGCTTGCCTGCTTCAAGAACGGATCCCTCGCGCGCGACCGCGTTCGCCGCGAGTGTGGTGTTGACTGGAAGTTCTTCGACGAGACTGCATTCTCGCTTACCGAGACGGGGAACGGCGGCAAAAGGGCGTTTCCGTATTTCGAGACTGAGATAACGCCGAAGCACGAGGCGACCGGCATCGAAGCGAACTTCGACTGGGCATCCGCTTCTGCGGAGACGAAAATCCGCGCCATTGTGGAAGGGCAGATGTCGAACATTCGCGAGAGGACTCGCTGGATAGACGACTTCGACACGATTTGCGTGACAGGTGGCGCCTCGCGCTCGAAGGGCATACTCTCCGTGATCGGCGATGTCTTCGGCGCAAAGGTGAAGACGCTCGACGCTACGGACTCGGCCGCAATCGGCGGCGCTCGTCTCGCCGCGCTGCAAATTGCGTGACGCGCTGTGCGCAGCTCGATGTAACAACATAAGTGGAACAGACTAAAGGAGAGTCGACAATGAAAATGACCTGTGCTGTAGCCATGATCCTGCCGCTATTCGGCGTGCTCGCAGTGGAGCCGCTGTGCAAGGACGGGATGTGCCCGCTGCCCGCCGCGCCGGAAGAGGCGGAGTTCGCCGTCTTGTCGCCCGTTCCCGAGTCTGCCGTGGAGACGATCAAGCCTGCGCCTCGGCTCGACACGCTCGCGGGCAAGACAATTGCACTCGTCGGCGGAAGCTTCATGGCGTCGGTCACGCACAGTGAACTAAAGAACCTGATACTCAAGGAATATCCGACAGCCAAGGTCTATCTTCTTGGCGAAATCGGTTCCGCAGGCGCCTATCCGCGTCCCGGCGTAGTCCGCCGCGAGAAGGACGAATTTCAGCGCAAGCTAAAGGAGTTCAAGGTCGATGCAGTTGTCTCGGGCAACGGCGGTTGTGGGCTCTGCACTCCAAAGGAGACAGGGTCGTGCATAGCGGCCGAGGTTCTTGGCATTCCGTCAGTTATGGTTGCGGGTCCGAGCTTCGTGAAGCAGGCCCGGTCGACGGCACAGGCGGCGGGCCTTGCAAATCTTTGCGTTGCCGAGTATCCTGGCTCGTTTTCAAGCCACACGCGCGAGGAGCTGGTCGAGAACACGAGGAAGGTGCTTTGGCCGTCCGTCAAGGCGGGGCTGACTGGCGCGTCTCGCGGCGCGGACCAAGCGGCGAAAGACGCGCAAGATGGCGCTTCGCACTCCAAATCCGCGTCGCTCGTCGTTGGCACCTTCGCAGAGATACAGCGCATCTTCCTTGACTCTGGCTGGACAGATGGACTTCCCGTAGTGCCGCCGACCGAAAGCGCGGTCGAGGAGTTTTTGCGGTTTACCGACCTTGAGCCGGAACATGAGATTGGCTCGATTCCGCCGGCCCAGCGCGCGGTGACCGTGCGCCATGTCGCGGTCAACGGAGTGATGGCGGGGTGCCCGCCGGAGTTTATGCCGATTCTGCTCGCCTTTGCCGAGGCGATGAAGGCCGGCGACTTCCGCAGGACGCTCGTTTCCACTCACGCATGGACGCCGTACTGCTGGCTGAACGGGCCTGTTGCGCGACAGCTTGGCTTTGACGACGGACAAGGCGAAATCAGCGAGCCGAAGAACGCGGTGCTTGGGCGTTTCGTCAATCTTGCGCTCGTGAATCTTGGCGGTTACCGCGTCAAGGAGAATCGCATGGGCACGTTCGGATACCTGATGCCATGGTGCCTTGTCGAGAACGACGCTGCGGCGATTGAGGTCGGCTGGAAACCGTATCACATGCAGCGCGGATACCAGCTCAACGACTCGACGCTTTCGTGCGCGTCGGCTATAAACTGGGGTAACAACCTCGTGCCGGCGTCGTCCGACCCGGAGACTATCAAGAACATGATAGCGTGGGACGCCGTCGAGAAGCAGCAGATGGCCGTTGGAAGCGGCATGCCGCGCGTCTACCGCACATTCCTGATAACGCCGGACGTCGCGCGCGATCTCGCAAAGAAGTACAAGTCGAAGGACGAGCTTGAAAAGGCGTTGATCGAGACGGCGCGCAATCCGCTTGGCTCGCGCGCCTACGCCAACTACTACGGCAACCCGGGCAGCGCGTTCGATCCGGAGAAGTGCCCGCTTTCCCGGCAGGAGTCGCTTCTTGGCGAGACAGAGGGAGCGGAGGAATCTGCAACTCCTCCGTGGCTTGGCTGGACAGGGCTAAAGACGATGAAGACCGTCCCGGTAATGCAGGATGGTAAGAACATTTTTGTCGTAACGGGCGATCCTGCGCGAAACAAGGAGCAGTGCCTCCCGGGTGGCGGTTCGGCAACGGTGAAGCTTATTTTGCCCGCGGCGTGGGACAAGCTGATGGAGGAGAAGGGGTACAAGCCGCTCAAGGAATTTGAGCTCAAGTCCGACATGCGCCCCGACATTCCTAAGCCCCGGCCTCGCGGCTACGACCGGCCAGGCGTTCGCGCCGACATCCGCCCCCGCGCGTCGGCTCGTCCAAGGTCTCGCTAAAATGGTGAATTGCGGGATGGAAGTTTTTCCGCGATTGTGCTATACTTTTCTACAAACATGGGGAAGGGAAAGGAACTCGGAAGATGCTGACGTGGATTGACTGGCTTATGATACTCGGCTATTTCGGCGTACTGGCCGGAGTGGTCGTCTTCTCTCTGAAGCGCAACAAGATAGAGTCAGGCGAGGACCTTTTCCTTGGCGGGCGCTCCGTCGGGTGGCTCGCGATAGGCGCTTCGATCTTCGCGGCGAACATTGGCTCGGAACACCTGATCGGGCTCGCGGGTTCCGGCGCGGTCGCTGGACTTTCGCAGTCGCACTGGGAGTTCCACGCTTGGGTGCTCGTAATGATGAGCTGGGTGTTTCTCCCGTTCTACTACAATTCAGGCGTGTCGACCATGCCAGAGTTTCTTGAGCGGCGCTTTGGCGCAAAGGCCAGGTGGATTCTCTCCCTCGTCTCGCTTGCCGCGTACGTTCTTACGAAGATTTCCGTTACCGTATTCGCGGGCGCGCTCTTCTTTGAAGTGATGATGCCAGAGGTGCAGCTTACGATTGGCGGCACGGTCGTTTCCTCGTTCTGGATCGGCGCCGTCGCGACAGTCGTGCTCGCCGGCGTCTATTCGTCCATTGGCGGGCTTTCTGCAGTCGTCTACACCGACCTTGTCCAGACTGGCATCATCCTCCTTGGCGCCTTGTCGGTTACCGGCTTCGCGCTCTACCACCTCGGACATTCCGGCGTGGCGCTTCCCGACGGTCAGACGGCGCAAAGCATCTGCGACGGGTGGCAGGTCCTCAAGGCGACGATCAAGTCGACCGGCAACGTCGAGCAGTTCGGGCTTTGGCACTCGCTCTCGCACAAGGCGTTCCCGTGGCTCGGCGTCGTAGTCGCCTCTGCGACAATCGGCGTATGGTATTGGTGCACGGACCAGTTCATCATCCAGCGCACGCTCGCCGCGAAGAACATGACGAACGCCCGCCGCGGCGCAATCTGGGGCGGCTTTTTGAAGCTCGCACCAGTCTTCCTCTTCCTCGTTCCCGGCATGCTCGGCTTCGCGCTCCACCACAACCACGTCGTCATCAACGGCGCGGCTTTTGCCATCCCGCTTAAGGAAGGCGGCGCGCTGAACGGCGACACCGTGTTTCCGACGCTCGTGCAGACGCTCCTCCCCGTCGGCTTCCGCGGGCTCGTCGTCGCCGGCATGATCGCGGCGCTTATGAGCTCGCTCGCGTCGCTCTTCAATTCCGTCTCGACGCTCTTCACCGTCGACGTATACCAGAAGCTCAAGCCCGAGACTTCGCAGAAGAAGCTCGTCGTCATCGGCCGCACCACGACCATCGTCATGACGGCGCTCGGACTCCTGTGGCTCCCGATCATGAAGGCGATCTCCGGCGGCGGGCTCTACCAGTACATCCAGTCGGTGCAGGCGTTCCTCGCGCCGCCGATCGTCGCGGTGTTCCTGACGGGACTTCTCTGGAAGCGCATGAACCTGCGCGGCGCGTGCTGGGGCCTTGGGCTCGGATTCATCCTTGGCATGGCGAAGCTCGCCGCGAACGCGATCTGGGGTACGCCGACGGAAGCCGCGTTCATCCAGGACTTCTACTTCTCTGGAATCCTGCTCGTCACGTCATTCATCATCGTCATCGTCGCGTCGCTCACGGCTCCTGCGCCAGATTACGAACACCTCAACGGTCTTAACTTTAGCTGCCTCTCGCCTGAGTACAAGAAGGCGAACCGCGAGAGCTGGAACTGGATCGACGTCGTGGCGTCCATCTTCGTCGTCGGCTGCGTGATCGCCGCCTACGCCTATTTCTGGACATGGCTCGACTAGGATATCGGATGCAACCACGAAATACGCGAAACACGCGAAAAGTTTTGTGTATTTAGTGTATTTCGTGGTTTAAACTTAACCTCAAACTTAAAAACTAACCAAAGGAAAACAAAAATGATCAATCAGCCCAAGGTCAAACTCGCCGTCGTTGGCGTCAGCCGCGACTGCTTCCCCGCCACCCTCACCAAGAAGCGCGTCGCCGCAGTGATGGCGGAGGCTAAGAAGGCAAAGCTCGCCGTCGTTGACTGCCCGGTCACGATCGAGAACGAGATCGACGCGATGAAGGCGCTCGAGTGGGCGCGCAAGGAAGGCGTCAACGCGTGCTGCATGTTCCTCGGCAACTTCGGCCCCGAAGGCCCGACCACCATGTTCGTCCAGAAGTTCGGCGGCCCCACGATGGTTCTCGCCGCGAAGGAGGAGAACAGGGCAGTCCTCAAGTCCGACCGCGGCGACGCCTTGTGCGGCGTCCTCAATTTCAGCTACAACGTCGGGCTTAGGCGTCTCAAGGTCTATATCCCCGAGTATCCAGTCGTCGACGCGAAGGGCGCAGTCAAGGAACTCAAGGACTTCACCGACATCGCCCGCGTCGTCCTTGGCATCAAGAACCTCAAGGTGTTCGGCTTTGGCCCTCGCCCCTACGACTTCCTCGCGTGTAACGCGCCGATTCAGCCGCTCTTCGACCTCGGCGTGAACGTCCAGGAGAACTCCGAGCTCGACCTCTTCGAACACTTCCACAAGATGGCGTCTCGCAAGTCGGAGATCGACGCCATCGTGAAGGACATGAAGAAGGAGCTCGGGAAGAACTGCCCGTATCCGGACCTCCTCCCGCAGCTCGCGCAGTTCGAGCTTGCGCTCATGGATTGGTACGATAAGCAGCGCGGCGCGTCCGAGTTTGCCGTTTTTGCGAACAAGTGCTGGCCGGCGTTCCAGACGAGCTTCCACTTCGTTCCGTGCTACGTCAACTCTCGCCTCGCCGGTCGCGGCATTCCAGTCGCGTGCGAAGTCGACCTCTACGGCGCAGTCTCCGAGTACATGGTTGAGTGCGCGACTGAAAAGCCGGCGACGCTTCTCGACATCAACAACTCGGTTCCGGACGACATTCTCCCCAAGGGCATCAAGCTCGCGGGCGCGGAGAAGCGCGACCTCTACATGGGCTTCCACTGCGGCAACACCTGCATGAGCTGCCTCAAGAAGCCGTCGATGAAGTACCAGCTCATCATGAACCGCGGGCTCGAGGGCGGCGGCAAGCCCGTCATCTCTCGCGGCACGATGGAAGGGCAGATAAAGCCGGGCGCGGCGACGATGTTCCGCATCCAGTCGAACAGCGACTCGAAGCTCGTCTCGTACATCGCGGAGGGCTCGTTCCTCGACGTGAATCCCTGCTCCTTCGGCTCGCTCGGCGTCGCTGCCATCCCGGGATTTGCGCGGTTCTACCGCCACGTCCTCATCCAGAAGCGCTTCCCGCACCACGGCGCATACGGCTTCGCCCACGCTGGCAAGGCGCTCTTCGAGGCGCTGAAGCTCCTTGGCGTCGACGACATCAACACTCCGAAGCCCGCGGGCGAGCTCTATCCCGGCGAAAATCCCTTCGCGGTCTAAAGCCATGAAGGACTTTATCTCCGAAGGCAAGGCCGTGATGGGCATCGAGTTCGGCTCGACGCGCATCAAGGCGGTGTTGGTAGACGACGGCTTCAAGGTCATCGCGCAAGGCGCGCACGACTGGGAGAACAAGCTCGTCGACGGTGTCTGGAGCTATTCGCTCGAAGACGTCGAATCGGGCGTTCGCGACGCGTACGCGAAGTGCGCGGCGGATGTTGAGTCGAAGTACGGCGTGAAGCTCGAGCGCCTTGCCGCGCTCGGCATCTCCGGGATGATGCACGGCTACCTTCCGTTCGACGAGGGCGGGAATCTACTCGTGCCGTTCCGCACTTGGCGCAACGTGATGACGGCTGAGGCCGCGGCGGAGCTTTCGAAACTCTTTAGTTTCAATGTTCCGCAGCGCTGGTCTATCGCGCACTACTACCAGGCGATCCTTAAAAAGGAGCCGCACATAGGTGCGGTGCGCTGGCTTACTACGCTTGCGGGCTATGTCCACTATCGGCTTACTGGCGAGAACGTCATGGGCGTCGGTGAGGCGAGCGGAATGTTCCCGATCGACCCCGCGACAGGCGATTACAACGAGCGGATGCTCGCGGCGTTTGACGCGAAGGTCGGCGGCTCGCTAAAAGAGAAGCTTCCTCGTGTGCTCAAGGCCGGCGAAAAGGCGGGCGTCCTTACCGAGCGCGGTGCGAAGTGGCTCGACCCGACAGGCGCTCTCAAGCCTGGTGCCGTGATGGCGCCGCCCGAAGGCGACGCGGGAACTGGCATGGTGGCGACGAACGCCGTTGCGCAGAAGACGGGCAACGTGTCTGCCGGAACTTCCATCTTCGCGATGGTCGTCTTGGACAGCCCGATGAAAGGGTACTATCCCGAGATCGACGTCGTCACGACGCCTTCAGGCAGCGAGGTCGCGCTTGTGCATTGCAACAACTGCACGAACGAGATTAACGCGTGGGCGCCGCTTCTCGGCGGAGACTACGAAAAGCTCTTCCTCGAGTCGCAGAAGGGCGACAAGGACTGCGGCGGTGTCGTGGTTGTGCCGTTCCTCTCGGGCGAACCAGTCGCTGGAGTCGAAGAGGCCATGCTCAAGGTCGTTCGCAAGCCAGAGAGCCGTTTCTCGCTCGCCAACTTCTTCCGTGCGCAGATCTACTCGGCGTTCGTCTCGCTTAAGATCGGCATGGACATTCTCGCGCGGGAGGGCGTGACTATCGACTCCCTAATGGGCCATGGCGGAATTTTCAAGACGAAGGGCGTCGCACAGCAGTATCTCGCCGATGCGCTCAAGACGCCAGTCGCCTGCATGTCCACTGCGACAGAAGGCGGACCGTGGGGAATGGCCGTCCTTGCGGCGTACGCGAAGCGAATGTCTGACGGCGCGGAGTCGCGCAACCTCGAGGACTTCCTTGCGGGCGAAGTGTTCAAGAGTGCGGAAAGCGAAACTCTCGTTCCGACGGAGGAAGGCATGGCCGGCTTTGACAGCTACACCCAGAACTTCAAGGAGGCCATCAATGCTTGAGGCGCTAAAGCTTGACGTCTTCAAGGCGAACCAGCGGCTTGTCTCGTCAGGACTTGTGGTCCTCACATGGGGCAACGCCTCTGGGTTCGATCCCGAGACGAAGCTCATGGTCATCAAGCCGAGTGGCGTTGACTACGACAAGATGACGGCTGACGATATGGTCGTCGTTGATCTTGACGGCAACGTCGTCGAGGGGAAGCTCCGTCCGTCGAGCGACACTGCGACGCACCTTGAGTTCTACAGGAACTTCAAGGGTGTGAAGGGAGCTGTGCATACGCACTCCGTTGAGGCGACAGCGTGGGCGCAGTCTTGCCGCGAGATTCCGTGCTACGGAACGACCCATGCCGACACTTTCCACGGACCTGTGCCGGTGACGCGTGTCCTCACTGAGGCGGAAGTCAACGAGGCGTACGAGCTGAACACTGGGCGCGTGATTGTCGAGCGCTTTCGCGACCTCGAGCCGCTGGCTGTTCCTGGTGTTCTTGTCGCTGGCCATGCGCCGTTTACGTGGGGCAAGAATCCGCAGGATGCCGTCGATCATGCGATAGCTCTCGAGGCGATTGCAAAGATGGCGCGGCTCACCGAAGGACTTTCCTCCGCTCGCCCTGCCACAGCGCTTCCTCCGTACGTCGGCGAGAAGCACTACCAGCGCAAGCACGGCAAGAACGCCTACTACGGCCAGAACTAGCCGAGAAGCTGGTATGGAACGCCAAGATTGGATTTTGGTATAATTTCCTTGCTATGAAAAAGATGAACATGGTCATCGCCCAGTCGGGCGGCCCCTCGATGGTTATCAACCAGTCGCTCGTAGGCGCGGTGCTCGAAGCCCGCAAGTCGGCGAAGATCGGCAAGATTCTCGGTGCCCGCCACGGCATCCTCGGAATTCTCGGAAACGACTACATCGACTTAAGAAAGCCCTCTGCGAAGAAGCTCGAGGCGATTGCCGAGACTCCTTCTTCCGCGCTCGGCAGCTGCCGCAAGAAACCGGATGCTGCCGACTGCCGCGCGATTTTCGAGGCGTTCAGGAAACTTGGCGTCGGCTACTTCTTCTATATCGGCGGCAACGATTCCGCAGACGCCGCGCGCATCGTCGCGGAGGAGGCCGAGAAGGAGGGTTATCCGCTCGTCGTCTACCACATCCCGAAGACGATCGACAACGACCTTCGCTCGTGCGACCATACGCCCGGCTTTGGCTCTGCGGCTCGGTTCGTCGCGAGCGCGATTCGCGGCGATGATCTCGACAACCGCGCGCTTGGCGGCGTCAAGATCGACGTCATCATGGGCCGTGACGCTGGCTTCCTCACCGCGGCGTCCGCGCTTGCCCGCGTGCGTCCCGACGACGGTCCGCACCTCATCTACCTCCCCGAAGTTCCGTTTAGCGAGGCGAAGTTCGTCAAGGACGTCAAGGCGGCGCTCAAGAAGTTCGGCCGCTGCGTCTGCGCCGTTTCCGAGGGAATTCGCGGCAAGGACGGTGTTCCGATCGGTGCGAAGCTCGGCTCTGGCGAGAAGGACAGCCACGGAAACGTGCAGATGTCAGGCACTGGCGCGCTTGGTGACGCGCTTTCCCGCGTCCTCAAGGAGAAGGCGAAGGTGAAGCGCGTTCGCGCCGATACATTCGGCTATCTCCAGCGTTCCTTCCCCGGCATCGCCTCGAAGGTCGACCAGGCTGAGGGTCGTGCGGCAGGCGCGGCGGCGGTAAAGGCGGCGCTGAAGGGGGCGCTTTCGAAGGGCACGATTGCGATTGTTCGCGAGGAGTCGAAGAAGTACCGCGTGGCGTTTGCGCCGGTGCCGATTCAGAACGCGGCGAAGTACACGAGGTCGGTGCCGAAAGAGTATATAGCGAAGAACGGCCACGACGTGACCGAGGCGTTCCTCGCATACGCTCGCCCGATTGTCGGCGAGCTCCCGCCTTGCGAGGTATTCTAAAGATTTTGCGGTGGCCGAATGAGGTGCTCGGCGGTGGCCGAAGGCTCCTCCTCGCGGAACCTCGGCGAATACGCCGTATCCGCTCGCTCGGACCTTCGCTCCACCGCCAACTCCATTCGCCAACTCCAACTACTAACCACTAGCCACTAGCCACTAACCCCTGACCCCTGACTCGAACTAAAATCTCACCCACCACTCTCCAACTCCAACTCTGAACTCCAACTCCTGACTCCTGACCCCTGACTCCTGACCCCTAAAACACTTATAGGCCCGATTGATTTTGGGGCCAGAATAGGGTATAATATCCCCCAATATTTTCAAAACGCCCCGAAAGGGCACTTTATTAAGGAGTAAACAAAGATGGCCAAGACGCCGAAGTTCGCGAACGACAAGGTGTTCGCGTGGGTTGACAAGTGGAACAAGGTCTGCACGCCCGACAAGATCGTGGTCGTGAAGGGCACAAAGGCGGAGCATACCGCAATCTGCGAGATGATGGTCAAGAACGGCCAGTTCATCAAGCTGAACCAGAAGAAGCGCCCCGGGTGCTACCTCGCCCGTTCGCATGAGAGCGACGTCGCGCGCGTCGAGGGCCGTACGTTCATCTGCTCGAAGAAGGAGATCGACGCGGGTCCTACGAACCACTGGATGGACCCCGAGGTCATGAAGAAGCTCATGCTCAAGAGCTACAAGGGCTGCATGAAGGGCCGCACGATGTACGTGATTCCGTTCGCGATGGGCCCGATCGGCAACCCGATCACCCAGTACGGCATCGAGATCACCGACTCGCCCTACGTCGTCGTCAACATGAACATCATGACCCGCACCGGCGACGCCGTGATGAAGCACCTCGGCAAGGACGGTGACTTCATCCCCTGCATCCACTCCGTCGGCGCTCCTCTCAAGAAGGGCCAGAAGGACGTTGCGTGGCCTTGCGCGAAGAAGATCGACGACAAGTTCATCACGCAGTTCCCCGAAGACCGCCAGATCTGGTCGTTCGGTTCGGGCTACGGCGGGAACGCTCTCCTTGGCAAGAAGTGCTTTGCGCTCCGCATCGCTTCGAAGCTCGCGAAGGACCAGGGCTGGATGGCCGAGCACATGCTCATCCTCACGCTCACGAGCCCCCAGAAGAAGCAGTACCACGTGACGGCCGCATTCCCGTCCGCCTGCGGCAAGACGAACCTCGCCATGATGCTCCCGAAGCTCCCCGGCTGGAAGCTCCAGACGATCGGCGACGACATCGCGTGGCTCAAGCCGGGCGACGATGGCCGTCTCTACGCCATCAACCCCGAGAACGGCTTCTTCGGCGTCGCTCCGGGCACCTCGATGGACTCGAACCCCAACGCTCTTAAATCCTGCAAGAAGGGCACGATCTTCACGAACGTCGTTCTCACCCCCGATGGCGACATCTGGTGGGAGGACATGGGCGTCAAGGCCCCGAAGGAAGGCATTGACTGGAAGGGCAATCCCTGCTACGTCTGCGCCGACGACCCCTATCGCATGGGCCCGAAGCCGGGCATGACGAAGGCCGAAATCAAGGCGTCCGGCTACGTCGCGGCTCACAAGAACTCGCGCTTCACCGCTCCTGCCGAGAACTGCCCCGTTCTCGACAAGGCCGGCTTCAACGGCCTCTGGAACAAGAAGCCCACGGGCGTGCCGATTGACGCGATCCTCTTTGGCGGCCGTCGTCCTTCGACGATTCCGCTGGTGAACGAGGCGAAGAGCTGGACGCACGGCGTGTTCATGGGCTCCGCCGCGGGTTCCGAGGTTACCGCCGCCGTCATCTCCGACCAGATCGGCCAGGTTCGCCGCGACCCGATGGCGATGCTTCCGTTCTTCGGCTACAACGTCGCCGACTACTTCCAGCACTGGCTGGAGATGGAGCGCACGAGCGCCGACGCGACGAAGCTTCCGAAGATCTACTTCGTCAACTGGTTCCGCAAGGGCGACGACGGCCGCTTCATGTGGCCCGGCTTCGGCGACAACAGCCGCGTCCTCAAGTGGATCTGCCAGCGCATCGAGGGCCAGGTCAAGGCCAACGAGACGGCGATCGGCAACATCCCGTTCGCGAAGGACATCGACCTCGCCAACAACGACCTGAAGGCCAAGTTCCACGTCCTCAAGGCCGACCTCGAGGAGATCCTGAAGGTCGACAAGGAGGGCTGGAAGAAGGAGATCGCGACGGTCGGCGCCTCGTACGACGAATACGATGCCAAGGCCTCTAAGGATGCGGCCGTCCGTTCCAAGACGGCGAAGCGCGTCCCGAAGGCCCTCCGCCAGATCCTCGCCGACGTCTCCGCTGCTCTCGCAAAGTGACGTAACGGCACACCGTCCACATGGATATCGTGGACAGCACAACTCCGCCTAAAATGGCGGGAGAAACCTGCGGCGAAGCCCAGACCGACAATACGGCCGGGCTTCGCCGCTGGCTTGTGCTGCATGTGAAGCCAAGGACGGAGAAGAAGGCGATGCAGCGCCTTGCGAGTTGCAGGGGCTTTCACTATCTTCCCCTCTACGTCAAGGTGACGAAGGTTCAGCGCCGCAAGGTGAGGCGCGAGCTTCCGCTGTTTCCGGGATATGTCTTCGCGCATCTTTCCCACGAGGAGTGCGCGGACATCATGCGCTCGAACCTCGTGGTGCGGACGATTCCCGATCCTTTCCCGCGCGAGACGGTGCATCAGCTTCGCCAGATAGCTCGTGCCGCACGTTCCGCGCCGGAAATACGCCCGCTGAAGCAGACATTCAAGGAAGGCGAGCGCGTCCTTGTGAAGTACGGGCCTCTTCGCGGCACCACCGGGTACGTTCAGCGCGACGAAGGGCGCGCCACGCTCTGCATAAACGTCGATATTCTCGGCTCGGCGGTGGCCGTTTCCGTTTCGCCAGGCGACATTGAGAAAGTAGACGAGTGAGGTTGATGCCATGTGTTCGCTTAGGTACAATTCGATTCTCTTTGCGGCGGTCTCGCTGTCGGTTTTCACGGCGTTTTGCGCAGAGCCGGTGAAGACTGTCGATGCGTGGAGGACTACCATCGACAAGTCCGCCGCCGAGCGTGCGCATGTTGCGTACACGTCGAACGTCGTGCGCTGCGAATGGGCGGGAGAGGACCCGCGCGTTGCGGCGCTTATGCCGGCGAACGTTGCGTTCAGTTTCGCCGTGATTGGCGATTCCAATTCTGCAAGTCGCGTCACGAAGACGCTTGAGGAAACTGCCGAGGCCATTGACCCTGCGCTTCGAAAGACACTTGAACAGCATGGGCTTCTCAACTCTACTCTCCAGTGGCTCGTGCGCTCCTGCCGCCCAGGAATCACGAATGCCGCCACCTACCTGAACGCGAACGCCCACCCTGCGGCGTTCCGCGAGCAGGATTTCGACGCGGCGACGCTGAAGGCCGCGGCGCGAAGCATCACCGGGAAGGGCCTTGCGCTGCCGGTCTGCGTCAATGTCGAGTATCTCGAAGGTTCTATTCCCCTCAGCAAGGCCGAGCCGTCAATAGACTATCCAGACGCCATGCCGGAGGAGACGTTTGCGCTGCCGTTCGGCGCCGGCATAGTTCTGCGTGCGCCGGAGCGCCAGCGCAAGTTTCGCCTTTCCGCATTTACATTCCCGACTCAGGGCGTAGCGACGAAGTATGTGTGGAAGGCCTCGAGGGGAGTGGTCATAAGGCCATGGCCGATGACGCTTGCCGAAGTGCCGGACCGTGGATTTGCAGAAGTGACAGTGGACGCGGCCTCGTGCGGCACGAGGGCCGACATCTTCGTGTTCGCGCAGATGGCAAACGGGCTCTACGGCCCGCCGGCAATAGTGTCGGTCTACAATCCGCCGCTTGCAAAGCGCACTTACGCGAAGGGTAAGCTACAGAGCATTTCGTATCTCAAGGAGTCGAAGAACGTTCCGTACGACATCGGCCCGATCTGGGTGCCTCGCGAGTGGAGAGACGATTTCGCGCTGAGCGGGAAAGGCAGGATTGCCTCGTTCACGCGCACGACCCCTGGGTCTTTTACGGAAGAGCCGTTTTCGGCTATTGGGGAACTTGTCCTTTCGATGTCGTCGAGTGGCATGCCTCTCGTTACGAGGAAGGTCGAGTACTTTATCTCTCCGGAGACAGGAACGCTCGGCTACAGACCGGTCGGAGAGGAGAAAAAGTATCGTCTCGGCGAATCGCCGTTTCGCCGCAGTGGAGAATGACATGGAAGTCAAGATTGAAGAGTCCTGGAAGAAGATTCTCGCGGACGAGTTCGAAAAGCCCTATTTCGCCGAGCTCGCCGGCTTCGTAAAGGCCGCCTACAGAAACGGCGTCGTCTATCCGCCGCCGGGAAAAATATTCAACGCGTTCAACCGCACGCCTTTCGACAAGGTCAAGGTCGTGATTCTCGGGCAGGATCCCTATCACGAACCGGGGCAGGCGCAGGGGCTAGCGTTCTACGTTCCGCCAGAAGTCACTCCCCCTCCGTCTCTCGTCAACATAGCGAAGGAGCTCGGCCACATGCCCGATCTCCTCAAGTGGACTGACCAGGGCGTTCTTCTTCTCAATGCGACGCTGACCGTCGCGGCGCATCGCGCGGGAAGCCACCAGAACAAGGGCTGGGAAGTTTTCACCGATGCAGTCGTCCGCGCGCTTGCCGAGCGCCGCGAGCATCTTGTTTTCGTCCTCTGGGGCTCGTATGCGCAGAAGAAGGGCGCGTTTATCGACCGCAACCGCCACTGCGTTATTGCCTCGCCCCATCCATCGCCGCTTTCCGCGCACCGCGGGTTCTTCGGCTCGAAGCCGTTTTCCCGCGCGAACGAATATCTCGAGTCTGTAGGACTCTCTCCCATCGCATGGTGAAATTCGGCAATCGAGGGAAGGGAATCGCTTGCATTATCGCAAGCGCGTTCGGCTTCGCGCTGATGGCGCTGTTCGTCCGTCTTTGCGACGACTACGGCGGGGAGATTACGTGCTTCCAGAAGAGCTTTTTCAGGAATGTTCTCGCGCTTGTGATTGCTCTTGTGGTGTTCTGCCGCGACAAACGGCGGGGGCTGTCGGACGGCGAGTTGCAGACGACGATGGTGCCGTCGGGGAAGGCGTGGGTTCTTCTTGTTCTACGCGCAGTCTTCGGCACGGTCGGCATCTTCGCCAACTTCTACGCACTATCGAAGATCCCGATCGGCGAGGGAATGACGCTAAACAAGACGGCGCCGTTCTTCACCGTCCTCTTTTCGTGGATTCTCCTCGGCGAGCGTGTTTCGTGGCGTCAGTTCGGGCACCTTCTCCTCGCGTTTATCGGCGCAGCGCTCGTGATGAAGCCGGGATTCCGCGGCGGCGGCACATTTGCCGCGGCGATGGCGCTCACGGGGGGGCTGGGCGCGGGTCTCGCGTACGTGTGTGTCCACCAGCTCGGGCGCATGAAGGTAAACGCCGCGTTGATCGTCCTTTTCTTCAGCGCGTTTTCGTGTCTCGCGTCGCTGCCGCTCACGGCCGTCGACTTTAGGCCCATGACCTTCGCGCAGGTTCTCATACTCGTCGGCGCTGGTGCGGGCGCGGCGCTCGGGCAGTTCGGCGTCACCGCGGCCTATCGCTACGCCGAGCCGCGCTCGATAGCTGTCTATGACTACACGAACGTCGTTTTCACCGCGTTATTCGGCTTTATGTTCTTTTCGCAGGTGCCCGACGTGCTTTCCGTCGTCGGTTTTGCGGTGATTCTCCTCGCCGCCTTCGGCATGCGGCGCTGACCGACGAGGTTGCGTGAAGGGGTCGGGAGATTTGGTATAATATTACTCTACATGGGCGGATTCACACATCTCCACCTTCACACCACTTATTCGCTGCTCGACGGGCAGTGCGGCATCGTGCCGCTTGTCGCCAAGGCGAAGTCGCTTGGGATGACCTCGCTTGCCGTCACCGACCACGGCAACATGTTCGCGGCCAAGGCGTTCTATGACGAGGCGAGGAAGCAGGGCATAAAGCCGATCCTCGGCGTAGAGGCGTACATCGTAGACCACGACCACCGTGAGCGCCATGAGTTCTTCCGCCAGCACAAGGAGCTGAAGGAGAAGCGCTTCCACCTGTGCCTTCACGCGAAGAACCTCGTCGGCTACCACAATCTCGTGCGGCTCGTCTCCGAGGCGCACATCAACGGCTACTACTACAACCCGCGAATCGACCACGAGCTTCTCGAGAAGTACCACGAGGGGCTTCACTGCTCGTCCGCCTGTATCGCTGGTGAAATCGCCTACTACCTCGACACTTCGCTCAAGGGTGGCAACAATCCGAAGAAGGCCGAGGAAATCGCGCTCTGGTACAAGAACCTTTTTGGCGACGACTACTCGCTTGAGGTGATGCTGCACCCGTCTGGGAAGGGCGAGGGCGATGGCAAGCAGATTCCCCCTGCGGCAGTAGACGAGTTTCACGAACTCTACGCCCGCCAGCGCGACGTCGCAAACGCCGTCATCGCGCTCGGAAAGAAGCTCGGTATCCGCGTCATAGCGACGAACGACGTCCACTTCCTCGAGAAGGAGGACGACGACTCGCATGACGTCCTGCTCGCGCTCTCGACTGGCACGAAGCTCTCCGACCCGAACCGCATGATCTACACGGGTCAGGAGTACTTCAAGACCGAGGAGGAGATGCGTGAGCTCTTTCACGACCACCCAGAGGTCGTTGACGCGACTGAGGAAGTCGCGGGGCTCATCGAGGAATACGAGCTCAACTCCGACCCGATCATGCCCAAGTTCCCGATTCCCGCCGAGTTCGGCAGTGAAGAGGAATACGCGAAGAAATTTGACGAGGCGGCGCTCAGGAAAGAATTCAACACCGAGGACAAACCGAAGAACTTCGAGCGCCTAGGAGGGTACGAAAAAGTTCTGAGGATCAAGTTCGAGGCCGATTACCTCCAGTCGCTTGTCTACGAGGGAATGAAGCGCCGCTGGGGTGACCCGACGCCAGCGGAGATCGTGGAGCGCGTCGATTTCGAGCTTGGCGTCATAAAGACGATGGGCTTCCCCGGCTACTTCCTCATCGTAAACGACTACATCGCGAATGCGCGCAAGATGGGCGTTTGGGTGGGACCTGGGCGCGGCTCGGCGGCTGGCGCAGCCGTTGCCTATGCGCTTGGCATCACGAACGTCGACCCGATTAAGTACGACTTGCTGTTCGAGAGGTTCCTGAACCCCGACCGAATCTCGATGCCCGATATTGACGTTGACTTCGATGACGCGGGGCGCGGCAAGGTGCTCGAGTTCGTGACGAAGAAGTACGGCGCGGACCACGTGGCGCACATCGTGACTTTCGGGCAGATGGCGGCGAAGAGCGTCATCAAGGACGTCGGCCGAGTGATGGACTATCCGCTCGCCGACACCAACAAGCTTGCGGGGCTCGTTCCCGAGACGCCGAAGATCACCTTCAAGAAGGCGACGAGCACGAAGGACAAGAACGGCAACCCGAACGGCGACTACTCACAAGGGCTCGTCGACGCTTTCAACTCTGAGGACGAGACGGTGCATCTCCTTATGGAGCGCGCAAGGCGGCTCGAGGGCGGCATGCGTCAGCCGGGCGTCCACGCGTGCGGCGTCATCATCTCGCGCGATCCGCTGACCGAGACGCTGCCGGTGATGCCGACAGAGGGCGAGTCGCTTCTGACGACGCAGTACGACGGCCATTTCGTCGAACCGGTCGGTCTTCTCAAGATGGACTTCCTCGGGCTTAAGACGCTCACCGTCGAAAAGGAGTGCGTTGCGATCTTGGGGCCGAACAATCCGCGTGTCCCCGAGGCGCTGCGAGGCCCCGACGGACTTCTCGACCCTGACAAGATCCCCGACGACGACAAGGAGACATACGAGCTTTTCGGACGTGGCGAAACGACTGGTCTTTTCCAGTTTGAATCGGACGGCATGAAGAAGTGGCTGATGGCGCTTCAGCCGGAGCGACTTACCGACCTTGTCGCAATGAACGCGCTGTACCGCCCGGGGCCGATGGAGTACATCCCGACATTCGTTCGCCGCAAGAAGGGCGAGGAGGAGATCGTCTACGACCATCCGCTGATGGAGAAGTACCTGAAGGACACGTACGGCGTCTGCGTCTACCAGGAACAGGTGATGCTTCTCTCGCGACTTCTCGGCGGCTTCACGCGCGGCATGTCCGACAAGCTCCGCAAGGCGATGGGCAAGAAGCAGCTCGCCGTGATGGAGGAGCTGAAAGTCAAGTTCGTCGAGGGCTGTCTTGCTAACCCAGAGTTTCGCATCGGCAAGTGGGCCGACGAGACAGAGGCGCGCACTCTCATCGACAAGATTTGGGACGACTGGCGCGCGTTCGCGTCGTACGCGTTCAACAAGTCGCACGCCGTCTGCTACGCGTGGGTCGCCTACCAGACGGGTTACTTGAAGGCGCACTATCCGGCCGAGTTCATGTGCGCCCAGATTTCCTCAGAAATCGGCAACTTCGCGAAGCTCCCCGGCTTTGTCGCCGAGGCGCAGGAAATGGATCTTGAGCTGCGGCTCCCCGATGTCAACGAGTCTGGCGCGCGCTTCGTGCCGACTCCTGATGCACATGGAATCCGCTACGGGCTCGCGGGCATCAAGGGCGTTGGCGCTTCTGGCGACGCGATTGTCGAAGAGCGCGAGAAAAACGGCCCGTATACCGGATTTCTCGATTTCTGCATTCGCCATGCCGGAACAGGCGTCTGCAACAAGCGCGTCCTTGAAAACCTTGCGAAGACCGGTGCGTTCTCGACAATCGAGCCGAACCGTGCAAAGCTCTTCAACAACATAGAGTTTGCAATCAAGAAGTGCCAGCAGAAGGCGAAGGAACAGGCGAGCGCACAGGCGAACTTCTTTGACATGATGGCCGAAGGCGGCGAGGAGAAGGTGTCGGATGCTGAGCTCGGGGAATCGCCGCCTTTTTCGCCCGCGGAGGATCTCAAGAACGAGCGCGATCTCCTCGGCGTCTACGTCTCGGGCCATCCACTCCAGTCGTGTCGCCGTGTCATATCCGAGGTCGCCACCTTCAAGACGGCGCAACTCGCCGATCCGGAGGCGGTAGACGAGCTTTTGAAGGCGCAGCCCGTCGACAAGTGGAAGAAGAAATCAAATCCGCACCTCAAGGAGGAGCGCGCCATGAAGCACCTCGACGTGCGCGTCGTGGGGATTCTCGCCGCCTGTACCGTCAAGCTCGGGAAGCCTCGTCCCGACGGAACGCCCGGGCAGAAGTGGGCGATTCTACAGATTGATGACGGCTCGGGCGGCTTCCTTGACGCGTTCTGCTTCGCGAAGGCGTGGGAGAAGCACTCGTCCGTTGAGTCGTGTGTAGATCAGCTCGTCATGCTTTCCGGCGAAGTCGCCTATCGCGTCAATTACGGCAAGGACGACAAGTTCGACAAGAAGCATCCGGAAGTCGGCGACCTTAACTTCACCGTCCGCGAGGCGCGACCGCTCTCCGACGCCCTTGCGGAGCTTTCGGCGGGGCTTAGGATCCGGCTCAAGTACGATGACCCTGGTCTTGCCGACAAGGCGGTGCGCATCAGGGAGGCCGTGGTAAAGAGCCCCGGGCGTCTTCCCGTTTTCCTCGAAATCGCCAATACGGACGGCACGCAGGTCGAGGTTGATCTCGGTCCAGCCGCCCGCGTTGCGGTTTCCGTCGGCTTCCTTTCGGAACTCGCCAAGATCGTGCCGCAGGCCGACACGTCCTTCCGCCCGAGCGACAAGGTCTATCTCGACCCGCCCGAGCGCAAGCCGTGGGAGCAGTAGGTAGGAGCGCGGACGCGGTGGGGCGCGTTTCGGCTTAGGGCGTCGGGGGCTTGGCCCGACCTGCTCTCACGACCCGCAGTTTGCGGGCGCCCCGCCGACATGATTTCGACGCGCGCGCCTTCACGCGCGCCCTTTACCGTGGCGGTCGAAATCACGTCGGGCCCGCAAACGTGCTCTCGTTCGACAGTCGGCTCCAATCCCCCGACTTGTCGTTGATGCTCCTCACTTTTCACGTTGATTGCATTGCGCCGAAACACCCCCTCCGCTTCCCACGCGGCAAATCCGCCGCGCTTGATTTCCATGCGGCGATTTCGCTATAATATTGATGTTCTTGCAAAGCGGGTGCTGCGCGGGAACAGCTGATGCGGGGGAGTAATCCCGATAAGGCGATAAGATTTTTGCGCTGACACGCAAACGACGTTCGTCGAAAACTTGCAGGTTTTAATCGCACGGAAAGGTGCGACATGTGTGAACGGAGTTTGATGAGGTCACGCTGACGGTTTGTGCCGTCTTGCGTGTCCTTGTCGTCTCTTTCACACAAGGTCCTGCAAGTCCTTCGACGAGAGAGACTGACGAGGCACGCATTTTTGTTTGCTCGAACTTCTCCCAAGTCCAAGCGCCGACGCGCGATTATCGAGCGCGTCGCAATGGAAAGTATGAGATGGAACATGCAGTAATACAAGATTGGGTGGGATAAAATGAAACTGAAAGTCCAGAACGCATCCATCCAACGAGGTGAGAAGCTTGTAAAACTTGTCGGTCTTTTGCCTGCCGACATGCTTGTTCGTATGATGGATGAGGTTTCGTTGAAGCCAAATCCGCGGAGTCCGAATGTAAATAGAATCACAAAGGCTATAGATCAAACATTGGATGTAGAGCCAGATATGCTCCAATATAAGACGAAAGGCATTCTGATGGCTGGCCACTATCGTGGAAGAGATGGCGATAGATTCAGTGTAGATTTTCACTCGCCAGAATATGGTGGCATTCTAGATGGCGGGCATAACTTCTTTGCGCTTATTCGCAATCTTATGATTGAGGCTATTAAGGTTAAATATCCGTCAATGCGTCCAGATGATAAGCGCATTCGGAAGACAGCGCAAAAAATTAGGAGTTGGCAAGATTTGACCGACCTCTGGAAGTTGGAAGGTGCAGCAACTATTGAGTTTGTTGATGAGGGATTGGGTCCGAATGGCGAACGTCGATTGGGGAAAGCTCTTAGGCGAAAGCTTTCGTTTCTCGTTCCGGTTGAGGTCCTATCCCCTGCAGATGGTGTTTCTGCAAAAGAGGTGAAGGAAATGATACACGGGATATCCGTGGCCCGCAACAACAATGTTCAGCTCAAAGACGTCGCAATAGCTCAACACAAAGGGAGCTATGACTATCTGAAAAACGTTCTGCCAGAAGAACTTAACAAGAAAATCCAATGGAAGTCAGGCGAGAATCATTGTCCAATACTACCGACCAAGATTGTTTCTCTCGCAATTCTTCCTATTGAGAAACTGTCGAGGTCAGGGGTGTTTGGCGAAATAGAAGATGCCGTTCAGTCAACTATGCAGGTGGAAGGTGATGCGGTTGACAAATTTCATTTGCCAGTTGTACATCGCAAGTCTATTTATACTTCTACGGCCGGGTGCGTAAGCGTCTATAGTCAATTAGTCGACACTGTTTCCAATCTTTCTGACAACGGAAGCGATGATAATGATTTGAAGCAGACAGTCGTTGAGTCGCTGTCTGTGGTTGCCGATCTTCCGGAAGTTTGGGATGCACTTGAAGAAAGATTTGAGATTTTATTTGAGAGTGTAAGTGATAGTGTTGGAAGGCGGTATTCCGAGTTGCCATGCAATAGAAAGGGACCACTCAAAAAAGAACAGCCTACACGTTTTCAAACAAGGCAAATTCAACGGGGTAGATATCCTTCTTGTACTGGATTTCTTGCGCCGTTGTTCACCGTCATGGTTGGTGGGAGTCTTGTATTTGACGATTCGAAAAGGCATGTGGTATGGTCCGTCCTTCCATCCGTGCTTATCCAGGAGCTGGAGTCGCCTTCCGAGGAGTTTCTGGAAATGGTGAAGGACTATGTCCATTTGATGGATAGTCAGGCAGGATTTGACCCGTCGAAATTTGGAAAGACGCAAGCTGTATACGATATGTTCGAACCGTATCAGAGCGTCCAGAAATGGTTTGAGCATGCCCGTGAAACGAAATAATATCTCAGCTGTCGATTTTAATAAGCCTACCGTCTTCTGCAAAGACGTGTTGGCTTTTCTTTCGTCATTGCCAGAAACTGCAATCTTTGATCTTACAGTGACTTCGCCTCCATATGATATAGGGAAGGTGTATGAGCGGCGAGTTCCGCTTGAGGAGTATGCGGCGTGGCAGCAGACAATTATTGAAGAGGTCTGTAAGCGAACAAAGCCAAATGGGAGTGTGTGCTGGCAAGTTGGTAATTGGGTGGACAAGGGTACGATATGGCCGCTTGACATTCTTCTCGCGCCAATTTTCCGCGACTGTGGAATGAAATTACGTAATCGAATTGTTTGGCATTTCGGGCATGGGACGCATGCTAAGACAAGGTTTAGTGGTCGGTATGAGACGATTCTCTGGTTCACGAAAGGAGATGAATACACATTCAATTTGGATGCAGTTAGGATACCTTCAAAGTATCCTGGGAAGCGTCACTTCAAGGGAGAACGCAAAGGAGAGTTGTCTGGTAACCCGCTTGGGAAGAATCCAGAAGATGTGTGGGACATACCAAATGTTGTTGGTAACCATGTTGAAAAAACGGCACACCCATGTCAGTTCCCCGTAGGGCTTGTCTCAAGGCTTGTTCGTGCGCTTAGCAATCCAGGCGACCTCGTATTTGATCCTTTTACAGGTTCGGGCACTACTGCTGTGGCGGCGTTGTCTGAAGGTCGGCGTTTTGTAGGGACTGAAGTTGCACAAAAGTATGTAAAGATTGCATTGTCGAGGATTGATCGAACGCTTTCTGGGACGGAGGTCTGGCGGCCAGCCGAGAAGCCGATTTACGATTATCGTAAGAGTCATTTGTCGGAACGGCCAAAGGAGTGGGGGGTGTGCAATGAAGTATGAGCGTTATTGCCATCAGAATGCGGCTGCGAGAATCCCGGCGGCGATTCTCAGAGAGGTCGAAGCATGTCTGCATGGCGTTTCTGTTCCCAGCGGTGCTATTGCGTCGAGTGCAGTTATCGACCCTGTTCGCGATAAGCTTACAAAGCGAGGGTGGTCGGGGGCGGTGTTTCTATCGGGAGAAAGCAAGATCACCATCTCGGGGCAAAAGGGGGATATAGGCCTTGCATTGCAATTCGGAAATATCAGTCGTATTTATGCAGATCTTTTAAAGCTGCAGAGTCTGTTTCTTGATGTGAAACTTCGCGGAGCAATTGTAATCGTGCCTTCGTGGCAATTTCTTCGTTCTCTCAGTAGGTCTGGAGGAACGGATAACAGATGCAATCTAGATCGAATTAAGAGGGAGTTGCCGATTTTTTCGCTCGTAATCACTATGCCCATTGCTTTTTACGGGATCGATAGAGATTGAGGAGTAAGGAACCATGAACCAAATACAAACAAGCCCTGTCTCAGTTCTTCTTGACAGACTTTCAACACTTGAATCTCTTGCGCGCGAGACAAACGAGACGCAACCATTCAAGTATCGGGGAGCCATGCAAGCACTTCCGCTTGTTCGGGTGCGTATAGATTTCCCAATCTATCGCGTCGCAAACCACCGAACTAAGACTTTGCAAGAGGAGTATTTGGCAAAACACCCTGAGCTTCCGAAAACGTTTTTCCGCGAGGACTCTGATTCCGTAGCGGTTCAAAATGCGCAGTATGAGATTCTAAATACGCTAATCGATCAGCAGGGGCTTCTTGAATCATTCCAGAAGGCGACTGTAGAGCAGGAGGAGCCACTTCTTTGCACGCGGGATGGAACGGTGATCAACGGAAACCGGCGTTTGTGCGCATGGCGAAAGTTGTATTGCGAGGATCCGGTCAAGTACAGAAAGTTCGAATCAGTGCAACTAATGTTGCTACCTTCTGATTGCACCGAGGAGGACATTAATGAAATTGAGCGTGAATTGCAAATCAAAAAATCGCATCGTGCAGAATACTCATGGCATACCAAGGCGTCGATGATCAAGGAATTGTTTGATGACGGGGGAAGAAGTAAGGTGCATATTGCGGAGTTATTCGACCTCAAACCTTCGGAAATCGATAGGGCGATTGCCTGTTTTGAAAAAGCTCGTGAATATCTCGCCTCAATTGGGCATCCAGGCGAGTGGTCTCGTGTCGACAAAGAAGAATTTGCTTTCCGCAAAATCGTTGAGGCTGAAAAGACAATCCGCGATCAAGGTTTGAAAGAGATGTTTTCAGCCTGTGCTTCTGTCCTGCTGCAAGTATCTTCAGAAGGACTTGGTGGGCGAAAATATGAAATCATCCCACGGTTGGCAGAAAACATTGCATCCGTGGTGGAGGTCGCAGAAAAAGAGATATTGCCCGAGGGGGCCACTGCGTCAAACGAGATGGCGCTGGCCATGAAAACAGCCAATGAATGTCGGAAACCAGAGAACCTCAAGAAAACGGCAGAACTCATCAGGAATGTCATAGAGGCAGCAGGTGAGAAGGAGTCGGACATTGAGAAGAGCACGTGTCTTCTTCGCGACTTGGCGGATATATCCACGCGGCTTGTGTCTGCGAAGAATAGGGACCTTGATGACAGGCAAAAAGAGCTGCGCGCAGCACTAAGACAAATTGAGGCGATAATTGAAAATGCTGAGTTCGTTAAGCAATGGATCAAACAACATGACACTCAAGGTTGAGTCGCGAACAGCGGAATTAGTCGGGCTTACGGCTCCAGATGGCGCTTCGGCGCTTGTTTGGGATCGTATCCGAGGCTTCTTTCCGAATCATAGGCCTGTCGTCCAGGGAGGTGTGCTTGTTTCTCTTCAAGAGTATATTGCACATCGTTCTGAACTTGCAGCATATTGTGAAGCAAATGAGATCAATATTGGTGAGGACGCGACGGCGATAGCACGCCTGGCGCAATTCGATAGCACAAAACACGCGGGCCGTGTTTTTTCGGATGAAGAACTGAATAAGCGCCTGCAGGAAGTTGCTTTTACGCGGAAATTGATGCCGTTTCAATCCCGAAACGTCCAGAAAATGTGTAAATCAATGCAAGGTGCATCATTTTCTGTTCCTGGCGCCGGGAAAACGACAGAGGCGTTAGCGTATTATTTTGCGCTTCGTGAAGAGGGTGATCCGTTGTTGGTTGTGGCGCCGAAGAACGCTTTCTGTGCTTGGGAAGAGCAGTTGGAAGAGTGCGTGGGCACTTGTAAAGGGACATTTGTCCGTCTGACAGGGGGCGAGTTGAATGCAAAGAAACTTCTCATGGAGGGACATAGTTTTTATCTAATCAATTACCAAAGTCTTGGCCGTTGGCAGAAAACGATAGGCGAATACCTGGCAGAGCACCCGAAGACATTTATTTTCCTTGATGAAAGCCATCGCGCGAAGAATCCGCAGGGAGTTACTGCGGATGCGATCAGAAGACTTTCTGTGCTTCCAAAAGGAAAGTTGCTTTTGAGTGGAACGCCTATGCCGCAATCTGCGCGTGATCTTGTTCCACAGGTGTCATTCCTATTCCCAGATGAAGATGTGAGAGAGGAGAATGTGGTTGAAAGGATACTGCCTGTATATGTTCGCACAACCGCTCCAGAGTTGGGAATCCCTCCAATTCACTATGAGTATCATGATATAGCCCTTGAACCTATTGAAATGGCGGCCTATACACATATGCGATCATTGTCGGCAAAGGCAATGGCCGATCCCAACCCGACGGACGCTCGCTATCTACGTTCGCTAGGGAAGAGTGTTATGCGGTTGCTTGGTTTTGTTGCGAATCCGGCTACGTTGGCATCGGAGTTGGCAACAATAGACCCTCGTCTTCAGTTATACTTGTCTTCGCGAGACGGTAAGAAGATTGCCTATGTCTGCAGACGTGCGCGAGAACTTGCTTCAATGGGAAAGAAGGTTCTGATTTGGTCATCGTTTGTGAGGAACGTTGAACTTCTCTCGATGAGGCTATCCGACATTGGTGCAGACTACATACACGGCGGTGTTCACGCGGGTTCAGAAGATGAAGATGGAACTCGCGAACGGAAGATTGTCCGATTCCATAATGACGAAAGGGCAATGGTGCTTGTAGCAAATCCAGCTGCGGCATCTGAAGGAATTAGTCTGCATAGAGTTTGTCAACACGCTATATATCTCGATAGATCGTTTAATGCGGCACATTTCCTTCAGTCACAGGACCGGATACATCGAATAGGGATGCCCCAGGGGACTTTCCCTACAGTAGAAATTGTTCGCTGCGCCCGTACTATTGATGAAGTGGCGGATTTGCGATTAAAAGCAAAGATTGATGCTATGGCGCAAATGTTGGGTGATTCGTCAATCCGCGTTGGCGGGGATGTTCTCGAAGAAGACGATGAAGGCGAGATTGAGGCGGCAGGATTAAGCCCAGAAGACTGTGAGAGCATCCTGGAACATCTAAACTCGATTTGACAGTAATGCTTTCGGGAGGATATCTTTCAAAACTTACGTTACTGACTGTTGCCGTTGGCAGTGGTCGTGTGCGGGACAGATCTGGTTTGTCGCAAATCAGATTGCTGGCTTCGTGTGAGCATGAGACTTTGATGCGGCTTGCGGTGGATATTGGGATTATTGATCCACGAGAACCATTTCAATTGAGTGAAGTTGGGAAATGCATTGAAGAGGCATACTTAAAAACTAGGAGTAGCACCGTTCCATTCCGGAAGATGCTTGCGGAGTATATTCAGCGTGTTCTTCCGCCGTGGTCTTTCCGTATTCCTTCTGGACGTATGGAAACGGTAGCAATACTTCCTGAAGATGTTGTCAGTTGCTTTCATGCTGCTGGATTGTTGGACGCTGAACCAGATGAACAGGTAGTTGGTTGGTGGTTTGCAATGGCCGAATTCGTTAGGAGCAAGCTTGGCGAAAGAAAAGTTGAGACTGGATGTCTAGGAGAGGGGCTCTCGATTCAATTTGAAACCAAGCGAACTGGTCGAAAGCCGAAGTGGGTTTCGTTTGAATCTAATTATGCTGGATATGATCTGTCTTCAACTGTTTCTGCAGAATGTCAAGATGTTCGTCTTGTCGAAGTGAAGTCGTCCAACCGGTCAGTTGATGCGGCGACTTTTTTTGTCTCGGAAAACGAGTGGAAAGTCGCGGCTTCGTGCTGCGGGGACTATCATTTTCATTTGTGGTTGCTGGGCGAAAGGCCAATCCTTGTTGATGTTCCATCGCAAGCCGTAGCGCCTCACATCCCTCAGAATCATCTTGCAGGTTTGTGGAAAACAGTAGAGATTCCTTTTTCAGTGTTCTTTGATAAGTACCTGAACGATGATCCATTTCATGGGGGCAGACAGGAAACTTGACTCAGCCTGCCTGGTTGGGTTGATTGAGTTGGGGCGGCTGTGGTACGGGATTGATGTCGCGGAGGGCCGAGGGAAGATGGCGAAGAACAAGGATAACAGGTGGATGAGGAATTATGATAAAATATCAGCATGAAGTTTGCGGCGGCAATTCTGGTGGTGGCATTTCTCTCGTTCTCCGCTCTTTCGGCGGAGAGGGTTGTCGTGCCGCAGTTGCCGCTGTCGTCGTATGACGACACGGAGATTCCGGCCAATGTGACATCCACCGCTTGCGGAGAGGAGTCGCTGCTGTTCCATGCGGCCGACGGCTCCGTTTCCGCGAGGGGCTTTTCTGAGAGGGAGTGGTAGGCATGGTGGATGCGCTCCAGAAGTCTTTTGCCGACGCTCTGTTCTGGCTCGCGCTCCCGCCAGTCGTCGCCTACCTCTCGTTTGTGTCCATCAATGGCGCGTGGTGGGCTCTTCGCCGCGCGTCGCGGCGGATTGTCCGCGCGGGCGGAATCGTCGCGCTTTTGTTTCTGGGGCTGTGGGCGGTGGCCATGACCATCGGCGGCGCGCCGCCGACGCGGGAGGAGAAGGAGCAGAACCGCGCGGCGCAGCTGGCGGACGCCGCGGAGCGCGCCGGCATGGGCGGGCTTCTGATCTCGGGCGACGCGCCACAGACGGATGAAGAGAGGCCCAGCACAGATGCGCCAAATGTCGTAGATGCCGATTCCGCGCGGCATGCACGGCCGCAATGCTCCAAAGAAGCGGAAAGCGAAGGATCCGACATCGTTGCCGCGGATTGCACCGGCGGAGAACGCAGGGCAGAAGAGGGAGGTATTGTCGCTGTTGGCGGGCAGCCTTGCCTTGGGCGGTTCGGGGATGGCCTGCGGTCGGACGGCGGCGCCACGAACGATGTGCCGCGTTTTCTGTTCACGCACGTCGAGCGTGGCACGAACAGCGTCGAACTTGCCGCGGCTTGGACTACGAACGACGTGTTCGCGGCCGTGGGGCTCTATTACGCGCCGAGCCTGGAGTCAAACGAATGGAGACGCATAGACCTGCGTTTCGACGTTGCCAACTCGACCAACTGCGCCTGGACGATTGCTGATCCCTCCATCGTGACGAACGCCGCCGGGTTCTTCTGGGCGAGGGGGTTCCTCGCGGCTGACGACGACGACTCTGACGGCGTAGTGAACGCCCGCGAGTTCCTCGTCGGCACCGATCCCGATCTCGCGGATACAGACGGCGACGGACTTGCCGATGGAGAGGAGATTGGCTACGCGACGATTCTTCCCGATGACGATTTCCTGTGGCTGGACGTTTCCAACGGCGTTGCCGGCGTTTCTCACTACAAGGGGGTGTCTGGATATTTCGGGCATGTCTGGCTTTCGGACGGATATTCAATGACGATCCAGGGGCGGGACTGCAACGAACTGCTCTACTTCGTCGATGGATTTGTGGTAATCTCGCTCGATAGTGAAGACCTTGAGCCTCTTTACATGGACTGGAACGGAGACTATGACCTCCGCTATGATGCGCGCTCGGGCGGGGCGGTTGTTGTTGCCGGCCTAAACTGCGACATGGCCGTCATGCCGGGGCGCTGCATGGCCGTCGTCGAGACGAACGGCGCAAGCTACGCCGTCTGTCGCGCCGAGTCGCAGATTGCCAACAATGCCGGGCTCTCCGGTTCTCGCGCCGTTACCTACGAGGTGATTGTCCCTCTCGGCGAGCCTGACACGGTGTACGTCAGCTATCTCGACGTCGGCGACTCCGTTGCTGCGCTCGACATGGACCTCGGCGTGCAGTGTCCGTCCATGCGCTCCGTGCTTGACACTAATGAGCTCTACACGGTGCTCGCGCCGCCAGGCGCGCTTCGTTCGCGCACTACGGTGAAATACGTCCTCGGACGCAATACCGACCCGCGTCTCCTCGACACCGACGGCGACGGGATTTCCGACGGGTTCCCGCGCGTAGCCGAATTCGACGCCGATGGAGATGGCCTCGCGGATTCGCTCGATCCCGAGCCGACGGTTTATGGTGGTGACTTCCACGGTCAGTCCACGGCTTGGGTCACGGCAAGCTTCACCAACGCCGAGGAGATACTTATGGTCGGCTATCTCCCGTGGGTTGATTCCCTCATTGGCGAAGGCCTCGCGAACGGACTTTACAAACTTACGGTATCGGTCCCGAACGCACCGGCGAACCCCGTGTTGCTTTCCGTAGGCGACTACCGAGTTGTAGTTACCAATACCGGCGACTGCGTTTTTCTTCTCGAAAAGGGGAGAAGATACGATCTTGAGGTGTCACAGCCGGAGGGGACCAATTTTGTATACGCTGCGTTCGACGACATTGGGCACGGAAGTTCGTTACGCGCAAATGGATCTTTCCTCGATGGCCACTGGAAATCAGCGGATGGGGGAAAATGGCTTGTGGCTCCCGTCCCAATCGGGCCGATTGTGAGAGGGTATGTTTTTTGGAAACCGACTGTCACCGTGTCTCCGGCTAATTGGCAGCCTACACTTGCAAATCCGACGGAGACATTTACGGCGACGGTTGGAGACCTCCCCGCCGGAATGGCGGTTTCGTACCATTGGTATTCGTCCGATCCTTCCGTGGTTTCGGTGGGTTCGCCACTGTTGCAGACGACGGGAATGACCTGGCATCCTTCCGGTGGCGAGTCACCACCTGTGCTTACTCTGGAGGTCACAGTGCCAGGTGGCGTTCAGACGGCAGTCTACCAGTATGGAGGCGATGCAACGGCACAGACCCGTCTCTCGCTTGCGATGCCAGACACGTTATTCGTGAACGACGACGACGATATGGACGACGGGGTGACGGACTACAATCAGGGGCTATCTCATCTTCTTGACGATGACATGGTGCTTGCGACGGTTACGTTCATCTCTGACATTCCCACGAACGGGATCCTTCGCCTTGAAAATGATGGTTTCACTGGGCTTGTCTTTGACGGCGAATTTTCGCCTCTTGTCTGCAGCGAGTGGGAACTTGAGAATGAGACCTCCTTCGAAAGAGTCGTCCGTATTAATCCAACCGCCCCCAGCCAGTCGTATTTGGGATCATCGCTTCGCCTGCGGTTTGTACCGGACACGGGCTCCGAGCTCGCCGCCACAACTAGGTTCACGGTCGTCCGCCCGATCGTTGAGCCGATCTGCACGGAGACAACGAATGTGGTTGAGGCGGGCGAGATGAAGAGCCTTGTGCTTAATCCATGTGGTGTAGGGGTTGATCGCGAAGCATACTTCAAGATAGACGTTGCGCCAGCGGACTTCCCTGACGATCGAATTGTTTGGTCGGCATCGGGTGATGGCGAAGTGCAGTTTCGTTCCGGACGTAAGAAGGGGCGGCGTATAGGAATCTTTGGGACGACACCCGGAGACGTAAAGCTGGATATTGCGATTGGTGACGCAGTCTCATCTCATCCGATGTTCGATTTGCGCGTAGTCACAAATTCTGTTGTCCAGCTGGCGGCGTGGATTATTTGTGATAAAGATGAATCCACTCCTTTTACTTTTGAAAGGCTGAGGCAGATGGTCAAGATGGCGAACGATGCCTATTCGCAGATCGGCATGATGTTTGACCTTGGCGACAGAATTATCGTGACTAATATACCTGCGGCGTACAATATCCAAGAAGAAGTAATGACAAATGGAATGTGGAATGTAGAGATGTTGACTAGCTCGTTCCCATCCTGCGGAGGGTTGAAGTGTTTCTTCGTCAATGACATAGTGAATGATTTAACAGACGATAAAACTGCGATTATTGGCATGAATACCCAGTGCGGCCTAGTCGTTTCAAGCTCGGCACACCTTTCAACGTTAGCCCATGAGATTGGTCATGCGATAGGCATGAGAGATGTCTACGTTGCTCCGGACGGCGGATTAGAGATGACGGATGTAACACGCAGTTCATATTCTCCAAACGATTGGAATGGTGGCAATTTCTGTAATGAGCATGGAGCATCACGTTATTATCCCTATGGATTCAGGCATTCGAGCATCATCAGACGTATGCTAATGAATGGATTGCACGAGACGGACAATGCAGCTGCTGGCGCTGACATAACGTTTGGGTCGATACAAGGATATAATGCATTGAACATTAGGATGAATGTTTCGACCGGAGTGTTTTATGACGGCGATGATGACAATACTTTTAATCCTATACACAGATGAACTGGAGGGTGATGCGATGAAAAAGTTGTTAGTGATTGTGTTTGCGGCTTTTGCGTTTGCGCTGTTGGGCGATGATGTCGTCTACCAGGACGAAGATGTGCGGCGCACACTGTCGATGTCGTGTTGCGTTATCGACAATTCGGGTAAGATCAACAGAATGAGAAATCATGCGCTTTCTGTTCAGTGCGGGAACGACACCAATAGGTTTGCGCGTATCGTATGCGAGCTTGCCCACACAAATAACATCAGAATGGCGCGGGCGATGATAGGCCTTCTTGGCACGTACGGTTCGGCTGAACATGTGCCGTTTCTCGTCAGCCAGACGACGAACGAGGCATATGCGGCGCGGGCGATAAACTCAATCTTCCGGATCGAAGGTGCGACTAGCAACGCGATAGCGGTCGCGGACGTGTATATGTCTAGGACGAATGTGATGAATCGAAGCCGATACGAGGTTGCCAGAAGCGTGGTGCAGCACTGCATTTTCGATGGCCAGCCTTCGTCAATCCGGCAGTTTGCCTCACAGTCTGTTCTGCGTTTTATGTCCGAAGATAACATCTATCATACATGGATGGACCAATTGATGATTGACTCCGATCCGACTTATCGTTACAGCCGGCGGCGTCTTTCGGTGCTTCGCGCAGTTGTGGCGCGTGCTTCGGCCGACCCAGATATGACCTACGTCACCAACGCCATAAATGAATTAATCGCATATCCAGAGGAAAACCTTCCGGAGTGATTGAATGACTTTAAAACATATACTGCTTGGTGTTGCGTTGTTGACACAGTGTCTTGCGCTGCATGCCCTTACTGAGGAGGACATTGCAACGCTCGACGCGGCGTTTGAGGCGACGTTCAGGGAGGGGCCGACCGGTGGCATTAATGTCTGGGTGGATCCGTCGAAAGTGCCCACGAACTACACCGAATGGGCGTATGCCCTGACGACACGCGAAGGGTGCCTCGGGCGTTTCCGTATGCATTTGCCGCAGGGAGTGACATACACCGATGACGAGATATGCGAGGCGTTTCCCGTTTGCCTTCAGCGTCGTTGCGCCGCACAGATAGCATCGACAAACAAGTGGATGACGGCATGGGAGAGGAAAGAGGGGATAGTAGACCATATGTTTTTTCTTTGCGAAAACGCACTTGCCTCGACGAACAATATCCCTATGATGGAAGTGATAGGTGCATCAACATCAGAAACAAACGCAATGTACAAGTCGGATGCGTTTGAGTCAATAATGGCGGCACTTGGCATGACAGACGAGAGTACTCGGTATTTGTGTGCGGCGTACACTAACAGTACTCACTGGGCAAGGGGTATCGTTCCAGCCGCTATTTATGGCTATATTCCGGTCTACACCAACGGCTGCGACAGCGCAACGAGCAGCGTCGTCGAAAATGCCGCGGCGACGTTCAATCCGCTTACATGGCAGGGGCGATACTGGATCCCCCACGTCGACACGCTCGCGGCGGTGGCGGTTCCCGGGTACAAGAACAGCCACGAGCGCGCGGAATACGTGTCGAACAAGCTTGAGCGCGCGGACACATCGTTCTACGAGAGGAGGTATCTTCTCGAGGTAAAGGCGCAGCTAGACGCCCTTGCGGATAGTGACTTCACGGTTCCAAACTTCACGGGGACGCCGCAATGGTAGCGCGAGGGACGAGGAAAATTCATTTTCACCCACACTCGGACGAGAAATTTTGGTATACTATACCAACCACTTGACAAAGTGCAGTTGGGTGGATTGTATACTGGAGCAAACATGGCGAATGTGAAGAAGGCCTTGAAGAAGGCCGCGAAAAAGCTAACGAAGAAGCTGTCGAAGACGCCTGAGAAGGGCAAGAAGAAGTCTGTTTCCGCAAAGACTCCTGCCAAGAAGGCGGAGTCGAAATCGACTGACGGCAAGAAAACCCCCGCAAAGGCGAAAAGCCAGCGTCGTCAGCGCGTCGCATCCGACGAGTCTGTTGGCGACGACCTTCCCCCTGCCGATACCGCTGAAGAGCTCGACGCCGAGACGCTTGACGACGATCTTCTTGTCGCCGAGGTAGAGCGTGAGGAAGAGCATGAGGACGAGACGAGGCCCGTCGACGCCGAGGACACCGAGACCGCCATCCCCCCGCAGCCGCTGCCGAGCTTCGGTGCGGACGACATTGAGGGAGCGGAGACGATTCTTCCGTCGATGGAGGGAATGTCCATCCTCCGCGAGACCGAGCTCAACGACGTCATCGTCGACGTGAAGCGCCGCAGCGAGGCGAACGGCGGCTACATCACCTACGAGGAGCTCAACCAGATTCTCCCCTCCAACATCGTCGACGCGATTCAGTCCGACCGCTACCTCAAGATTCTCGAGGCACTTGGCGTGCAGGTGCTTCGCGAGGAGGACGTGAAGAAGTGGCTCGAGGCGAAGAACCAGAAGGCCTCCGATCCCAAGGCTCGCGCCGCGGAGATGATCGAGGACCCGATCCGCATGTACCTCCACCAGATGGGCCAGGTCCAGCTTCTCTCGCGCGACGAGGAAGTCACGATCTGCCAGACCATCGAGGACGCCGAGTCGAAGACGAAGAACGTGTTCAACAGGTTCCTCTTCGCCCCGAAGATGTACGCCGACCAGCTTGACAAGCTCGAGGGCCAGTCCGAGCGCTTCGACAGGATCGTCACCGACAAGTTCGACGAGAACCGCGACGCTTATATCGCGCTCATACCGGGCTTCCGCAAGCAGATCAAGGACGTCGAGGCGCGTCTTGCCGAGGCGAGCTCGAAGTACCTTTCGACGATCGCGAAGAAGCGCCCGACCGCGGCCGAAGTGCGCGGCGCCGAGAAGAAGCTCGCGAACGCGCGTGCAGCGCTGAAGCAGTGCTTCATCGACCTCAGCTTCAAGCAGAAGGTCCTCGAGACGCTTTGCGCCGACGCCGACGAGCGCATCTACCTGCCGTACCGTGCACTCGTCGCGAAGCAGTCTGCGCTAATGCAGGCCCGTCCGTCGAAGAAGCGCGACAACGACCTCGCGCAGGTCCGCGAGAAGATGTCGCGCCTCGAGGCGCAGTTCGGCATGCCCGCCGAGGAGTTCATGACGACGTTCTCCGAGCTGAGGCGCGTCCTCAAGGCGGGGCAGACCGCGCGCACGAAGATGGTCGAGGCGAACCTCCGTCTCGTCATCTCCATCGTGAAGAAGTACATGAACCGCGGGCTTTCGTTCCTCGACCTCATTCAGGAGGGCAACACAGGCCTCATGAAGGCGGTCGAGAAGTTCGAGTACAAGCGGGGCTACAAGTTCTCGACTTACGCGACGTGGTGGATTCGCCAGGCGGCGACCCGCGCGATCGCGGACCAGGCGAGGACGATCCGCATCCCCGTTCACATGATCGAGACGATCAACAAGCTGATGCGCATCCAGAAGAAGCTCATCCAGAAGCTCGGCCGCGAGCCTACCGAGGCGGAGCTTTCCAAGGAGATGGGGCTTCCCGCCGACCAGGTCAGGGCGGTCAAGAGGATGTCGCAGCAGCCGATTTCGCTGCAGTCGAAGGTCGGAGACAACGACGACGCTCACTACGGCGACTTTATTCCCGACCTCTCGAGCGAGAATCCCTTCG
This sequence comes from Kiritimatiellia bacterium, assembly GCA_045536845.1. GTDB lineage: Bacteria > Verrucomicrobiota > Kiritimatiellia > RFP12 > UBA1067 > UBA1067. The sequence goes on along the minus strand of JAZSOG010000054.1, from coordinate 77,160 downwards.
AAGTGACCGAGGGACATCTTCTCAAGGAGAGGCTGAGGGACATCCTGAACACGCTAACCGACCGCGAACGGCAGGTCGTCGACTTCAGGTTTGGCCTGACCGACGGCTACAGCCGCACGCTCGAGGAGGTCGGGCGCCTGTTCAACGTTACGCGCGAGCGAATCCGCCAGATTGAGGCGAAGGCGCTCAGGAAACTCCGTCATCCGAGCCGTATGAAGTCGCTCGGTGACTATAGGAACAGCTAAAGGCAAGGAAGGAATACACAATGAACTGCATCAATGGAGCTCTTGAACTCTTCAAGACAAATTCGTGCGCGGCGTGGACTATCGCAATCGCCGCGTTTGTGCTTGGCGCCCTCGTAATGTGCGCCATCTGCCGCCTCTTCCGCCCGTGCGGCAAGAACAACGGTTCCTGCGGCTACGGCAAGAAGCAGGGCCAGCGTCGCCAGGAGCGCGGAGAGCCGAAGTTCGAGAAGACCCACCCCGCGCCTGCGGACGGGTCGATCGAAATCTACGTCGGCAACCTCAGCTACGACCTCACCGAAGAGCAGCTCCGCAAGGAGTTCGAGGCCTACGGCAAGGTCACCTACGCCCGCATCATAACGAACCGCTACAACGGCAGGTCGAAGGGCTTCGGGTTCGTGCACATGCCGAACCGCGCAGAGGTCGACGCGGCCGTAAAGGCGCTCTCCGACAAGGAGATTCTCGGTCGCAAGCTCAAGTGCAACGAGGCCAAGAATGTCGGCTAAGGCGCTTGTGGTGCTCGCGGACGGTTTCGAGGACGTCGAGGCCGTCACGGCGATCGACGTCCTCCGCCGCGGCGGGGTCGAAGTCGTTACCGCGGCTCTCGCGGGCGGTCCCGAGGTGCGCAGCGCACATGGCATCATGATGCGCGCCGACGCTTCCTTCGCTGAGGCCGAGAAGGACGACTTCGACGCAATAGTGCTTCCCGGCGGCGGCGAGGGAACGGACAACCTCAAGTCGTCCGCGGCCCTGGCCAATCGGCTTCGCCGCCAGAAAGAGGAAGGGCGGCTCCTTTGCGCTATCTGCGCCGCGCCGACTGTCCTCGTCGAAGCAGGCGTTCTCGAAGAGGGCCAGCACGTTACGTGCTACCCTACGTGTTCGCTCGATCTCGACCGTCCCTGCGCGGGCGTTCCGGTCGTTGCGGACGGCAACGTTATCACGGGCCAGGCCCCTGGCGCGTCCATGCTGTTCGCCCTCGTCGTCCTCCAGTCCCTGACGGATGAAAAGACGGCGGCAAAGGTCGCGCGTGGCATGGTGACCGACGTCCTCGATTGACCTCGCCATGTTCAGGCGGATTTCCATAACGAGCTGGAAATTCCTCCTTGCCGGGAAGGGGATATCCTTCCGCACCGGGCAGTATCTCGTTGAATCGATGCTTGTTGGGCTCGTCACCGGGTTCGTTGTCGTTGCTTTCCGCTACATGATAAACTATGGCGAGTCGCTCCTTATGGGCGGCTCGTGGCTTTCTGGCCGCCGCTGGGCGATGATATTCCTTCCGGCGCTTGGTGCGCTCGCGGGGTATATCCTGATAAAGAGGTTCGCGCGGCTCGAACACGCGCGCGGCACCGACAGCGCAATCAAGTCGTACCACCAGCACGGTGGCTACATCACGTCTACGGTTGTTCCAATAAAGTCGGTTGCCTCCGTCTTGACCGTCGGCTCCGGCGGTTCCGCAGGTTACGAAGGCCCTGTGACTCTCATCGGCGCCGCATGTGGCAGCGTGATTGCGCGCATGCTCAATCTCACTGTGCGCGCAAGGCGTATATTGATGGCCGCAGGTCTCGCCGCCGGCATTGCCGCGCTTTTCCAGGCGCCGCTTGCTGGCGCTATCTTCGGCTTCGAGATCTTTTACTCGTCTAGCGACGTCGAGTACGAGACGGTTCTACCGTGCTTCATCGCTGCGCCTATCTCGTATACGATCTACGCCTATTTCTTCGGGTGGCAGCCGCTTTTCGAGATGCCACCCTGCGCCTACGAGAATGCGCTAAGGCTTCTTCCGTATTTTGCGCTTGCGCTTGTAATAACCTTTGGCGCCCGATTCTACATAAGCTTCTTCCGAGGCACCGAGGAGACGTTCGCGAATCTCCGCATCCCCGGTTTTGTGAAAGTCGTCATTGGCGGTCTCGTCGTCGGTCTTCTCGGCTATTTCATCTTCCCCGGCGTATACGGCGCTGGCTATCCGATCATCCGCCGCTGCCTTGTCGAGAACGGAAATGCGGTCGTGTTCCTCGCGATGTTCTTCCTGAACGTCATATCGACCTCGTTTACCGTCGGCTCTGGCGGTTCTGGCGGCGTCTTCGCCCCAGCCCTCGTCTGCGGAGCGTCGCTTGGCGCGACGACCGGTCTCTTCTTTGCGCGCGTCCTCCCCGCGTCATGGGGCGTGCATCCTTCTGCGTTTGCTCTCGTCGGCATGGCGGGCTTTCTTGCAAGTTCCGTCAGGATTCCGCTTACGGCGATCGTGATGGTCGCGGAGATTTCCGGGAACCACCAGTTGCTTGCGCCCGCGATGTGGGTATGCGGCATCGCGTTCTGGCTCAACAACGGCTGGTCCCTCTATCGCAGCCAGCCCCACAGCCGCGACACTTCGCCAGTCCACAGAGGCGAATAATTTTTGATATAATACCTCTCTATGAAGAACTGTTGCATATTTGCGGGCCAGGGGGCCCAAGTTCCGGGGATGGGCAAGGATTTCGCAGAGGCTGATGCCGAGGCGATGGCCTTGTTCGACAAGGCGAACGCCGTTCTCGGCTTCGACCTGAAGAAGATCTGCTTCGAAGGCCCTGCCGAGGAGCTGACGAAGTCCAACATCTGCCAGCCGGCCATCTTCGTGACGAGCTACGCGGCGTATCTCGCGCTCCAGAAGCGCAGGCCGACGGAGTTCGCGTGCGCTGCGGGCCTCTCGCTTGGCGAATGGGGAGCGCTCTGCGCCGCCGGAGTCCTTGACTTCGACTCGACGCTCAAGGTGCTGGAGGCGCGAGGCCGCTTCATGCAGGAGGCGTGCGAGGCGACGCCCTCGGGCATGATCGCCATCGTAGGCGCGACGGGCGAGCAGCTTGCGGCGCTTTGCGAAAAGACGGGTTGCACGGTCGCCAACATAAATTCCGCCGCGCAGCAGGTCCTTTCCGGTTCGAAGGACGCGATTGCCCAGACCGCGGCGGTCGCCAAGGAGCTTGGCGTCAAGCGCGCGATTCCGCTTGCGACGGCTGGCGGCTTCCACTCGAAGTTCATGCAGCCCGCGCGCGAGAAGCTCGCGCCAATCCTCGACGGAATCACCTTTTCCGCGCCGAAGTTCCCGGTCCTTTCCAATGTCACTGGCAAGCCCCATTCGTCCGATCCTGGCGAAATCAAGGCGACGATGCTCGAGCAGGTGACTGGCACGACGAACTGGGCTGCGGACGTTGAGGCGGCGAAGGCCCTCGGCTGCGACTCGTTCGTCGAGTTCGGCCCTGGCAAGGTGCTTTCCGGGCTCGTGAAGAAAATCGACCCTGCGCTCGCCACGGCGAATGTCGCCGACCTCGCGTCGCTCGACGCGACCGTCGCCGCCCTCGCCTAACCACTAATCACTAACTACTAATCACTAGACCTATGAACAACTTGAAGGGCAAAGTCGCAATCGTCACAGGCGCCGCTCGCGGAATTGGCGCGGCCATCGCAAAGAAGCTCGCCGAATGTGGTGCAGACGTCGCAATCTGCGACCTCAAGGAAGAGTGGTGCGCCGAGACGGTCGCCGCGCTTGAGGCGCTTGGCGTCAAGGCGAAGGGCTACGGCGTCAATGTCGCGGTTTCGGCCGAGGTCGATGCGTGCGTGAAGGCCGTTATCGCGGACTTCGGCAAGGTCGACATCATGGTCAACAACGCGGGCATCACGAAGGACGGTCTTCTCATGCGCATGTCCGACGAGGACTGGGACGCTGTTCTCAACGTCAACTTGAAGGGCACGTTCCTCTTCACGCGCGCCGTCTCTCGCCCGATGATGAAGAACAAGGCCGAGGACGGCACGCAGCTCGGTGGCTCGATCATCAACATCGCTTCCGTCGTCGGCATCATGGGCAACGCGGGACAGGCGAACTACACGGCGTCGAAGGGCGGCGTCATTGCGCTTACCAAGACGACCGCTAAGGAGCTTGGCAGCCGCAACATCCGCTGCAACGCGGTTGCGCCCGGCTTCATCCAGTCCAAGATGACCGATGTCCTTCCCGACGACGTCAAGAAGGCGTACATGGATACAATCCCGCTCAAGCGCTTCGGCACAGCCGAGGACATCGCGAAGGCGGTCGCGTGGCTCGCAGGCGACGAGGCGGCTTATGTCACCGGTCAGATCATCTCCGTCAACGGCGGAATGATTGGCTAAGTTCGCCATTGACAACGGCGCGTCGATATGAGATAATACGCGCCACTTCTTTCTTATTGGGGATATAGCTCAGTTGGTAGAGCGTCTCAATGGCATTGAGAAGGTCAGGGGTTCGACTCCCCTTATCTCCACCAGTTCGGATTGTGTGCAAATACAAGGGCTTCCGCGCTTTCTGGTCTGCGCGGTCGCCCGCCCGGACGGGGCGTTTTGGGGTGTTTTAATACACTTTAAGACAAGCCGCACGGGTTTGCCGGAAACGGCGGAAAGTGTGCGCACAAATGAAGATGAAGCAAACGGGGTCGGTCTGGGACAACCACGGCCTCTGGTACTACTCGGTGAAGCTGCCGGGCGAAAAGACGCGGCGGAACGTGCCGCTCAAGGCTCCCAACTCAAACCACACGATGCGGACGGATCGCCCGCGCAAGATGGCGGAAGAGGCGGCGGCGCGTTATTGGGAGGAACACACGCGGCAAGCCGCACGGCATGAGCCTCGCGGCGCAACAGTCGCCGATCTCTGCGCGGCTTGGGCCGATCATTGCCGCGAATACTACAAGGGCACAAGCACGGCGGTCAACGCCGTGCTTGACGTGCGCCTGTTCCGGGAAATGTTCGGCGGCGCGGCTCTGGCCGAATTGACGCACGGCGATATGCTGCAACTCCGGGACGCGCTCGTTCGCTCCGGCGTGTCGCGCTCGACGGTCAACGCCCGGCTCTGGCGGGTCAAGTACATGATCGGGTGGGCCTTGGACGAGGCCCTTATCCCGGCGACGGTCAAGGCCGAATTGACGCAAGTCAAGGGCGTGAAGCGCGGGCGTTCCGCCGCCCCGGAACGCGCCCCCGTGCGCCCCGTTGACGACGCCACAATCGCGGCGACGGTCGCACACATGATGCCCAACACGGCGGACATGGTGCGCGTCCATCGGTTGACGGGGATGCGCCCTTGCGAATTGTGCGCCCTGCGCTGGTCGCTGATCGACACGTCGCGCTTGCCGTGGGTTTACCGCGTCCCGCCGGAAGTGAACAAAAACGAATGGCGCGGCGAATTGGGCCAGCCGCGTGTCGTCTGTATCGGCCCAAAGGCGCGGGCGATTCTCGAACGCCACAAGGACGGCGGCGACGTGCCGTTCTCGCCTGTCCGAGCAATGGCCGAATATATCGCCGCCCGCCATGCCGCAAGGGTCACGCCCGTGTACGGCAAGCGGAAAGACGCGCCGCACGTCCCCCGCGTCCTCGGCGAACGCTGGACGACGGACGCATACACCAAAACGATCCACGCCGCCTGTGGCCGCGCCGGGATCGCGCCGTGGGGCGCGAACAGGCTCCGGCACACGTTCGGCACGGAAGTTCGCCGGGCGTTCGGCTTGGAAGCGGCGCGGGCGGTTCTGGGGCACACGGGCGGCGGGTGTATCACGGACGTGTACACGTTCGACGCCGTGGCCGATGAAATGGTGCGCACGGCGTCCCCTGCGGTCGAGGCTCTTGGTTAGTCGTCGCCGCTCCCGGCCAGATACGCGGCGGCGGCTTCGCGGACGCCCTTTGAGGCGACGGCGCGGCGGTCACGATCCGGCACACGGGCCAGAAGGTCGGCGGCGTCCGCGTCCACCCGGATCTGCTTCGACTGTTCGCGGCTCTCGCCGCCCCAGCGTGTTGCAAGGGCGGCGCGGGCTGCGCGTTTTCTGATGGCGTGTAGTTCTCTCTTTCTCATGCCGTGGTTCTCCTTCCCTCATGCCAGTTCTGTGACTTTGCCGCGCTTCACCTCGACGCGCCAGACGCCGCAAGAGTTCCAGACAAGCGCAAAGCCCCGGTGGGTTTCGACTTGGGTGTCTTCGTCCATGTCGTAGATTTCCGCCGTTAGGTCGCAAAAGCGGTCGGCGGTCTTGTCGCTCCAGTCGCGGTGATCGAGCGGGGCGCGGCGGCGTTCCCTTTCGAGGATGGTGTCGATTGTCGCGGCGATTTCGGCGGCGGTCTTGTTGGTGATCTTCATGGTTTCGTCCTTTCGGTCTTTTGGTTTGGGTTGTGCCGCCGGGGACGTTGCCCCGCTCCCGGCGGCGGTTGAAGTCTTACGCGACGCGGCGGGCCAGTTCTTTTGCCGCAACCTTGGCGAGATACGTTCCCGCGCAATGCTCGACGACGCGGCGGAGCGTTTCGTCGCTCTCCTTCGCGGCCTGTGCCGCAAGGTCAAGCCGCACGGCGCGGTGGGTCTGTCTGGATTTGTAGGCGACGGTCTTCATGTCGATCACGGCGCGTCCGTCGTCGTCGATCTCGTAGGCTCTGATGTTTTCGGCGTTCATCGTTTTCGTCCTTTCGGTTCTGTTTTCGGTTTTCAAGGGCGGGCCGTTGCCCCGGCCTCTGGTGTCCCTCAAAATCTGCCCATAGTATATCATATTTCGGCGTAGTGTGTCAATAGCAAATCGAAAAAAATTTTAATTTTTTTCGCGCTGATTTTCGGGGTAAAAAAGTGCCCCCGCGCCGGGCAAGGCAACGGGGGCGGCGTGGCCGAAAGGACGACTTTCAAAACCACGGCGGATATTATACCACAACGGCGGTCACTTGGGGGCGCAATCTGTACAGGCGTCGCAGTCCGCCGCCGTGATCGTGCCGCCCGAATAGCTGCAACTGCCGTCGGCGCAGTCGAGCGTTTCGGTCGTGCCGTCCTTCTTGGTGACTGTCACCTTGCCGCTTTTGCCGCTCTTGATGTAGTCGCGCAACGCCGCGAACGACTCCGCCGAAAGCGACGACAGGAAGTCCGAGGCCGCTTTGCCGCCAGTCCCCACCGCGTCGTTGTAGTGGAGGTCAACGTCCGGCTTGATGTCCGTCGTCGGCGTCTGGGTGTTGGCCTGGCCGAATGTGTCCGTTGACCCCGTGCTTTCGAGGCTCTGGGTCAACGTGAACATTTCGAGCGCGGGCGCGGCGTCGCCCTCGGCGACAATCACGCCGTTGCTGATCGTCGTCTTCGCGGCCATGACAAACGTGCAACCGTCAAAGCGGTTCTCCTGTGTCTGGCTCTTGGCGGGCTGTGCGCTGTCGGCGGTCGTGCAACCCGTCAGGATCGCGGCAAGCGCGAACGCGGCGACGATGGCCGCAATCTTGCCGCCCTTGCACTTCCGGGCGATCTTCCGCTTTGCCGCCGCCGTCTTCCTCGCGGCCTTGTCCTTGCCCTTGATGGTCTTTCCCATTGTGCGCCCCCTTTACTTGATGTACTTGTCGATAAGCGCGTCGGTCTGGGCGTTGATCTTCTCCAGTTCGGCGTCGCTGATTTTGCCGTCGTCGGCGACGGCCTCGGAATACACGGCAAGGGTCGCCATGCCGTCGCGGAGATAGCCCGCATACTTCGCCTTGCCGCCGTCGAGCGCAGCGTTCTCGGCCAGTTTCTTGTTGAGCGTCCGGGCGAGTTTCTTGGCGGTGTCCTTCGTCAAGAGAAACTCAAACGCCAGCGCGAGGAGTTTGTCTTTCATCGTGTGTCCTTTTCGTTTCGGGCGTGGCGGGATTGCCGCGCCCTCTACCATGTGCGCGGCGGTCAAAATCAGCGCGGGGCGACGGCGGTCGGCGCGGCGTGTGTGACGGCCTTAAAGCCCCGCTCCCCCAACGCGCCGAAGATGAGCGCAAGAACGGCAAGGATCAACACGCCGATGACGGCAAGGACAAGCCGATTCACAAGCCGCGTCTGCGTGTCGCCCTGCCTCTCGGTAGTCTTGAAAAGGGTTTTTATCTGCTCCGATTGCACGGCGTCGGCCTTTTGAAGTTCGCCGATTGCGTCGCGTATCTTTGCGAATGATTCCCGGTTGCACATTAGTTGCCCTCCGCCTTGAAAGCCTCCGTTATGATCTCGGCCAGCCGTTCGTAAAACGCCAACTCGTCGGCGTCCTCGGCTTTCTTCTTCGCCTTTTCCAGATCCTTCATGATCTTGTCGAAGTTCTTGGACGTGCGCTTCGCGGCTTTCTTCAAGTCGCGGAGCGGCTTTGCCTCCGCTTCGGCGGCTTCGGCGCGTTCCTGTATCGGATTCTTCTGCTCTATGCCGACGATCTTCTGGAGGCGGTTCGTGACGACGGCGGGGCCTTTCGTGTCCGGCTTGCCGTTCCTGTGCCAATGGGTAATGACGTACCCCGGCATGGTGGTCGTGTCGCGCTTCACGCAAATGCGGCGGTTCTTGAAGTAGTCGGCCTGTTTCTTCGTGAGGGCGGCGGCGTCGGACGTGGCGGCGATTGCCGCGCACAAGATGGCGAGGGCGGTTTTCTTCATTGTGGTGTTCCTTTGCAAAAGCCGTTGTCGAAGTACAGGACGGCCCCGGTCACGCCGTTCGAGACGATCCCGGTGTAGGCCGGATCGCCGCCAACGGTGACAAGTAGGTCGCCGAAATCAAAGCCGGACGGCCCGCCGAGCCTGTCGTTTGGCAAGTCGAGGCACGTCACGCCCTGCGCCCATGTCGGGCGGGTGACGGTGCAACGATGGCAACCCTCCCACGTCCGCCCGTTGTGGGTGATCGTCTCGGTCGTCTGCCAGTCAACCCACGCGACCTTGTTTGTGGCGGCGCGGTCGTGCGTCTCATAGACGACGTAGCGGTTCGGCGCGAGGTCTATCTGGCGGTTGTACCATACCCATTGCGTATCTACCGCGCCCGCCGTCTCGGTCTTCACGACGTAGGCGGTGAGGTTCGTGCGGCTCGTCTCCGGCATGATTACAAGCGCAAGCGCGATAGCGTTCGTCGCCGCGTCCGCCTGTGCCGTGACAAGCGTCTGCAGGGCGTTCGTCATGGCGACGTTGGCCGCTTCCCCGATCTCCGCCGCACGTTCCGCCGCTTCGCCCGCCGCCGCCGATTTCGCCGCGTCCCCAACCGTGCCGCCGTCGTTCATGATCTTGCCCGTCTCGCCGTTCTTCATCACGACGCGCCGCTTCCACGCGGGTTCCTCTATCGTCTCGGACGTTATGACGATATTGGTCGCGCCCCGATCCGCGAACAGTTGCGCCCGCGCCGTCGTCGCCGCCACAATCGCGGCCAATGTCAGGAAAGCCCCGCGCATTTACTCCACCTCCGCGTATGTCGAAGACACCCGCCATTCCCACGTCTCGCCGACGGTAAAGCCGACATAGACGAAAGCAAGCGACGACGTGACGCCGACGGTTTCCCATTGGGCCGCGCCCTTGCGCCGCCTCTGGATCGTGTACTCGGTCGCGTTCGGGTCGTCGCAAGTCCACATGATCTGGACGGACGACGACGACGCGGCGAAGTGGGTGATCGTGATTCCCGTCGTCTCGATTATCACGGCGGGCGTGTCCGTCCCAACCCACCAGAATTTGTTGGTCGAAACGTCGCCAGAAACGGCGAACGCAAGGACGTTTGTTGCGAGGTCGGTCGTGACGGTTGCTCCGATCTTCTCCAGTTTGCGCCAGTTCTCCGTCTGGTCGTTGCGGACGGAAACGGGGGTCGCCGTCGTGACGTTGTGGCCCGTGAATTTCACCTCGACTGTGGTCACGTCGTTCGTGGCGTCGTATTCGACGGCGACGGAAACAAGCGCAATGCCCTCGTCGGCCCCCGCGTTCTGGACGGGCTTCGTGCCGCCGTATGCAATGGCGACGGCAACGGCGACAAGCCCGACCGCCTTTTCAAGCGGCTTCATCTTCCGCAACTTCGCCCATTGCTCCCGGATTAGCGGCGCAAGCGTCAACGCCGCGCACACGGCAAGCAACAGCGCAAGCATATACAGGCAACAGGCGGTCAGCCCCGCTTGGCAAGCCGTCAGAAAATCACTCCACATTGCGCACCCCCTTCAAGACGCCGCCCCGGAACGTCAGCACCTTGTCGCCCCAAACATACTCGCCGGAAACGCCGCCCGTGACGCCGTTCGGCAAGTCGAGCGTCGTGCCGTCCCCGCTCGGCGCGTCCGCGTCCGCCCTGATCCAAAGGAAGTACGACGACGTGCCGGAAGGGTTCGGGATCGTGGCCCGGATCGTGTAGTACCCCGCGAACGTCTGGCCGTCGTATGTGCGCTCCTCGGCGTGATAGACGGGCGCGGTCACGTTCGCCTCGGCCAGTTCCTCGAAGTTGGCCCGCCCGCCGTCGAGCGTGTTGTGGTGAAGGACGGCGGGCTTTATCGCGCCCAAATCGGCGGTCGAAACGTAGTCCACCTCGACGACGATCTGGGCGGCGGTTCGCGTGATCCACCGCGCCTCGGTGATCGCCAGAATGTCGTCCTCGGTGAAGACGACAAGCGCGGCGAAACTGTCGGAAAAGCCGGAGCGGTAAACCACCACGTTGTTGCTCATGATATTCTCGACCACCGCGTTGATCGCGTTCGTGACGCCCCGCGCCGTCGTCTGCGCGGCTTCAGCCTTGGCCTCGGCGATCTTCACCTTGACGGCGTTCGTGGCAACGTCCTCGACGGACGCAACGCCCTCGACGTTTAGTTTGCCCCGCTGATCCACCATCATTACGGTGTTCGTGACGTTCGGGGCGGCGACGGCGGCAACGGTTGCCGCTGCGCACAACAGGAAAAGGGTCGGTCGTTTCATCGTGTCAGTTCTCCGCGTTTAGGTTCACGTTCGTCGTCGCCTGATACGTCAGCGATCCGTTGCGCATAACGGGCGTCCACCAAACTTGCAGCTCCTCGTCCCATATCCCGCCGAGTGACTGTTCGCGGATCGCGGCGGTCACGTCTGCGGGCGTCGTCGCGCCGACCTCGCTTGCCGTGTAGGTCGGCTTCGTCTGGGCCTTGGCCCATTGCGGCACGGTCGGGTCGCTTTCCGTGTAGCCCGTCAAGTACCCGGCGTCGTTCTCGAAAGCGGAAACGTTCGTCGGCTTGCCGGAAAGCGTCGCCCATGTCGCGGGCGGCGAAAGCGTCACGATCCAGTCGTTCAGGTTCGTGTCGCCGATCCAAAAGTTCTGGAGCGGGTTCACCATGCCGGAACGGACGGACGGGTTCACATGAAAGCCGCCATTGTAGCGCGTCGCGTATGGGTTCGACATACTCGGTATGGTCGGGAAATACATTCGGTTCGCGTCGCCGTTCCAGATAAACGACCACGAGTTCGTGTTCAACGCGCCAACGCCGAGCACCATCGTGTTCGCCGCCCGTGTCTGCACGTTGTCGCCGAAAGCGAACGCAATGCCGGATCCGCCAACCGATTCAATCGGCTTGACGCTTTGCGTCCATGTGCCGACGGAAAATTTATAATTTAGGTGCAGATAGGCGTTGAACACTCCGCCCGTCGTCGGGATCGCTTCGCCCTGTTTCAGAAATCCCCACGGGTTGCTCTGGATGTAAGACGGGAGCGGTTGCGCGAGGGCGTTTCCGTTGTGTGCCGTGTACTGGTTCCATCCGTTGTCGTTGTGGCCTGTGTCGGCGTGAAAGCCAAAACCCGAAAGAAAGCCGCCGAAAATCTGAACCTCGTTGTCGCTCTTGTCGCTGCGGAGAAATGGCGACAAGTCCGGCGTCGGGGCCTTGGCCTCTATCGTCGCGACGAGCGCGGCGTTGCTCGTCGAATAGTCCGGCGCGGGGATCGCGGCGACGGCCTCGGCGATCTTGTTGGCGACGAAGTTCTCGGTCGCTGTCCGCACGGGCGCGGCGGTCGCGGCGAACGCCACGGCAAGCGCGGCCATTAGTGTTGCGGTTCTTCTCATCGTTCTATGCCCTCCGGGTCTGCGGCTACTGTTATCTCGCCGAGGTCGTTCACCTCTGCGATGAGTTTGTGGTATAGCCCCGTCACGGGGTTGCGGATGTAGGTGTCGGCGGGTATGATCTCCGGCGTGACGGGCGATCCGTCTGCGGGATTGTCCCGGACAATCAGCGGCCCCGTCCCGAGCCACCTTGGGTTGTCGTTCGTGTCGGTCGCCACGATGTGGTATTCGAGCGCGTCCGCCTCGTCCGGGAAGTAAAACGGCGCAAGGTAGCAGCGGAAAGTCCGCGCCGCCGATCCTGCCGGGGTCGTCTCGCTTGCCGCCGCCGTGTAGTTCGGGCGCGGCTCTTGCGTCTGCGGGTCAGGCGTCCGCCCGATCTGGACGGCGATTGTGTTGACGTCTTCCGGGATGTCGCCCTCGATCACGAAAACCGCCGACGACAACTTGCCGACGTTGCACGTCGCAAGCGGCGCGTTCAGCCTGTCCGGGCGTATCTTTATGTGTTGCGCTTTCATGGTTCGGCGTTCCTTTCCTCACCATTAGCGCAACGGTCAAAAGTCACGACGGCGGCTCAAACGGCACGTTCACGCAGTTCGCCGCGTTCGTGTTGCACCCGCCGTTCCTGAAAAAGCCATTTATCGCAAGGGCGAGGGCGTTCTCGTCTATGCCGATCTTGATCTTGCCTTGGCTCTTGTCTATGCGGATCAGGAAACCCGGCTCGATGTTCGTCACTTGCGCGAGTTCCTTCATGTCCTCGCCCGTGAGTTGGGTTATGTACTTTTTCGGCGTCATGACTGCCACCCGCTGTCGTAGGTTCCCTGCTTGCCGCGCACCTGTATCGTCTCGCTCGTCGTCGTCAGGGCGTAAAGGTTCGAGCCGTCTATCTGCGCGTAGGACGTGGAGGATCGTGTGCCACGGCAAGCGGGCTCAACGGCTCCGCCGGGCCATTGCCAGTAGCTGAGGTTCATGTCGCCGCTTGCGCCCTGCGCGGTCGAAAGGCTCACGCCGTTCTTCACGTTGACGGTCGTGGTCGTCCTCTGGTAAGTGTAGTACGCCCCGCCGACGGCGGGGCCGGACGATCTCAAAGAGACGGTCGAGCCGCCGTTCGTCGTCACTCCGTTTCCTGAATAGTAGCCCATGTCAAACCATCTCCCTTCTTGCCTGTATGGTGTAGCGCACGAAGTCGCTTTCGCTCGTCTGCTTGGGGTCGTCGATAAGCGCGAAGCCGCCCGCCGAGGTCATTGTCGGCGCGGCGTTGTTCTCCGCCGCAAGCGTCTCGGCGGCGAGTTCGTACCGCCCGTTCACAATGTCGGAAGCGCACGGCATGAGGTTCTCTTCGCAAACTACCGGGTCGCACGTCGCGACAAGTGCGCAACGCTGCAAATGCCCGCCGCCGCTGATCGCGCCGAGTAGGTTCTGCGCCTTGCTCCGGGCGACGACAGAAACGGAAACGTTAAACTTGTTTTTGTTCTCCGTGAAGTTGTTGACGGCGTTCGCGCCCTCGTTCGCGACGGCGGAAACTGTCACGGTCGGGAATTTGCCGACCTCTGTGTTGATCTCGACCGTCGTTATCATAAAGCCGGAAACGGTCATGGTCGAGCCGCTCTTCTGCGCCGCGAAGCCCTTGCCCAACTGGACGCTGACCGTCGTGTTGGCTTTTACGACGTAGGTCACGGACGGGTTGCGCCAGATTCCGCCGACTTGGTTCACGCCGCTTTCGTACTTGCCGCCGTGCGCCGCCGTGACGCGGTGGCGCGTGTCGCCCGTCGTTGACGCAATCGGCACGAGCGCGTTTGAGGCCAGGCCGAAAAAGTCCACAACCGTTCCGAAGTAGCGCGTCCACTTCGCGGTCGCCTCTTTGTCCGCCGCGTAGTTCCAGACGGTGGTCGACGTGATGTGGGTGTCGCTGATATACCAACCGTCAAAGCCCGCGCCGCCCTTGGTCGTCGTCGGCAGCGTTCCGACGGCGGATCCGTAGGTGACGGTCTTCGAGACGGTCGAAACCGTGCCGCCGTCGTAGTTGAAGGAGAGGGTGTAGGTGTTGGCTTGCCAATGCGCGGTGATCGTCGTCGCCGCCGAAATCGTCGCCGAATAAAAGGCGTCGGTAAACTCCCCGGTCGGCTCGATGTACTTCGTGCCGCCGCTTGCCGCTGAATAGTAGCCGAGGAATGTGTAGCCCGTCCGCGTGGGGATCGCCGCCGCCGCCGTCTTCGGCGCGGAGGTGCATTGGTCGTCGGTGTGGAAACGACCGGCCCCCGTCTCGCCCGCTGCGGCGTAGAATACGCCCTCGCCGCCCGTGCCGCTTGCCTGTGCCGGGGTGATCTTGTAGGAAACGACCGCGCCTTGCGCGTACAGGGTCTTGGCGGCGGTCACATACGCGCCAATGTCCGGCGATATGTTGCCCGCCTCGTCGATGTAGGCCGTGCCAGTACCGCCGCTTGCGGTGTTGTAGCCCGTGAAGCGGTAGCACTCCCGCGTCGGGACGGCGACGGTCGTGATCTCGGTCGCCATGTCCGCCGCCGCGTAGCACTTGCCGCCGATGGCGTCGTACCAAAACGCCGCCGTCGCTCCCGTCCAGTTCGTCGAGGTGAGGGTCACTTTGTACGGGGCTTGCCATTGGGCGTAAATCGTGCCGTCGGTCGTGCGCGAACGTAGCGCGGCGGTCGGCGTCATGTCGGCGTTGATGTACTTCGTGCCGCCGGAAGTCGAGGAGAAAAAGCCCGTGAAGACATACCCGGTGCGCGTCGGCGCGGTCGGGGTGATCGGCGTCGTGCAATTTATGTCGTTGTAGAAAATCTGGTCGCCGTCCTGTGTCCCGGTCTTTATGTAAAGGCTTGCCGTCCCGCCGCTTCCGTTGTTCGCGTTTAGCAGCAGCGAACAGGACAACTTTTCGCCCTGCGCGTACCATGTCTTGTTGGCCGTCAGCGCGTAGGCCGCGCTTGTGAATGAGCCGTACTCGTTCGCGTACTGTGTGCCGCCGGACGTGGCAGAATAAAAGCCCTTAAAGCGGTAGCCGCTTCTAACGTACCCGCCCAAATTCCCCATTTGCTCGGTGAGGTTGGTGTCGGCGTAGAAGGCGCCGCCGCTCAAATAGATTTTTGAGGGCGTCCCGCCTGTCGAAGTCCAGTCGGAAGCGGAAAGGGTAATGGTGTATTTCGTCGCCATGTCGCTTCCTCTCTACTTCGCTTGCAAGAGTTCGTCCAACTTCTCGGCAAGGTCGGCGGTGTTCCTCTCGATCTCGGCGAGGTGCTTCTCGGCCTGTTCCTTTTCCTCGCGGGCAAGGGCAACGCGCCGGACGGCCTCGTCGTCGACCGAAAGGTTCTCCGCCGTCCGCCAGTCCCGGCGGCGGTCTTTCAGGCGTTCAAAGTCTTTATCAAACTGCTTGCGGGCTTGCGCGTCGGCCTTTTCCTCGGCAATCTGCGCGGCCATACTGTCCTTGTCTCTGTACCAACCCCACGCCTGTTGCAACTTCGACTCGGCGGCGGAAATGGCGGCGCGTCCCTTGGATTCCTCGGCGCGTTCGGCGGCGAGTAGTTTCTGGTGATCGCGGATTTTGTCGGCGAGTTCCTTCTGGCGTTCGCGCTCCCGGCGGGCGGCTTCCTGTGCGTCAAGCCGGGCGCGTTCGGCGGCGGCTTTCTCGGCGGCTTTCTTGTCCGCCTCGGCTTTCTTCTCGGCTGCGGCCTTGGCGTCGCGCTCGTCCTTCTTCTTCTGCCCCTCGGCCAGACTGTCCTCGATCCGCTTCTGCTCCTTCGCCTCGCGCTCGGCAACCTTGGCCGCGTCCTGTTGTTCGCGCTCCCGTCTGCGCTTCCGGGCGCGGGTTCTGATTTCCTCGTCCTTCTGGGCCTCGTACTCGGCGTCGCGCCTGTTGTCGTCCGCCGCCCATTTCATACCCTTGCCGAGCCATCCCTTGTCGGCCATTATGCCGATCCAGTGGCCTTGCGCGATCCCCTTGGCGAACACGTCGCCGCCCTCGCGGTTCGCCGCTGAAAGGGCGGCGGTGAAACCTTCGCCGTTCACCCAACCCGCAACGGCGCGGGTCGTGGCGTAGCCCGCCGACTGGATCGTCGCCTTGCCGACGGCGTAAACGTCCGACAGGCCGGATTTCTCCCAAATCCACCCCAACGCGGACGCGCAAGCGTTCGCCGCTTCCCGGATCGTGTGCAACGCCTCGACGACCTTGTTTGCCCAGACCTCAATGTCGCCGCTTTCCTCCAGTTCCTTCGCGGCTTGGTTCACGGCGTCAAGCCCGCCCTTGGCGTCGTCCATGAGCGCGTTGCCGAAAGCGCGGACGATGTTGTCCCATCTCGACTTGATCGCGCCCATCAGCCCCTCGCCCGTCGCCTCGGTTTCCTTCATCGCGCCCTTGTATCGGCCCAACTGCGCCTCAACCTCGGCCCAAATCTCGGCGTTGCTCTTGCCCGCCGCTTGTAGGTCTTGCAACTTCTGGGCGACCTCCGGCGTAATCACGCCCATGTTGCGGAGTTGCATGACGGCGCGGGAAAGCGGCTGGCCGTCGCGTATGAACGAATAAAGCCGCCCGACGGCCTGTCCCATTTCCTCAATCGGGTAGCCAGTCGCCGCCGCCGCGTCGCCGATCAGTTCGAGGCTCTTCTTGTAGCCCAACGCGCCGTCGGTCATTACCATTAGGGCGCGGGACGCCTTGGCGAATTGATCCAGATTGAACGGCGGGGTGTCGCCGAGTGCCTTTAGGTCGGCCATGTGCGCCCGCGCTTCGTCGATGTTGCCGATGAGCGTCTTGAATTGGTTGGTCTGCGTCTCGAAGTGGAAAGCGGACGACAGGACGGTGCGGATCGCGCCCCACGCCTTGCTGATCGCCGCCGTCCCCATGTCCCACGCCGCCTTTATGTCGGCCCAATGCTTGCGGTTCGATCTCGCCGCGTCGCCCATAGACTTTGCGACGGATTTCGCCATTGAGTCGACCTGTCCCTTCGTCGCCTCTATTCCGGCGGCGTTCAGGGCGGACGTTATGCTGATCCGTATCTGTTTAGATGTTGCCATTGGGTGAGCCTTTCCTCATAATTAGCGCGTCGGTCAAAACAAAAAGCCGTCCGGGGGGCGGACGGCAAGAGGGGAAGGGCGACAGGCGGCGCGGCCTTTCTACTCGCCCGGCGGCGGCGCGGCGTCCCTTGCGGCCTTCTCGTCGCGGAGCCGCTTCGTGATCGCGTTCAACGTCGCCAGATAGTCGGCATGGGCCTTTGCGCTCGTCGGCGTCATCTCCATTCCGGCTTCGACGTGGGCGGCGTAAATCATGCCGCGCAAGCGGCTCGGCGTCTGGATCATCAGGTCGTCGAAGGTCAGCCCGGTCGTCGCGGCGGCGCGGGCGAGGCGTTCTTCCATCGCCCGGTAGTTCCTCTGCTCCCTCGCGCCGGGCAGTTCCTTCTTCTCGCGCTGCTTGGCCAGTTCGGTCTTCTCCGGCTTCGCCTCTTCGATCCCGACCGACGCGTAATATACGGCGTTCACGACCTCGGCCTTTGTCGCCGTACATGAGCCGATAAAGCAACCAAGGGCGCATTGTATCTCGTCGGGATCGCGCAAGCCGTCAAGATAGCCGCGCTCCCTGCCGTGGGCGCAAGCGAACGCGAAAAACCAGTCCTCGGTGTCCTCGTCTGCGGCGTACCGCTTCGCGTAGGCGTACCAGAAAAGCGCGGCCATCGTCGGTTCCCAGAATACCTTGCCCCCGGCGACGGCAAAGCGCGGCGCGTTGTACGCCGTCGTTTCCTGTCCGTCTGAAATGCGGGCGGCGAGGGCGTGTAGTCTTATCACGTCCTCGTCGCTCGGCGTCAATCCCTCGGCGCGTAGGTCGTCGAGGTCTTCCTTGGCAAGTTGGGAAATCACGCGGCCTCGGTTCCCGTGAGATACTTCGTCGCGGTCGCTGCGCGGGTGATGTAGTTGGCGTCGGGGTCGGTTTCCGCCGGGCTTGCCGTGACGGTAAAGCCGCCCGCGCTTGCCGCCGTGATCGTGCCGTTGCCCGCTCCGTCGGTCATGGTCGCCTGTACCTCGATCCGTCCGTGGCTTGCGTCGCTTGCGACGGGGATGCCCTTCACGGTCTGGACGTGAGGATCGACGGCGGCGGTCGTGTTGATCTGCGTGAAGTTCGCGGAAGCGGTGAACGCGCCGCACACGTCTTGCGCCTTGCTCCTGGGCGTGAGGGTTCCCGTGAGCGCGTAGGTGCGCTTTGCGGTCGCGGTGGCCTCGACTTCGACGCCGCTGATCGTGACGGTCGGCGGGTTGCCCGCCTGTGTGCTGATCGCGACTTGGGTCAGCATGAGTTTCTTCGCCGCCGCGCCCGTGCCGATTGTGTGGATGGAGCCGAGTACAATGTCGGACAAATCCACCTCGCCCGTGACGGCGTACTCCGTCTGGGGGTTCAATGTCTCGCCGTACACGTCGTGCGCGGCGGTGTCGCCGTACTCGTTCGGGGCTTCCGCGACGCTGCTGCTCTTGCCGTCGTTCGACGACTTCGGGGTCAGGCCGTCTATTGTTCCCCAATAGTTCACGGGTGCGCTGAATCCGTTGTTCATGTTTGTGGTTCCTTTCTTGTCTGTCAGTTAGCGCGGCCCGTTATGGTCGCCGCGAAAGATGTGAAGAATGAGCCGCCGTTCTCGTCTTGTTGGTAGTCCGGCTCGTCGCCCTCGCCCAACTCAAAGCCGTCAACGGCGAAGACGTGCGCCGCGCCATCTGCAAGTTCGTCGTTTTCGTCGCCCAACGCTTCGCAGTTGTCGCCATGCGCCAAATTGTCGAACACGGCCCAAAGTACGTCGTAGTTCGCCTTGAAGATTTTGCCGCCTTTGTCGTCGTCAAGCGCAACGGTCAGGACGGCACGGACGCTGAAAGAGTAATGCGGCAGGGGTTCTTCCAACTGCCCGGCGATGTGGACGTTCAAGGCAATGCCGCTCGACGGCGTTTCCTGTTTCTCGCCGTCCAACGCTTCGAGCAAAAGCGACTGGATGGGCAAGGTCGCGCCCGCGCTTTCGACTGCCGCCTTTAGTTTGCGCGTTATGAGTTCCGCCGGGGTCATGTCAGTTCCTTTCTCGCCTTGGCCAGTCCCTTGTCGATCTGTCCGCCGCGTCTGCGAATCGCCCAGCGGTGTTGCGATTTCTGCCCCTTGCCTTTTGGCGTGATATAGTGCGGGCCGGGGCCGTCGTACTTCGTCACGTCCTTCAGCGGTGCTTGCCGCTTTGCCTTGGTCGTCCGTGCGCGTAGTCCGCGAACGAGGGCGATTGTGCCGCGCCGGATCGCAACGGCCTGACTGTTGCCCAATTCGTCGCGGTAGCGGTCGCAAGCGCGGGTGAAGTCGCGCACGGTCGCCTCTGGAACGGTTGCCGATATGTCAAGGATCACCGCCACGTCGTCAGCCCCTTGTCCGGCATTTCAGGATGTACCAACCGTCGTGCCGTGTGACGGTCGAAACTTTCAGGGTGAGCGGGTGGCCGTCCGGGGCGACCTCGATTGTGTCGGACGGCTCCGGGTCTGAAACTTCCGGCCAGTCCGCCCGGCGGATCGCGGCAATGTAGGCGGTCGCGTATGTAGGCGCAAGCGCGTCCGTGTAGTTGTCCGCCGTGCCGTTTTCAAGCAACAGGATGTCGAGCGGGTGTTGGATCGTCCGCGCCTTGCCGTTCTCGCGGCGCGTCCCCTTGTACGCCGCCGGGCATTTCTCAAACTCCGCCGAAAGCCCGACGGTGAACGTCGCGCCGACGGGATCGGTTTTCATCGACACGACGACGCGCAACGATTCGCCCAACTCCACCGCCGCGCCCTGTTCGAGCGTGGGGAAGTCCGCCGCGTTCGCGACGTACCGCGCCGCTTCTGCGGGGGCGGCGTCGGAAACGGCCTCCGCGAAGTCCCGCGACGACGACTGCACGACCGCGCCCTGTTCCGTCTCGCCGTGCCGCATGGTGCGGACGGCCTCTGGAACGGCGGCGGCTATGCTGCCGAGCGCATTGCGGAAATCTTCGCGGAGGCTCATCTACTCTGTTCCCTTGTCTTTAGGGAGTGAATTTGGTTGAAATGCCCCCGGCGGCGAAGGACGATCAACACCGCCGGGGGCGCAAGGTTAGGCGTTGACGCCCGTCGCAAGGCCGAAGGATTCCGGCCTCTTGATGAGAATGTCGGAGTCCTGCAACGCCACAAGGCGGAGGCCGCCGTTCGTGTCGTTCGCGTAGGGATCGACAACGATGTCCGTGCCGCTCCAAAGGCAGACCGTCAGCTGCGTGAAGTCGCCAAACAGGAGCTTCGCGTTCGGCATGAGGTTGGCCTCGACGAAATCGCGCCCGATCACCTTGTTGGTCGCCGTGTCAAGCAGACGGACGGAGCCGCCGATTGCGCCGACGTTCTTCGGCGTGTCCGCGCCGTCGGTCAGCACCTCGTAGTCGCGGGTCTTCGCCAGTTTCGCCCAAACGCCGGAATTTCCCACAAACTTCATGCTCGGCTTGTAGGAGTTCGCGATCTTGGTGGCGGCGATAAGGTCGACGATCTTGTCAAACGTCGGCGCATTGCTCCACGCCGTGCCAGTAAGCGCGGTGCAAAGGCCAGTCGGCTGGCCCGCCGTCCCCGACCCCTGAAACGCGGCGGTCTCCAAACCGTTCGCGCAAGCGTACATGAGCCACTCGAGCACCTTGGCCTGAACATTGACGGACGACTGCAGAAGCAGTTTCCGCGTAATGTCCACATACGCGCCGTAGGTGTGCGGCTCCGCCGTGATCTGGCCGAAGGTGGGGTTCTTCTTGGCCGCGTTGCCGCCCTCGGAGGAAATCCACCCGCCCGTAATGCTGCCGCCCTTGGGGATGGCAATGTTTCCGACAAGGCCCGTGAGCACTTCCGCGCCCAACTGTTCGCGAAGGACAAGCGTCGCGACAAGGGCGTCGATAAACTGCCCGGAAAGGAGCAGCGTCTCGATCACGTTCTTGCCCGCGCCGCCGATCCCGGAAATGCCGCCCGCCGACGTGTCGGTATTGTAAGCCGGAGTGCCGAGCGTAAGTCCGCCGTCGTTCGCGTTCGCCGCCGCCCTGACGAAATCGGGGAGGAGGATTCCCTGCACGGCGCGACCCGTCTTCTGGGCCAGTTCGTCGGAAACCTCGCGCTCGAAACCGATATCGACGTCCGGGCGTTCGCCCTTGGCAACGTCGGCCAGATAGCGCAAGACTTTCACGAAGTCATAACGCTTCTTGATCTTGGCCTTGTCGCCCTCGTCAAGCACGGAGCGGGCTTCCGCTGCGGGCTTCGCGGGCTTCTTCGCCAGTTCCGCAAGATACTTCTCGCGGCGGTTCAGGAGTTCCTCGCGGATTTCCTCGAAGGAACGCTCCGAGGTCAGGATGTCGGCGACTTCCTCGCCGCTAACGTGCGCGGCGGAGGCCATTTCGCGAATCTTCGTCTTCTGTTCGGCAGTATAGCCCGCCGTTGTCGGCTTATCCATGATTTGGATTCCTTTCTTGTTGGTTGATTCAGCGGCGGGCTTCGCCGCCGTCCGGGTGATGGTTTCATCGGCTTCGGCTCTTCCGACTCCGATGTTCGTGTCCGCCGGAACGTTCACAAAACTTGCTTCGTATGGCGTCCAGTTCGTGACGCGGAAAATCGGGAGCCCCGTCTTCGCGTCCACGCCGTCGCGCTTGTACTCGTTCACGATGTAGCCGACGGACATATTGCGCTTTATGCCGTCAAGAGCGTCGGCCTCAATGTCCCGCGCTTTCTGGGAGTGGCCGAAACGGATCGTGCCGACGATCTTGCCGTCCTTGACTTCCGGCTTGTCCATGATTCCGATCTGTTCGCCGTAGTGGGTGTCCTGAATGACAAGCCCGTCACGCATCCGGGTGTCGTCGATCTCCCCCGGCTTGTGGCCGAGTACTTCTAACGCTTTCACCCATTCGCCGCTTTCGGGGTCTGCCATGTAGCGGGTGTAGGGCGTCTCGGACGAAATCGAGCAACGCACGACGCGCTCGGTCTTCTTGTCCTTGCCCTCGCCAACTTCCCGCGTTTCGACGATCCACTCGGCGGTGCGGTACTTGCGCTTGTCGTCCTTCGGCTCGTCGGCGCGGACGCGCCTGTCAATCGTTCTTTTCTTCATCGTTCTCCTTTCCCGTCTTTGGGGTATTCTCTACCTTTAGCGGTTCGGTCAAAATTCCGGCGGCGTCCTTCTTTTTCTTCAGCCGCTTCTGCTCGGCGAGGTTCTCTTCGTAGTCCGTGCCGTAGTCGGCGGCGATCTGGGTGTCCGTCTTCCAGCCGTGGGCAACGGCGACGGCTGCGGCGTTTACGTCCTTCATCGGGTCAACCCACTCCCACGTCCGCCCGCGAAACTCATGCTCGACAAGTCGGGCGTAGTCGCTCGGCAAGTACGGCGACGAGGCGCGGTATTTCAGGAATGACGCAAGCCACGCCCGGAAGACGGGGGCCACCAACTGTTCGATCATCTGGGCTTGTAGTGTCCGCCAATGGTCGCGCTCGGCAAGCGTCCCGGCGCGGACGGACGAAAACGAAACGCCCGCCCAATCGTTCGCGAAACAGGCGTACTCAAGGCCGAGGCCGCTTGCCACGTCCCGGAGCATGGAGTTCTTGAAGTTGGTCAGTTCGCGGTTCGGGTGCGACGGCGTGACCGTCTTGTAGTCCCACCCCTGTTCGAGCATGATCTTCGTGCCGGGTTCGCTCGGCATGGTGAGCGCGGCGGATTGGTCGTCGTCGTACTCGCCGATTTCGCCGCCCTGTCCGGCGGGCGCGGTATAGACGCCCGTCGTGTTGGATTCGTCGCGGGCGGCGACAAGTTCGGCGACGTTGTACTCGTCGAGCATCTTCAACTTCTTCAACACGGCATGGCCGAGCGGTATTCCCCGCGTCTGCGTTTCGTCGTGCTGCGTGTAAAGGTGGAGAATGTTCGCGGCGGGTATGCGGACGACGGGCTTGCCGCCGATAAACGCCGCCGCCGGGTCTTCGCGCTCGGCGCGGAAATAGTAGGCGACGGGGTGCAACGTCCGGCGGTCAACCTCGACGCCGTTGCGGATCGCGGTCGCCGTGCCGTTGAGGTTCATCGTCTCGTCTATCGCGTCCGGGCGGATCACGCGCAACGAAAAGCCGTAGTCGTTCTGGGCGGCGCGGTCGATCAGGACAAACGCCTCGCCGTCCCGTGCCCAATTCGACGCGCACAAGCGGCAAATGGCCGCGAACGACTTGCGGCCCGTCACGTCGGCCAGTTCGGGGTCGGTCGTCCACTTCCACCAATGGTAGGACAGGAACGCCGCCGCTTTCGCGTCCACTTTCTCGACGTTCGTCTCGCGGCCCGGCAAGGGCTTAAACTTGAAACCGTCCCCGACGACGTTCGCGACGAAAAGATCAAGCCAACGGAGGTAGTGTTCGGAGTTCTTCTCCATGTCGCGGGATCGCTGCCGGATAATCGCAAGCGCGGCGGCGATCTCCGTATTTGAAAAACCGCCGTCCCATTTCCACGGGGCCAAAATGCGCGAAACTTCCGCCGCGCTGAATGAGCGGACGAGCCGCCCGTTGTGCGCGGGCTGTTCCGGCTTCGGCTTCGCGCGTTTGAAGATGTTGAACATTACACGAACCTCACTTTCATGAATTTCGGCCCATTGGCTTTGGGCTGCTGCCCCGTCTCGTCCTCTTCGGCGCGTCTGCGCCAGTAGGCAAGAATTGAAAGAAGGTCGGCGTAGTCCTTGTAGGTGATCGAAAGTTCGCCGACGGTGATGGTCTTGTTCGGGTTGTTGCCGTAGTTCTGGAGGGCTGTCTCTACTGCGGCGACGACGGCGCGGTATCTGGAAACAAGCGGGCGGATGTAAACCGCGCCGCAAGCAATCGCCTCCGTACCGCTTGCCGTGGTTGCGTAAACGATCCACCGCGTCGCGCCTGAAAAGCCCGCAAGCGTCTCGGCGGTCGCGGTAGCCGTCCATGTGCCGTCGCCGTTCGCGGTCGCGGCGACTTCGGCGTTCTTCGCGCCGTCAGAAAGTTTGACGGTGACGGCGGTCGCGCCGTCCGGGGCCGTCCATGTCCCGGTCAGCGTTTCGCCGTCGAACACGGCGCGGTCTGTAAATCGTCTCGCCATTGGTGAAGGTTCCTTTCCTCACCATTAGCGGGGCGGTCAAAATCGCGGCGGCGTTTCGGGCGTTCTTCGCGGTTGCGGTATTCTTCGGGCAAAATGTCGCGGGTGTCGTAGTCCATGTTGCGCTCCTTTCGGATCAGTAAAGCCGCCCGCCGATTGCGAGGCGGTGTTTCTTCTTTGGCGGAAGCTGCGGCGGCGTTCCCGTTTCGGGCTTTTCCGTTCCCGCTTCCGGCGGCGGCGTTCCCGTTTCGGCTTGCGGCGTTCCCGCGCCGACGATCTTGCCGCCGATTGCGAGGCGCGTCTTTTTCTTTGGCATGGTTTCTCCTTCCCCGGTCAAACCTTCCGCGCCCGCAAGCGCGTAGCACATGGCAAGGCAGTCGCCGAAGTCGTGCGGGTTCTTTGTTTGCCACTTGTAGGCGTACCGCTCCTTGCCGTCGCCCGTCGATTTCACCTTGGTCTTCGCCTTGAGTTTCTCGTTCGCCACTTGGACGGCGAAGCGGTAGTGGTTGGCGTTGCCGTCGAACAGGGAAAGCCCGCCGTCCGCGCCCGGCTCCGCTCCCCACGCCCTGTGCATCTTCTCCTTGTACTCGTCGGCGTTCCACGCAAGCCAACGCCGCCCCTGCGGATCGCGGCACAAAATGGTCGCGTTCTTCTCGCTGCGGATTCGGCTGCGGACGTTCGGGTTCCAGTTCTGCCCGGCGCGGCCAAGCATGGCGACGGCCTCGATCCCAAATTCGGCGGCGACGGTCGGCGCGAACGCGGTCACGGTGCTGAATTGCCGCCCGCCCGCGTCTATGCCCCACTTGTCGATGTGGATTCCCTGCGCCACGATCTCGCGGGCGTGTGCTTTCAGGGCGGCGAATAGCCGGGCGTTAAACTCCGTGTCGTTCAAGTTCTCCGGGATTCTGATCCGTGTGACGTGGTAGGACGTGACAAGCGCGGTCAGCCGTATGTCGAACGCCGTGATCGCCGTCGTTATTGCGTAGCCCGGATTGATGTCCGTTGCGGCGGCGGTGAAGACGGTCGCGGGCGGTATGGTCTTCGGCGGGACGCCGCGCCGGACGCGGGAGAGGATGTGCCGCGCCGACAGCTCGAACGCGAACGCATTGCGCGGCGGCTGCATCTGGTATTCGCTCATGAACGTCGCCTCGCCGTCACGGAGTAAGATGTTCATGGCGTGTTGGATTCCCGAAATCTCGGTGGCCGGGTCGAAGTTTCGCGGATTCAGTACCGCCGCGCCCTCGTCCATCTCCTTGCGGTGCTTCCTGTAGAAGCGATTGGCCGCAATGTGCGGCAAGCGGTCGGCGGCTTTCTCGGCGTTGAATATATCCCAATACTCGGCCCAATAGTCGCGGACGCCCTTGCGCTCTTCGGCGGTCGCTTCCGGGTTGTGGCATTTAGGCCAGGCCGTCACCATCTTGTAGGTCTTCGTCTTCCATCCGGGGTCGGCGGCGAATGTCTCGGAAAGGTCGTCGGCCTCAATCGGCGTCGAGGTCATTATGGCCGCGATTTTCTTGCGGTGCCCGGCAAGCCCCATGAAGGTCTTTTTGATCTTCGCGGCCATTTTGCCGACCTGTCCTTCGCTCTGGGCCTTGTCGTCGTTCTGCAAGTCGTCGAAAATCAGGAAGTCCGGGCGCAGTATGCCTTTCGCCTTTCCTCTGGCCCCGGCGTTAAAGCCAACGGCGTCAAGTATCACGCCGGACGACGGGAAGGGTCGCCCCGTGCGCGGGTCTGCGACGGACGGAAACACGATGCGGTCGGCGGCCTTGCGCGGGTTCGTCGGCTTGCCGTGGTACTTCTGGGTTTTCGCCCTCTGGTATGCCCCGGCCAGTTTCAGGAACGGCAGGGCGATTTCGGGGAAGTCCTGAATGAACGCGGGGCCGGACGTGACGGCGGCGAAAATGTCCTCGATGATGTTTTCGGCGTTGCCGTCGTTCGCACCGACCACCACTTCGTAGCGTCTGCGGCCCGTGGCGGCAACCCATAACGCCGCGCCCTTGGTATAGGCGGTCTTGCCGTGGCCTCTGGCGACGCGGATGTGGTAGGGGATCGAAGCGTCGCCGATTGCCTGTTCCATGTCGCGGACAATCGGCTGCATGGTCGGCGGCGGGGGGATTTCCAGAAACGCGCCCGCGTCGGGGTCGTCGTTCGTGCAATAGGCGCGGAGAAAGTACAGGAAGTCGCGCTCGGCCCGGCGGCGGCGTTTCCAGTCAATCCCGGCAAGCGCGGCGTCAAGGTCGGCGGCAATGTCGGCGTGTGACGACTTGGCGCGGCTCTTCGCTTGCCGTTCGGCGTAGGTCAAGGCACGGGGGCGGGCTTTCTCCGGCACGATCCTGTCGAAAAGTGCCGCCGCGCCTTTCAGTCCCGGCGCGGATCGGTTCGCCCGGCGGCGCAAGTAGTCGGCGACGGCGGCGAGGTCGATCTGGAAGTCCGGGCGGGCGGGTGCGCCCGGCTGCTGAATAAGCCAACACAAGGTGCGGGCGGTCGCGTGTTTCGATCCGCCGCGCCTCAATACCGCCGCCGCCTCTTCCTCGGTCAACAGGCGGACGGGCTTTTTCTCCGCCGTTGCGCTCATATCCCGTCAAACTCTCCGCCGTCTTCGCCGTCCGGGGTCTTCATCGGCGGCACGTCCGCCGCGTTTTCGGCGATGAAGTCTTGGTAAACCTTCACCATCTGCGGGTTGCCGCTCTTGGCCATCTTGATTACGGCTTGCCGCATCTCCAGTTTCGTGCGTAGTTGCCCGATCCTGTACCGCTTCTGCGCTTCCGGGCTTGCCCAAAACTCCGCCTCGGTGATTTCGGCGATTGCGCACGTTTCGGCGGTCGGCATTTCCGCCGCGCCGCAATTCTCGATCGCTTGCAGGGTTTCTTCGCTCATTTGCGCCTCCACGGGGTGAAGTTCGGAAAATCTTTGTAATTGAAGGGGTGGATGTCGTCGAAAAACGCCTTGTAGAAGTCCGCGACCTCTGTTTGGCAAGCGATCACCGTGTTTTCGGTGCGCGGGTTCGTGTTTACGTTCGCGCTGGATAGGATCGCGCCGTCGAATTTCTCGCCGTAAAACGCCATAACCTTGGAATGGTTGCGGAACACGCCCAACCGTCCGCCGCCCTTGCGGGCGATTTCGCCCAATTCTTCGGCGCACATGGCATAAGAAGCGCGGGCAATCTCGCCGCAATAGAAGTCGAAACGCCCGACCACGCCCTTGTCGAGCCAGTCGCCCATTTCGGAAACGTCCTCAACGCCGAAACACCACGACGAAACGAGGCAAAAGTCGAGCCGTTGTTGCCTGACGACGTGCCGGAGGAACGTCAAGGCGTCGCAATCGCCGCCGCTGATAACGTGGTATGTCGTGTCGCTCTGGAAGTGCCACGGCACGGATTCCAGCAACGCCGCCTCGGAATTGAAGCGGCGAACGTCAAAAATGTGCTTTCCGCGCACGGTATGGCAGCGCATTGCCGTCTTTCCGCCTGTTGCGGGCGTCTGTTCGGCTTCTTTTGCCGTCTGGCTTGTGTCTAATAGTGCCATTTGCGTTCAAATTTCCGCCTTTTGCGGTCACAAACCGCCCGTTTGTGTTCCCATTTCGGCCCAAACCGTCCCCAAAACACCAAAAACGCCCAAAAAAGCGTGACGCGAAAAACGTTCAAGACCTCGGCCTGTGGGCGTCGGGGCCGATCCGCCGACAGTACCTTGGCGGGGGTGTGTCCCCTCTACAATCGCGCGCTCGTCGCCCACGTTCGCCTGTGGCGCGTCCGCGCTCGTCGCCCGTGTGTTTTCCTTGCCGTGGTTGCAAGGGCTTGTGGGGGCGTTTTCGTGCGTCTGGCGCGGTGTGTGAGTTATCAACATATCAACACCCTCGCTTATAGGTCGAAGAGGTCGCCTTGCGTGAGGCGCGGTTCGTCTTCGTCCGGCTCTTCGGCTTGCCGTCCGCCGTGCCCCTTGTCCCATGTCTGGAAGACGGCCAGCAGGGGCGATTTCTTCACCATGTCGTCCCATATCGCCTTGGCCGTGGCCCTGCCGATGTGTGCGCCGTAGGTTTCGACCGCCCTGTTCCAGTCGGCGCGGCGTTCGCGGTCGCCGTATTTGATCGACGCTTTCAGGAAGCGGGCGAAGGTCGCTCCAAACGAAACAGGCGTCCCGCCCTGTTTGACGTGCTGGAGCATGAGCAGTTGGATCGGGTCAAGGTCGAAGAGGTCGAAGAGGAAACGGCGCAGCTTGTCTTCGATCTCGTCGGGAAGGTCGGTGGCCTTTTGGCTTGCCGGGGCCGTCGCTGTGGCCTGTAGTTCGCTTCGGTTGTGCGGGGTGTGTTGGATGCGGATGTCGTCTTGACTTACCCGGCGACACGTCAGGCAAGCCTTGGAGGGGCCGATTCGGCAATTATGACAGGCGGTAATCACTTCATCACCCTCCGCGAAACTGTTAAAAACTCCATTCGGCGACGATCCGGGCCGAAAGGTCGGCTTTCGTGAAGTTCTTTTTCGTGCGAACGGCGACGTAGTGCCGGGCAAGGTCGGCAATCCACCGCGCCGCCGTCTGTTCGTCGTTCAGGAAAAACACGGGGACGCCGTATGTGGCGAACACGGACAGGGCGAAACCCCACAACGCGCCGTGGGCGTCCATCCCGCAATGGTGGCGGAAGTCCAGCACTTCGGCGGCGGTCGCGGTCACGATCACGGCGGCGAGGTCGTAGTGCCTCATGCGCTCCAGTTCGCGGTTGAACCGCTTTTTCGGCTTCTCGCTGTGCGCCTCGTACCCGCCCATCATGGTTCCGGCGAAGTCGAGGAGGCTCTTGCGCTCGATTGCAAAGCAGTTTTCCCACCCCTTGATCGAATAGTCGCCCGTGTGAAGCGTTCCCGATTCGACGGCGACGGATTCCGGCCAGTCGGTCAGCGGGGTCTGTTCGCGGGTGTCCTCGATGATGGTGAGGGCGGGCTTTTTGGCTTTCGGTTTACGCGGCATTTTTTTCGTCCTTTCAGGCGTTCTCCCAAAAACTCCCAAAAACTCCCAAAAGGGGGCTAACGGGGGTGGGGGAAAACTCCCAAAATACCTCACAAGGGACAAAGCCCCCTATAAGGGGGGCTTTTCCCTTGGGAGTTGGGAGTTTCTTTCCCCCTAATGTCCCAAATTTGGGAGGAAGTTTGGGAGGAAGGGTTTGGGAGGTTCTTTTCATGGGTCAAAAAAGGTCTTCTTGTTCGGGGTTCAGTTCGGCGTTTTCTGGGGCAACGTCCGGGGATTCGGCGGCGACGAAATACGCGCCGCGTCCGCTCCCGATTTCGCGCAATCCAAAACGCGCCGGATCGGCGGCGATTAGGTTGTAGGCGGCCTCGTTCGTGGAACGGTTGCAGCCCGTCTTGGTCTTCGTCAACTTGGAAACCCAGTCGCGTTGTCCGCGTGAAGCGGACGCGGGGCGGGCTTCTGCCGTCCATGCCGTTCGGATCAGTTCGGCGATCACTTGGGCGCAACGTTCAATCGGGGGCGGCTGGTTCGGCTTGGCGGCGGTGTTGGTCGCCGCGCCTTTTTTCAGTTCGGCAAGCTGCGCGGCGTCCGGCTCCACCCAGAAAATCATGCCTTTGTCGGCGTACTCTGGTAGCCGGTTCGCGTAGCAGACCGTTTTCTTCGTCGTCGGCTTGCCGTCTGGATCGCGCCATGCCAGTTTGTCGCCGTGCTTGGCGGCGATAAGGTCGAAGACGCCGGGCAACTTGCCGCCGTTCCACGGGGTCAGCACAAGGGCGGAGCGGATGTAGTTCGTAAATTCGCCCGATCCGCTGCCGAGGTATGCCTTGAAAATGTCGCCTTGGTTCATGGCGTCGCGGTTCGGCTTGCCCGTGTGGTGAATGATGATGCAGCCGCATTTCGTCGCCTCGGCCTTTATGAGCGGGTCTATCCCGTGCCGTAGGAACGCGGTCATGGCGTTGCCGTCGTTTAGGTCGCCGCCGAAAAAGGCGAAAAGCGGATTTATTATCAGCAAATCAAAGTGGTGCTTTTCCTGTTTCCGGCGTAGGTGTTCGACGAAACGCGCCCCGGTCGATCCGTCAAGGGCGCAAAAGGTCACGCGGCTTTCGGCTTCCTGTATCTGTTCGGGCGTCCAGTCCAGCACGGAGGCAAGCCCGATGCGTATGCGGTCGCGGAAATTGGCAATATCATACTCGTCGTCCTCGCTCTGGAAAATGCCGATTTTCAACGGGCGGAGCGGTTGAACGCCGAGGCAGTCTTGCCCGCCCGCCCAAACTGTCGCAGCCTGCATGGATAGCGACGACTTGCCAACGCCGGAAGTCGAAACAATCGCCCCGCAAGCCCCGCGCCGGAGCCAACGGTTCTGGAACAGGCAGTCGGGGTCTTCGCTGTCCGGGCCGGGCGTCTCGAACGTGTCAAGGGTGCGGTCGGATTCGGCAAGGCGTCGCCGATTATCGGCGACGATGGCGGCGAGGTGCGCTTCGATGTAGGGCGTCGCCAGTTCCGCAAGCGGTCGCCCGCCGATGTGCCCGTCGAAAACGTCCGCGCCGTGCTGCCGGAACACGTCGAAGTTGTCCCGCGCTTCCGGGTCGGAAAACATTTTCAGCGGGTCGAATTTCGCCGCCTTGACCGCTTTCTTCGCGGCCTTTGCCGTTTCCGGCGCAATCATGGACGCCAACACGATCAACTCGCGGTCGTGGGCGGTCAGGTTCTTTTCGTCGCTCATGGCTAAAATATCTCCAATTCGCGCCGCGCAAGGTCGGCGTCAAGATACAACAGGGTCTGCCGCTTGCTCTTGTCGGCGCGGAACGCCCCGGCGAGGCGCGTGTGTATGGCGGGGTTCATCGTCGGCGCAAGGTCTATCCGCTCCGCCGGATCGTCGGAAGACGCGAACAGGCGCACAAGCGCGTCCATTTCGCCGCGCCATTTCTCGTCGTCGATCTCGCTTCGATCCTCGCGGAGTCCGCGTGTCGGCGGTAGGGTTTTTAGTCGGCGGTCGTGCGCTTCGTGGATCAGCAGCACGGCATGGATCGACTTGCCGCCGGAATAGCAAAGCGAAACAACGCGACCCGGCTTCCGCCGGATCAGCGCGGCGAAAAGTGCGCACTGGTCGGCAAGCGGCATGGCGTCAAACTCCAACAGGGCGAACGGAAACGCGGCGACGGTCGCGGCACAATCGAACGACGGGAGGCCGTCTTTCGTTCGCCCCTCTTTCCCGGTCAGCGGATTCAGCGACACGTGGGTCGGTATGTCGGCAAGCCCGGCGCGGATCGTGTCGGCAAGGGCGCAAGGCGTGACAATTCCGCCACGCTTTCCCGTCGTGCCGATTGTCCCGGCCCATGAGTACCAACGCCAGTCCGCGCCGAGCGCGTTCAAATGCGCCGCCGCCTGTTCCGCCGGGGCGGTCGGGATCGTGGTCGGCGACATTTCGCGGAGGGTCTTTGAGGTCGTGCCGCGCCCCTCGATCACAAGCCGGGCAACCGTGCCGCGAATGTTCGGCGGCAAGGCGCGTCGGGCCGCTTCGCGCTTCTCGGCGGCGGTCGGCTCCTTCGGGGCTTTCCAGATTCGATCATACGCGGCGGTCGCGGCGGTTCGGTTCTTCGCCGCCCAATCCTTCTCGCCGCCCAACTCGACGGTGCGGGCCGCGTGTTCGACGGCACGGCGGACGGCGGACGGGTTCGGTCGCGTCGCTCCGGGGGCGTTCGCCATAATGTCGGCGTAGAGTTCTTCGGGCGGGATTCCGGCCTGTCGCCCGTAAAGGGTCACGGTCACAAGCCCGGCGTCCCGCGTTCCCGGCATGAGATTCGCAAGGGCGGTCGCGTACTTGCCGCGCTGCCGCGTCTGGAAGGCTTCGTCGGTCATGGCGTTCGTGCCCTCTGGGTGACAATGTAGCCAGGAATGTTCACGGCTTCCAACACTTCGGCGTCGTGTCCTGAAAACGCAATCAACGCCGACGGCGCGGTTGCCGTCTCGCCCGGTGTGCCGTCTTCCCGATGGAAGCGGAGTCGGCCCCGCAAAAACAGGATCGCCGCCATATTTGGGAAAATCAGATTTTGCCAAAGTGCCGTGTCCGTCCGGGCGAACACAAGTGCAACGCCCGCCGATTTCTCGCGGATCAGTTTCTCGAAAAACGGAACGGCCTCGCGTCCGTAGGGCGGGTTCAGCCATACCCGTTGCCCCGTCCAATCGACGGCCAGGCCGTCGAAAGGGCGGCAAATCATACGCGCCGCAGTTCGCCACGGCATTTGCGGCGGGCAACACGGGTCAAGGTCGAACGGGCCGAGCGCGTCTATGATGTGCGGCGGCGTGAGCCATGTCTTTTCGCCCGTGTCGACGTTCATGTTGACGGATGGAGCGTTCACGGCATGGCCTTTCTCAAAAGCGAGATGTAAACGACGGGCGCGAGGTAGATTTTCAGGCGGTAGGATATGGCGGTCGCCAGTTCCTTCTGCGCTCCCTCGGATTTATGCCAACCGTTCAGGAGATAAATGGCGTCGCATGTTGCAAGGGCGTGAAGTTCCGCCGCCATTACCGCCGCAAGGAGCGCGGGGTCGGCGTTTATCTGTTCGGGCGTTCCGTAGTCCGCGCCGATCTCGACGGGGTTCACCACGTCCCAACCGACGGCGCGGTGTGCTTCCGCGAAATCGTTAAACGCGGGATAATTGAAGTCGGGCAATCCGCGCATTGGCCCGGCTATGTAGATTTTCGGTTTTCTCATTCCTGTGCCTCTTTGATTTTCTGGCGGAGTGCTTTGTTGGCTCTTGTCAGTTTGTCGATCTTCTCGTTCGCGTCGATGAGGGCGAGTTTCATTTCGGGGAAGTCCTGAATATATCGGCATAACTTTTCCGCTTCTTGGGCGTCAGCCGTTGCGAATGTACCCATCCCTTGTGTGCCTCTGATTTCAACGATAAAACAAAACGCGGGGTAGTTGTTGCCCGGCATATTGATTATGCTTTGTACTGTTTGTGCGGTCATAGTTTTAACCTTTCATGTTGTAAAGTTCGGCCTCGGTCTTTATGGCAATCGCCAGATAGGGCGACGGCCCCCAAAACTTCCCGGTCGACTTCGTGAACGTCCTCGCGTCGTCTTCCTAAAAGTGCAAGCGGGTCAGCACGTCGAGGAGCGATTTCTCCAGATTGTCAAGGTCGGGCCGTGACGTGTGCGGGATTTCTCGCCCCGTCTTCGTCACGCTCTTCCGTTCGCTCTTCCGATAAGGGAAGCACCACCGCGCTTGTAGGTAGATTCCACCGCGTAGCGGCTCGGCGGGCGCGTGTGGCGCAAGCAACGCGGCCAGAAAGTCCTCGGCGTCGCGTACCTTCTGCTTGGTGAAAAAGTGGGCGCGTCCGTTGTGGACGAAAACGCCTTTTTGTTGGGCGGTCGCCGTCGGCGGCACGATGTCAAATTTCACCCGGATCATGGCAAACGCTCCTCCGTCTGGTTTAGTATCTGGGCCAGTTTTTTGGCAAGTTCTCTGGCCTCGCGCTTGCTCCTGTAAGGGTAGGACGGCACGACGGCAATCTTCGCGCCGTCGCGGTCGTAGATTCCGGCGGTGGCCTTGCCGTACCACGGCGAGCCGGGCTTCGGGCAAACTGTGTGGAAGTAGCCGCTCATATATTGCCCTCCGCGTCGCAATACTGGCAACCCGCGCAAGGCTCCGCGCCTAACTTGTGGCGTTTGCAGTCGCCGCCGTTGCAGCTGTACGTGTATGGGCCGCCCCAGACTATGAGGTCGTTTACGTCTGGGCCTTTCGGCCCGTTTTGAAACGCCTCGACGACCTGTTTCTTCGTGAAGCGGCAGACGATTCGGGCCTTGCCGCCTTTCTCCTTCATCCTCGGCATTTCCATCATCGGGAAGTTCACGCCGTCGGCCCTCATGTAAGGCTGCAAAATCTCAAAGCGGATGCGGTAGAAGTCGCCGCGCCATCCCGGATAAGGGCAAGGCCCAACGTCCACGCCCGTCGTCTGTACCAACAGGCGCGGGCCGTCTTTCGTGTAGCCGATCTGAAACAGGATAAAGCGCGGCGCGTTGTCGTCAACCCACGCCCCGATCCGTTTCGTCCAATACGGCTTCACGGCGCGGTATTCCGTCCGCTTCTCGCCGTTCCAGATTTTCGCAAACCACGCCCGCGTAAGCGGCAACACAAGGTCGGGTTTTATCGCTTCGCTCATTTCGTGCCGCCTTTCTTCAGCGCGTCGTTCAGCCTTTTCGAGATATACGGGCCGAGGTCGCGTTCAAGTTCGCCGATCTTCTCCGCGTCGAAACCTTCACGCGGGGAAAACGTGACGACGGCTTGGGCGTCAATGGCGACAACGCCGTGCGCGTCGTTCGCATAATTGAGGTCGACATAGATATTCATGCCGCGCCGCCTTTCTCTTTGATTCCGTCCAAATCCTCGCTTTTCAGACTTTCCACAATGTCGGAAAAGTCTTTCAGTAGCATGATCGCGGAAACCTCCGCGCTGCCGATTGTCGTTATTGCCGCGCGGACGTATGCAACGACTGCGGCGCGCAACTGCTTTTTCGCTTCCTGGAGTTCTTCGTTCATTTCTTCAAGCCCTCGTGGATGATAAGCCCGCCCTCAAAGCCGCGCCCGAAGCCCTCCTTGAGGATGTTGTAGATTTCGACGCCGCAATTCTGGATGCGGAGTTCGTCGCCGCTGCTGAAATAGTAGCCCGTGCGGACGCGGACGGTCTTCTTGCCGATCCTGTCCGGGTCTTTCACCGCGTCGATGTTTATGATTATTCGCATTTGTCGTCCTTTCTGGTGTGTGGTTTTCGGTTAGTGGTTCAAAGTCCCAACTCGCCCTGCGCCGGGCGCGGCGTCCCGTTCTTCACGGCCCACGCCGCTTCGTCGAGCGCGGCGTCAAAGTCCCGCTCGGCCTGTTTGGATCGCG
This sequence comes from Kiritimatiellia bacterium, assembly GCA_045536845.1. Lineage (GTDB taxonomy): Bacteria > Verrucomicrobiota > Kiritimatiellia > RFP12 > UBA1067 > UBA1067. Next base: position 42,276 of record JAZSOG010000054.1, on the reverse strand, counting down.
TCAATGCGTTGCCGCTCCGCGTCGCGAAGTAGTCCCGCTGCGCTTGCCGCATGATCCGCCCCTTGTGGAGCGCGTCGAACACCAAAGCCTGCACCGCGTCTGTCATTGCCCGCCCTCCGCAAAGTCGAAAAGCGGCGTGTCGTTTTCAAGCCGCCGCCGGATCATCTGGCAATAACTCTCCTCCTGTTCAATCAGGACGGCGCGGCGGCCTGTCACTTTCGCCGCGATTCCTGTTGCGCCCGATCCCGCGAAACAGTCACACACAAGGTCGCCGGGCCGCGTCGAGGTCTTTATCAGGTCGGCCAGAAGGTCGACGGGCTTTTCGCACGGGTGGCCGCAACGCGCCGCAATCGGCACAACGTCGTAGCGCAACACGTCTGACTTCGTGCGCGGCTGCGCGGAGTGCGGACGGCGCAACGCCTCCCATTGGTCGCGGAGTTCTTGCCACTCGCCTTTCAGCCCTTGGTACTCCGCCTTTAGTGATTCGTACTCGCGGCCCAGGGCCGCGAAATCGCGCGTCCTGACGCGCGAAACGCCGGGCCGTAGGTTCGCGTTCAAAATCTCGCGGAGGTGTCCGTACATTTCCTCGGTCGGCAACACAAACTGGTGGCCGCTGAAATAGTGGCCGCATATCGGCCCCTTGCCCGTCCGCGCTTTCATCAGTCGGCAAACGTCGGCGACGGTCAGCGTCGTCTTGGCGAGTTCGCCTTTGAAGTATTCGACAAGCGGCTTCATCTTCGCGTCGTGTTCCTTTTCCTCGCGCAAATGCCACGCCCGTTCCGCGTCCTTCTCTTCCGTGCGTCCTGTCGCCATAACCTCGCCGAAGAGGATGCGCTCGGTTTCGGGAAAGTAGGTGCGCAGGGCTTCCGCGTGTTGTTTGTTCACCCGGCTCTGGTTCGGCAATCGCCCGTCCGCGCTCTTCACCCATACCAATTCCTGAAGCGGCATAAATCCGGCGCGGGTGTATTGCGCCCGCGCGTTCATAAACTGGCCGGGATGTCCGAAAACGTAAAACGCGCCGTTCGGCTTCATCTTGGGCCGCGCCTCGGCAAGCATGGCGTCGATGAGTTCCGTTTGGTCGCCTTTGTCCCAATCGGTCGCCGCGTCCGCGAATTGGTCGCTCTCGACCGAAATGCCGTAGGGCGGGTCGGTGAGTAGCAAGGCAACGGACGCGGGCGCGATCTCGCGCAGGACTGCGCGACAGTCGCCCTTGTAAACCGTCACCGCCTTGCTCTGGTAATATGGGGTCATGTGTTCGTGTTCCTTTCAGTCGCTAAAATCTGCCGCGCACATTGCCGCCGCCGTCTCGACTGGTACGGAGTTCCCGATCTGCTTCACCTGTTCGCCACGGTTGCCAGTTAGGATGTAGTCGGCGGGGAATGAATGCGCGGCGGCAAGTTCGGACGGCTTCAACATACGGATGCGAATGTCGATCACCCGCCCGTCTTCCAGCACGGGGAAAACGCCCTGCACGTTGTCGCACGTCGTGAGCGTCTGTATCGGCTTGTCTGCGGGGCGGATGTGGCCGCTGTCGTGTCCGCCCGGTCTGCTCATGTCAAGTATGAGCGGCGTGATTACGCGCATGGCCCCGCCGCAAGTAAGCGTCGGCATGGGCTTCGTCGCCGGGCGGCATTGTGCGCAAGCGTCACGGCCCAAAACAAGCGGCGTGATCATGCGAATTGATCCGGCGGTCGCCACGGTCGGGCATGGCTCGTCAATGGGACGGCAAGCCGCGCCGCCCTGTTGCCCCAAAATGAGCGGGGTGCAAAGGTAGTCTTTGCGCACCGTGGTCTGTGCCCGGAGCGGCTTGTCTATTCCTCGCGGCGCGTTGTTTGCCTGTTCCGTTATGAGATACGGCGTCACCATGCTGAAACGGTCGTGCGTCGTCTGCGCTCCAATAGGCGCGTCCGCGCTCTGTGCTTCGCCGTTCTTGAAGTGATCCAGAATGAGCGGCTGACAAAGCGCATGGTGCTGCCCTCCGGCAAGCACGGACGTGAGAGGCTTCTCGATGTTCTCGGCGTCCGCGTGGTTGTTCATTTTCACAATGAAAGGCTGACATAGTGCGTGGTGGTCTTTCGTCGTGGTCGTGGAAAGGGGCGCGTCCACGCTTTCGGCGTCGCAGTTTTTGTTCATCCGCACGACAAACGGGCGCACGATGGCCGTGCGGTTCGCCGTGTGCTGCGTCCGCAACGGCGCGGTCGTCGGCAGTACCCGCGTTTCGTCGTTTTCGCCCGCGCCCAACATATCCATCTGAAAGTCAAGGCCGCAAAATTTCCGCAAGCCCACGGCGATTCGGCGCAACGTGTTCCGGGCGAGTGGCTTCTTGCGGTTGAAAATGCTCCGGCCCGTGTCTGTAAGGTCAAGACACTCGCGGACGCCTCGCCACGGCTTCAACGTGCCGAAGAGGTCGGGTTGCGGGTTCTCCGCGTGTGTCGGCTCCGGCCACCGTATCTTGCCGCAACCGCGACGCACGGCTTTCAGGAAAAAGCGGCGGCGGCTTGTCGCGTCGCCGTAGTCGGCGCAATTCACCACGCGCCAATCCACAATGTAATTCCGCGCCTTGATTGATTCCACCCATGCGCGAAACGACGCGCCGCGCATTGCTTGAATGGGCCGTCCGTCCTTTGTGAGCGGCCCCCATTCGACAAACTCCGGCACGTTCTCGACTATGAGCCGCCGGACAAAAAGGTCGTCAAGCCATTGCAGGATCAGTTCGGGCTGTGCGCGGAGTTGGTTGCTGCGCGGCTTGCCGCCCTTGGCGCGGCTGTGGTGGGTGCAGCTCGGCGACGCCCAAAGGAGGTCAACTTCACGCCCTGGCACAAGTTCCTCCGGGATCGCTTCCTCTATGCTCATTTGCTTTGTGTCAACCGCCGGATGATTCGCCCGCATGGTATCGACTGCAACGCGCCAATGGTTGATGGCGATTCCCGTGTGCTTCATGTTCAGTCGCTTCAACGCCAACTCAAGGCCAGTCGTTGCCCCGCCGGCCCCGCAAAATAAATCGATTGTGTTTATTGTTCGCATTGTCGTCCTTTCGTGTTGTGAAAGCCGGGCGGCGTCCGGCCCTTTTCGGATCACCGCCCGGCGGCACTCAATCAGAATGGCAGGTCGTCTGGATCGGTCGCGCCGTCGTTCGCCGCTTGCGCGTCCGCCGCCTGTATCGCGTTCACCACGTCCGCCCAATCGCTGATGGTGTACGTCTTCGACGGCTTGCCGGGCTTCAGCTGCTTGCAAAAGGCCGCGAAGCCCGCCTTGTCGTCGCCGTGGTTCTTCGCCCATTCCTCAATGGCGGTCGCCGCCGTGCAACCGAGGACGGGCTTCGCCGCCGCCTGTGCCGGGGCCGCGCCGCCATTGCCGCCGCCGCCCGCGCCGACGATCTTCTGGAGGCCCATGCCGATAATATCGACATAATACCGCCCGTCGTACTCGCGCCCGTTCAGGACGTAGGGGATTATCACGCAATCGCCCTCGGCGACGCCCTCAAGGTGGCTCGTCCCCTCCTTCTGGAACGTCACCTTCAGCGGGTTCGGGAAGCGGAGGCCCGTCTCGACGACGACCTCGCGTTTCCAGAATGTCCCGGTGTTGTTTCGCCATTCGTCAAAGACGGCGATCACCTTGCCGCGAATTTCGGGCTTCGGTCGCCCGGTTGTCTGTTTCTGCTCTTCGCTCATTGTCTGTTTTCTCCTTTGTGTGTTGCGGTTGTCCGCACTAAATCGCGGCTCGGTCAGATGTGGAGGATTCCTTCGTACCGCGTCGGCCATTTATCCCTTGCGCGGCACGTCAGAAGTTCGCTCATCATCAGATTGTTGCCGACGCCGTATTTCGACGCCTCGGCGGTATTGCCGTCTTCAAGCGTCATGGGGTAGAGTTCCACGACGGCGACGCGGTACGGCTCTTTCTTCTCGACGGCGATCAGGTAGGCGCGGAGCGACGGCCCGGCGTAGCCCGCCAGTTCGAGGACGCGCTTGTAAAACGCCAACTGCGTGACATAACCGAAGTCGCGGATGTCGAACGGGAAGCGGTCAACGTCCGCGCACGTCTTGAGGTCGGCTATGATCCCGCGTTCGGGATCAAACCAGTCGAGCCGCGCCTGTACGGGTTCGCCGTCCCATACGGCGCGAACGGTCGCCTCGGCAAAGCCCGCCGAAAGAATGTCCGCCGCTATCGGGTGCGCGTGTACTGCGTCCGAAAGTTTGCGCATGAGCGCGTGGTCTTCGCCCCCGATCACCGGGCGCGTCTGGAGTTCGGCCCAATCCTTGAACGCCTTGGTTTCGCGTCCGTAGGGCTTGCCCGTCTTCGGGTTCGTCGGGCCGTCGGCGACAAGATACTCGGCGTCGAATTTGTCCGCGCCCTCGATTGTGAGGACATGAACGGCGCGGCCCATTTGGAACGCGGCGGTGTCGCCCTCGACGATCTCGCCTGTGATGTGCTTGTGGTAGAGGGCCGGGCAACGCCTAAACAGATTCAGGCGGTGCGAGGTCGTGTACTGGTTTTCCTTCGTCGCGGCGTGGTATTCCTCCGCCGGAATGTCGAGGAGATATTCGGGTCTGTTCATTTGTTTTGTCCTTTCGGTTCGGTTGCGTGGTTCAGTCTTTGAGCCACTTGAAAACGATTCCCAGCGATTCGCCGTATTGCCGCATTTTCGTAAGTGCGCTCCGTTTGCCTGTAAGCATGAAGCGGAAAGATTCGACAGGCTCGACGGTGGGTGTAGGCTTCGCCGTCGGCTGCGGTGCGGGCGTTGGTGCGGGCGTAGGCTTCACGGCGGCGGCTTCCACCTTGCGCTCTTCCTCGGCACGGCGTTCCGCTTCGGCTTGCCGTTCCTCGTCCAGCCGCTTCTGCTGTTCGCGGTAGCGGGTGACGGCTTCGGCGGCTTCGGTGGAAGAGAAGTGGCGGCGTAGTGCGTCGGTGGCAATCGTCCGCACTTCGACGGGGCTGTCGGCGAACAGTCCGGCGACGACTTCCTCTTCGTGCTTGCACCGTTCAAGTTCGGCGTCCATCGCCGCCTGTATCTTGGCGTCGGTCGCGCCCTTGTTCAGCCAGTTGCCGACGGTTGCTTCGCTTGTGTTCACGGCGAAAAAGTCGGCATAGTGCCGCAGGGTCTTGTCAGCCCCGTAATGCTCCATGCGCTCGTTCCAAAGGTCGCGCAAGCGGTCGCGTTTGCGGCCCTTGATCTTGGCTTCGCCCTGCGCCGCGTTCGTGCGGAGAAGGGCGGCGGCGTTGCGGAGGTCGAGTTCGTACTTCTTGCACTTCTCGACTATCGCCTCAATCGGCGCGGCCCATGCTTTCGTCCATTCCTTGCGCTTCTCGGCGATGGCCTTTTCGATCTTGGCAATCGTCGCGGCCTGTTTCTTCGCGTTGTCGCAGTCGGCTATGCTGTCAACGTCAACGACGAGCGATCTTGCGAAGTCGCACCGCTCTTTGATGTACGGCGCAAGTTCGTCGAGGTTGCATTCTATGAGTTTCGGAACGGCCGAAATGTCGGTCGTTATCTGTGGGGTGAACGTTTCTGCGTTCATGGTGTTTCGTCCTTTCGGTTTTGGTGGTTTAGAAGTCGCAACCGTCGGGAAGTGGCCCGGCGTCTTGCGGTTTCGGCGCGGACGCGCCGTTGCCGTCGCTTTCCATGTCCGCGTCGCGATTGTTGTCAAGCGCGAAGAGGTGGCCGAGCGCGTACTTGCTTGCGTAGCTGTCCGCGCTCCCGCACAACTTCTCCGGCTCCGTCTGGCCCTTGCGCCATGCGTCCACAAACGCGAACGACGACGTGCTGACGGATTCGCCTGTCGCGCAATCCGAAAGCGTCGCCGTCGCAACGGCCACGAAACGCGGCCCGGACAACATGGCGAGGATGTCGTTCTTGTACTTGTCTTTGCCGACGACCTTGATTTCGACGGGGACGGATTCGCCGATCACCTTCGGCACAACGTCAACAGTCACGACGGCCCCAACTTCCGCACAAAGCGGCTTGACGGCTTCGAGAATGTCCTCGGCGTTGCGGTACTCGTATGTCACTTGCGCGTTGGGGTTGTGCCCCTTGCCGCGATCTTTGGTGACGCGGAGTTTCGTCTGGATGGCGAGAAGTTTGGCGCGGATCGTGCGGGCTGCTTTTTCAAGTTCCTCGATCTCGCCAATGCCCGGCGGCACGTCGCGGCGCAACTCGTCGAGTTTCGCCTGTTCCGCCTCGGCTTCGGCCTGTGCCTTGCGCTTGGCGGCGAGTGCCGCTTTCGCTGCGGCTTCCGCCGTGTTCGTCTTGGTCGTCGGCGTAGCCATTACTGCACCTCCACTCTCAACACGTCGTAGAGTTCTTGCAAGGTGTTATAAACCGCATTGAAGCGGTCGCCCGCAACCTCGCCGAATGATCCGTCGCAATCGGCGATGACGGGGGTAATCTGGCGGAGTACGTCCTTGGCGTTTTCGATCCTCTGGCGCAACAGGGGCGAAACCTCGCGCGGCTTCGCGGCTTCTGGCTTCGCGGCCAAAAGTGCGCGGATCACTTCGCAAGCCGCGTCCACGTTTTTGCCCTCGAACGGCGTGTTGTGTTCGTCAAGGAAGACGTTGGCGTCGGCGTACGGTTTCTTGGTCTGTGCCGCTTCCGTCCACTTCTTCAGATCTTGTTCGGTTTCTATCAGCCTTTCCCTCTGCTGGCTGATTTCCTTCGCTTGTCTCTCGCCCTCAATCTTGAGGTCGGCGTTCTCCTTCTTCATGCGCTCCAGTTCCGTCTGTCGGTAGTCAGAAAGTTTCGCCGTCGAGTGAAGTGCCGCCAGTTCGTCAAGTTCAACGGTCACGTTCATTTCGCACCGCCTTTCTTGCCGGGCTTCTTGCCCTTGCCGCCCTTGCCGCCCTTGCCCTTGCCGGACTTCTTGGCGGGCTTCGGATCGTCGGCGGGTTCCTCCGGCTTCGGCGCGGGGAGCATCTTCACTTCGACGACCTCCGCTTCCTCTGCCTTGGGCGTCGCCGCCTCCTTCGCCTTGGCCGCCTTTGCGTCGTCGAAGAGGTCGCCCTGTTCGCCGATCCCGGCCTCGGCGTTGTCCGCCGCAACCTTCGCGCTGATCGCGATGTCTTCGTACAGGCGGTCGCACAAGTCCGCGACGAGTTTCTTCGTCTTCTTGTGGCGGTCGCTCTCCATGTTCGTCGCGTCCGTCAAATCGACGGCGGCGAACGCTTGCCCGATCTTCTGCACCGACTTGCGGATTTCCTCAAGCCCGGCGATGTAGTCTTTTCGTGTCATTGTTTTGTCCTTTCGGTTTTGTTTACCTGTCGGCGGCGGCGCGGCCAATCCGCTCCGTCGCGTTCAGAAGTTCTTGGTTGCTCATGGCGCGGGCGGCTTCCGTCGCTTCGCGCTCCACGCGCTCATTCCATGCCGCGAAGTCGCGGTCGGCTTTCAGGGCGCGGCGGCTCTGGAAGTACATACCGCCCGTGAACGCCGCGCCCAATGCGGCAAGCGCAACCGCAAGCCACACGGCAACGGCAAGCCACGGAAAGCCGCACTCGTCGCCCGCGCTGGCCGCGCCCCGCTCTTCGCGTTCGCGCTGCTTGCGTTCCTCGTCCGCAATGTCGCGGAGCATAATGTCCTGAATGTTCATCGCGTCGTTTCCTTCGTCGCGTTTGTGATCCCGGCAAGCCTCATCACGCTCTCGCGTACCCAGAAGCGACGGCCTCCGACAACGGCGTGAACGGCGTTGGTGAGCCGTAGTTCCCCGTCCTTCGGATTCTTCGCCCGCCTCTGGAGCGTCCGCACGGACACGCCGAAAAACTCGGCAACCTCCGCGTCGGTCATGATCGGCTTTTCCGGCTTCATCGCTTCAGCCCCTCTTCTGCTTGAGGTTCTTGCGCACAAAACAGGCAACGGCGGTCGCTTCGGCGGTCGCGCCTGTCTCGTCCTTCATTTCCTCGATTTCGTGCGGCTTGAAGCGCACAAGGATCTCGCGGGGCTTCTCGGCGGCGGGCGTCGCTGCCTCGCTTGCCGTGGTGGTCTGCTTTGTGGTCTTGTCTTTCATTGGTTCCTTTCGGTTGGTGGTTCAAGGGTTGCCCGGCGTTTCTGGTCGCCGCCGCCGGGCTTGCGGCGTGTGCAATCACTTCTGCGGCGGGTAGCCCTCTTGCCCCCACCGCGCAACGTGCGCCTTGAGTTCGATTGCGCCGAGGGCCTTGTTCAAATGCCGCCCGCACTCGTCGGTGTTGTTCGGCTGATTCGCAAGGGCGGTCGCCGCCCGGCTCTCGATCTCGCGCAACGCCGCCCGCATCGTCTCGTTTTCCTGTGTCATGGTTTTCGTCCTTTCGCTTCGCCGCCCCTCATGTCGTCACCGTTGCCCCGGTCACGACAAGCCCCGCGAACGTCCGCTCGTTCGTTGCCGCGTCCACATGACACGCGCAGAAGTCGTCAAGTCGCACGGTCGGGAATCCATACCGCGTAGGGCGGGCGACATGGCACTCGCACATTTCGCGCCGCGCCGTCTCCTTCCCGCTCTTGTCTTTGTCCACGACGGTCACGGGCCGCCCAAACAGGCAATCGGCGCAACGCGCCGTGCCTCTCGTCTCTTGCTTCTCTCTGCTCATTGTTTTCGTCCTTTCTTGGGTTTTGTTGGAGTGACGGGGTCAGATTTGACGTCCCGCTTCCTCAAGCTTTTCTTTGATGATTCCGTCGATTGTCTTCGTCGCCGCCGCCATCGCTCCTGCCACGGCAGATTCGGGCGTGGCCTCGGTTATGTACTTCAAGTTGTTCTCAAGCAACGCCTCGACGCGCTGATTCGGCCCCGTGACGATCTCGCGGACATACCCGCGAACGTCGCCGCCTTTCGCAAGTCCGGCCTTCACGTTCCCGTTCCGGCTTGCGATCAGGGCCTTTGCAACATTCCACGACTTCTTGGCGAGTCCGGCCTTGGAAATCTTGCCGTACTTCTTGCGGGCTTGTGCCGCGCTCTGAGCTGCCTTGGAATAACCCCACGAGTCTTCGCTTTTCTCCCTGCGTGTGATCCTAAAGCGCGGCACGGGTTTCTGCTTGTGTCCCTTCGGCGTTATGTACGACGGCCCGCCGAGGACGTTGTGGTCGTGTCTCTGGACGCTTGTCGTCGGCACAAGTTTCGGCGCGACCTTCGTTCTCGCTATCAGGCTCCGGCACAACGCCGAAAAGCCGCGCCGAACAGCCGTCCCCATGCCGTTCCCGAGTACCGTGTGAAAGCGCGTGAAAGACTTTTCAAAATCTCGCACCGTGTCCTTCGGTACTTCGCAGTTGATTTCTAACATGACGGATTTCCTTTCGTGGGTTTGTGTGTGTGTTATGTGGGTATGCCCTACCCCACAAGGTCAAAATGGGTATGCCCTACCCTATCGGCTAATAAAAAAAGCAACCAGTCGCGCACCGAAATTCCGCGAAGTTTCGCGGCCTTTTCGCAAAGCACATAAGTTTCGGGGGACAACTGAATGGTTATGGTTTTCATTAGCGGATTCCTTTCTTCGTCTTGTTGGCGTTGCGCTTTTCAATGTTGGCGGCTTTGATTTCCTCGACGCGCTTCAAGTCTTCGGCGGTCAAGATTACCTTGGCGCGTTTGAGGCCGTCTTCAACATACCCATTTATCACGGCGGCGCGGGATAGTCCGGCAATCCGTGCAACCTTATCGACGGCCACCGCCGTCTCGGTTTTCATAGTTAGTTTCACCTCGATCTTGTCAAGGCTAACCATTGGCAGTTTGTTGCTCATTCTTTTCGTCCTTTCTCGTTTGCCCTATTGGGGGCTTTGTGGCGCGTATTATATCAGGTATGCCCTACCCGTGTCAATAGGCATTGATAAACTTTTTTAATTTTTTTATATCGTCGCTATACTATACCCATTTTTGCCCATTTTTGATATAATACCGCGCCATGAACGACAATCCAGAATGCAAAAACCCTTGGCTCTGCTCTGTACTCGGTTTTTTCTTGCCGCTGATTGGGCTGGTGATCGGCGCAATAATCGGCAAGGGAACGGGTGTCAAACACGCGCTCGGCGGTATCGCCTTTCGCTATGTGTTGATTGTCGGCGGGTGCTTGTGGGTGGCTAGTCGTGTGCCCGATATTTCAAGCAATAAAACGCCCGCAAGACAGGCAAGCGGAAAGAGTGACAAATCGAAAGCGAAAGAGCGCACGACTTGGGTAATGCATAAAGAGAAATCGCCGATAGACGATTCCTTGACCGTCTCTATTCGGCGCGAGGCCGAGTCGCCAGTTCACGGCGGATTCAGGAAGTCGCCCGCCGTTCTTATCTTGCGGCACAAAGAAGGGAAGTCTGAGGCGTATGTCTCTTGGCCGATGTACCTCGGCAATGACAAGATGCCCGTCACCGTCCGTTTTGACGGTGACGAAGCAATCACCGATGATTGGGGTTGTTCAACAGATGGCAAGGCGGTTTTTTCGCCGTTTCCGTTCTCCGACTTCCTTGAAACGGTGCTGACTTCAAAGCGGCTGGTTGTCCGGCTCACGCCTTATGGGGAAAGCCCGGAGACGGCAACCTTTGATATTTCGGGGCTTGCCGACGTTCTCGACGATGAAGTCCGGGCCGCGTTCGACTGCGGCGGGATGTGATACGATTTCCCTGCCGTGGGTGCGGTGTGGGTTTAAGACAAAACTAATACACAAGCCAAAGTGAAGGAGAGTCGATGAAGTCGAGCAACGCGAAAGAGGCCGAAAAAATGCGGCTCTGTCGCGCCCTGTCTTCTGCCGTCCTTGCCCCGTTGCAAGATGGCATTGAGAAGGTCAGGGGTCCGACTCCCCTTATCTCCACCATCGAAAAGGCCGCTTAAAGCGGTCTTTTTTGTTTTCTCAGATAGAGTGCAAATCCCGTCGAGGAGAAGTCCGCCGAACGATTGTCAATGAGGACGACATACGTGTCGTCGACTTGATTCTGGGTGTTGTCTGATTCGTCCTTGCGCGAGTTTGATGAAAGTGGTACAATAGTGCTGAACATGGGGCATTTCCATGTCGGGCATGCCTTTTTTGGTGTACTACAGCAGCGAGGTGAAAAATATGAAGCCAACAGCCGCGAAAACAGTGTCATCCCAACTAATTTACCGTAATCATGGGCGCAAGGCCGCATCGTTTTTCATATTGCTGATTCTGGCTTGCGCGGCGACATGTGCTTCGGCGGCGACATACTATTGGGTCAACAACGACGCCAATTCGTGGCATAACTGGAATGACGCCTCCAGCTGGACGGATGAAAGCGGTAACGCCGTGTCCGAGACGCCGACAGCCATCGATACCGTGGCATCTTTCGATGGGACGAAGATGATGATGTTTGCTGACCTCGGTGGTGTCACGAACGAAATTGCCGCATTGAACGTGACGCACTCGTCTTGGTGGAAATACGACAAGTTCGGCATCACGAACGGTGCGCTTATCGTCAGCGGCACGGCGAACTTCGAGTCGCCGACGCCGTTCGACATCTGGAAGGGCGCGACATTCTGCGTCAGCAACCTGACGTTCAGCAACAAGTCAACTGGCGAAGACCACATGGACAACTTTATCGTCCATGACGGCGGTCGGCTTGAGATCTACAAGGATTTCATGCCGCGGCAGATGAATATTACGGTTGAGGAAGGGGGCTATTACCTTTATGCGGCAAGCGCGGTGCTTCAGAACTGCAACTACGGCAGGCTTCACAATGTCGTGAACAGCGGCACGATGGACTGGCCTGGTGGGTTGTGGCAACACAACAATGCCTGGAGTGTTTTCCCGCACATTAAGCAACTCGCCGGCGAATGGATTCTTGGCGACAAGATTGAATTGCCGAACAATCTCTATGGCCGTGTCGAACTTACGGGCGGCACGCTTAAGGCGACGGGCAATGTCAGTTTTCGGCTTTATGGAAGCGGGGTGTCGGCTGAGAACGCATGGGCGAAGTTTATGCCGAATGCGAACATCACAGTGGATGTTTCAGAGGGGAAGACGCTTGATATGGCTCGCGACGATTCTCGTTATGTCGCGTTTGTGTATGAGCCAAGTGAGGACGGCACGAACTACACGAAGATTACGCGCACTGGCGCGGGTACACTGCTCCTTGCGGATGTCCCATATTCGCTTGATCTCCAGAGTGGGACGACAACGTTTTCCGGGAACACGCGTACGGCGATGGGAACGTTGAATGTCGGAGAGGGGCAGGCGTTTACGATTGGAAACGCCGACACAACGCTTGCGACACTCGAAGGCAACGCTGGCACGATTACCATCGCGCAGCCAGGTCTTTCAATCGGCGCACTCGCGTCGGGCGCGACGCTTTCTGGCGCGTTCGCGTTCAATACGACGGCGTTTGCCGAGGGCGACGCGGTCGTGACGACGCCCGACGCGACGCTTCGCGCGGCAATCAAATCTGCCGCAGAATCCGCATTTGAGTCGGCCGGCGTGCCTATTCTCGAAAGCGGCGACACGCTTACAATCGGCGCGCCGTCATATGTCTTTGACTCGACGACCGTTACCGATCTTAACGATCCTGCAGGTTGGCAGAGCGGGTTGCCTGCTGCTGGGCGTGACGTCATCGTTTCCGGTGCTGGCGTGAACGCGATTGTCACTGCAGACCTGACAAACGTCTGGAACTCAATTACGGTGCAGAACGGCGCAACCATCACGGTCGGGTCCTCCGGGCTGACATTGCCATCGCTCGTCCTTCGAGGGACGGCCACGCTTCGCATTGAAGCCGATGCCGTGCTTCCAGATTATTCGATTGTTCTCGATGGGGTCAACTACCCGACATTGACCGTCGCCGCCGGTGTGACGCTAACGGTCCCCGCGAACAGCAAGTTTTCAAACATCCATCTCGTCCTCTGCGAAGGATCTACGCTCAAGGAGGCCGAGGATGGCTCGCTTGTGTTCGGTTACGCAGCGGCTGGCGAGACGACCTATTTCACCATGGTCGCCACGAACGCGACGATATGCGTTACAAATTCACTTTCGCCCCATGGCTCCCCATCAGCGTACAATGGTCTTGCCCGCATTGATTTCGCTTCCCCTGATAGCGGAGGACGGGTCGTGGTGCCAGCACCTATCATCCTTAATGGCATTAACTTCAAACGCGAATATTCGACACCAGACCATTACATTTACGATGGTTTCGCTTTCGGCCTCGGCAATCCGGAAGATGAGGCGGTCAAGATTGTAATTGACGATTCGTTTGTGATATTTGGGGAACATTCATGGGTCGCCGGCGGAGTAAATCTTGTCATCACAAATAATGCTGTCCTTTGCCGTTCGATATTCCCCGACGCCAAGACAAAGACAGGGAGCGGACGTAACGAGGGCGACAAGACTGAGAACTGGTTCAATCTCCATGTCACCGATCTTGCGAAGTTGACGCTTGTGGATGGTGGCGAGCTTCGCATGGGCGTTGGCTATGTCAACTACGAGCAACACAGTGGACTTCTTAGCCTTAGCCCGTCCGTAGAAGGACATGCTGGTGTGGAAGTCCTCGAAGGCGGCATCGGCTGCTGGTACAAGTCAAACGGTTACCAGCACAAGACGGTCTACAACAACAAGTGGGTGGACCCTGTAACCCATACGCATAGGGGATGCGTGCGCTTTGTCGGCGGCTGCATGGATATTTTCAAGGACAACTGGTATGGGACTGGGAACAACCGCGCCCATATTCTGCGCAATATGGCGGCAGTAGATGTTGTCGAAGGCACGACACTGGCGTTTCGTGGCGTCGAAGACCGGCTCTCGACGGAGAAGAAGAGTCTTGGCCTTGTGGAGATTGAATCGCCGCTTACTGGCGGAGGCAATGTCATTGTCACGAACACGTGGAGCGGCAAGAAACTGAAGATGGTCGTTTCCTGCACGAACAACACGTGCACTGGCGCGATCGCGGCCTTTGACTGTGATGGCACCGCGACGGCGGAGGTTTATTTCTCCGACGGTGCGAACTGGGCTGGCACGGTCGTCGCGAACGGGAAAGTCAAGCTTGTTGATGTCGTCGCTGATGGCGAATGGGCCGGCGCAGGTTCTTTGGAGGACGGCCCTGCCACCGTCACATTCGGATCGCTTGAGCTTCAGGCCGACTTCCCGGTTAGGATGTGGAGTGTCAATGGGACGATTACTAACGACACGCTGAATGTCGGCGTATACGTGAACAATGGCGGCAAGCTTGTGCCGACAATGATGACTGATGGCGAGGACTTTGCGAGTGGCGACATGATCACGATAGGCACGATTGCAAAGAACTCGCCAAATCCCGCCGTAAAGGTGGGGTGGTGCGTCAAGCGTCTTGCCATCGACGGCGACGATGGAAACGAAATTCTTGTAATGAAGAAGGGCGTTGGGCTTCAGCTTATCCTAAGGTAGTCTTCTCCCCTCGTGCAAGTCGCCTGCCGCTACTTTGCAAGATCTACGTTGAAGCGTATGATCTTGAAGCCGAGCTTGTGATCCGACGCGTTGATCCAGCGCACGGCGTTGAAGCAAGCGTCTTCGTTCACATGGCCATGGACTAGGCCTCCCTCAGTTTGCAGGGTGACTGCCTGCCAGGTGTCGCCGCCGTCCTTCGACACCTCGACGCGCCCGTCCGTCACTGCATCTGCCGTGTCGAAGTTCAGCCAGATGTAGCTGATCGCCATGTTCTTCGATATCTTCATTCCGAACCAGTCCCCGGGCTGGGCCGACAACTGCTCCAGAATGTCGTCCATGACGAGCAGCGACTCACCTTTCTCGAAGTGCTGGCCCTTGCCCGCGATGGCCTTGATTGTGCCGATGGATGTGCCGAGGGTCGGGAAATAGCGCGCGTATACCTCCGGTTTTCCGCGGAACGCCTCGCGCGCGCAGTCGTCGATCGCCTTTTGCAGATGGCGCGTCGCCGTCACGCAGCCCATGCATCTGCCGCGGTCCCATTCCGGCGCAAGCGACTGGAAGTAGGCCTTCTGCAGCCGCTGGATCTCCTTGCCTTCGTCTTTTGCCTTGACGTAGGCGTCAGCGTCCCCCCTCGCCGCGGCGAGGCCTTCGCGCCCCTGCGCGCCGAACATCGCGACCCAGTAGCGGATCTCGCGCCAGAGCTTCGGCGCCTTCTCGGGAAGGACCTTGGAAAGTTCCTCCGCGGCGGCGACGTTCGCCTCGCATTCGCGCGCGAGCGCGGCTTTCCCCTCCGCCTTCCACGCCGACACGAAACGCACCGATTCCTCGCGGTAGAAGCCGGAAGTCGCCTCGGGTTCCTTGTGCGGGTCGGTGTTGTGCTCGCAGAAGCGCGTCATCGCCTCCGTCGCGAAAGGATAGAGGCGGGCCATCGCGTCGTGCCAGTTGCGGACGGAGCTGAAGACGCGCCTGTTCCAGAGCATGTCCGCGATGCCGAAGAGCGCGACCTTTGACGCCTCGAGGTTCTCCATCGGGTTCGACACGAAGCCCGAGTAGGGATACTCGTCGACTCCGTATGTCCTGCCCATCGGCAGCTTGCACCTGACGAAGTCGTTGACCGGCCAGTTCCACCAGATGAAAGGCGGGCGGCGCAGCGCCTTTGCGCGCTTCGCGGTGGATTCGGCGTCGATGTCGCTGCAGACGTTCATGCCCGTCCACATTATGTGGATCGCCTTGTCGGCCTTCTCGCCGAGCACGTTGCTGTACGGGCTCTTGTCGTCGCCGATGTAGTCGTTGGGGCAGACGATCAGAGGCGCGCAGTCGCCCTTGCGGTCGAGGAAGTCGCGCTTGATGCGGTTGGAGATCTCGGCGTGGAGCTCGGCGTTTGCGTTGCCGAAGTCGTCGAAGAACACGGCGAAGCACCTGAAGCCCGTGTCGTACATCGAGTCGAGCTTGCGCCAGAGCGCGGCGTATTCCGCTTCGCGCGCTTCAGGCGCGGGGTTTGTGAAGGCGTCGCCGAGATGCACCGCCCAGTAGATCTTCACATGGTTCTTGTGCGCCGATTCAAGGAGCCGGCGGAAGTCGGCGATGAACTCGGCGGGATATTTTTCCTTCCACTTGTAGTGGTGGTAGGGGTCGTCCTTGGGGCCGTAGATAAAGCAGTTCATCTTGTACTTGCCCATGAAGTCCATCAGGTCGAGCCGGCCCTCGGTGCCCCACGGCCGCCCGTAGAAGCCCTCGACGACTCCTCGCAAGGCGATGTCGGGCGAGTCTTCCACGGTGCAGCAGGGAATGGCGCCGTCGGAGGCGAGCTGCTTGAGCGTCTGGTAGGCGTAGAAGCCTCCGGCCTTCGTCGTGGCGTCAACCGTTATGGAGTCGGCCTTGACGACGATTCGATAGCCCTCCGCGCCAAGGCCTTCCGCCTTGCGGAACTTCGCCTCGCCCAACTTGGCGCTCGACACGCCCCCTGTGGCCTTGAATAGTTTTGGCGTAGGGTATACGCGCATGGAGCTTGATCCCGGCTTGGCTTCCGCGGCGTGCGAAATTGCGCCAATCATGCATATTGCGAGTGCTGCGAGGGTGCTTGCCTTCATGTGGCTTTCCTTTCTTTGGTGTGATATTGTACCATAGTTGCGGCGTTTTGAAAATTCGTCTTTGCCGACTGGATAAATGGTATAATATCTCCGCTATGAGTGCAAAAATTCTTGTCAGGCCCTTGTTCGCCGTGTCGTTGGCGGCAATGGCGCTTCAGTTGCATGCCATAGGCATTGTCGCGTGGAAGGGCGAGACGGTGAACGCGTTCCTGCCGGACGGCGAGAATGTTGCAGAAGCGCGGGACGGCTTCGAGGTGAAAGTCGGCGCTCTGAAGGGCGTCAGCTACAATCAGTCTCCGGTGATCTGGCGGAAGGTCATGTCGAACGCGCTCGACCGCGTCGCATGGGGCGATCCTGCGGCGACATCGCGCGTCGTGCAGGTCAGGGTGCCGCGCGACGCGAAGCCGGGCGTGCATGCGTTCGGCGATCTCCGCGTCAAGGTCCTTGACCGCGCGATAACGCCCGTTCGCGAGCGCAGCTACTACCTCGACCTCTGGCAGCACCCGTGGGCCGTCGCGCGCGTCAACAAGGTGAAGCCGTTCTCGAAGGAGCACTACGACGCGATGCGCCCGCTCTGGACGGAACTTGCATCTCTCGGCCAGAAAGTCATCACGACGACGATCGTGCGCTATCCGTGGAGCCGCCAGTGCTGCGACGGATACGACACGATGGTTCGCCACGTCAAGGGCGAGGACGGCTCGTGGTCGTTCGACTATTCGATCTTCGACGAGTACGTGGCGTTTGCGAAGGAATGCGGGCTCGGCCCGGAGATCGCGTGCTACTCGATCTGCCCTTGGGACGAGGGACGCATCTGGTGGGACGAGCCGGGGAAGAAGAACCAGACGATGCGCGCAAAGCCCGGGACGCCGGAATACGAGGACTACTGGGGTCCGTTTCTCGAGGACTTCGCGAAGCACCTGAAGGAGAAGGGGTGGTTCGCCGACGCCGCCGTGGCGTTTGACGAGCGCAGTCCCGAGGATGTTCGCGCCGCGGTCGAGCTCGTGCGCCGCAGGGCGCCTGGGCTAAGGGTGTCGCTTTCCGGGAACCGCCCGGCCTCGGCCTTCGCCGGCATCGACATTGACGTCTATTCGCAGAGCATGGAGCACATCAAGAAGGACCTCCCCGCCGAGCTCGCGAGCCGCCGCGCAAAGGGCTTCAAGACGACGTACTACGTCTGCAACAGCCCGCTTTCGCCGAACACGTTCGTGTTCTCCTCGCCGGACGAGGGGTATTACCTCGGGCTTTATCCAGTCGTCGCAGGGTTCGACGGCTTTCTCCGCTGGGCCTACAACTCGTGGCCGCCGAAGCCGATGGAAAACGCGGACTACGCCGGACTCTTCGCGGGCGACACGTTCATGGTGTATCCCGACGGTTCGCCGTCGATTCGTCTCCTCATGCTCCAGAACGGACTCGAAGCCGCAGAGAAGTACTGCCAGCTGATGGCCGCGGGCGAGTGCGAAGACGAGCTCGACGAGCTTGCGGCGAGGTTCAACGCGAAGGAGTCGCTCTGGAAGAAGCCTGGCTACTTCACCGCAATCCGCGAGGCGGCCGACAAGGTGCTGAACGCAGACGCCGGTAAGGACGGAAGCACCCGGCAGTCCGCACCTCCCGAGACGCCGACGATGGGGTGGTCGAGCTGGAACGCCTACCGCGTCAACATCTCGGACAAGCTCATCAAGAAGCAGGCAGATCTCCTTGTTGAACTTGGCCTCGACAAGTGCGGCTACAAATACGTCAACATCGACGACGGCTATTTCGGCGGACGCGACGAGAATGGCCGGCTAAAGACTCACCCCGAGCGCTTCCCGGAAGGGCTCAAGGGCGTCGTAGAGCATATTCACGGGCTCGGCCTCAAGGCCGGCATCTACTCCGACGCTGGCGCGGACACGTGCGGCTGCTTCTGGGACAAGGACGCGCTGGGGTCGGGCGTTGGCTTCTACCAGCACGAGTCGCAGGACGCGGAGTACTTCTTCAAAGAGCTTGGCTTCGACTTCATCAAGATCGACTTCTGCGGCGGTGACAAATGGCAGAACAAGGGCAAGCTTTCGCTCAACGAACGCGACCAGTACACGAAGATTCGCAAGGCGATCGACGCGGTGAAGCCGGGCGTCAGGATAAACGTCTGTCGCTGGAACTACCCTGGCACATGGGTGCGCGAGATCGGAAGCTCCTGGCGCATCAGCGCCGACATCAACCCGACATGGGGGCGCGTCAAGGCGATCATCAAGGAGTCGCTCTACCTCTCAGCCTACGCTGCGCCTGGTGCCTACAACGACATGGACATGCTCGAAGTCGGGCGCGGATTTTCAGACGAGGAAGACCAGACGCACTTCGCAGTCTGGTGTATGATGAGCTCGCCGCTTCTCATTGGCTGCGATCTCGAAAAGCTCAAGTCGAAGCCGAAGACACTCGCGCTACTCAAGAACAAGGACCTCATTGCGCTTGACCAGGATACCGCCGCACCGCAGGCGTACGTCGTCAAGAAGAACGGGGATACTTATGTCCTTTTGAGGGAGCTGACTCCTCCTGACGACGGTTGGACGAAGGCGTCTGTGGCGCTGGCGTTTCTGAACCTTTCGGACGAACCAAAGGGAATGACGTTCAGGGGATGTGGCCATCTCCTCGGACTCGACAAGGGACATGTGAAGGTCAGGGACATGATTGCGGGCTGCGACATTTCGGATCCTGGCGTAGAGCCGATGACGGTTCCGCCGCATGCTGTGCGAATATACAGGCTTGACTCCTCTGGCCGGAGAGAGGTCTCGCTCTACGAGGCCGAGACTGCCTATCTTTCGACATACCAGGAGCTTCACGACGCGAAGAAGGCGAAGACCGGCTACTACGAGAAGAACGACAAGGCGAGCGGCGGAATGGCGGCTGCGAATGTCGGCGGACGCAGGGGCAACTACCTCGCGTGGAACAACGTCTGGAGCGAAAAGGGCGGCGAGTACAGGATGTCCGTGAAGACGCTGGACGAAGGCGGCGAGGTCAAGGCGAAGGTCAACGGCGTCGCGTGCGGGGGAACTGCGTCGGGCGACGGCAGCGGGATGGTGGAGTTCCACATCTCCCTTAACCCTGGCGTCAACTCCGTCCGCCTCTTCAACAACGAGGCAGCTCTGCCTTTGATAGACTGTATGTGGATAAACAAGATTGCAAAGTAACTTGAAAGGGAAACGAGGATGAACAAACCTATTGAAATTACCGTTCTTTTTGCGGCAGTCTGTTCGGCGCAGCTTGGCTGCCAATCCCAGGCCGACGCGGCGCCGAACCCGAAGGACTATTTCAAGCCGGACATTCAGTATGTTGATGGCACAAACACCTTCAATGGCCCCGCACGTGGATATGCAGCGGGCGGCTGGACGGTGTTCAAGCCGGAGGGACTCCCGAAGTGGAAGGGCGCAAAGGCGTACAACTCGTCGCTGTGGGAGCTTAGCAAGTTCTCCGGTGGCCGCGTCCAGGGCAAGCATTCCGTGCCGACAAACCGCGTTGGCGGGGCGGACATCCCGCTCACGGACGCGATGAAGTCGGATGTCAGGCGCTATCTCGAGGAGACGAGACAGAATGGCGGCTCGCTCATCGTTCGCCTTGGCTACACGTGGAGCGACAGACAGGGATGCGAGCCGAACGACTTCGACATCGTGCTCGGCCATGTCCGCGACCTCTCGAAGATCATGGCTGACTACGACGATGTGATTGTAGGCGTCGAGGCCGGCATCGCGGGGCCGTGGGCTGAGATGCACTCCTCCGACTACTGCAAGAAGGAGTACATGAACCGCATCCTCAAGACATACTGCGATAACCTCGGCGGTCGAATCTCCATTCTCGTGCGCACGGCCTACTATCTCGATGCCTTCGCCGAGACGAACGCCGTTGGCTCGCTTGCCATGCTGCCGTTCCAAGACAAGGACCTCAAGCGCTTCGGCATGTACAACGACGGCTATCTTGGCACGTGGTGGGACTACGGCACTTGGTCTGGCAAATGGAAGCGCGAGCTCGGCTGCCAGCTCCTCGATTCGATCTGCCGCGACAACCCGTACGGCGGCGAGCTCGCCTACGTGAGCATGGATTGGCTCGAAAAGAACCGCGAGAAGAGCGGTGATTTGCTCGACATCGAAAAGTGGAACATTGTCAAGGACTGGTACCAGGAGCACCTCAACTATCTTCGCAACATCGGCGACAGGAAGCACTCGCTCTGCGCGTTTATCGCGAAGAAGACTTTTAGTTCCGATGTCTACCGCTTTGAAGGGATGCCCGATCTCCACGAATATGATGGAGTCGACCTCCATAAGTTCATGTACGACCACATGGGCTACCGCTTCGTCGTGCGCGACGCGCGTCTCCCGAAGAAGATGTCGCCTGGCAAGGCGGCGATGATTGGACTCAAGGTGGAGAACACCGGCTTTGGAAGACTGCTCCTTCCGTCGCGGGCCGAAGTGGTATTTGTTTCTGGCGGCGAGACATTTACTGCTCCAGTGGATGGGCTAAAAGACGGCATTTCTTCTCTTCTTGGCGCGCAAACGCTCAGTTTGCCGCTCCGCTTCACCATGCCGAAGGAGATGAAGGCGGGCGAATATGACCTCTACTTGCGTTTCTCGGCCCCGCTTAAGAACGAAGCCCCAGGGGCCGTTCCTCGCCGTCCGATCCGCTTCGCGAACGCAGGGATGTGGAACGACGAACTTAAGGCCAATGCGTTCGGCAAAGTGTCGGTCAAATAGCCGTGGCTATTCTGACGGCGCGGCGTATTTATGGTAAAATATTAGGCAACGCCTTTCAAGTCATAATCCAAGGAGAATTAAAATGAGCTACAGCTGGAAATGGTTCAGGGCCGGAAGGATGCAACAGGTCTCGCTCACGTGCGGTGCCGATATCGCCGCCCTTGCGGAACTTGACCGCAAGCAGTGGATTGCGCTTTCGATGCCGACGACTGGCGTCAGGTTCGACCTTCGCATGCTCGAGCTGATGGATACTGACCACGATGGACGCATCCGCACCCCCGAAGTTCTCGCGGCGATAGACTTCCTCAAGGCGAAGAACGTCGATTTTGATTCCCTTTTCTCCGCTGGTGAGGCCGAGGAGAAGGCGCTCGCGGACGTTACGGCTAAGCAGGCCGATCTCGCGGCGCTCGAGCCGTCCGCCGACGACAAGAAGGCTCTTGCCGACTGGGAAGCGAAGGGCAAGACGCCCGAAGTCGCAGTCGCCGGCGATGCAACAGCCGACGCTGACGCGGCGCTCGCTGCCGTTGAGCCTGTCATTGACGCGTTCTTCCTCCCGCCGGAGGACATGCCGCTCGTCACCGAAGATCCCGACAAGGAGCTGCCGCTCAAGGACCATCTCAACCCGAAGCACCTCGAGGCGATTCTCGCGTTTGCGGAGAAGTGTGTAAAGCCAGTGCTTGGCGAGAAGGACATGCTTTCGCGCCTCGAATGGAAGAAGGTTAAGGGCGCGTTCGGGCCGTACCGCGCGTGGACTGCTGCGAAGCCGGTGATGAACGCCGGGAAGAAGGGCGAGCTTGACGACGAGGAGCGCGTCCTGCGCTACAAGCTGCACCTCGTCGAGTTCCTCGAGAACTACGTCAACATGAAGCGACTCTACGACCTTGAAGATCTTGCCATCTTCCAGACTGGCGTTCTCAGGATCGACGCAAAGGAAATGAACCTCTGCTTCCACGTAGATAGCGAGGCCGCTCATTCCGCGCTTGCCGAGCGTTCGAAGTGCTGCGTAATCTACCTGAAGCTCTCGCGTCCGTCCGAAGGCGCGACGCGTCAGATATGCGCCGTTGTCACGGCTGGCGCTGTCGCGCAGCTTTACGTTGGCAGAAACGGCGTCTTCTACGATCGCGACGGGAAGGACTGGGAGGCGGTAGTCACCAAGGTCGTCGAAGCGCAGGTTTCGCTGCGTGAGGCGTTTTGGGCTCCCTGGCGCAAGCTTGGCGAAGGCATCGCGGCTACTGTAAAGAAGTTCCTCGGCGACAAGCAGGCCGCCGCGCAGAAGAACATTGAATCAGGTGCGCAGTCCGCGCAGGCAGGGGGAGCTGCGATGGCGAGTTCCGTGGCGGCGATCGGCATTGGCGTCGGCATGGTTGGTGCCGCGGCGGCGTCGCTTATGGCGGCGATCTCGAACATGACGGCGCTCCAGATTGCGATTTCCATCGTGGCGCTAATCCTTGTCGTGTCGCTCCCGAGCGTGATCCTCACTTGGTTCAAGCTCCGCCAGCGCGATCTTGGTGCGATACTCAACGCAAGCGGCTGGGCGATCAACCGTCCAATGCGCTTCTCGATCAAGCGAGCGCGCGGCTTCACGATCTGCGCTCCATGCCGCCTCTGCCGCCTACTCTGCTGGCTCTTCGCAATCTTCGTGATTGCTGCGGTTGCGCTCTATTTCGCATGCCCGTGCACGAAGAGCTGCAAGCCTGTTGCCGAGAATCCCGCTCCGGCGCCTGCTGCGGAGGCACCGGCACCAGCACCGGCACCAGCTAACTGAAGAGGAGAAAGGATCACTTAAATGGGCGGATTTTGCGGCGTCGTTTCGAAGGAGGATGCGGTAAGTGACCTCTTCTTCGGCACGGACTACCATTCACACCTCGGCACCCATCGTGGCGGCATGGCCGTCCTTGGGGAAGACGGCTTCCAGAGGTCGATTCACAACATCCAGAACTCGCCGTTCCGCTCCAAGTTCGAGCATGACGTTCTGCGCTTTGCGGGCAATGTCGGCATCGGCGTCATATCCGACACCGATCCGCAGCCGCTCGTGATGTACTCGAAGCTCGGCGCGTTCGCGATAGTGACTGTCGGGCTCGTTACGAACATCGAGGAGATCAAGAAGGAGCTCTTTGAGCACAACGCGCAGCTGCAGTACTCGACGACGAGCGGAATGGTCGGCCCGACGGAGGTGATCTCCGCGCTGATCGCGACTCAGGACTCGCTCGTTGCCGGCGTTCGCTATGTTCAGGAGAAGGTGAAGGGCAGCTGCTCGCTTCTTCTTATCTCGGGCGACGGACGGCTCTATGCGGCGCGCGACCGCTACGGACGCACTCCGATAGTGATTGGCCGCAAAGAGTCTGGGATGATCGCGCTTATGGAAAGCTGCGCTCTTCCGAACCTCGGCTACGAATATGTCCGCGACCTCGGCCCCGGCGAAATGGTCGAGATGACGCCGGATGGCATGACGACTGTCATCGAGCCGGGCGACAAGATGGCGATCTGCTCGTTCCTCTGGGTCTACTACGGCTATCCGGCGTCGTCCTACGAGGGGCGCAACGTCGAGATGGCTCGCTATCGCTGCGGCTCCGCGCTCGCGAAGCGCTATCCGACGCCGGTCGACGCCGCATGCGGGATCCCCGACTCCGGCACTTCGCATGCGCTCGGCTACGCGCACGAGGCGGGCATCAAGTTCGCCCGTCCGTTCGTGAAGTACACGCCTACTTGGGCGAGGTCGTTCATGCCGCAGGACCAGCGCCAGCGCGAAAAGGTGGCGTCGATGAAGCTCGTCACGATACCTGGGCTCATCAAGGACCGCCGCCTCGTATTCTGCGACGACTCGATCGTGCGCGGAACGCAGCTCGGCAAGCAGGCCGACCGTCTCTACAAGGAGGGGTGCAAGGAAGTGAACGTCCGCATCGCGTGCCCGCCTCTCCTCTATCCCTGCCGCTTCATCAACTTCTCGCGCTCGAAGAACGAGTACGACCTTATCACTCGCCGCTACGTTCGCGGGCACGAGGGGGAGAACGCCGACATCGCGAAGTACGTCGATCCGAACGGCGAGCCCTACAAGGGCATGGTCGAGTTCATCCGCGAGAAGCTGAACCTTACCTCTCTTGCGTTCCAGACTGTCGACGATCTCGTCGCCGCGATCGGGCTTCCGCGCGACCGTCTCTGCACATACTGCTGGACGGGCGAGGACGTCTCGATGCCGGGCTCCTGCGCACACGGCTGCTCGTCCTGTCCGCACGCCTGCTCCGCGAACCCGAAGAAGTGACGGACGCCGGCATGGCAAAGCGCGTTACACTGTTCGCGGGGCACTACGGCAGCGGCAAGACGAACGTTGCGCTCAACTTTGCGCGGCAGCTGAAGCGCACAGCGCCGCGCGTCGCCGTCGCAGACCTCGACATAGTTAATCCCTATTTCCGCACGAAGGATTCGGCCGCAGATCTCGCGGCCGAGGGGATTGAACTCGTCGTCAGCGACTATGCGAACTCGAACGTCGACTTTCCGGCGATGCCGAAGGAGGCGTACGCGCTTTTCGCCGACCGCGGCGCAAGCGTCGTCGTAGATGTCGGTGGCGATGACCGCGGGGCGCTTGCGCTTGGCCGGTATGTCGACGACATTCGCGCAGAGAACGACTACGACATGCTCGCCGTCGTAAACGCGTCGCGCCCTCTGACGTCTACTCCGGATGACGCGCTTGATGTCCTTCGCGAGATAGAGGAAGCGTGCCGCCTGCCTTTTACCGGCATAGTCAACAATACGAACCTCGGGCCGCAGACGACTGCGGAGACCGTTCTTTCGTCGATGCAGTATGCAGACGCAATAGCGCGAGCCCTCGGCCTCCCTGTGAAGTTCACCTGCTGCCCAGCGTCGCTTGAACCCGAGCTGTGCGGCAAGGTGCCTGGGCTTTTCCCTCTCGATATCCAGAAAATCTACTATCAGCTCGACGCGAGCACATGACAAAACAGAAAGGACAGAGCCATGAAGAAGTTAGTGGGAAAAAGTCTGATGATTGCGGCCGCGTTGGCGGCGGCATCCGCCTCTGCCGCGTTGCAGCTTGTGCCTGCGCCGCGCAAGGCCGTGGAGGGCGAGGGAATCTTCGAATGCAAGGGCGACGTCCGCGTGGTTGTGAAATACGAGACGGACGCCTCGGTCGCGAAGGAGGGCTACCGTCTTTCCGTCGCGAAGGACGGCATAAAGGTCGTCTCTTCCGACGACGCCGGCCGATTCTACGCGCTTGAGACGCTGAAGCAGCTGGCTTCGAAGGATGGGAAGGACGGCGTAAAGGTTCCGGTCGTCGAGATCGAGGATTCGCCGCGCTACAGCTGGCGCGGGGTTCACCTCGACGAATGCCGCCACTTCTTCGGCAAGGAGACGGTGAAGTCGATTCTCGACCTTATGGCGCGCTACAAGCTCAACCGCTTCCACTGGCATCTCACAGAGGACCAGGGCTGGCGCCTTGACGTTCCCGGCTATCCCGAACTCGTGAAGTACGGCGCGGTTCGCCCCGCGAGCCCGCGGCACGGCACCTGGCCGACCACCGGTACAAAGGAAGACGCCGCGAAGCTCAACGGCGTAAAGTATGGGCCTTACTACTACACCGAGGCCGACCTTAGGGAAATCGTCGCCTACGCTGCGGCGAGGCACATTCAGGTCGTTCCCGAAATCGAGCTTCCGGGCCATGTCTACGCGGCTCTCGCCGCGTACCCGCAGTACGCCTGCCGTCCGGAGAATCTCGCCGCGCGCGAGCCGCGCCTCGTGTGGGGAATCGAGAAGGACGTCCTCTGCATCGGCAACGACGAGGCGATCAAGTTCATGGAGAACGTGGTCGACTGGGTCTGCAAGGTGTTCCCCGGAGACGTCATCCACATCGGCGGCGACGAGTGCCCGCAGGTTCGCTGGCAGTCGTGCCCCAAGTGTCAGGCGCGCATCAAGGCGGAGGGTCTCGGCGATCACCACGGGCTCCAGCCGTGGATCACGCGGCATTTCGTGAAGTTTCTCGCCGACAGGGGCAAGCGCGCGCTTGGCTGGGACGAGTATCTCCTCGGCGACATCCCGAAGAGCGCGATCGGCATGAGCTGGCGCGAGAGCCGCAGCGGGGCGGGGCATGAGCTCGTCTCGGGCGCGGCAGCCGCGGTGCGCGGGCACGATGTCGTCATGACGCCGTGCAGCTACTGCTATCTCGACTACGGCCAGGGGCTGAACGGGGATCCGTTCCAGTATATCGGCGGCAGGGTCACGCTTGAACGGTGCTATTCGTTCGATCCCTGCGCTGGGGTTCCGGAAGACGCGAAGGCGCATATCCTTGGCGGCCAGGGAAACAACTGGACCGAGTACACCTGGAACGAATACGACCTCGCCTGGAAAGTCTGGCCGCGCATGCTTGCGCTTTCCGAGGTGTTCTGGCTTGGAGAGGCGAAGCCCGGCTTTGCGGACTTCAAGAAGCGCGCCGCTGTCGAGAGGAGCTGGCTCGTCCGCCGCGGCGTCAACTGCGCTCCAGTCGAATAAGGCATGGGTACGAGCAGAAGAGAGTTCCTGAAAGGGTGTGCTGCGGCATCCTTCACGCTCTTAGGCGCAGGCGGATGTTCGACGATGCCGACTTTCGGATCGTTGCGAAAGGACGAAACGCTTGTCGCGATCTTGTCGGACTGCCATGTGGGGAACTGGAATTCTCCCAAGTACCAGGGCAAGAAGTTCGCTGAGTGTGTTGCTCGCATCCTTGCTCTCGATCCGCTTCCTGCGAAGATGCTGATCCCAGGTGATCTCGCGTATCTTTGGGGGCGCAAGGAGGACTACGAGCTTTCGCGCACTCTGCTTCTGCCTGTTCTCGACGCCGGCATAGAAGTTACGATCGGCATGGGAAACCACGACCGTCGCGAGAATTTCCTCGAGCGCTGGCCGGAGTACGCCGATCGTTCTCCTGTTCCCGGGCGCATCGTCAGCAAAGTCCACGGCGTGTATTTCGACTACATAATGGCCGATACCCTCGACCAGCCGGAGGAGACGGACAAGTGGATTACGCCCGGAACGCTTGACGACGCCCAGCGCGAATGGCTCAAGGCCGAGTGCGCCGCGTCGAAGCGTCCGCTGCTTGTCATGGCGCACCATCCGGCTGGCGAGCTTGGCGAGCCAGGGAAGGGCAATACGTCCGCTTCCGCGCGTAAGTTCGGCGAGCTGATCATGGGGACCAAGGAAGCGCCGACAAACTGCTGCGGCTACATCCACGGTCACGACCACCGGTGGTATGTCACCCGTTCGCTGAGGCACTGGAGCGCAGGGCTTGTCGGGCAGACTGCCGGCCTTCCTTCGACGGGGCATTGGGGCGATATCGGATATTGCCTGCTGCGCGAGTATCCCGACCGCGCAGAGCTTTCTCTTGTCCAGTACGACTACTTCTCTCCGAAACCGCTTCCAGCGGACGCAGCGCCGAATCCTGCGTGGCAGGCCATTGTCCGCGACAACGCCGGCAAGCGCTGCACCTTTGTTGCGTCCGCAAGTTGACGGCTTTAATGTGGAAAATAATTCAGCGGCTGAGAATGGCGAAGATGATCGCGCCGAGATTGTAGACGCCGTGTATGGCGACAGCCGCGATTAGGCGCGGCATCGCGACGGACATCTCGAATTCGGCGCGTCTTTCGCGGGCGCGGCTCCAGGCGCGAGCAAGTCCGCTGCAGGCGAGCGCCGCGCAGCCGACATGCATCGCGGTGCAGACGATGAGTCGCCAGAGAATCGTCCCCTGGGTCAGCTTTTCGGAGGGGATGTAGACGAAGAAGTATAGCGCGTTTTCGACAGACGCGAACACGGCCCCTGAAAGCAGCCCTACGAGGACGATGGACAAATATGACCCGAAGAACCACGGCCGCTTCTCCAGCACCATCAGCGGCAGAATTGCCTTTGACATCTCCTCCGCCAAGGGAGCGGCGACGACAATCAGAAGAGCGCCGTAGCCGAACGACTCCTTCAGCACCGCGCAGGGAATGGCCGCAAGCCCGGAAAAGGCGCAAAGGAGGAAGAAAACTCCAAAGCACGTTTTTGCCGAGGTGCGAGCCCACTGCTCCGCCAGCCAAGCGCGATGGCGACTGCGTTCCGCGTCGGCCGCAGCTGTGTCGACAAGCGCCGGCTCGCCCCAAATGCCATTGGAACCGGCTTCGGCGCGGGACTGCGCCACGCCGCACAACGCCGGTTCGTCGCTTATGTCGTCCATTACGCTATGCCCGCACGTATGCCGTGCCGGAAACGGTGCAGGCCGCCATCTTGAGCGTGTTCTTCCTGCCGCCGCTGGTCGCGGCGTTCCCCGCGATGTCCGCCGATTCATAGCGGACGTTGCAGATTGCGTTGTACCCCGCAAGGCGGGCCTGGTCGATCATCCGCAGTGTCGCCTCGCGGCGCGCGCGGTCGAAGAGACGCGTAAAGGTCTTCGACTCTCCGCCGAAGAACGCGATGAAGCCGAACAGCCAGTTCTTGAAGTAGTCGCTGGAGATAACTGCTTCGCCCGTTACAAGCATCGGCGGACGGGACGACGATGCGGCTCCAGCCGGCGGTTTCTTGAGCGAAGTAACGGGGAAATCGTTCAGCATGCGCTCGCGGGTGGCGAGCAGCTTGAGATGACGTCTTTCGATCGCGCCCCCTATCACCCATTGTACCGCAAGAAGAACAAGCGGCAGGCCGACGTAGAATGCGAGCGCGAAGAGACCGTCGTTATTGGCGGAAGTCTCCATAAAGGGAATTCCCCCGTCAGTTTGCCTGGCGGACGAGTACCGCCGTGCCGTAGGACATCATTTCCGACGCGCCAGACGTGATTGCGCTCGTCGAGAACCTTACGTTGACGATTGCGTTCGCGCCAAGCTGCTCGGCCTGGAACATCATCCGCGAAGTCGCCTCGCGGCGCGATTCAGTCAGCAACTCCGTGTAGCCCTTGAGCTCGCCGCCGACGAGGTTCTTGAACCCTGCGGCGATGTCGCGGCCGACATGCTTTGCGCGGACGGTGTTGCCCTGCACGAGACCCTTGATCTCGACGATTTCAAATCCTGGTATTGTTTCCGTGTTTACGACTATCACAGCATTCTCTCCTTTGTCTTGTCGACGGCCTGCCGCTTCCCGGCGTGCCGTTTTCCATAGTTTACCAAAACATCTTCTTTACTTGCAAGAGAAGTAGCCGCCAGTGTCAACGCGGATGGCTATTTCTCGATTATGCCGCCGCAGAGGATGGTGCCGTCTTCGCCATAGAGGACGGCGGACTGCCCGGGCGCGACGCCGAAGAGTTCGCATGATGCGCTTAGGACGCCGTTCTCGAGCGTGACCGGACCGATTGGCCTGCCAGTCGAGCGGATCTTTACAAGCCCCGTCACCGGCTCGGCCGTCTCAGCGATTCCCTGCCAGTTGAGGTCGCAGACGACGAGCGAACTTGCCACGGCATCCTCGCGTCGGCCGACTACAACCTCGTTCCTGCATGCGTCGACGCGCACGACGTAGAAGGGCGTTCCTCCGCCAATGCCGAGTCCCTGACGCTGGCCCACGGTGTAGTGCCAGTAGCCGCGATGCCGACCAAGCTTCTTGCCGTCTGTCGTAACGATGTCGCCCGGTTTATCCTCGGTGTCGAGAAGCTCGTTGCTGTCGCCTGAGTAGAAGTCCTGCGAGTCTGCCTTGTCCGCCATCGGGAGCCCCGCTTCGCGCGCGATGTCGCGCACTTCGCCCTTGGAGAGCGCGCCGAGCGGAAACATCGCCCGCGCGATCTGCTCCTGTGAAAGCCCCCAGAGGAAGTAGCTCTGGTCCTTCCCCTCGTCTGCGGCGCGGGCGATTGCGAGACGGCCGCCGCGTTCAACGATCCTCGTGTAGTGGCCAGTCGCAAACTTGTCAAAACCAATCTCCTTCTCCGCAAGCTTTGGCAGCATCCCGAACTTCATGTTGCGGTTGCAGACGATGCAAGGATTAGGAGTCCGCCCCGCCGTGCGCTCGCGGCGGAAGTAGTCGAGGACGATTTTCTCGTATTCCTCCGAGCAGTCGAAGACACGGTAGTCGATGCCGAGCTTCGCGGCAAACGTTTCCGCCGCCGCGATGTCCTCGGCTTCGCCCGGGCCGAAGCAGGCGTCTCTCTCGCCGCCCATGTAGCGGCCTTCGCGCCAGAGCTTCATCGTGATGCCGGTGACATCGTGTCCCTCGCGCTTCAGTAGAAGCGCGGCAACTGCGGAATCAACTCCGCCCGAAAGCCCAACTGCGATCTTCATCTCTTTCTCCAGTGCGGCGAATCTCCGCGCGCGTTCCACAGCGGTTCTTCGCCAATCGACTCGATACGCCGCGCCATGCAGCCGCGGCAGAGGTCGGAAGCCTCGCCAATGCAGGGCTTTCCCGTGTATAGCTGATAGTCCGCGCGGTAGCGCGTGTCCGTGACATTCGGCATGACGACATTTGCACCTGCGAGAAGTCCGCGTTCGCGCCCGTCGTCTGAAAGGGCCTGTAGCGCGGTCGCAGCGGCGATGTTCACGTCGTGGAGATAGAGCCGCGTCGCCGCGATCATCCTGAGCCCCAGCTCAAGGCGCTTTTTCGCCGCGTCGCCTGCGAGCGACTGGCCTGCGCCAAGGGGAGTGTCGGGGTGCGGGATGTAGGGCCCCATGCCGATCATGTCGATGTCTTCGGTTGCGAAAAACTCGATGTCTGCGGCGAGGTCGTCCGTCGTCTGCCCGGGGAGCCCCGACATTATGCCTGTTCCGACCTGGTAGCCGCATCGCCTGAGCGCCCGTATGCAATCGCGCCGCGCTTCCCAGGAATGGCTCGCGGGATGGAGTTTTGCGTAGAGCTCCGGGTTCGACGTCTCAATGCGAAGGAGATAGCGGTGCGCTCCTGCCTCCTTCCAGCGGCGGTACGTCTCCTCTGTCTGCTCGCCGAGACTCAAGGTTATTCCAAACTCGTCGCCCGCGTCTTCGTGGATGCGGCGGACAATGTCTTCTGCAAACGCGACGCTCGCCTCGCCTGTAAGCTCTCCCGACTGCAAGACGACGCTGCCGTACCCCGCATCCTTCGCGCGTTTTGCGGCGGCGACGATTTCGTCTGCCGTCATGCGGTAGCGGCGGACGTTCGCGTTCGACTTGCGGATGCCGCAGTAGAGGCAGTCCTTTTCGCAGACATTCCCGAACTCGATAAGTCCCCTAAGCGAGACGCGAGGTCCGATCTCGCGGAGCTTCACGGCATAAGCCGCCTTGAAGAGCGCGTCTAGGTCTGGCCAGTCGATGAGCGCGGCAAGTTCGCCGCGCGTAAGCGCGCGCGGTGCGGCCGCGGCCTTTTCGAGAATCGTGGCGCCGCTCATTCGCTATCTCCCTTCTTTGCTGCGCTTGATTCGTCGACGCCATATCCGAAGAGCGCGAAGTCGCCTTTGGCGGGATCGTCCGGAAAGGCCTCCGCGAGCTTTGCAGTGAGCCGCCGTGCGACTGACATCGAGGTGCAGGCGCTTGTGAGAAGTCCGAGTCGCCGCGCTTCCTGCACGACATGCGTGTCGAGGGGAATGACGAGCGTGCGGCGGTCGATGAAGTCGGCCCAGAGCCCGAGGTCGACCGGCGAGTCGGTGCGAACCATCCACCTCAGGAACATGCAGACGCGCTTGCAGGCGGAATGGGGGTCCTTCGGCACGACGCCGCATGGCTCGCCTTCGTTGAAGCGGCGGCAGATCGCCTCGACCGCCGCAGTGGCGTCGCCGTTTGCAACGCTGCGCACGAACCCGCCAAGTGAGCCGTTTTGCTCCATTATCTCGCGGTAGCGCGCAAAGAAGCGGTTCATGTCGGAGTGGGTGAAGAAGCGGTAGAAGCAGCGCGAGTCGCCTGGCTTCATGTCTCGCTCGAACGCGCCTGTCCTGATCCAGCGGTCCATATCGCCGCGGGCGCAGTCGAGAAGCCACTGTATGCGCGGCAGGAACTGGCTCCTCGAGCCAAAGCTCAGGCACGAGGCCACGAAAGCCGTCGCTTCCTGGTTTGCCGCACCAGTCACAAGATGCATGAAACGCGACGGATCTCCCTCGAGGAATTCCGCCTTTTCGTACTTCGCCGCATACTTGCCGAGCAGTCTCTTAACTTCTCCGTCCATAACAGATGGCGTAAATTATACTAAAATCGTCACTTGCAGTAAATTGCCACAGTTGGGGAGCCATTTGGTATAATATAACCTATGTTGCTTTTTGGAAACAGGTTCAGGCTCTGCGAGGCGTTCGGGATACCGGTCTATGTCGACATCTCGTTCGCGATACTCCTTCTCCTTTTCATCGGCTCGGGCGAGTCGTTCACGTATGGCGTGACCGAAGCGCTTATACTGGCTTTGTCGATAGTCTTGCACGAGCTTGGCCACTCGCTGACTGCGCGGCTATTCGGCTACCGCACGAACGACATCACGATTTCGCTCCTCGGCGGCTGTGCTTCGCTCATCTCCCTCCCGCGCAAGGCGTGGCAGGAGTTCCTCACCGCGCTCGCGGGACCGCTCGTCTCGTTTGCGCTCGCCATTGCCGGTTTCCTCGCGCTTGTCTTCCTCAGGATCGAGAACAGGTGGCTCGATTTCGCGCTCTGGTATCTGATGTGGCTCAACGTCATGCTTGGCGGCTTCAATCTTCTCCCTGGCTTCCCTCTTGACGGCGGGCGCATCTTCCGCAGCGTCCTTCGCGCGTTTCTCTCGCGCCCCAAGGCGACTTTCGTCGCGATGTGGGTTGGCCGCGTGTTTGCGATTCTTCTCGGTCTCTCGGGCCTTCATGCGATTGTCTACGGCGGGGGTTGGGGATTCATCCGCATCTTGATCGCGTGGATGATCTGGACCGAGGGCTATCGCGAGTACCAGCTTGCGCTTATGGAATCGAGCTGGGACTATCAGGATTTCCGCGCGCGCGTCTCTCCGCCCCCGTACGGTGGCGAAGGTGACGACTGCGATGTCACGAAGAATTGAACAAGCTGAAACGGAGGAAAACATGGAAGGACTGAAGGTAAAGGCGCCTGGAACGGCGATGTGGGATGCGGCGAGTCTCGGTGAAATCATGCTCCGCCTCGACCCGGGCGATGGTCGAATCCACACTGCGCGCGATTTCAAGGTCTGGGAAGGCGGCGGCGAATACAACGTCGTCCGAGGGCTCCGTCGTTGCTTCGGTCTCAAGACTACCGCCGTCACCGCGTTTGCCGACAATCCCGTCGGGCGTCTTGTAGAGGACTTCATGCTTCAGGGCGGTGTCGACACGAGCCACGTCAAGTGGGTTCCCTACGACGGCATCGGCCGCACGGTCAGGAACGGTCTCAACTTCGTGGAGCGCGGCTTCGGCTGCCGCGGCGCCAGGTCGTGCGCCGATCGCGGACTTACGGCGGTGAGCCAGCTCAAGCCCGGTGACATTGACTGGGAGCAGCTCTTCGGCAAGGAGGGCGTCAGGTGGTTCCACACCGGCGGCATATTTGCCGCGCTCTCCGAGACGACGGCCGACGTCGTGATCGAGGCGCTCAAGGCCGCGAAGAAGTACGGCACAGTCACGAGCTACGATCTCAATTACCGCGCCTCGCTCTGGAAGTCTATCGGCGGTCAGGCAAAGGCGCAGGAGGTTAACCGCGAGATCGCGAAGTATGTCGATGTCATGATCGGCAACGAGGAAGACTTCACCGCGGCGCTCGGCATCGAAGTCGAGGGCGTTGACAAGAACCTTACGACGCTCCCGATCGAGGGCTTCAAGAAGATGATCGAGAAGGCCGTCTCGATCTACCCGAATTTCAAGGCCGTTGCGACGACGCTTCGTTCGGTCAAGTCCGCGACGGTAAACGACTGGTCGGCGATCTGCTGGTACAAGGGCGAGCTGCACGAGTCGATCAAGCGTCCGGGGCTTGAGATATACGACCGGGTCGGCGGCGGCGATTCGTTCGCTTCGGGGCTTGTCTACGGCTTTATGACTTTTGACGACGCCGAGAAGGCCGTCAACTACGGCGCGGCGCACGGCGCGCTCGCCATGACGACACCAGGCGACACTTCGATGGCGACGAAGGCGGACGTCGAGAAAATGGTCGGCGGAGGTTCTGCTAGAGTAGATAGGTAATGGGTAATGTTTAGCCGCAAAGAACGCAAAGAGCGCAAAGAAACTGGGTAACGAAAAAGCTTAAAAGGCAGACATCATGGATATCGTTGAAACACTCAAGTCGGCGGGGATAATCCCGGTAATCGTAATCGAAAAGGAAGAGCAGGCAGTCCCGCTCGCGAAGGCGCTCGTGAAGGGCGGTCTTCCCGTCCTCGAAGTGACCTTCCGCACCAAGGCCGCCGCCGGCGCAATCGCCGCGATCAAGCGCGAAGTTCCCGAGGCGATAGTCGGCGCAGGCACGATTCTCACGGTTGAGCAGCTTCGCGCCGCGAAGGAGGCAGGTGCCGTATTCGGCGTCGCGCCTGGGTTTGATCCCGTCATCATGGCGGCGGCGAAGGCGGCTGATTTTCCGTTCTGCCCTGGGATAGCGACGGCGAGCGAGCTTTCGCAGGCGCTCACGGCTGGCGCGCCGATGGTCAAGTTCTTCCCGGCCGAGGCCGCTGGCGGCGTCAAGATGATAAAGAATCTCCTTGGTGCTTTCCGCTTCACGGGCGTCAAGTTCATGCCGACTGGCGGAGTCAACCTCTCGAACGTGGGCGATTACCTCGCCGTTCCCGAGATCGTAGCCTGCGGCGGCACGTGGATCGTCCCGAAGGACGCGCTTGCGGCTGGTGACTATGCCGCGATCGAGAAGCTCGCAGCCGACGCTTCGGCGCTCGTCAAAAAGATCCGCGGCTAAAGGACGCGGCGAGTCACGACAGGAGGGGAGAGCATGGTACCGCGCAAATACATCGGCATATTCGCGATGCTCGTCAGTTGCTTCGCGCTCTGGGGGCTCCTCAACAACATGACCGACAACCTCGTGCCGGCGTTCCAGCGTATCTTCACGATGGACCAGTCCAGGGCGGGGCTTGTGCAGGTGGCGTTTTACGGCGCCTATGCCGTTCTCGCGATATTCGCGGCCGTGCTTGCAGAGGAGCTGAGCTACAGGAAGGGCGTCCTGATCGGGCTTGCGGTATACATCACTGGCGCGCTTCTCTACATTCCTGCGTGCATCGCGCAGAGCTTCGACATCTACTTCGTCGCGATCTTCATCGTCGCCGGCGGATGCTCGCTTCTTGAGACGACGTGCAACCCCTACGTCCTTTCGCTTGGCGACGAGGCGACGGCGGTGCGGCGCCTCAATTTCGCGCAGATGTTCAACCCCGTCGGGTCGATGTGCGGCATTGTCCTCGCGCAGCAGCTTATTCTCTCCCACCTCAACCCTGCGACGGCCGAGGAGCGCGCGAAAATGGACCCAGAGGTCCTGAAAGGCATCATCGACAAGGAGCTTTTCTGGGTGTGCGCGCCGTACGTCGGGCTCTGCGCCATCGCGCTTGTCATCTGGCTCTTCTTCCTGTCGAAGCGCGAGGGCGAGACTGCCCCCACGCGCACCGCGCTCGTGCGCGCAGCCGTGGCGCTTGCGTTCTCGGTTGTGCCGATGACGGTGCTCTACTTCATCTTCCCCGAGATGGACAAGATCAAGTGGGTGCTGTGTGGCGTCGCAGGGCCTCTCGTCTACGTCTTGCTGTCGAGCGGCTACCGCTCCATGCTCCACACCCTCCTCACGACGCCGCGCTACTGGCTTGGCGTCGTCGCGCAGTTCTTCTACGTTGGCGTCCAGATCGCGGCGTGGACATGGCTTAACGTCTACTGCCAGAAGGAGCTTGGCGTCACTCCGGCGCAGGGGGCGATCTACTACACGATAGCGATTTCCCTTTTCATCGCCTGCCGCTGGATCGCGACTTTCGCGATGAAGTATTTCAACCCCGCCATCATGATGGCCGTGTTTGCCGTGTGCGCCATTCTGTGCTGCGCCGGCGTAATCTATCTGCCGACGGAGATCCTGTTCACAGCGTGGAACCTGCCGTTCTCCGCGAACGTCATCTGCCTCGTCGCGATGTCTGGCTTCATGTCGCTCATGTTCCCGACAATCTACGGCATCGCCCTCGGCGGGCTCGACCAGAGGGCGCTGAAGCTCGGCGCGTCCGGTCTCATCATGGCGATTCTCGGCGGCGCGATCATTACGCCCTGGATGGCGGCCATCATTGGCGACGCGAATTCCTTCTGGACGAAGCTCGTGCCGATGTTCTCGGGCGAATGGGATGCGAACCTCAGGCTCACCCAGGCTTCGCTCCGCGCGTCTTTCGTAGTTCCCGCGATTTGCTTCGCCGTGGTTGGCGTATATGCGGTCGCGTTTTGCCGGGGAAAGAAGCCGGCGCAGTCAGCTTAAAGGAGAAAGTACAAGAAAATGAAGAAGTTCCTCAGTGCAAACGAGGCGGTCGCGCATGCCGCGGCCAAGGCGGGTTGTGTAGTGGCGTCGGCCTATCCGGGCACGCCCTCTACGGAGATACTCGAGAACATAGCGAAGTTCAAGGACACGATTCGCTGCGAATGGGCGGTGAACGAGAAGGTCGCGGTCGAGACTGCCGTTGGCGCTTCCATGGCCGGCGCACGCGCGATCACCGCGATGAAGCACGTCGGGCTGAACGTCGCGATGGACCCCCTGATGACTTTCACCTACGTGGGGCCTCTCGGCGGCTTCGTCCTTGTTTCGGCCGACGATCCCGGCATGCACTCGTCGCAGAATGAGCAGGACAACCGCAACCTCGCGAAGTTCGCTCGCGCGCTTCTTTTGGAGCCGGCCGATTCGCAGGAAGCGTACGACATGACGCTTAAGGCGTTCGAGCTTTCGGAGAAGTTCCAGGTGCCCGTGATTCTCCGCCTCACGACGCGCACGAGCCACTCGGCATCGCTCGTCGAGCTCGGCGACTTCAAGCCCGCTCCGCATCCTCTCATCCCCTACAAGAAGAACATCGCCAAGAACATTCCCGTTCCGATGTTCGCGCGCCAGCACCGCTTGAACGCGCAGAAGCGCACCGAGGCGATGGAGAAGGAGTCGAATCGCTCCAAGTTCAACAAGGTCGTGAAGCCCGCGAAGGGCGTAAAGGTTTCCGCGAAGGCGAAGGGACTCGGCATCATCACCTCGGCCGTCGCGTACCAGTACGTGAAGGAGATTTTCCCCGATTGCCAGATTCTGAAGCTCGGCTGGACGAATCCGCTTCCGAAGGCGCTCGTCTCGAAGTTCGCGAAGTCCGTCAAGAAGCTGCTCGTCGTGGAGGAGCTCGATCCGTTCCTCGAAGAGCAGATCAAGGCGATGGGGCTCAAGGTTCTCGCGCACAAGACGGAACTCAATATGCACGAGCTCAACGCCGACCGCGTGCAGAACCTCCGCCACGAGATTCTCGGCGACGTCCCGAAGGCAAAGGTCGCGAAGTCGGCGGAAGGGCTTCCCACGCGTCCGCCGGTCCTCTGCGCGGGCTGCGGTCACCGCGGCGTTTTCTACGTTCTCCACAAGCTCGGCGCTACTGTCACCGGCGACATCGGCTGCTACACGCTCGGTGCGTTTCCTCCCCTCGACGCGATGGACTCGACGATCTGCATGGGTGCGTCGATCGGCAACGCTGCGGGCATGAGGAAGGCGGGTCTCAAGGGACGCATCTGCGCGGTTCTCGGCGACTCGACGTTC
Source organism: Kiritimatiellia bacterium (assembly GCA_045536845.1). Classification (GTDB taxonomy): domain Bacteria; phylum Verrucomicrobiota; class Kiritimatiellia; order RFP12; family UBA1067; genus UBA1067. The sequence goes on along the minus strand of JAZSOG010000054.1, from coordinate 4,605 downwards.
TTCCACTCGGGCATCACGGGGATCCTCTCCGCGCTCTACAACGGAACGCCCGTGACGACCGTCGTTCTCGACAACCGCATCACTGCTATGACCGGACACCAGGACAACCCCGGTACCGGAAAGACTCTCGCGGGCGATCCCGCTCCCGTCACGGAAATCGCTGACATCGCAAAGGCGTGCGGATACAAGAACGTCGCCAAGGTTTCGGCTGACGACCTCGGCGGACTCGAGAATACGCTTTCGGCGGCGATGGACTCGGGCGAGCCGTGGCTAGTCATCGCGCACGCTCCCTGCCGTATCGCCGCGAAGCTCACGAAGGAGGGGCTCTGCGAGGTCGATTCCGAGAAGTGCAAGGCGTGCGGCGCGTGCTTCAAGATGGGCTGCCCCGCGATGACGCGCGGCAAGGAGATCCGTCCCGGCGCGTTCCAGATGGTCATCGACGCCAACCAGTGCGCGGGCTGCAAGCAGTGCGGCCAGGTCTGCAAGTTCGGCGCAATCAAGCGCGTCAGGTGATGGAGCGCGTCGTCCTCAGGAAAGGGCGCGAGAGGAGCGTCCTGAAGGGGCATCCGTGGGTGTTCTCCGGCGCGATTGCCTCTGGCGAGGCGGCGGCTGGCGAGACGGTCGAGGTGTGCGATTCGAAGGGCGAGAAGATAGCGCTTGGATGGTACTCCCCCGCGTCGCAGATACGCGTGAGAATCGTCCCCGATGCGCCGATCGCCGATCTTGTCGCGAACGCCGTTTCGCGCCGCGGCGACTTCTTCGTCAACTGCTACACGAACGCGGTGCGACTAGTAAACGCCGAAAACGACCTTCTGCCAGGCGTCGTCGCAGACTACTACGCCGGCCATGTCGTCTGCCAGTTCACCTCCGCGGGCGCAGACGCGCGCAAGGCCGAGGTCGCCGACGCGCTCATGAAGTTTGCGCCCGGCTGCCTCGGCGTCTCCGAGCGTCTCGACGTCGACTCCCGCGCGAAGGAGGGCCTAAAGACCGAGCCTGCGTTTGCGCACCTCGCGGGAGCCGAGCCGCCTGAGTTCGTCGAAATAGCGGAAGGCGAGGTGAAGTTCCTCGTCGATGTTCGCAAAGGGCACAAGACCGGCTTCTACCTCGACCAGCGCGACGCACGCGCGACGGTCGGACGGCTCGCCAACTGTGCCGATGTCCTCAACTGCTTCTGCTACTCCGGCGGCTTCGGGCTTTTCGCCCGCGCATGCGGCGCGGCGTCCGTCACGCAGGTCGACATTTCCGCGGACGCGCTCGCGCTCGCGAAGAAGAACGAGGCCCTGCAGCACTACTGCGGAACGGCGATGGAGTATGTGGAGGCCGATGTCTTCCAGTTTCTCCGGAAATGCCGCGACGAGGGGCGGAAGTTCGACTTCATAGTTCTTGATCCGCCGAAGTTCGCGGCGACGAAGGGGCAGCTCATGAAGGCGGCGCGCGGCTACAAGGACATCAACCTCCTAGCGATGAAGCTCCTGAAGCCCTACGGAACGCTCGCGTCGTTCTCGTGCTCAGGGGCGATGGACGCGGAGTTCTTCCGCACCGTCCTCGCCGAGGCCGCGGAGGACGCGCACAGGCCGTTCCAGATCGTCGCGCACACCCATGCGGGCGCGGATCATCCCGTCAGACTTTCGTTTCCCGAGGGGGAATATCTGAAGGGTGTAGTTTTACGTTCGATTACTTAAAGGAGAAAGATAAATGAAGACCAGCATGATTCCAGCGGCGGCGCTGCTTTTCGCGTTCGCCGGATGTGACCCAACCGAGTGCGCCCGCGTCGATACGCTCGACGCTAAGCTGTGGGAAAAGAGCGAATGGATTTCCGCGGCGGATGCGCCGGTGTTCGGCGGGGAGTCCAAGAACAAGGCAAGGGCGGCAGACGGTACGAGCTGGTTTGTGTGCGACATTGCGTTCGACCGCGGCGTCAAGACCGCAAAGTGGATGACGACCGGCCTCGGAGTCTACGAGCTTTACGTGAACGGAAAACCGGTCGGCTCTGCCGATGCGCTTAAGCCGGGGTTCACCCACGTCAGGAAGACGCGCCGTTCGTTCACCTACGACGTCACCGGCTGCCTCAAGAAGGGAAAGGGCGAGAAGAACTTCTTCGCCGCCGAGGTCTCCGCCGGATGGTGGCGCGACAAGATCGTCAACTTCGCGGGCAAGAAGAGCGCGTTCCGCGCCGTTCTCGAGGTGACGTTTGAAGACGGCTCAGTCAAGGTCTACGGCACCAACGCCGACGACTGGAAGGCGGGCGTAGTCGGCCCCGTCAAGCACGCCGCGATCTTCGACGGCGAAGAATACGATGCGCGCGTCGTGCCGCCGTATTTCGGCGGAGAGGCGTTCAGGAAGGCCGAGCGCAACGACGAGTTCAAGGGCGAGATACTTCCGTCCGACGGCGGGGAGATATGCCGCCGCTTCGACAAGGCGCTTAAGCCCGTCGCGGCGTACGTCTGGAAGGGCGTAGACGGCGCAGACCCTGGCAGGAAGGTGTACGGTCGCGTCCGCAGGCTTCGCGACATTGCCGTCGGCAACGGGCGCGGGTTCGCGTCCGATTGCACGCTTGCGAAGGGCGAGACCCTCGTTGTCGATTTCGGGCAGAACTGCGCCGCCGTCCCCGCGTTCTTCTTCAGGGCAGTGGAGGGCACGGTGCTCACCTGCCTTCCCGCCGAGATGCTGAACGACGCCAACGGCGAGCGTTCGCGCGGGAACGACGGCCCTGGTGGAAGCGTATACCGCGAGAACCTGCGCGTCCCGCAGGACGGCATGAGGATCGTCTACACCTTCGGCAAGGCGCCTCTTGATTATGACGGCTTCTCGATGTACATCCCGACCTTCACCTTCTTCGGCTACCGCTACGTGTCCATCACGGCTACGGACGACGTGACGATCCGCGATATCGGCTCGGTGCCTGTCACGTCTATCACGAAGGAGATGGAGCTCGGGCACATCGAGACGGGTGTGGAGGACGTAAACAAGCTGATCTCCAATGTCTACTGGGGGCAGCTCTCCAACTACCTCTCCGTTCCGACCGACTGCCCGCAGCGCAACGAGCGCCTCGGCTGGATGGCGGACACGCAGGTTTTCACCGAGGCAGGCGCGTTCAACGCCGACACGTCCAGGTTCTTCCACAAATTCACGCGCGACATCCGCGACACGCAGGATGCGCGCGGCGGCTTCCCAGGAGTCGCGCCGTTCGCGCAGTACGGCAACGAGCCGATGCGCCTCGGATGGGCGGATGCTGGCGTGATAGTCCCCTACCAGGTCTGGAAGCAGTTCGCGGACGTCAAGATCGTCGAGGAGAACTGGGAGGCGATGGAGAAGTACCTTGCGCGCCTCGCCGAGACGAAAGGCGAGTATGAGGCGACGAAGGGCGAGAACGGCGGCTACCAGTGGGCCGACTGGCTGAGCTACGAGGATCTCGAGAGCTGCGGCGGAAAGGCGTGGAAGGACGGCAAGCTCCGCCCCGAGGCCCGCCTCTACTGGGACTACCTCTATGCGTGCTACTGGCACTGGGATGCGCTCATGATGCAGGAGATGGCCGCCGCGGCCGGGAAGGACGCGGGCAAGTACGCGGCGATGGCTGCGCAGGCGAAGGAGTACATCAAGAAGAGCTTCTTTGAAGCGGACGGGCTTGTCGCGAAGCCGCTACGCGGGCTTCAGACGCCGGCTTTGTTCGCGCTCAAGTTCAATCTTGTCGAAGGCGACGCGAAAAAGACGACGATTGAGGCGCTGCGGCGCAACTTCGCCGACCACGGCGACTGCCTGCAGACCGGCTTCCTCGGGACTTCCATCCTGATGGAGACGCTCACGGAGAACGGAATGTCCGACATCGCCTACACGCTGCTTCTCCAGCACAAGAACCCGTCGTGGCTCTATTCCGTCGACCAGGGCGCGACGACGATCTGGGAGCGCTGGAACAGCTACACGAAGGAGAAGGGCTTCGGGCCGGTCGGCATGAACAGCTTCAACCACTACGCCTACGGCGCGGTTCTCGCGTGGATATACAAGTCCGCGGCCGGAATCTCCGCCGACCCGAAGGCGCCAGGGTTCAAGAACATCATCATGGCCCCTAAGCCCGACACGCGCATCGGGTTCGTGAAGGCCGAGTACAAGTCTGCGGCAGGGCTTATAAAGAGCCACTGGCGCTACGAGTGCACGCAGACGGACTTTGGCATGAAGTGGGTCTGGGACTTCACGGTTCCCGAAGGCGCGACGGCCGACGTCACGCTCCCCGGCGAAACCGCGTCGAAGCGCTACACCGCCGGCACCTACCATATCGTAAAAGACCTCTGATCTGTGGGGATACTTCGCGCGGCAAATCCGCCGCGCCGCGAGACTGATAGCGGTGGGGCGAGTTTCGGCTTAGGGCTGGAAATCGCCGCGCCGCCCGATGGCGAGGCCTGCGCCCGACCTGCTCGCCCGACCCGCAGTTTGCGGGCACCCCACCAGCATGATTTTGACGCGCGCGCCTTCACGCGCGCCCTTTACGCTGGCGGTCAAAATCACGCCGGGCCCGCAAACGTGCTCGCCCTCGCTTTCGCTTCGGGTTGGTTCGTGCACTGCACGAACCACCGACAAGCGGCGGTTACCTCGGGCGCCAGTCGGCTCTCC
>JAZSOG010000037.1:0-29828 GCA_045536845.1 Kiritimatiellia bacterium | reverse complement strand
CAGGGGTCAGGAGTCAGGAGTCAGGGGTCAGGAGTCAGGAGTCAGGAGTCAGGGGTCAGGAGTCAGGGGTCAGGAGTCAGGGGTCAGGGGTCAGGGGTTAGGGGTTAGGGGTCAGGAGTCAGGAGTTGGAGAGCGAAGTTGGCGGTGGAGCGGAAGTCCGAGCGAGCGGATACGGCGTATTCGCCGAGGTTCCGCGAGGAGGAGCTTCCGGACGCCGACAACAAGCGAGCGAGCAGCCGCTATTACTTCTTTCCGCCCTTGAATGCGGAAGAGCCGGAACGCGCGAGACGATAGCTCATCATGCGCGGCGAAAGACCGAGCTCGCGCGCAGCTGCGGAGTGATTTCCTCCGTGCCGATTCAGCGCATCCTCAAGGATTCTCCGCTCGAATGCGGCGATCTGCTCGTCAAGCGTAAGCGCAGGATTACCGCCACCAAAGGGATCTTCACTGAACTCCTCGGTCTGTACGGTCGCGGGAAGATTGTAGCTGTGGATGCAGTCGTCACGCGTAGTAAGCACCGCGCGCTCGATGCAGTTCTCGAGTTCGCGTACGTTGCCCGGCCACGAATACGCCTTCAACGCATTGAGCGCGGGAACGGAAATCTGCGAGACGCGCTTCTCGTACTTCACGCTCATCTTCGTGAGGAAGTGCTGCGCGAGAAGAACGATGTCGTCGGCACGCTCCGCGAGTCGCGGCAAGGCGATCGGGAAAACCGACAGGCGATAGTAAAGGTCCTCGCGGAAAAGCTTCTTCGCCATCAGATCCTCGAGGTTGCGGCTCGTCGCAGCGATGAAGCGGACATCGCTCTGCAACATCTCGTTCGAGCCGACGCGCGAGAACGTGCGCTCCTGGAGAAAGCGGAGAAGCTTCACCTGCACCGGTATCGAGAGATCGCCGATCTCATCGAGGAAAAGCGTGCCGCCGTTCGCAGCTTCGGCGCGGCCAATGCGCCGCTCGCGCGCGTCAGTGAACGCGCCCTTCTCGTGGCCGAAAAGCTCAGACTCGACAAGCGCCTCGGGAAGCGCCGCGCAGTTCAGCACGACAAACGGCTTGTCCTTGCGCGGCGAAAGACTCTGTATCGCCTGCGCGACAAGCTCCTTGCCCGTGCCGCTCTCGCCGCGTATCAGCACAGTCGCCCCGCTCGGCGCGACCTGGCGTATCTGCTCGTAGACTGCGCGCATCGCGGGGCAGCTGCCGATGATGCGACCAGGAGTCTCTTCGGAAATCATGCCGCGAAGGCGACGGTTCTCGTTGACGAGCGCCTCTTTCTCGCGATCCTCCTCGCGGCAGACAAACGCCGCCTCGGCAACGAGGTTCGCTATGATCTCAAGAAGCTCGACATCGTGCGCAAGCGCGCCAGTCTGGCCCGACATCGCGCGGTCTGCCGCAAGCGTGCCGATGATCTGCCCGCGATGAATCAGCGGAACGCAGACAAACGAAAGCGCCTCGTCAGGGCCACGCGACTGCGTACGGTTCAAAAAGCGACGATCCTTGCGAACATCGCAGACAACCTCGGCCTTGCCGGTCTTGGCGACAAGGCCTGTGATACCCTCACCGACATGATAGCGGCCAAGCGCGCGCTCTTCGGCGTTGAGCGCACGAGTCGAGGCGACAATCCTAAGCTCGTCGCCCTCAAGGAGTGTAAATGTCCCGCGCAACATTCCCATGCTACGCTCAAGGATGCCGAGGACGTTTTCGAGAAGTTTGCGGACATTGCGTTCCCGAGCAACCGCAGAGGCAATTTCGCGCAAAACTGCCATCTCGGAAGCTAATCTCTCCTCAATCTCGCTCATCGTGTGCTGGCGCATATTATATCAAATGGAGCAATTACCGTGCCATTGGAAATATCATGTAAAAGAAACTATCCAATATTACAAATCGTGTAATCGCAAAATTGGAGAATTACAAAACTTGTAATAAATAGCTAAAAAATGCACTGCGCAAGCCACGTGGCACGATTTTTGCTATAATATCCTGAAAGGTCTTGAACCAAAACAACAACAAACAACGAAGGTTACCATGAGCAAATACGTTGACAGCGTCTTGAAGAATCTCAAGGCGAAGAACGCGAACGAACCCGAGTTCATCCAGGCCGCCGAGGAAGTGCTCCTCACGCTTGACCCGGTCCTCAAGGCGAATCCGCAGTATGAACAGAACGCGATTCTCGAGCGCATCGTCGAGCCTGAACGCGTTGTTATATTCCGCGTTCCGTGGGTGGACGACACGGGCAAGGTCCGCGTCAACCGCGGCTACCGCATCCAGCAGAACAGCGCGATCGGCCCCTACAAAGGCGGCCTCCGCTTCGACCCCTCGGTCAATCTCTCCGTCCTCAAGTTCCTCGCGTTCGAGCAGGTCTTCAAGAACTCGCTCACGACGCTCCCGATGGGCGGCGGCAAGGGTGGTTCCGACTTCAACCCGAAGCAGAGCCCCCACACCCCTGGCAAGCGCTGCAGCGACGCCGAGGTTATGCGCTTCTGCCAGAGCTTCATGACCGAGCTCTTCCGCCACATCGGTCCTGACACCGACGTTCCCGCCGGTGACATGAACGTCGGCGGCCGCGAAATCGGCTACCTCTTCGGTCAGTACAAGCGCCTCACCAACGAGTGGACGGGCGTTCTCACGGGCAAGGGTCTATCCTTCGGCGGCTCGCTGATCCGCCCCGAGGCGACCGGCTACGGCGATGTCTACTTCGCTGAGAACATGCTTGCAAAGCGCGGCGAGACCTTCGAGGGCAAGCGCTGCGTCATCTCCGGTTCGGGCAACGTCGCGACCTACGCGGCCGAGAAGCTCATCCAGCTCGGCGCGAAGGTGCTCACGCTCTCCGACCGCTCCGGCGCGATCGTCGTCAAGGACGGCATCACGCCCGACCTGCTCGCCGAGGTCATGAACCTCAAGACGGTCAAGCGCGGCGAGCTCAGCGAGATCAAGGCCAAGGGCGTCCAGTTCGTGGCCAAGAAGAACAGCTGGCAGCTCGTCGACAAGATCGACGCCGCGTTCCCGTGCGCCCGCCAGAACGAGCTCGACAGCAAGGATGCCGCCTACCTCCTCAAGCATGGCTGCACGCTCGTCGGCGAAGGTGCGAACATGCCTTCGACGCCTGATGCGATCGACGCGTTCGTCAAGGCGAAGATCATGTACTCGCCCGGCAAGGCCTCGAACGCCGGCGGCGTCGCGACCTCGGGTCTCGAGATGTCGCAGAACTCCGAGCGTCTCTCCTGGAGCCGCGAGGAAGTCGACGCGAAGCTCAAGGGCATCATGAAGGCCATCCACGACAACGCGTGGGAGTCGGCCGCCAAGTACGGCAAGAAAGGCAACTACGTGGTCGGTGCCAACATCGCTGGCTTCACGAAGGTCGCCGACGCGATGGTCGCGCAGGGCGTCTGCTAAGCAGCGGCGAGGCGGCGGACATTCGCTCCACCGCCTCGCTACCGCAGAAAGTTCTGAAAAAGAGACGCTCGGCTTCACGCCGGGCGCCTCTTTTTTTATTTCATTTCCTCACGGCAAGTCACTAAATGGCGCGTTTTTCTTCGTAGCATCCGCGCTCACCGACTTATCGTCGGCTCGCTTAACTACTTGCGCACTCAACACCGTGCGCAAACAGGCCTTTTACAACGGTTCCGCGGGGTCTGTCTCCGCCGATTCTGTCTCCGCCGTTTTCTCTGCGGCCTCTATCAATTTCATCATTTCATCACGCTGCTTTGGATACCAAAGCGAGCATCCCCCAAACTTGTCGAAAGCAACCTGCTTCACTGTGCAGAATTTCTTGAACTCCGGCGGTGCAGCATTGTCGCCTTTGATTCGCCTGATGACATTAGTGCCGCTGAAAAGTTCCAATTGCCACAATGTTCCATCGCATATATTGGGATTGCGATAATTGTCCACCCAGCTGTCTATATTTACTTCTTCAATGCAAGCCAGTATTTTCTCCCAGTCTTTTCGAAGGCAAAGTCTCTCGCCCTTTAGGACACAGGGGTTCTTCGTCTCGCGCAAGAAACGATAATTGTAGACTTCAACGAACACTCGCCTATTCGCAAAATCGATGGAATAACGCTCGTCCGGGCCGCTCAACGCCCCCCATTCACGATAACTGAGCGAAGTGATGGCATTTGTGGCGATGAACGGCGGGAGGTCTGGAGGATAGACGCCGTTGCCGAACACGCGCTCGACAGACGGGAATCGGCTTCTTATTTCCGCTGATGAGATTTCATACATTCCCAACACATCCAGTTTGCATTCTACGACTTTCAACTTCGGCAAGTCGCAAAAGCCCTTTACGCCATGACAGCCAATCAAAGTGAGCCCTTCTACAGACGACGATTCCAGGCCCAACACTTTGGGCAAAGGCAATTTCCAACCTAAAGGCTGGTCAATCGTCAGATGGCGCAATGGCAGTTTGGCAAGCGCCGAGAGGGCGAGCTCGCCATGGGCACGGCGAACAGCCAGCGACACTGCCGAAAAATTAGTCAGCGACGACAGTGCGGACAATTCCCGTTCATAATCACGAGGATACTCCCCTTTCCAGCAAAGATAGTCGGTCGTAACGGACAAGTCCAGTTCTTTCCCGGGCGGCATTCCTGCAAGCCGTGCAATGGCCGCGCGAAATCCGTCTCTCGTAACCTTTACGCCCTCATCATCACACTCGCATCTGGCAGGGTTTTCAGTGATTATAAATGACGCGCGCACTCTATCGCCGTCAGCATTGGGCGAAGAAGTGTTTGTGTCCGTAAAACTATTGCACCCCGACATTGCAAATGCCACAAGCGCAGCAAATATGATCAAATGGGGATACACCCAATTGGCGTTGCTCTTTTTATCGCCCATTTCGTTGCTTTCTGCCTCTTTCCTCTTTCCCAACTGCTTTGGGACATATTATACTGATTGCAAAAATCAGATGCTGGGTCTACCAGCGGCATCATTGGGGGTTGGTGCCAGCAACGCGTCCGGACGCTTTGTCGTGACCGAACCATCCGGCAACTGCCAAACAATCGTTCCGTTCAGGACATAGACATTGGGTATACCCTTGCGCCGGTTTTCTTCCTGCGCAGCATGAACGGCCGTGTTGCCGATACGAGTCATCTTTTCCACTATTTCAGGCATAACCCCTCCATGAACTTGTTATACCGTTCACTCGCAATCACATTGACAGCCCCATTGCCATGTGCGACAAGGACAAAGTCATTTCCACCATTGTAATAAAGCATCCAATGGTCTACAATCGGGGCGTAAACCTTGGCGAAATTCTCCCTGCTGCGTCCATAGCGGCGCAGGACATCTTCTGGCGGGATGTCATGACCTCCATTCTTCACACGCACTGCAATCCGCTCAATGCAAACCGCCGCCGAGTCAACAAACGCATAGGCAATCGTCGTCGTGTAACCGAGCGATTTCGCTCGTTCAATCATTTTGACATGGGCTTTGCCTGAGAGCGTAGATTCAACGGCAAACGAGTCTCCCCGATCAAGCAAGGCATCAATTCTTCGAATAGCCTCACGCCCAGCCTCAATGCGAGCCGCAACAGGATCAGCGGGATTGATTTCTCGCGCTATGTCGTCAGGATTGATGTATACAATGCCCTCCCCCGGCAACAGAACCTTGGAAATTGTGCTTTTGCCGCTACCATTCGCGCCAGCGAGAATATACAGATCCTTGCTCACGATGGATAGTATAGCATAATTCCACTCTGCGCGGTGTCACCACGCGGCCCGTACCCACACGTCGCGCAAACCGTCAGCACCGCGCAAACAGGCCTTTTACAACGGTTTCGTGGGTTCTGTCGCCAACTGATCAGAAAATGACACCGCAATGATATGGCGCAAGTATTTCGAAATCTTCGCTCTTTATCTCGCCCGTCTTGAGGTCTACCTTGCAACAACTACGAATCAAACCCTGAAACGAACTGAACATGCAGAACGAAACTGTTGCCACCCCGCCTTCAACCGATACTGATGGTCTAAGGTCTTTTCTCCGCAACAGCAATCGCGTCAAGGGAGAAAAGGTGTTCCACGCCTTTGCGCCGCCCTCCAGTGTTGTGGCCTCATACTTAAACCTTTTGGCAGAGGTCACAATACACTTCCCTGCTGCACCGGCATGCCAGACAAGGAAGAACTGTGACTCCGCGAAATCCATCAACACGCGCTCCCATGCGCTTTCGGGCGTTCCGTCGAGGACATACTCGACATCGGTCGTCTCGTCACCCCTTCTCATGCAGAACTTGACCCATGCGGCGCTGTCGGCGCTGCCTTCTACAAGACAGTCCAGCATCCAGCCGTCCTTGATCCGCAGATGCCTGAGTGGTTTCAGCATCGGGGCAAGCGGGTCTGGCGTGTCCACATGCCGCAAAAGACTGTCGCCTCGCTTTTTGCGTTCGCTTTCCGGAATTTTTGCAATTGCCAACAGCGCGTCTGATATCTCCTTGTTGTCGGCCGTCTTTATAAACGACTCCTTAAAAGTGCGAAAGCTATTCACCAGGTCGTTGTCCTCGCCGTCATACATCGATTCCTTCCCGAATCCGTCGCAAAAGACATGCGCCTCCCAGGTGTAGGCATCAAGCGCAGTATATGCGCAGAACGCGCCAAGTGCGAGAATGTAGGCGATCGCCGTCGCATACCACCTGCCGCACAGGACGACCAGCAACGGCAACACGGAGACGAAAAGCCAAACGCAGCAGACCGAGTTCGCAAAATTTCTGCACGTATCGTCGTTCACGAAGGTAATAACACAGACGATTTGCACGAATGCAGCAACGAATGTCGCCGCACACACCAGCGCCATCGGTATGGCTCGCTTCCATTTTTCTTTCCGTGTCACTTCACAATCCTGTTTTGAACTACCCACCGCACCATTCCTATGGAACTGCAGCGGCAGTTCCCCATCCTCAACGGCTTTGGGACATATTATAGCGAAACCGCCACGCTGAAATCAACCACGCATATCTTGGTGACTTGGCATAGGGAAACGCGATTATTCGCGAGGCCGATTCTTCGGGATTTGTTGACGATTCCGCAGCACCAAGCAATAGACCGTGCCGCTCGGACGTTCTGCGTATTCTACAAAACGCTTCTCGATGAGGAGCTTCGACCCCGGCTCGACGCGGAAACGCTTCTTGCATCCAAACCGTCCTACGCCGGTGAAGCACTCGCCCCACTTCGCCCCAAGCCGAATCTCTTTCTTGCCGAAGAACGAGAGAAGAACTCCCCATAAAGCAAGACACCAGATGGACAAAAGCATCGTCATGCCTATCGAGGCCTGCAACCATCCCGGCAAGCCAGACAGCAGTCCTGAACTTTTAATGGTTTCCGCCGTCAAAAAGTAATGCGCCGCGAGCACAACCCCCGGCGACCAGACCAAGAGCCAGAGAAGAAGAAAGCATCCTGGAATCTGCACCGGCCAGGTAACGACAGTCACGCTTTCTGCACCCACAATCTCCCGCGACACCTTCATATTGTTTTTCAAACATGGCCTTTTACAATGAAGCTGTCCTATGGCCATTCCCAGGCCACTTAGACAGCTTCGCGCTCTTGTATCACGTTGCTGGCAATATTCAGTGCGCTTTGACCATAAAGCCCAAGATCGTCATCCGCAAAAGCCTGAGCAGTCTTCGAGCGATAGAACATTTCCATCGCACTGTCTTCTGAAACATTGTAATGCGTCGCAAGGTAGTCGACTATCGCAGGAACCAGCGTCGCCCGGATCAGCGTATGGTCTTCATCCATCAGCGCACCTCCAATTCATACGACCTGACAAACCTGAGGAACTGCAACGCCTTCGGTGAGCAAAACGCAAATTGATCGTTAATCTGCTGGAACTTTAGCTGAGAGATGGCCATTTCCCTCGGCATCACGCCCGCAACAACGTACGAGACCGTCTCGCCAACTTTGTCGTTTGCGACCTTCCCGGACACCAAATCATAGCCGTGACGATACGCTGGCCTAGATCGACATGCGACTACCATTTCCAGCCACTCCATGGACACGTCCGGATAGCTCTTTGACCTCAAGGCCGAACACGCCGACTCATCGTCAAAATCATAGACCGACACAATAGCCGGCACATCAACCTTGCCGCCTTTTCGCGCAAACTTCGCACGTCGTATCGCCCATCGTTCTGCTTGATCCTTGACATCAGTCGTGTAAAATGCCGGACCGAAATCGCGCCCAAGATCGGAAACAATTATCTGTGGACTTACAACCTCGAGTGTGCTGCCGTGATAAAGAATCATCTTGCAGACCTCCCAAGATATTTATCGAACATCGGCATCAGAGCTTCCCATCCAAGCCCGTGGAGATCCTCATAATCATCATCAAGAGTCTTAAGGAGACCACTATCCAAAAACATCTTGTAAACATCGGCTCCCGTAGAACCGATATGTCGCGCATAGTACTCTATACAAAAAGACTTAAACGAAAGCCGGCTCATGTTGTTTCTCTTGATGCCGATATTATATCATAAATTCACTTTGGCCGTGCAGCCCCGCAAGGGCCGCTGCAACGCTGGAGCGAGACAACAATTTATGATATACTGTCCGTATAAAACGGCTACACGACATTGAGAAAGGAACAAGATGAAGAAGCGCTTCTTGCTACTTCTCGGCGTGAGTCTTGCGGCGCCGATCTTTGTGGCCGCGAGGACAATGTTCGAGTATTTCTCAGCCGGACTGGCCGTCCTGCTTTGGGGAGTGTTCTTTGAACCCTACTTTTCAGCAGTCGGATTGGTCGCTGTCCGCGACTGCTTCTCTCTTGGACTTTTCCAGTCCGACACATTCATTCGCATCGCTTCCCCCATTTGCTATTTGCTCTACCTCGCGATGGCAGCCATCTTTCTCTCTACCGAGTCTGCGAAGATTCGGTGTATCTCCTTCGGGCTCTACGCCCTTCTCTGCGCGTTGTCATTGTTCGGCTTTGCTTTCTTCGCTAGAACAGCAGGTTGACGCCGGATCGGTTTTGAGCAGCTTTTCAATCCGTTCAACGATTTCCCTCGTGCTTGACACGCGAAGCTGCATAGATTCCGGGGAATGGAGGATGCTCGTGCCCTCGGGCAGTTTCACACCGTTCGCCTCGACCCAATGCGTCCAGTCGCGCACTGGCAAACCCACTCCGGTGTAGGTTCTGGTGATCCAGTCGTCTGGATAGTCACCTGCCCCCATAGGGCTCACAACGACTACTCCGTCTTCAATGTTCCATTTGCAGTCGACTGCCTCGCATACGAGCCTCAAGGCATCGTAAGAGGATATGTCCGACGCCTCTATCTTCGGAACCACTAGGGATTCAAGCGGCATGGACTCTTCCCAATCTTCTAAAAACCGGCTGGTCCTTTTAATCATAAAGGCAAAGCCGCCATCCGATGACTCGATCCTCGTCGCCTCTGCCAAAAATTTCACGGCGTCACTCAATGTGTCCGGCGGAGCAAACGAAATCTTCGAAAGCCGAAGCGCCTTCATCCGTGCAATCATCTTCTCGCCGTTTCGGCGTTCCTGCTTGCCTACCTGGCGACCGTCGATGCGGCGGATGCAGCGGTAACGCTCGCCGTGCAGTCCGCCATAGCGGGCATTCGGCTTCGGAATCTTCCCGTCGAACGCACCATCCGCACCGACGGTGTGGATGGTGCCCTGTTCCACATCGTAGCCGAGCGGTCTGCTCGCGTCATACGGGTCGCGCGGCACTTCGGCAAGGAACTCCGGAACGAGCGCATCCAAGGTTGGCGGCAGCGAGCCATGCTTCCGGCGATAGCGGGCGGCGGCGATTACCACGCGATACGAGTCATCATAGAATGCTATCCGTCCGTAGCAACGCCACGCTGCTGCCAGTTTGTACGAGGCAAGCTCATAAGAGCCAACGCAGTTCTGCCGCAATGGATGGAATTGCTTGTCACACGCCTTTTCAGTTTCGGCAAGACGCGTTCGCGTCTCCACCGTATAGGGCAAAGCAATGACAATCGGCTTGGCCTTGCGCCAAGCAGACGCCCACTCGGCAAGCGAGCGGTTCGGCTGGAGTGCATAGCGCTCGTATCCGGGGAACGACTTCACAGCCCATTTCAATCCGTCCGAGAGCTTCTCTTCCCACTTGCAATCACACCAATCAGACTGGATTTCGAAATACCGATCCGGGAAATACTGCTCAAACGTCAAGCCTCGGTCGCGTGCCAGAGTGTTGCGCACGCGCCATATAAGATAGGCCGAATCCTTTTCAAGCGCTTCAAGCCGCATCTGCCCCCACCGCGCACACGCCGCGTCGATGCGCGCGCACATGTCGTCCGCAAGGTCGTCCTTCACCGCCGCATTTACCAGCTCATCGACTACGAGCGAATTGGGCGACCTTATAGAGAGTATGCAAGTAGAACTTTCGATCTTGTAGGAAAGACGCGCGAACATCTCGCCATAGCGCAGCAACTCCTCTACGGCCTCGGCCGAACACCCGTTCTCACGCAAGCGACGAGCACGCAAAGCCACCAATGCGCCATACATCCATGCCCTATCCTCGAATGACCAAAGAATGCTGTAGACCGGCGTCTCGTACGGCTCTGGGATCATGAAACGCAGTTCGAGTCCGGCGGGATACTGCGCGCGCGGACGCGTAACGGCGACATCAAGCGCAGCGAAGAGCGCGGCGTTCGTCGTGAGAATCCGATCGACGAGCTCCCTCGCCTCCTGCTCGGTCAGGACAACGGAGTTCGTAGCATCCAGATTAAGCTTGTGGTTCCAGTCATCCTTTCTGTAGAAGTTGATCAATGCCTTGTCGCCGTTAGCAAGTGCCAAGCAGTTCGTCGCGTCCATCAGAACCGGCACCATGTTCTCGGACGATTCGATTGGCGGCGACGCAGGCGGCAGCAGATCGCTCACATCTGGCGGATCAATGTCGCGCCCTGCGATATAAAAGAACGCACTAAGCCCTGCCAGCGCCAAAACAAGCCCAAGGCAGCCGAACACGACCACCTTAAAAGCCACTCGCAGCACGCGCCGAATCATCGAAGCCATAGACATTCTCGCTTATTTTGATTTCTTGTTTATGAAAGTATTATACCAAAACTCCGCCGCGGCAGATACACCGCGAAGCGTGAGGCGGCGGAGCATTTTTAGATTTGCCGCAAGGTTGTCGCCAAGCCGAGCCGATGGTCGCGGGTGAGGTAGGCGGAAGGTCGCAGGCGTAAGAGTGACTTGCGTACGCAACCAGCGATAGACGCCGAGGCACGGCAGGCTAAACTCGGCTCATTGTCTGATGTGCGAGAGCCGTCGCGAGCCTGGAGCCGGACGAGAGCCCCGCGAGCCATCGGGCGGCATGGCGACGCAAAAAGCCACCTCACAACTCAACTTAGAATCCTGGCAAATTCAGCTGCCCGGAGACACAGACTTTGCGGCCTTTGTTGAGCGTGCGGTCTGAAGTGTCATAGACGACGAACTTGATTCCCTCGAAGCGCTTCGAAAGCTCCGCACGGATGTAGTCAGAAACACACTTCACGTTGCCCTTGTCATCATCCGAAAAGCCAATGGAGACGGCGCGGTCCGAAGTGCCGTTGCGCCGCAACATGTGGAAAATATGCTCAACGAAATCGCGTATCGCAAACTCCTTCGCAAGCTCCGGCTTCGCCGCAGTCGGCGCGACCGCAAGCTTCTCCTGATAGATCGGGTCTGCGCGCATGCGCTCCTTGAAGCCAGCGTACGTAACGGCGGAATAGCGACACATGCCGAGGTAGTAGTCAAGCTCCTCTGCGTCGGTACCAAACTCGCCGTCGCCAACGCCGTCAATCCACTGGCGGTAGCCGCGAAGGTTCGACATCATCGTCTCGCGCTCCTCTTCCGTCAGAACATACTTGATGAACACCCTGACCGCCCTCTCTATCGTCTCGGGCGCGTGGCCGCGAGCTGTCACGATGGCGAAGATACGACCCTCAATCAAAGTCTTCTTGAACGTGTAAAAACTCGGCGACGGCTTCTCGCCGTGTTCTATCTTCTCGAGCGCCGCAATTGTGTCCTCAATGAAGTTATCGCGCCCAGGCGCGTCCTCGAAATTCCTAAACGCGTCAGCCCACACTCCGCCAGGAGCGCGATAGTGCTCCTCATCGGCACGAACAAGTGCAAAGGTAGCGGTCGAAACCTCTACAGGCTTCCACGGGCTGTCGACTGTATCGCGATGCTCCATCTTGATGCGCGTCGGCATGTGCAGGATGTTGTCGTCCCAGTCGAAGATGTAGTACTTGAGATCCCTATTCGAGACTTCCTCGTTGATGTATGGAATCGGGCGACGCATCTTCAAACGACCTTTCCCCTGAAGTCGAAGCCCTCGACCTTCTCTATGCGAACACTGACGAATTCACCGACATTGGCGTTGCCCTCAATATAAGTCACTCCGTCGACATCTGGCGCCTGCGACTCAAGCCGCGTCACGCCAGGCGCAACGAGGAGCGCACGGAAAGTCTTTCCGACCAACCTCTTGGAGCGAGCTCTCCAAATCTCCTTCGCAAGCCCCATCACCGCCTTCTCTCGGGCGAGCGCAACCGCTCGCGAAGGACGCCCGCCAAGAAGCGCGCCCTTAGTGCCCTTCTCCGGAGAATACGCGAAGCAGCCGAGGTGGTCGAACTGCATGCGCCGCAAGTCGGCCATGAGCTTCCTGAAACGCGCCTCGGTCTCGCCGGGGAAGCCAGTCATTATCGTCGTCCTCAGCGTAATTCCGGGAACGACGTCGCGCAGGAACTCGGCCGCCGCGAGCGAATCGGCTATCGCGGCCTTGCGGTTCATCTTCTCGAGGACTTCAGGAACAGTGTGCTGGAGCGGCACGTCGATGTAGCGGACGGCGTGTTTCGACGTGAGCATCCAGACGAGAAAATCCTCTGATATCTCGCTCGGATAACTGTAGAGGACGCGCACCCAGAAGTCGCCAGGAATCTTGTCGAGCGCCCAAAGGAGATCGGGAAGCGACTTCTTTCCCTCGCGCCAAAGCATCGGGTCTTGCGCGATGACGTTGATTTCGCGGCACCCCGTCGCCACGAGCGAACGCGCCTCCTTAAGTATCGACCTGAGCGGGCGTGAGCGGTACTTACCGCGAATTAGAGGAATCGCGCAGTAGGCGCAGCGGTGCGCGCAACCCTCTGCAATCTTGAGGTATGCGAACGCCTTTCCGGTGAGGCGAAGCGCCGGCATCTTCGGCTCGATCCAGTCCTTCGGAACACCGCCCCATTCGTCCACGCCGGGAAACGCGCCCTTGAGCTCGGGGTAGCGCTGCGGATAGCACCCCGCGACGACGACCTTTCCGTAGCGACCGATTTTCTTGAGCTCAATCGCGCGAAGTATCTCGGCCTCCGCCTCCTCGCGCGCCGACGCAATAAACGAGCAAGTGTTGACGATCACGACGTCTGCACAGTCGGGATCGGGGGAGAGAGTCCAGCCCTCCTTCAAAAGATTGCCAGTCATGACCTGCAGATCGACTGCGTTCTTAGCGCAGCCGAGCGATACAAGTGCAAGCGTTCCTCTCTTCTTCTTCATCGCAGTAGATTATATCAAACCTTCAGGATTTCTGCCGCATCGAAACGGTCTGCCAACCACGGAAAGGCACCGAGCTCGGCAAGCGCCTCGCCTGCGAGGAACAGCGAACCACAAATCAGCGTATCAGCCCCAGAACCGCTGAGGACAGACCCCATTTTTTCTAACGCTAAATGGATAGAATCGCACGAAATTGCCGGAATCCCTGCGGATTCCATCTTTCGCGCAAGTTCCTCCGGGGCGAGCGAGCGTGGATTGTTCGTGCGGACAGCGATCCCTTTCCCGACAAGGGGGGCAAGAATCCGCAATGTCTCGTCGACATCTTTGTCACCGCAAAAGCCGGCGACGAGCGTGGGGACAGACCCCGCGAAAGGTGCGTATTTACTGAGTGCGGCGGCAAGGGCACGAGCTGCCGGTGGGTTATGGGCCCCGTCAATGATGAAGCGCCCGACCCTCTGAAACCGCCCCGGCCAGACGACATTCGAGAGCCCGTCACGCGAGCCCTTCTTGAGAACTTTCAGCGCGGCGAGAGCCGTGACGGCATTCTCGCGGTTGAACGCACCTTCAAGGGAGAAGCCATCTGGAATCTCCGATTCATCCGCCATGTCAGGCGCATAGAAAAACGGCGCACCAACCTCGCTCGCGCGAGCCTTCACAACCGCAATTACCGCAGGTTCATTCTTTCCAAGGACTATAGGCACACCCTTCTTTATTATTCCTGCCTTTTCAGCGGCAATTTTCTCAACGGTGTCGCCAAGCCAGTCGCAGTGGTCGAGCCCAATTTTCGTTATGACGCAAATTTCCGGCGAGCATATGTTCGTCGCGTCAAGCCGACCGCCAAGCCCCGTCTCGAGAACAGCGTAGTCACACTTCGCCTCTGAAAAAGCGATAAACGCAACGGCCGTCAACGCCTCGAAAAAAGTGAGCTGTGAGTTCGTGTCGGAATCGGCGTGGAAGACTTTGTCCGCCGCACGCTCGAGAGTTGCATCGTCGACAGGCTTCCCATCTACAAAGAACCTCTCGTTTATCCTAACGAGATGCGGCGAAGTGTATCTGCAAGCCCTCAGGCCGCCAGACCTGAGGCACGCCTCGATCATCGCGCAAACTGCGCCCTTTCCGTTCGTGCCGGCGACATGAATCGCGCACAACTCTTTTTGTGGGTCGCCGAGCACGGCACATACGCCGCGGATCGCATCGAGAGACGGCCTCATGCCAAAGCGCCGCCGTGCCGCAAGCCTGTCGAGAAAGTCGCTCATCAGACCTCTGAAGCGGTGACGATGTAGCGAAGGAGAACTGCGAGGACGGCAGAAACGCCGTAGCCCGCAAGTATGATCCACATCGGCCAGTCGGAAAGAAGAATCTTCTCCGGGCGACCCACGTCGGCCTTAGAGTAGACAAGCCGAATGTAGCGCACAAGACCGAGAGCGACAAAGACGGCGGTGACAACAAGATAGCGCGTTCCGAAGCGCGCCACCGTGTCGGGCGAAAGCGTGTACCACGTATAGACGACAAAAGTCGCAAGAGCAGAAGCGAACATCAGGACGTCGAGCGCGACAGGATGGTAGCCCTTGAGCGCCGCGCGCGACTCAATTGCCACCGACATTTCGTGGCGGCGCTTGGCGAGCGCGATAAAGAGCGAAAGCGCAAACGCGCAGGCAAGGAGCCACGGCGAGATTCGGACGTCCATCGCCGCGGCGCCGGCAATCGCACGGAGGACGAAGCCCGCCGCGATAACCACGACGTCGATGTAGGGGATGCGCTTCAGGAACCCCGAGTATGCGCACTGCATCACGGAGTAGATGAGGATCACCGCAAAGCCCCATGTGCGGTCGGGGTGGCGGAATACGAGGTAGCACGGAAACATCAGCGCGATGGCGAAGAGCGAAAGCGCGACCCTAACCGCGTCAATCCGGGAGATAAGGCCTGCTGCCACTGGGCGCAGCCGCTTGACAGGATGGAGACGGTCGGCCTCGAAGTCGGCAACGTCATTGAGAAGATAGAACGCGCTCGAGATAAAGCAGAACGCGACGGCCATCGCGGCGACGAGGATGAATGGCCTTATGCCGCGCGCCATTGCCGCCTGCGACGGGTCCGCGACGGCGAAGAACCACGCGAGGAAGACGATTCCGTTCTTCGTCCACTGGTTCACCCTCAGGGCACGAAGCCAGGCACTGATTCGCTGCGTCACTTGACCGTCCTCCATCTTATGATTCCCCACAGTAGCGAGTGGTATGTGCAGACGGGATTTGACTCCTTCTCGTAGAACGTCCAGAACTTGGACCAGTTGCGGTCTACGGACGGAACCCAGCGCATCGGGAAAAGCGCAAGTAGCCTAGACTTCGACGAGCCGTCCTTCCTGATTTCCGACTCCCAGAATGGCCAGAGGCGGAAATACGAATCGTCCTTGCGGCTCGTCCAGAAGGGAAAGACACGCGTCTCATCGTCATATAGCTCTACTAGCTTCCAGCCAAAGCGCGTGACAGTTCCGGCTTCGTCGCCCTTGTTGTAAGAACGCCAAACGACACGCTCGTAGAGCGGCCATATCGACAGGCGGCTCCTGCGCGCGTTAGACTCCCACTCGAAGATCGGCCAAGGACAACGCAGACGCGTTTCGGGTGCGGAATTGCCCTGCGCCGCCCAGGACTTCGAATAAGTCTCTGTCCACGAGAAAAACGGCGGGATGAAAAGATCCTGGCGTTCGCGCGCGCGGCGAACCTGACCGTAAAGCGGCCAGACCATCCACGAGTTTCCCTCTCCCGCAGTGTCGCGGTCCTCGCGGTAGCTCGCCCAAGTGACGATCGGCCAGAGGGCGTACTGGTGGTCGCTCTCGCGCTGGTGGTTTATCCCGTAAAAGGGCCAGAAGCTCCAAGCGCCGTCATCGCGCCAGCTGAAGAACGGGAAAAGCACCGTGTTCGTCGTGAGCCATTTCCCCTCGGAAGGACGCGGCATCTTGTATCGCGTCCAGACTGGCCACAGCGCAAAGTCGAGGTCGTACATCAGGAGAAGATGCGGATGGTGGCCGTAGATCGGGAAGAGCCCCCAGTAGTCCTCCGCGGCAGATTCGCCGCGCTGCGGCTTGTGCCCGTTGAACCAGAGCGGCATGAAGTCAAACTGCCAGCCGCCGTCGTCCTGACTCTGGTAATGGAAGAGGAAGCAGAACCGCCACCAGTCGCGGTGGGAGGTAAAGACCGGCCAGAGGACATCGTCGACATCGCCCTCGTGGGCGTAGAACGGGCGAACTGCAAGATAGTCGTCGGCGGGTCGCTGTTCATAGAACGGCCCGACCTGGAAAGTTGCGGCAAGGAGCAGTTCAGCGAACACTCTTGCTGAGCTCCTCGAACTCCCCTCGTTCGAACTCCGAGAGTTCCTTTACGCGGCCCTTGACCTTGCGAATCGTCATGTTCGCGCGCTGACGGTCGCCCTTCGCAATCTGCACCCTCGCAAGGGCGATTAGCATACGAACGTCCTCCTCCTTGCCAGACTCGGACTTCGAAAGGTCGCAAGCTTTGGAGATGCACTGCTCGGCCTCGTTGAGATCGCCCTTGGCGTCAAGGAGGATCGAGCCGAGCGTCTCCCACGCGACATAGAGCTCGGGAGCCGTACGGACGGCGAGACGGGCATAGCGCTCGGCTTCCTCGAGCCGCTTCGTGCGCCTTAAGACCTCGGCAAGGTCGTTCTGCGCAAGGACGACGGGGCGCGCCGTGTCGCAAGCCCTCCTGAGGAACATCTCCGCCTCCTCGTACTTGCCCTTCTGGAGCGCGAGAGATCCCATGACGTAGTTTGCGAGAGGCGCCTTGCGGTTGCGCCTAAGGACTTCCTTGGCGTGGAATTCCGCGTCTGCCGTGTCGTTGAGCGAGATGTCGAGGCCGAGCACGATGTCCTGAGTCGCCTGGACGTCTGGGCGCGTCTTGATCGCCGCGGCGAACATGTCGCGCGCGGCCTTGCGCTTCTCGTTGCCCTGGCGCAGCAAAAGGAACGCACGGGTAGACTGGATGTTGTAGTCGTTCGCGTCCTTTGCGTTCTTCTCCATCTCCGGAAGTATGACATTTTCCACGGTCTTGAGAAGCTTTGCCCTTTCGGCAGGATCCTTTGACGCGTCGAACTGCTGCATTGAAACGGCGGCGAGAAGCGACCATGCCTGGAGGTTCGTAGGATCGAGGTCGGTGGACCTCGTGAGCAGTGTCTTCGCCTCGGCAAGCTCGTTCTTCAAGAGATGAAGCATCGCGACTTCGATCGCCACGCGCGGATCGTCCTGCGCGGCCTTCGTCGCGCGCTCCAAGTACTCGATTGCCCTCTCGCTGTTGCCCTCGAGGAGCTCGAGGCGCATGAGACCGACGAGCGCGTCGTGGTTCTCGGAGTCCTTGGAGAGGACTTCCTCGTAAGTTGCCCTCGACTTCTTCACGTCGCTGTCGCTCGCGTAGAGCGCGGCCATCATGTTGAGCAAGCTCGAACGACGCTCGGTCGGAACGAAGTCGATGGCGCGGCGGATCTGGTTAAGCGCCTCGCCCGGACGGCCAGACCTCGCCCACGCATAGCCGAGGCGGACGAATATCTCGGGATTCCTGATGTAGCCGTAGACGTTCGCGAGCTTCCAGAGCACGTAGCGGCGATCCCTGTCCTCGACAATGGCCTTGAACGACTTCTCGATGTCGTGCTTGCGGCGCGATGCCTTGGGATGGTCGGCGCGCGCCATCTCGAACTCGTTGAAGAGCGCGCAGACATTGTCCCTGTCGATGGAATTGAGAACGAGCTCGTACATATTGAACGCGCCGTCGTCGTCACCGGCGTCCTGAAGCCAGACGCCGCGGTCGTTCGCCACGAGACCAACATGGCGACGAAGACGAAGGCGCGCGAGCTCGATTGGATCGTTCTCCTTCCAAAGCCGGTAGCTGCCCCAGTCCTTGACACCCTTCGGCGGCGCGAGAACCTTGTCGAACTCATCCCACGCGCTCCAGTCGGGCTTGCGATCCGGATCTGCGCCGAAGAAGAGGAACTCGGGCACCGCCTTTATCCCGGCGGCGTACCAGAGGTCTGGGGCGCCGAATATTGCGGCCTTCTTCGCGATGTCGGGATCTGCCGCAAACCAGTCCTGGACGAACGCAAGCACGCCGAGCGAGAGCGAAATCGAAAGCTCGCGGTTCTTGTCGCCGCCGATCCCCTTCTCCTCTACGAGTTTCGCGAGCTCGCCGAGATAGCGCTCGTCGAGGTCGCGCTGCAGGCACACGAGATTGAGTTCCTTGCTCGTCTTCGCGGCGGCGAGTCGCAGGTGGTCGTCGAGAAGACCGTCGGTGATGAACCAAGTGCGGTCTCCAAGGTCAGCAATCAGCTTCTCGGCCGTGCGGTCTGCAAAGTCGCCGCGCGAGCTATCAAACGAGAAGACGTTCAGAAGGACAGTGACGCCCATGACGAGCGCCAGCACTGGGAGAACGGCGAGGGCGAGCGTGCGGCCCTTCATCGCCACCGGCTCGGCGTCAAGAGACTCGTTCTGGCAGACCTTCGCGACGGCGAGCAGCCACCAGTAAGTCACGAGATAGGCGGCCGTGAACGCCGCAAGCGCGCAAGGCACGACGGGAAGGAGCCCGTAGGGGCGCATAAGCGGCGAGGGCGCGAGCGGAGTGGCGACGGCGAGAATTGTCACGAAGCTCATCGCAACGTGGTATATCCACTGGGAAAGACCGCTCTGGCGGTTGTAGGCGACAAAGCTCGAGAAGAGCGCCACGATAAACGGCAGCACCGCAAAGGCGCCGACGAGGAACCAGCCATCCGCGGAGAACCACATCTTCGTTTCGTTCCAGTGGGCGCGCATGTGCTCGGTGAAGTCGCCGGAGGCGTTGGGAGCGTAGATGAAGAGCGTAATAATCGCAATGAGGAGAAACACGAACGCCGCGCCATACGGCTTGCCGCCGCGCTTCCCCGAGACCGCCCACACACCACTAAAGTAGCCGAGGGTGAGAATCCCGAAGAGCGGTGAGTCCGCGAACCCGAGCCCCGCGAAAACGCCGATGAGGACCGGATAGATCCAGCCAGTATTCTTGCCGGCGCGGGCGTATGGAATCAGCAGCGACGCCGTCACGAGCGCCCATGCGGCGTCGAACGAGAACGAGCTAAGGTGCACGAACGACTGGTGGACGGCGGGCGTCGTCATGAATATTACCGACGCGACGATGCCGGCCATGCGCCCCATGGAGTCGGCGTACTGGGCGAGCATCTCGCCGTCTATGCGCTCCCTGACGAAGAACGAAGTCAGGTGGTAGAGGGATATGACCGACACGATGCCGCAAAGCGGGCCAAGGATGTTCGAGCACCCGAACAGCCGCGCGAATATCGCCATCAGCGGATGGACGTTGACCGCTGCGGAGTCGAGACCCTTCCACAGCGTCATTAGGTGCGCGCCCTCACCTGGATAGGCGCACGATGCCATCGTGCAGAAGTAGAGAAGCGCCGCAACCGCACCGAGCGCACCGGCGACGATCCATTCGCCGCCCCTCTTGCCAACGTCCTTGAACTGCGTCATCGTAGAAATCCTCCGGGAATCACTTTACCTTCGCAAGCGCCTGCTTCAAGTCGGCTATGAGGTCGTCTGGATCCTCGAGACCGACGGAGAAGCGGATCAGGTCCGGCGGGATGCCGGCCGCCTTGAGCTGCGCGTCCGTAAGCTGACGGTGAGTGTGCGAAGCAGGATGCAGGACGCAGCTCCAGGCGTCAGCAACGTGCGTCACGATGCCGATGAGCTTCAGCGAATCCATGAACTTGATGGACGCCTTGCGGCCGCCCTTGATGCCGAACGTCATCACGCCGCACGGCGAGTTGCCGTTGAACTGCTTCTTGACGAGCTTGTTGTACTTCGAGCCGGGAAGCCCCGCGAAGTTGACCCAAGCGACCTTCTTCTGGGTCTTGAGCCACTTGGCGATCTTGAGCGCAGAATCCGCGTGGCGGCGTATCCTGAGGTGCAGCGACTCGAGGCCGATGTTCAGGAGGAACGCGTTGAACGGCGAGGGGATCGAGCCGAAGTCGCGCATCAAGTGCGCGGTGCACTTCACGATGTAGGCCATCTTGCCGAACGCCTTGACGTAGCTGAGGCCGTGGTACGAGGCGTCGGGCTCGACGAGACCAGGGAACTTGTCGGCGTGCTTCGACCAGTCGAAGTTGCCGGAGTCAACGATGCAGCCGCCGACCTGCGAGGAGTGGCCGTCCATGTACTTCGTCGTCGCGTGGGTGACGATGTCGCAGCCAAACTCGAACGGACGGCAGAGGATCGGCGTCGGGAACGTGTTGTCGACGATAAGCGGCACGCCGTTCTTGTGCGCGATGCGCGCGAACTTTGCGATGTCGAGGACGCAGCCCGAGGGATTCGCGACCGTTTCGCCGAAAACGCACTTCGTGTTCGGGCGGAACGCCTTCTGGATCTCCTTCTCGCTAGCATCTGGATCGACAAAAGTGAACTCGATGCCGAGCTTCTTGAGGGACACGGCAAAGAGGTTGAACGTGCCGCCGTAGATCTGAGCGGAGGAGACGACATGGTCGCCCGCATTGCAGAGATTGAGGATCGCAAAAGTAGAGGCTGCCTGTCCGGAGCTCGTGAGAATCGCCGCGACGCCGCCCTCGAGCGCGGCGATCTTCTTCGCCACCGCGTCGTTCGTTGGGTTTGCGAGTCGAGTGTAGAAATATCCTGGCGCCTTCAGATCAAACAGATCAGCCATGTGCTGCGTTGTGTCATACTTGAACGTCGTCGATGAATACACGGGAACCTGGCGCGGCTCGCCGCACTTTGGATACCAGCCGCCCTGAACGCATAGTGTGTCAATCTTCACTTTCTTGTCCTTTCAATGTAATGTATAAATTATACCAAAAATACGGCGTCCGTTGTTGGATATCAGAGGCGGCACGCGAAGTCGGCGTAGCCGAAGCGGCGGACGAGCTCTTCAGAGCCGTCGATATGGCGAAGGACTATTTCCGGGAGGTTTATGCCGTTGAACGTGTTGTTCTTGACCATCGTGTAAATTGCCATGTCGCCAAAAACGACGATATCGCCCTCATGCAGCTCGTGTTTGAACGAATATACGCCAATTTCGTCACCGGCAAGGCAGGTCGGTCCGCCGAAACGGTAGAGATAGGTGCCTGGCCTGCCCGCCGTAGCCTTGGCAAAGGCGGGCGCTTCCTGCGAATCTCTGTAGATGACACCACCGACGACTGGCGGGGTGTAGGGCATCTCGATGACATCCGGCATGTGACAGGCGGCACTCGTGTCGAGAATCGCGTTGGAAATGCCGTCCGCGCCCTTCGGCTGGATTTCGAGGACGCGCGACTCAAGCGTTCCCGCATTGAGCGCAATCGCCTCGCCAGGTTCAAGATAGACGACAAGATTGGGGTGGCGTGCCTTGAAGTCGTTCAAAAGCGCGACAAGCCCCTCGACGTCGTAGCCCTCGCGCGTGATATGGTGACCGCCGCCGAAGTTCACCCATTTCATCTGCGGGAGGAATTCGCCAAACCGCTCCTCGAAACCGGCAAGGACTTTCTTGAGTTCGTCAAGCCCCTGCTCGCAAAGGCAATGGAAGTGAAGACCATCAACCTTTGCGCTCTTTGCGTTCTTTGCGGCTAAACAAAGCCCCGACGCCTCCAACTCCGCGCGCGTCGTGCCAAGCCGCGACGAGGGGCGGCAAGGGTCGTAGGCGGGCGTCGTCGCGACGGAGACTTCAGGATTTACCCTAAGCCCAACCGAAACACCGCGCTTGCGCGCCATTTCGCCGTAGAGCGCAACCTGCCGCGGCGAATTGAAGACGATGTGGTCGACGAGCCCCAAGAGTTCGTCCATCTCTTCGGGGATAAACGCCGGAGCGAAAACATGCGTCTCGCCGCCAAAGTTATCATGCCCATGTTTCGCCTCGAAAAGCGAACTTGCCGTCGTGCCCGCGAGATACTTCGCACACAGCGGATATACGGCAGTGCACGAAAACGCTTTCTGCGCAAGGAGGATGCGAACGCCTGTACGCTCGGAGACGTCTTTAAGAACCTCCAAGTTGCGCACAAGCGCCGCTTCGTCGATGACGTATCTTGGCATCAAGGAACCTTGACGGGGTCGAACGTCTCCTGCCACGGAAGGCCCTGAACATTGAGCTCAGCCATAAACGGATCGGGGTCGAACTCCTCGCAAGTGTGGACACCCTTTGTCGTCCACTTGCCCTCGAGGAACATCTTGGCGCCGATCATCGCGGGGACGCCAGTCGTGTAGCTAATCGCCTGCGAGCCGACCTCGGCGTAGCACTCCTGATGGTCGCAGACATTGTACACGTAGTAATCGACCGGCTTGCCGTCCTTCTCGCCGTGGAAAATGCAGCCGATGTTCGTCTTGCCCTTTGTGCGGGGGCCGAGAGACGCGGGGTCGGGAAGAAGCGCCTTCAAGAACTCGATAGGGACAATCTTCTGTCCCTTGAAGTCAATCGGGTCAATGCGCGTAAGCCCCACATTCTCAAGGCACTTGAGGTGCGTGAGGTAGCTCTGACCGAAAGTCATGAAGAAGCGGATTCGCTTGATGCCCTTCAGGTTGCAGCCCAAAGACTCGAGCTCCTCGTGGTGGAGAAGGTACATGTCCTTCTTGCCGACTTGGTCAAAGACATACTCGCGCTTAATCGCCATCGGCGCAGTCTCGACCCAATAGCCCTTGTCAAACGCCTTCTTGTATTCTACCTTCACTCCATGTTCGTCAACCCGTTCCCCATTCCCCGTTACCCCTTCCCCGTTACCAGCCACCCAGTAGCTGCCCTTCGCGGCGACTTCGCGGATGTTGATCTCGGGGTTGAAGTTCGTCGCGAACGGATAGCCGTGGTCGCCACCGTTGCAGTCGAGGATGTCGAGAGTCTCGATCGTGTCGAAGTAGTGCTTCTGTGCATAGGCGGAGAACACCTGCGTGACGCCGGGGTCGAAGCCGCAGCCGAGGATAGCGGTAAGTCCCGCCTTCTCGAACTTCTCGCGGTACGCCCACTGCCAAGAATACTCGAAGTGCGCCTCGTCCGGCGGTTCGTAGTTTGCGGTGTCCAAATAGCTGACTCCAGCCGCAAGGCACGCGTCCATGATCGCGAGATCCTGGTAGGGAAGCGCGATATTCATTACGAGGTCGGGCTTGAACTCCTTGATGAGAGCGGTCAGGCGCGGCACATCCATCGCGTCTATCTGCGCGGTCGTGATCTTCGCAGGAGACTTTGCCGCCTTTGCCCACGCGCCCTTTCCTTCGGCCGCACGATGTTCGACGTCCGCCTTGATGGCGTCGCAGCGCGACTGCGTGCGCGAGGCGATCAGGATCTCGCCGAACACGTCAGGGTTCTGGGCCATCTTCGCGGCCGCGACTCCAGCGACTCCGCCAGCGCCAATGAGCATCACTCTCTTCGCCATCTTCGAATCTCCTTTCAGGTTTCAGCTGTGGACATAGTATACCATATTTACACTCTAGCGAGGAGGAGCCTTCGGCCGCCGCAAACCACCAGAAAATCTACCGATTCGTCTCGTCAAGGAGGATTGCCAGGTAGGAGGCGAAGCCGTGATTGCAACTCGCTTCCGGGCGGTCGTGCTCCCACAGCGTTCCAGTCTTCTCCGCCATCTTGAGATAGTACCCGCGAATCTCACTGGAAACCTGCGCATCTCGGCCCTCGCGCTTCAAGACAAGTAGCCGCATAAGATTCCCGATAAATGCGTTTGACGGCCAGACCTCCTTGTAGAGCCCCTTCGCCTGGCGCTTTGGCCCGAACTCGTCCGTTAGCCGCCTCCATAGCTCGGGATGCGTCTTCGGCGTGGCGACGCCGTGGAAAAACGCATAGTACTGGCAAGTCTCCGTCACGTCGGGATGCTTCGCGTTGTCCCGGAACCAGACGCCATCATACGAACGGTTCCGAATAAGTGTCTTTAGCTTCTCCGACTGTTCAGCGAGTTCTGGCCGGTTGTAAAGCCGAGCGGCTTTCGCGAGAACATCCGCGTATGTCATGTTCGACGGCCAGTTCACGCCGTCCTTGACCAGCTTCGCATCGTTGGCGTGGCTCCACTCCACGAACACCCAGCTCGGCAGGTTCTCAAGCGCGCCATCCGCGTTCAAGTACTGCGCGTAAAACTTGAGAAGTCCCTCTACGCGAGGCCGAAGCAGGTCGACTGTTTCGCGATCGCCAGTCCGGTCGAAATAGTTCGCAAGCTCGAGGATGAACCACATCGACCAGTTCGGAATGAAGGTCTTGTTGATGTGGTCGCCCGGATAGCACATCGGCACCATCCCCTCGGGGAGATGCGGGAACTTCTCGGCAAGCGCGAAGTTGCGCAGGAACGTGCGCTCGACCTCGTTCTTCCCCGTAAAGAAATGCTCAGCAGGGCCGGTAAAGTAACTGTCGCAAAGCCAGCCCGCACGCTCGCGACTCGGACAGTCCGTGAACACATCTACTGCGTTCTGCGCAAAGGTCTCGCGGGCCGACTCGAATATCTTGCGGTCCGCAGGATCTGCTAGTGTACAGGTACGCGTCGCGTTCGGGTTTTTGTAGGTCCGCAACTCCAGCTTCTCGACAGTCGCCTCCCCTTCCAGCATGATCACCTCGGCGAACTTGAAGGTGTAGGGCTCGAACGACTCGAAATCGTACTCGCCCGGCTCTTTCACATCCCACAGAACAATATTGTTACATCCGAATCGTTTTAGAAAATCAAGTTTGTCGCCAACAAGTATTTCGTCAAACCCGACAAGCAAGCGACCCGGCTTCGTCACATTCACCTTGAGGCGAAGAAAACCAGTGTCGTTTATCGCGCCCTCGTAGCGGACGCCGCGCGACGCATCGACCCTCGCCGCCCCGCCTTCGAATTTCGCCTTCGACTCGATCGTCCGCTTCCACCAGTCGACAGACGGGGTATACTTCAACTCGGCGGTCGGATAAGTGGGCCCGAGGAAGCTCGACTTCTCGTCCCAGAGATGCGGCGGATGCCCAAGATCGCCAGTCCTCAGACTGACAGCGAGAACGTCGGTCGGGCGATAGGTGCCGTCGATCTCGAACTTAGGATACGGAGCCCCGCGTTCGAGAAGCTTAACCGACGGCGCATTTGTGACGATGAGAGACTTGCCCTTAAGCCCGTCGCGCTTCCACCATTCCCAAGAGTCACGACTGGCAACCTCGTAGACTTCGCTCTGCGCTCGCTGAAGACTGTAGCGCTGGGCCTTGCGGACGCGTTCAGTAAAATTGGCATCCCACTTTCCGTCGCCAGTCGCCCGTACGACCTTTCCGCCAGAGATCACCTCGGCCTGCAAAAACGGCTTGTGCTCAACGATGTAGTAGGTCGTCGTGTTATAGGCGACGCCCACGATGTTCAGACGATTGTCACCCTTCCGCGCTACACGGGAGAGATCCCACTCGTCCACCCTGAACCATCCGTGCGGACCGCGCGCCGGACCATATGCCGCGAACTCGCCGTTCACGAACACCTTGAAGACGGAGCAGCCCGCAAGCCGCAGCTTGAGCGGGGCCTTGCCGTCCCAGTCGAAATGAGTCGTGAAGGCGACGGACGAGTTGATCTCGTCCTTCTCAGCCGTCGTCCATATCGGCTCCGCGGCGTCAAACTGAACCGCTCCAACAGAACAGGCGAGCAGAACGCTTACGTGCAGCAAAATCATTTTCAGATTCATATGACGAACATTATACAGGATCTGTCCGACAACGGTCAAATCACACATCAGCGACTTGGGGAGGCGCAGTACTTCTTGAAGACCGTGAAGACCGCCGGATCGGCGATTATCGAATCGATCTCGTGCACGGAAAGACACTCGGCGCCGGACTCCAGCACCGCGCGAAGCTCGCGGTCGAGATCCTCGGGCGTCTTCCGGAAATCGGGGTCGATGTCGTTCGCCCATGGTCCATAGGCGACGAACGGCACACCGTGGGCGAACGGCCAATGTTCGCGCTGGCCGCGAACGACCGTCTCGGCGTATTTCCGGACCTTCTCCGCCGGCCAGCGGAAATACCAGGCACAGGTCTGCGCGCAATAGTCGAGCTTCAGCCGGTTGCCGTACAGTGGATCCGGCAGGAACACGGGATAGATGTGCGCGTAGACGACGACGGACGGATCGTATGCCTTCACAGCATCGTAGAGCGCGGCGTAGTACGCGACGATCTGATCCTCGAAGAAGCGGTCGCGGTTCTCCTCCGTGTCGGCGAGCCCCTCCCGCTCCAGCCACGCCTTCAGCAGACGCTGGCAGTCGGGATGACTGCAGCCGCGGTAGTTGGCGTAGCCGATGTAGTCGAGGCACACCGCCTTCACCTCCGGATTCGCCTTGAGCCGCTCCACGAGCCCGGCGGCCCCTTTCGCGCAGGCGTTCGTCCCGACGAAGCAGCCGATGTTCTCGATGTAGACCTCCGCGTTGCCGGGTTCGGGTTCGCCGCCGAGACGGTAGTGCCGCGTACGCCAGCGGTCGGTCCGCCCCTGTTCGCCAGCATCACCTTTTGCCTCGGGCGGGTCAAACCGGCTCTGCAGCTCGGCCTGGAGCCGCGCCTCTTCGGGCGAAAGCACCTGGGCATGCGAATCGCAGAACGGACCGAACGCGACGCAGGGCACGATGCCGAACCTCTTCGCCCGTGCGATCTTCTCCGGGTCCGGACGGTTCCCGGCATCGCAGCAGTTCGCGGCAAAGACGTTCAGTTCAGCGAGCTTCGCCGCGTGTTCGTCGTCGCCGATGTCGGTGAACGCGAACACCTTCCGAAACCGCGGCCCCCCGCCCGCAGGCGCGTCCGCCGCGTCGTTCTCCCAGACGGACGCGGCAAACGCCGTCAGAAGCGAAACACCCAAAACACCATATCTCATTGTTCTACACCACTTCCCTTTCGTGTTTTGGGCAGTATATCAAAGCGAACTTAAAGCCGCAACGACAGAATCACTTGCGGCAAACGCGCTTCAGACGCAGAGCTCCCTTAGTTCGGCCGCGGTCTTCTCGGCCAGCGCCTGGTCTGGAAGGACAAGATCGGGCAGACGCGAAAACGGAATCATCTCCGCGGTGAGCGTCCCCTGATAACCAATCTTCTCAAGCGCGGCAAACGTCTGGGCGAAGTCGACGTCGCCGGCAAGAAGAGAGTCGCCGAAGCCATGCAACGTGCCGCCGCAGTCGACGCCTTTCCAGTTCTTGACGTGAACGGCCTTGATGCGTTTCGAGCCGAGGAGCTCAATGTAGTCCTGCGCCGGAGCATAGATAAGACAGTTGCCGATATCAAGATACATGCCGATGCAATCGCTCTTGAACTGGCCGAGGAAGAGCTTCCACTCCATCGGCGAGAGGAGAAAGCGCATCCACACGTTTTCGAGCGCGATGTTGACGCCAAGCTTCTCAGCGAGCGGGATCAATTCGTTGAGCGACTTCGTGGAATTTTCCCAGGCCGTCCTGTAGGGAACGACAGGACGCGAGGGATCCCACGTCACATGCGTCGACCCGGGGACGACGAGAATCGTCTCCGCGCCGATCCACGCGGCAATCTGCAGATACTTCTTCGTGAAGTCCACCGCGCGAATGCGCTCGCCTTCATCCGCCGCGCCAAGCGACTCGGCGCCGTAGTGTCCGCTCGCGAGCGTCCTAAGTCCTACGCCCTTCTCCTTTGCGTAGGCGGCGATCTTGCGGCACTCCGCCTCGTCGATGTCGATCGAGAGGCAGTCACCGACCGTAAGCTCGACGCCGTCGAGACCCTGCGCCTTCGCGAAATCGATGAACTCGTATGGAGTCTTGTTCGGACCGAATCCGCCGAACACCCAGTAATTTAAAGCTTTGTACATAATAGTTGGAGTATAAAGTTGGAGTTGGAGAATTGAGGTTAAATCTTCATCGTCTTGCGGGACTTAGCGGACTTCTCCTCGGCGAAGATGATCTTCATCGTGTCGGCGATGGAGTTGATCGTCTGGTACTTCGTAGGCTTGACGCCCTTCTGGACGCAGTCAACGAAATACGCGAGTTCCTGGTGCCAGCCGGTGGGACCGTTCTTGATGTCGAGTTTCGGCGTCACTTTCTTGCCGTTCTTGAGGAAGATGTTGAAGCCGGTCGAGTCGAGCTTCAAGGTCGCTTTCTCGCAGACGATGGTGAAGCTCATCTCGAAGGTCGCGCCCTTCGCCTGTTCCCAGCCGCCCTCGGCCATGACGAGACGTCCATCACCAAAGTCGTATGTCGTCACGACATGGTCGATTCCTCCGTTCTTCGAGACGACGCTCGAGCCAACAGCCTTCACGGCCTTGGGCTTGCCGAAGAAGTAGTTGACTTCGTCGGTGTCGTGCACATGCAAATCGAGAAGCGCGCCGCCGGAAATCGTGTCGTCCATGTACCAGTTCTTCCACGAGTTGCCGTCAACGCCGGGCGAGATGCGCTTGAAGGTCGCGGTGAGCATCTTCCCCGCCTTGCCGCTCTTGAAGTATTCCCAGGCGGCGCGGTATTCCGGCCATGCGCGGACGCAGAGGCCGACGTTGAAGAATCCCTTGGCGCGCTTCGCCTGCGCGATGAAGGCGCGAAGTTCCGCTTCGGTGCGGCAGAGCGGCTTCTCGCAGAAGACATGCTTGCCGGACTTGAGCGCCGCCATGGCGTACACCATGTGCATCGCCGTCGGAACGCAGATGTCGACGACATCGACGTCAGGGTCGGCGATCAAATCCATCGCGTTCTTGTAGACCTTGACGCCAGAGAGGTCAACAGGCTTTGAATTGTCGCCTCCGCCGATGTTGCCGACGACCTTGGAGATGTCGCCCTTCCGCTTAGCCGCATCGACATCGGCAAGCGCAACGACCTTCGCGCCTTTGATGCCCTTGTAGACACCCCAGTGCGTCGTTCCCATAAAGCCGAATCCAATAAGGCCAATCTTGACGTCTTTCATCTTTTAGCTCCTTTTGGGGTTATGTTGTAACATTGTTTAGTCATTCTGCGTTCAGCTTCTCGTCCGCGTCGAGTTTCACAGAGTCGACGATGCGGAACTCCCCGCCCTTCAGCGTTATGAACTCCTTGTCGCCGAACTGCTGGAGAACGCACTTGCGCTCGTTCTCGTAGTCGAGGTTGAGGAGATAGACCTTGCCCTCGTCCGGGAAGTACGAGTAGAGAATCCAGCCGCAGTCCTCGTCGGGGTTTTCGAAGTCGGGGCCCGTGATGTAGACGTTGCCGCGGCCAAGCTTCGCCACGTACTGGTAGAGGTAGCCGACCATGCCGACGTCCTTGATTTCGGCACCGCAGCCGACGTCCATGTTCGCCGCGGCGGGATAGGCCCACCAGTTCATGAAGAAGACCTCGCCCTTCCCGCTCTTGCAGCGGAGGAGGAACGGCTCGGCGTCCTCGTCGTCGACTGCGAGTTCCTCGAAGTTCTCCTTTGGTGCCGAGAACTCGAGCTTGCCG
>JAZSOG010000012.1:0-17341 GCA_045536845.1 Kiritimatiellia bacterium | reverse complement strand
AAGGAGCTATATCGTAAAGAAATCGACATACGATTAGGACGGCAAGCCGTGCAAAGGGCGACCGATGTGCGGGAGTCTTGCCCGACAAAGGGATGGGCCGCAACGCAAGTGAACTTCCTACGTAAAGCCTCGTTAAATGTTCTCGCGTGGTCAGCGTCTCTGTGGACGTGAAGCCAACATCGCCTTGCTGACTCGATTCGGGCAAGGTGGACGCGGCGGGGCAAAGGGGGCGGCACTTCCCGAAAGTTCTGCAAGGGAACTTGGGAGGACTGCAATTAGCGAAAGCGAATGCAGTAGTCGGATGAGGTCGTAGTAGCGGGGAAGCGGGGCAATGCCCGTGGAGCGAAGGATCTCTGCATGCAAAAGGAAACGTTTCAAACGGAAGAGCGAGAGCCGAATTGATTGAAAAATCCTATACGGAAGAGGAAATTGCGGAGATCGTGCGCAAGCATGGAAAGAACGAAGCAGCCGTGCATCGGAATTGAAGTGCTGTCAAGCGAATATGTCGCAAAGCGAAGAAAGCGGTACTGCCGTGATTCTGTCGTTGAGCGCGTACGTCTCGTCGACAGGCGCGACTACATAAGCCGCGTCAGGACGGATTGCGTCAAGCGCAAAGTAAGTTCCTTTGCCGACGGATGGTGCGGTCGAGGCTTTGCACTCGATCGCCACGGTCTGCTGGCCTTTCTTGACGACAAAATCCATTTCGGCTCCGGCGGACGTCCGGTAGAAGGAGATGTCTGCGTCTGGATAAAGCCCCCTGATATTTACCAGAACCATCTGTTCCCAGCATCCACCAAACGCGGGATGCGCGTAGAGTTCTTCGAAAGACTTGAGGCCAAGGAGGGCGCATGTCAGCCCTGTGTCGCAGAGATAGACTTTGGGCGTCTTCACGAGCCGTTTGCCGAGATTGGATATGTACGGCGGAACGACGTCTACCATGAAAGTCTCTTTGAGAAGATCGACATATCGCCTGATTGTCATATCGGACACGCCAAGCGATGCGGCAAGACGAGAGTAGTTGATCATCTGGGCGTTTTCGTGCGCAAGCATCTTCCAGAGACGTCGCATCGTCTCCGGCACGAAGTCACGCCAGAACAGAAGATCCCGCTCGAGAAACGTCTGGATGAAAGACTCATGCCACTCATTCGATTCATCGTCGTCTGATGCGAGATAGGCGCGGGGAAATCCACCTCGGAAAAGGCACCTTGTCCAGTCTGCGCCGTCAAGTTCGGAAATAAGGAACGGAGTCGGCCTTTCATAGCGGATGCGTCCTGCCAGGGATTCGGAACTCTGGCGGATGAGATCGCGCGAGGCGGAGCCGAGCACAAGAAAATGTCCGTTGCCGTCCCAATCGTCGCAAAGGCTTCTTATGACCGGGAACAAATCGCCTCTGCGCTGTATTTCGTCAATGCAGATAAGTTTGTCCTTGTGACGGGAAAAGAACAATTCTGGATCGGACAGCTTTGCAAGGTCGGACGGCCGTTCGAGGTCGAGGTAGACGGAAGGGCCAATCTCTTCCCTAAGATGTTTCACCAATGTGGACTTCCCGCATTGGCGTGGACCGATTACTGCAACTACCGGATTTCTTCCAAGTGCTCGCCGTATGTTTTTTTCAAGTTGTCTATTAATGTATGCCATGACTTCATCCTTGCAAATCCAACTCTTGCTGTTGAAATTACATGCATAATTATGGCATATTCTTTGGTGGCTGTCAACGGGCAAGGATTCCAAGGCCAGCGACGTGGAAGTGAGCATTTTTGATATACTATCAACCGTGAAGAGCGTATCACAAGGACAAATTGAATGAAGGCGAACGTCCTTATAGCGGCATCGGCCGGGACTGGCAAGACGCAGGCGCTTGCCGAGCAGCTGATTGCGCTCGTAAAGGGCGGGCTCGAACCGCACGAAATCGTCGCGCTTACCTTTTCGCGTGCGGCGGCGGGCGAGATATTCGAGCGGTTCGTCTCGCTTCTCGCGGAGCGCGCGAAAGACGACCCCTCATGCGCGGCGCATCTCCGCAAGGTCATCGCGACGCAGCACCTTTCGCAGATCGGCACTCTCGACAGCTTCCTCATGCGTATCGTGAGGAGCTTCCCCCTCGAACTCGGACTTGACGGCGGCGTCGAGATAATGGACGACTACCGCGCCGGGCAGGAACTCGCCCGCACCTCGTTCTCGATCCTGCGCCGCACCGACGCGTCCGCCCGCCGCGCGTTCACCGACGCGTTTTCGCTCGCCATGAACGGCGAGGACGTCAGGAGCTTCATCGGCTCCTACCGCGACTTCGTCAAGAAGTGGCAGTCGCTCGTTCGCGCAAACCAGTCGGAACGCGCATGGGGCGACGCGTCGTCGATATGGGGCGAGTCGCCGACATGGGCTGCGACCGACGAGAAGGAGCTTTCTCGGCTTGCCGACGATCTCGTCGGCATCTGCGACTCGAGTTCGTGGCCGGAGTTCGTCGAATGGGTGCGGAACTTCCGCGGCAGTTTCGACGGACTCAAGGGATTTGCCAAGAAGTTCTTTGAGATGGACGACTTCCTCTCGGGCGCGACAATCGACGTATCGTTCAACCGCAAGGCGTATTCCTTCGGCGGTGCCGAGGCGCGAGCCGTGCGTGCTGCCATCATTGGCGTATGCGGCTTCGTCGTGCGCCGTCGGCTTGAGTTCGCACGCGGCGTCTACCGCCTCATATCGGAATACGAGAAGGACTACGACGCCAAAGTGCGCGGGAAGGGGCTTCTCGTCTTCGACGATGTGCCGCGCCTCGTCGCGTCTCTCCCGGACGATGTTCGCCTCGCGCTTGAATACCGCCTCGACGCGAAGATACGCGCGTGGGCGCTCGACGAATTCCAGGACACGAGCCGCGAGCAGTGGGCCGCGCTCTCGCCGCTCGTCGAAGAGGCGAAGGAGTCTGACGGCGAGAAGTCGGTCTTTATCGTAGGTGACAGGAAGCAGGCGATCTACGGATGGCGCAACGGTGATGTCGGGATATTCAGCCGTGAAGCGGCGGACGAAGAAGCTTACGACAAGAGAAAACTCAACGAGACCCACCGCTCGTCGCCTGCCGTCGTTGAGGCGGTGAACCGCGTCTTCGTGCGCGGGCGGTTGCGCGGCGAGTTCCCTGGCTGGGAAGCGGACGAGCATGTCTCGGCAAAGCCGAAGATGCCTGGGTTCGTCCAGGCGGTTGTCGCGGCAAGTCCGAAGTTTGACGACTACTTGGATCCGGTGTTCAATGCACTTGCAGCCGTCGATCCAGTGAAGCGGTCGATCGCCGCCGCAGTTCTCGTAAGGAGCAACGCGACAGGCGAGAAGATCGCTGCGTATCTTAAGCTCAAGGGGATGGCCGGCGTCGTGTGGGAAGGTGAAAGCGCGATTCTCGACACACCCGCCCTGCAGGGCTTCGTCGATCTCGTGAAGCTCGCAGACCACCCGGGCTACCAGCAGGCGTATAACCACTTCGCCACTACTCCCCTCGCGGCGGCGCTCTATCCTGACGGCGTTCCGCCCCCGGCCGAGGTGTCGCAGTTCGCCGCGCAGTCGTTTACGGCGAAGGGGCTCGTGCGCACCTTCCGCGACTTGCGCGCGCGTCTTCCAGAAAATCCCGCCGAAGCGTGGAGCGAATTTACGGAAGCGCGTTTTACCGACATGCTGCGCGCGGCGGCCGAGTTCGAGCTTGGGCTTGAACCGGGAACGCGGCTCTCGGACTTCGCGGAATTCCTCGCGGCGAAGAAGAAGCGCAATCTCGCCGAGCCGGGCAAGATCAAGATAATGACGATTCACCGCTCCAAGGGTCTCGGCTTCGAATATGTCGTTCTTCCGCTCTACGAGCCCGACGCGCTGAACGCGTCGTCGGACGGTGCGCTTGTCGCGGACGACTGGGTCCTGCCCGACCCCGGAACGAAGGTGTCTAAGATTTTGCCGGGGCTTTCGGATGCGCGTGCGGCGCGACAGGAGCGCGTCGAGGAAGAGGCGCTTTGCACCTACTATGTTGCGATGACGCGGGCGAAGAACGCGATGACGATCGTATGCCGCCCGCCCGCGAAAAGCGGTTCGTCGATGTACATTTCCGATTTCGTGCGCGAGGCGCTGCCAGACACGGTCGGCGATCCCAAGTGGTACGAGAAGTTCGTCGCGAGCCCCGCAAAGCGCTCCGCCGCGGCAGATGCGACGCGCGAGCTCGCGCGCGGGAAGCGCGAGAGCGTTCGCCGCCGCCTTCCGTCGCTCGCGTTCCGCTCCGGCATGTCGGCGGGCGAGCTTTTCACCGACGGCTCCGCGCGTCAGGCGGCGCGGCAGAGGGGAACCGACGTCCATGCGCAGCTGGAGGCGATAGAGTGGATCGACCCCTCGTCGCCGAAGGACGACCTCGAGCGTCAGATCCTTGCGAACGGTTGGACGGACGCGTTCGTGAAGGGCGCGGGCGAAGTGGCGCTGTGGCGCGAGCGGAGCTACGAGCGACTTGTCGGCGCCGAGTGGGAGTCCGGCCAGTTCGACCGCGTGGTGTTCCGCGGCGAAGGTGCCGCGCGCCGCGCGACCGTCTACGACTTCAAGACGAATATGCCTCGCCGCGGCGAGACGAAGGAAGAGTTCGCCGCGCGGATGCGCGAGGCCTACGCAGGCCAGATGTCGGCCTATCGCGCTGCCGTCGCCTCGCTCGCAGGCCTTCCGCTCGAGCGCGTCTCCACCGTTCTTCTCCTCGTTTCCACCGGTTCCGTGGCGTAGCCCCCTTGCGCCCGAGCGGCGTTTTTGGTATACTTCCCACCATTCTGCCCATGGTGGGCGGGATGAAGCGAATGAGTCGGGGTAGTCCATCCTCGGCCAAAGCGGATTAATCTGAACAAAAGATTCAAGGAGAAAACAAAATGGAAATGCCTACGTCTGCCCTTACGGGCATCTCGCTCAAGGATATGTTTGATGCCGGTCTTCACTTCGGCCATCAGACGAAGCGCTGGAACCCGAAGATGAAAGGTTACATCTTCGACAAGCGCAACGGAATCCACATCATCGACCTCACGCAGTCCGTCGCTCTTCTCGACGAGGCCGCGCAGTTCCTCAAGGATACGGTCCTCGCCGGCAAGAAGATCCTCTTCGTCGCCACGAAGAAGCAGGTCTCCGAGCTCGTCAAGGGCGCGGCCGAGTCCGTCGAGCAGTTCTACATGACCGAGCGTTGGCTCGGCGGCACGCTCACGAACGCGAAGACTCTCCGCTCGTCCGTTCGCCGTATGCGCCAGCTCCAGGCGACCGCGAAGGCCAACGGCGGCGAGCTCTCCGAGCACAAGCAGGAGGCCTCGATGCTCCGCCGCGAGCTCAACAAGCTCGAGAAGAACCTCACCGGTGTCGCCGACATGGCCGAGCTCCCCGGCGCAGTCGTCATCGTTGACGTCGTCCGCGAGGCGAACGCCGTCAAGGAGGCGGTGCGTCTCCACATCCCCGTCGTCGCCATCGTCGACACAAACGCCGACCCCGAGCCGATCGACTACGTGATCCCGGGCAACGACGATTCCGTCAGGGGCGTCGAGCTCGTTCTCAATGGTCTCGTCAAGGTCATCAAGGGCGCCAATGACGAGTACGGTGCCAAGGCCGCCGAGGAGAACCGCAAGCGCGAGCAGGAGCGCAAGAGCCGCGACGAGGCCGAGAAGGCCGCCCGCGCCGAGCGTCGCGCCAAGGCCACCACGCGCAAGCCCGCCGCCGGCGGTGCCGCCGCGAAGAAGTCTGGCGTTGCCGCGAGCGTCAAGGCCGCCGCCAGGGCCGCGAAGGAAGCCGCCGAGACCAAGGCGAAGGCCGATCTCGCCGCGAAGCGCAAGGCCAAGGTTGCTGAGGCCGAAGCCGCTGTCGCTGCCGCCGCCGAGGCCCCCAAGGCAGAGTGACATTGGAAAGGACGGGGAAACCCAGGTTTCCCCGAACCCCATCAACAAGGAATGAAAGGTTTTTGAAAATGGCTATCACAATTCAGCAGATCAAGGAACTCCGCGAGGCGACCGCCGCCGGAATGGGTGCCTGCAAGGAAGCCCTCACCGCCACGAACGGCAACATGGAAGAGGCCGTCAAGTACCTCCGCGAGAAGGGTCTCGCCGTCGCCGCCAAGCGCGTCGACAAGGAGTCCAAGCAGGGCATCGTCGCCCTCGCCGTTGCCGACGACAAGAAGTCGATGGCGCTCGCCGAGATCAACTGCGAGACCGACTTCGTCGCCAAGACCGAGGCGTTCATCAAGTTCGTCGACGACGCGGCCAAGGTCGCGCTCGAGGGCAAGGACATCGAGCAGACGCTCAACGACGACTACAAGATGCTTCTCACCAAGACTGGCGAGAACGTCAAGATCCGCCGCAGCGAGCGCTATACGCTCGAGGGCGCCGGCTGCCTCAGCGGCTACATCCACATGGGCGGCAAGATCGGCGTTCTCGTCGAACTCGCGTGCGATAAGCCCTGCGAGAAGCTCGACGAGGCGGCGCACATGGTGTGCCTCCAGGTCGCCGCTAACGCGCCTAAGTACGTGAACCCCGCGGACGTTCCGCAGGCCGAGATCGACGCCGAAATCGAGATCAAGCTCAACGCGCTCAAGGAGCAGAAGGGCAAGCTCCCGCCCGAGCAGGCTCTCATCGGCATCAAGAAGGGCATGGCTTCCAAGTTCTGCACGCAGATCTGCCTCGTCAAGCAGGACTACGTCGCGGACGGCGAGCAGACCGTCGAGCAGTACCTCGCGTCCGTCGCGAAGGAAATCGGCGCGCCCATCACGGTGAAGCGCTTCGCGCGCCTCCAGCTCGGCGCCTAATTCCGCGCATGGCGGTGCTTATCGCATTGCCGGCACTGTTTCTGCTCTCGGCGTTCTTTTCCGGGGCGGAGACAGTGCTCTTCTCTTTGACGGGGGCTCAGCGCGAGCGCATCCGCGCGAAGAGCGCTGCCGCTGATGCCCTCATCACCAAGAGTCTTGCCGACAAGGCGGTCCTTTTCTCGACCTTGCTCGTCGGCAACACTCTCGTAAACTTCGCGATCTCGACGCTCGGCTTTCTCGCTTTCCGCGCCTATGTTCCCGGTGGGAGCTGGCTTGCCGTTCCGTCGATGACGATTCTTTTGCTCGTCTTCGGCGAGATAACTCCGAAGCGCCTAGCCCTTAGGTATGCCGAGCAGCTCGCGCCGCCGTGTGTGCGGCTCCTCAGGTTCTGGCGCATCGTCCTGCGGCCTTTTAACAATGTTCTGCGGCTTTCCTCCAAGGCGTTTGCGCCTGCGCTCGAGCGCGAGAGGCGTGCGCTTTCCGATGAGGAGCTTATGACGGTCCTCGAGTCCGCGGCGGAGAAGGACGAGTCGCTTGCCGAGGATGTAGAGATGATAGAGGGCGTCTTGCGCCTCTCCGAGACCCACGCGAACGACGAGATGACGCCGCGCGTCGACATCGAGGGTCTCGACCTCGACCTTCCCGAAGACGCCCAGGCCGCCGCGCTTGCAAACGCTAAGCACCG
Source organism: Kiritimatiellia bacterium (assembly GCA_045536845.1). GTDB lineage: Bacteria > Verrucomicrobiota > Kiritimatiellia > RFP12 > UBA1067 > UBA1067. Next base: position 9,890 of record JAZSOG010000012.1, on the reverse strand, counting down.
CTACCTTCCCGTCTTCCGCCGCACGCCCGACGCGATAGAGGCCGTTTTAGACGTCCGCGCCGGAAAGAGGGAAGAGCCGATTTTCGTTCCAGAGAACATTACGCTCGACGACCTCTTCGTCGTCTTTGCGAGGAGCAACAAGCGTCTCGCCGTCGTCCTCGACGAATACGGCGGGACTGCCGGGATCATCGCCTTCAACGATGTCCTCGAGCTTATCATGGGCCCGAAGGTCTTCGGCGGCAACGCTGGTGACGAGCCGGCGATAGTCAAGAAGGGCGAGAACGTCTGGGAGATCGACGCGCGCGCGAGTCTCGAGGAAGTGAACCGCGAACTCGACCTCGAGCTCGAGGCCGAAGATGCCGACCGTCTCTCGGGCTGGGTCACTTTCCACGCCGAGAGGATTCCGCACGTCGGGCAGGAGATCGAGGCCGACGGATGCCGCGCGACCGTCCTCAAGCGCCGCGGCCGCCGCGTCACGCTCGTCAAGTTCGAGGTGCTTTCTCGCCCGACCACGACGTCCGACGAGGAACTGATAGAGGAAACCGACGCTGCCGTCGAACGGACCGAGGAGGACGACGCATGACGGTGTTCCTTCTCTTCCTCGCGGCGATCGCCGCGCTCCTTCTCTCCGCGTTCTGCTCCGGCGCGGAGACTGGCTTCCTCTCCGTGAGCCGCGAGCGAATCCTCCACCTCTCACGCGCGGGTGGTCGCAAGGCGAAGCTCGTCCATGCCGCGCTTTCCGACATGTCGCGCACCTTGACGACGCTTCTCATCGGCAACAACCTCGCCGGCGTCGTGTTTTCGTCGGCTTCCGCCGCGCTTGCAATCGAGCTCATTGGCGGTTCGCGCTTCGGACGCGCCGCCTGGAGCTTTGTCTCGGCGCTTCTCGTCCTCTATGTATCCGAGTTCCTTCCGAAGATGCTCTGCGCCGCGCGGCCGCTCTACTTCTGCCTCGGGATGGCGCGCCAGTACCGCGCTCTCGCGGCGCTCCTGAAGCCCCTAGTCACGCTGCTCCTTGCCGTCACAAACCTATTTGTTCCTCGCAAGGACCAGAAGTACAGCGTCACCGCGAAGGACCTTATGCGGATACTCCGCGACCGCAAGGACGGCGTCTGCATCTCCGACTTCGAGAGCGCGCTCATCGGCCGCATTCTCGTCTGCCGCGCGAAGGGTCGTTTCATCACGTCCGAAGAGCTCGTCGACGCAGTTCGCGACGTGGACTGAAACGCAAGCGATTATGGTATAATATCCACTTATGAGAATCGTAGTGAAAGTTGGCACGCATGCGATCGCGAACAAGGCCGGAAAGCCCGACCACGCGGCGCTTAAGCGTCTTGTCGCGCAGTTGAGTTCCTTAAGGAAGTCTGGGCATGAAGTGTTCTTCGTCTCGTCGGGCGCAGTCGCCGCAGGCGTCGAGGCGCTTGGGCTCAAGTCGCGACCAGCTGACGTGAACGATGTCCAGATGTGCGCGGCCGTCGGGCAGGCGCGGTTCATCTACGAGTACGAGCGGCTTTTCGGCGGCCACGGCGTGAAGATCGGCCAGGTGCTTCTCACCCATTTCGATTTCGAGGACCACCACCGCGCGCAGAACGTCAGGAAGTCCCTCGACCACCTCGTGCGGTCTGGGATCGTGCCAATCATAAACGAGAACGACGTCGTCGCGGATGAGGAGCTGAAGGGAAAGACGTTCGGCGATAACGATTGGCTGTCGTTCCTCATCGCGCGGCTCGTCAAGGCCGATGCGCTTGTCCTTCTCACGACCGTCGACGGACTTCTCGACGCGCAGGGCAAGAGGATTGCCCGCATCGAGAGCTTCCGCAACATCGCGCGGCTTGTTCGCGCCGGCGAGAAGGGCTCGCTCTCGAAGGGCGGCATGGACTCGAAGCTCAGGGCGGTCAAGGCCGCAGTCGCATCGGGCATAGACACCTACATCGCGAACGGGCGCAAGAGCATCCTCGCGCCGCTTCTCGCGGGGAAGCCCGTCGGGACTTTCTTCCCCGGCTCGGCTCTGTAATCCGCTTCGAGGTGCCTAAATGACGCTCAGGCTCAACGGAATAGACGTCGACTGCGTGATCGGGGAGCGCCCCGACGAGCGCACACGGCTTCAGACGCTACGCGTCGACGTAGAGCTTGAGATCCCAGACGACGCGGCAGAGACAGATTCGCTCGCCGATACCGTGGACTATGCGGCGCTGACGGAGAGAATTCGCGCTGCGCTCGCGTCTGCGAAGTGCCGCATGATAGAGCGCGCGGCGAAGATTGTGAAGGACATCTGCCTTTCCGACGCGAAGGTGCGTGCGGCGAGGGTCTCTGTCACGAAGTCCGGCGCGGTGCCGCATCTCGAGTCGGCTCAGGCGGTCTTGTGAAATTGGCTGGAGGACGACGATGAAGATCAGTGCAGTGGTTTTTGACTTTGGCGGCGTGATGACGACTTCGACGATGCCGCAGCGTGTGATCGCGCTGGCGAAGGAGAAGGGCATCGACTGGAACGTGTTTGTCGACGGGTTCAACGCGCACCGCCTCGACTACGACGCAGGGCACATCACGCTTGGTGAGATGTACGCACTTATATGGAGCGACGCTGGGCTTTCCGTCTCTGACGAGACGACGGCGGCGTTCATGAAGGCGGACGACGAAAGCTGGTGCTACCGCAACGAGAGGACGCTTGAGTGGATGAAGGCGCTTAAGGGGCGCGGCTTCAAGATCGGCATCCTCACGAACATGGCACCCAAGTTCGCTCGCGAGCATTTCGAGTCGGTCTTCGCCGACTTCATCGCGCTTGCCGACGCTATGGTGATTTCCGGCGACGAGGGAATGGTGAAGCCGCAGAGGGAGATTTACGATCTTCTTCGCTCGCGCATCAACCTTCCCGCCGAGGAGCTTTGCTTCATCGACGACGTCGAGAAGAATGTCAACGGCTCTCTCGCCGCCGGCTGGAACGCCATCCGCTTCGTCTCGAATGACCAGATCGAAGCAGACTTCGAGAAGTTCATCCTCGAATCCCATTAATAACTGGGGACGGCCCCCGCGAAACCATTGCCATGAAACTGTCGAAGAAGAACGCGGCGCGGCAGAGCGCCATAAGCAAGGCGCTTGCCTCTGGCAAGGGGCTTGGCGGGTTGCTCGTCGGGCTTGCAACTGCCGTCGTCGGGGGTTGCAGCGAAAGATCGCCAAGCAATGTGATGGGTGACTATCCGGCGCCGCAGCAGCCAAAGAATATCGCAAGCGAGACGAGAGATGCGTCAGTAATGGGCAAGATGATTTTGAAAGACGACAAGTCGCAAAATTGCACCACCAATGCCGTGAACGAGTTTGAGTCCGAGGCGGAAGGTGGGATTGTTGAAGTGATTGAAGAGTAGTAGTCCACAATGAAGCGAATTCTATTAGCTGTTGTTGTGGTGGCGGTTGGTGTAGGCGGAATCGCGCTGGGGCTTCGTATGCGTGGACTCTCATTTGAGGAGGCGGCAGGGATAGGTAGAGAAGCGATCAAGGGGAAGATGTCTCGCCGCACGACCGAGGGCGTCGTCGCGGAGGTCGAGAAGGCGAAGCCGGCGCTTGCGTTGCTCGCAAAGGCGGCTGGTTCGAAGCTGCGCATCAATGTGTTTAAGGAAGAGCGAACGGTCGAGATTTCGTCGCCGGGGTGGATCAATCCAGTAGTCTACAAGATGACGGCGTTTAGCGGGAAGCTTGGGCCGAAGCTGAAAGAAGGCGACAGGCAGATACCCGAGGGCATCTACTGCGTCGAATACATGAATCCGAACAGCAGCTATCATCTTTCGTTCAAGGTGTCGTATCCAAACGATTTCGACAAGGCGATGGCAGCGAAGGAGGGCCGCACCAATCTTGGCGGCGACATCATGATCCACGGTTCGAACGTCACCGTCGGCTGCGTGCCGATCGGCGACAAGGCGATAGAGGATGTCTTCTATCTCGTCGCCAAGGTCGGCTTCAAGAACGTCGAGATCGTCATGGCGCCCTACGACATGCGCAAGGGCCGCCGCCCCGAGCTCGAGGAATCTTCGCTCGCTTGGTATCAGCGCCTCTGCGACGATATCTGCGCGGCGCTCAATAAGGGATATTCGGGCGGCCCGAAGGTGGCGAAATGAACAAAAAGTTCCTTCTCTTGGCGTTGCTTGCGGCGGCCGTGCTTGCAGGCATCACGAAGAATGGCAAACTGGGCGTGGGCACAGGCGCATTTGCGGTCGTGGTGTTGTTTATAGTGTCGCAGTTGCATGCCGTTTCTAAGACGAAGCGGATCAAGGACATCAGCGAACTCGACGATGACGACGGAGGGATAGACTGGCGAGAGGAGAATGTTTCAGAGGAAGAGTTTGCGATGTGGAAGGGCTGGGCGGTGCTGATGGACGATGTTGCCGTTCACGAGGCAAAAGCGGCGGCCGAGACTCTTGAGAAGGCGCAAATACGCTGTCGGCTTGAATTGCTAAAGGAAGACCGCGCATGGCACCGCGATGGGAACGGCGGTCTTGGCACGCGGATGTGTGTTCTCGTCGCCCCAAGTGACTACGCCGCCGCACGAAAGCTCGTTGAGTGAAGCCGGTTGATGAGTTTTGGTATAATGTAGGCATGAAAATATCATTTTTGCGTATTGCGGTTTGCGCGGTTGTCGGAACGGTTGTAATAGGCGCGCTTCTTGCGTGCTGTTTTCTGCGCTCGCGGACGACCGGTGTCGACACTTCGACCGTTCGCAAGGAAATTCGCTTCTACCGCTCCGGCACGGAGTGGTTCGCAGATGTTCCGCAGCACACCAAGGCCGAGAACCAGATGGTCGCCGGCGCGGACACGCTGCTTGAAGAAGTCTCCGATGGTGCCGACGAAGTGTTTGTCGTGTTGTCGTCGGATATTTCAAATCCTGACGAGTGGAAGCTTCATCTCCACATAGTTGAGCATGACAAGTTCGGCGCGACCTACAAGGTCAAGGCCGCTGGACAGGACAGCTCCCAGCTCGCCTGGCTTTGCAACGTAATGCATACCGTCTTCGGCGGCGAGCATCCGACGGACATATATATCCATTCGATTACCGCAAAATGACGTAAAAGAGCAATATGGCGGCGGAAAACGGCAACGAAAAAAGGGTGTCTCCCCAGCGGGTGCTGCTCCATGTCTGCTGCGGGCCGTGCGCGAGCGCGTGCGTGCCGCGGCTGAAGGACGCAGGGCGGGAAGTGACGATGCTTTTCGCCAACTCCAACATCGACACCGCCGAGGAGTTCGTGCACAGGCGCGCCGAGGCCGAGCGGCTCGCAGCCCACGACGGCGTTGCGTTTGCCTCGCTCCCCTACGACCACGCCGACTGGCTTGAGAAGGTCGCAAAGGGCTTCGAGGACGCGCCGGAGAAGGGCGAGAGGTGCGCGAGATGCTTCCGCTACAATCTCGGCAAGGCGGCGGAATGGGCGGCCGCGCACGGGTTCGACTCGTTCACCACCTCGCTCACAGTCTCGCCGCACAAGCCGAGCGAGATGGTCTTTGCCGCAGGGCGCGAGGTCGCGGAGAAGGGCGGCACGGCTTTTCTTCCCGAGGACTTCAAGAAGCACGAGGGCTTCAAGCTCTCCGTTGCGCGCGCTAAGGAACTCGGGCTCTACCGCCAGTCCTATTGCGGCTGCGAGTTCTCGAAGATTCCGAGTGCATCTGGTCTGCGGGCGTGAATCCCCGCTTTTGGTATAATGTCCGCATGAGAAAGAACAGGGTTGTCGAGCAGAACAGATGCTATCACCTTGTCAGCCGGCTTGCGCACCGGGCGTTCTTCCTCGACGACGAGGAGAAGGACCGCGCGGTTGCGCTGATGCGCCGCGTAGAGGCAGGAGTAAAAGATAGCATGAGTTACTGTATCAATAGAACTGTATCAATAAGCTCTGACCCGAATGCCGCTCTTGCTTGGCGGGTGACCGTAGTATTTCTTGTAGGTGTTGGTGAAGTAGCTCTGGTTGGCGAAGCCGGTGCGGGCGGCGATTTCCTTCATGCTGAGGCGTCCTTTGTCGATGAGTCGCTGTGCCTCGCGCATCTTCGCCGAAAGGATGTATTCGCCGGTGCGCATCCCGAATTGCTTGCGCATTGCGGCCTGAAACGTCGGCTGCGACACTCCCGCTTCCGTTGCGAGGTCGGCAGTCGTCATAGGACGGTCCATGTTGATTTCCAAAAGAGAAAGGGCTCTTGCAAGCCAGGGCGGTTCGACGGGATAGACCGCCGTCGATTCCCGTTCGACGACCTTCATTGTGGTTATGCGGAAGGTGGGGCGTAGTTTCGGCTTGACGGGGTTTTCTATGGCTGACGCCAAAATTCTCATTGCGGCATAGCCAAGGTCATGGTAGTTCAGGTCAATGGAGGACAGCGTGACTGGCGGTCGTTCGCACAGGAATACATGGTTGCAACTGCCCAATATGGCGATTTCGTCTGGAATCGACCTTCCAAGGTCGAGGCAGCTCTGTCGCAGGACATCGGCAAATACGTCGTTGAAGCAATATACGGCGGTATGGGCTGGAAGGTCTGCGGCCCATTTCTTGAGGCGTTTCTTGTTTGCGTTGGCCGATTTTCCGGCCTCGATCGTGATGTCCGTGTCGAATCTGATGCAGCTATGTCCCGTCTTGCCCAACGCCGACTCAAAGGCCTCTCCCATGTTGTCAGAGTAGCGTCGCCCAAGGCATCCCAAGTATGCGAAACTGGTGAATCCGCGTCGAAGAAAGGTTTTTGCGGCCATTGCCGCCGCCTTGTCGATGTCAATGTCCACGCAAATGAACGTGGGGTCGTCTTTGACTTCGCCTGAGAGATCGACAATCGGCAGCCCTGTCTCTTTCAGCCGAAGGGTGCGCTTTCGTGTGTAGGCAGCGGCAATGATTCCGTCGCAACCGGCGAAGGATCCGCCTTCGTCGATATAGCGAGGCGGGAAATGCCGCAGAATGAAATTGTGCCGAGCATAGGCGTATTGCGATATGCCCTTTATCAGTTCGGTGCAGAAGTCGTTTTCCCCGCATACCACGGCGACTGTCCGCATCTGCCGAATGTTCTTTATAGAATGTGCCATTTGCTCATGGATTCTACCATACTTCCTGCTACATGGCAAGGGTGCGGCGGCTTTCATATTTTATAAGCCGCCTTTCGTATCCAAGAACTGTCGCGCCTCCCTTGACAGGGGCGACCCTCATATTGTATAATCCTCATCAAAGTGAACAAATTTGTTCAGTGGGACGAATGATTATGTATGAATTGCCGCTGGTAAAGATAATAGCGAGTCGTTTAAATGAGAAACGGCTTCGGATTCAAGTTGTCGCCGGGCCCAGGCAAGTTGGCAAGACGACTGCCGTCAAGCAAGCCCTGAAGCATTATGGCAAGCCGTTCACATACCGACTTGCAGAGGGACTGGGCGTAAATCCCCTTGCATGGTTGGAGAGCGAGTGGCAACAAGCTCGGCTTCAGGCAAAGTCTCTTGGGGAATATCTTCTTGTTGTCGATGAAGTACAGAAGATTGTAGGGTGGTCCGAGGTCGTCAAGCGACTTTGGGATGAAGATACGTTCGAAGATGTTCCCTTGAAGGTTCTGATTCTCGGGAGTTCTCGTCTCTTGCTTCAGAAGGGCTTGAATGAGAGTCTTGAGGGGCGCTTTGAACTCATTGAGGCATGGCACTGGTCCTACGAGCAGATGAATGAGGCATTTGGGTTTTCGATTGACGATTTTGTGATGTTCGGAGGGTATCCCGGCGCGGTTTCATACATCCGAGACGAGGAGCGCTGGAGGGCATATCTTAGGGAGTCGATTATAGAGCCGAGCATAAGTCGCGACATAATTCAGCTTGAGCGCATTTCAAAGCCAGCTCTTCTTCGTCAGCTCTTTGCGCTGGCCTGCACATATTCGGGCAAGATTCTGTCCTATCAGAAAATGCTTGGACAGCTCCAAGACGCTGGAAACGCCACGACGCTTGCGCATTACCTTGCGCTACTTGGCGAGGCGGGACTGGTCATGGGGATAGAGAAATACTATGAAGAGGTAGTCCGTGTCAAGGCGTCCAGCCCAAAACTGGCGGTTTGCAACACGGCGCTGATGACGGCGATGCTTCCATACGGATTCGATGATCTCCGTTCGCGACATGAACTATGGGGACATGTCTTTGAGTCTGCCGTTGGTGCGCGTCTCATACCGGGCTGCCGTAGAAACGACATCCAGCTGCGATACTGGAACATTGGCAACAAGGAGGTCGATTTCGTCCTGAGTAAAGGCGATCGGCTCGTCGCGATGGAGGTGAAGTCCGAAGATGCGGACAGCGTTTCTGGAATGAAGGAATTCAAGGCCAAGTATGCTCGTGCAAAGCCATATCTGATAGGGGGGCAAGGCATGTCTCCGGAAATGTTCTTCTCGTGTGAGGTGGATAGGTTCTTGTGACCTTATCCCGCTTTCATATTTTATAAGCCGCTTTTTGTATTTCATAAGAGTTCGGCGTTGAGGCGGCTGCAACGGTTGTGCTATACTATCTTCATAAACCATATAAGGAGGATAGCATGATGCTTGATGCTGCGATGAAGGGCAGAAGTTGTTTCTTTGCCGCTGTTTTTGCAGCCATAGTGTGTATGGCGCTTCCGTTGTTCGCGGCGGACTGGACGGATGCAAGCGGCAACGAATACACCGCGCTCAAGTACATTAGGGGTACCGCAACTGGCAGCAACACCGGCGGAGGATGGATCGTCACCGAAATACAGCCAGTCAGCAACGACGTCGTGAAGATGCGCTTCAAACTGACCGAAACGCGGACACAGTCCCTGTGGTGTAGCCGCGGAAAGGCAACGACAACGGCCACGTTTACGGGATTTTACATTGATTCCATAATTCGTTGCGACCGCAATGGCGGCACTTCGGCGAAAGGCCAAACCAGTCCAAGCACCTCTGGCGACGGTTGCGCCGTGGTCGCTGACTATGGAACGTGCGAGTTCTGGGTAAATGGAACAAAGCAGAGCGCGAAAATGGCTAGCGGCTCTTACACTCCGGGTAGCAAACTCATGCTGTTTGCGAGCCACGTTAAGGGCAGCAACCTTTCCGCGAGCATTGCGGCAAACGATGTATCCAACAGGGGCTCCTACTACCTCTACTATTTCCAGCTTTGTTCTTCGACCGGCGAACTGAAGCACAACCTCATGCCTGCGAAGAAGAATATGACGAGCAACGTCGTTGGTTTGTACGACACGGTGACAAGCAACTTTTATGCAAAGGCGACTAACAGCGGCGACTTTATCGCCGCCGAATGGGGCTCGGACCGTGCGGGCAAGAAGTGGACTGGCGCTGGCGACGGTGTTTCGATGTCCGACGACGATAACTGGGAGGGCGGTGCCGCGCCCGTCGCGGGTGACGACATCGACTTCACAATCGCCGTTCCGAACGCCGAAATCGAAGCGAACATAGACGCCACCTTCGGCAAGGTGTATTTGGGAACTGGTGATTTGCCCGCTTTTACCGGCTCGCTGACGGCAACCGCAATCAACGATTTTCCGAGGATGCAGGCCTACGACACCGCCGAAGACGGCTTCACCTTCACGCTTGCCGCGCCGAGCGGGCAGAACTTCACCTGGAACGGCAGTGCCGCTAACTGGTGGGCGGCAGACGCTTGGGACTACAACACGGCGGCGTCTGTGTGGTATGACAACAATACAGCTGTTTTCAACACCGCCAACGCCACGGCAACGCTTAATGCCAACGTTACGGCGGAAAGTGTTGTGTTCGGCGAGGACGCGACAATCGTCACAAACGGAACGGACGCGGCGACGCTCACCGTACCAATCGTTTCCGTAGCGAACGGCGTTTCGGCCACGATCTCCGCGCCCACCGTCGGTGCGCTCGAAAAGACTGGCGCTGGAGCGCTCACGCTCACCGAAAACCGTACCGATGTGACTACGCTC
>JAZSOG010000001.1:0-55067 GCA_045536845.1 Kiritimatiellia bacterium | reverse complement strand
ACCTACTTTTACGACGGCTGGCTTCTCATCAAGGAGATCGTAGCAAGCACCAACGGCACGACAGACGTCATCGAGTACCACTGGGGCAAGGACTTGTCGGGAACGATCGGTGGCGCTGGTGGAGTTGGCGGATTGCTGTACCTCTCCATCTCCAACTCCTCCACTCCCAACTCCTCCACTCGCCAACTCTATGTCCCTTGGTACGACGCCTACGGCAACATCATGGGCTATTGGGATGCGCAGGGCAACGTCGTCGCGCAGTACACCTACGACGCATTTGGTAGGTTGATCGCTTCGTCTGGACCGATGGCCGACCTCTTCGCGATCCGCTACTCCACGAAATATTTCGACTCCGAGACTGGGCTTTACTACTACGGCTACCGCTTCTACTCACCCGAGCTTATGCGATGGATTACCCGTGATCCGATAGGGGAAGAGGGTGGCGAGAATCTATATGCGATGTGCGCAAACGATCCGATTGGAGACGTTGATGTGCTTGGATTGTATGAATTGACCCTGATTTCTGATAACACTGTTGAAGATGACGTGTTAATGTGGTATCTACACGGTAATGTGGGAAATGTTGTGCGCAGTAACATTCGTTCCCAAAAGCATCTGCTTGATGTGATTAGACGCGAGAATGCTAAGCACGGCAGTTTAGTGACTGTCTTGAATTTGTCTGGACATGGCTTGGCATCTGGTTCTGGTGTTTCATTTTTAGCTGGCGGAGAATTTGATGTCGGTAAGTCACATACTGCACTGAAACCGCTATTGGCGCGCGGCGCAACTATAAGAATATGGTCGTGCGAAGCTGCGAGTACATATATAAAGTGTTCCAATCTAAAAACGGCCGCAGAAGCACTTGACGCTACTATCTTTGCAAATACAGGTGATGTTGCGGCTGGGCCTGATGGTGGAACTTTTGGCCGCTTGGTTCGTGACGTGGTGGCATGGATTATTGGCGGGACGGAAGGCGAATGGATGCGTTTTGTACCGCATCCGAAGATTCAGTCTAAAGGTTGGACGACTGGCCCTCGGGTTTTCAAGATTCAAAAAGAAGAGAGACGGACAAATGAATAAGCTTAACAAACCCATATTGTGTATTGTTGGCGTGATGTGCTTGTTTACGGCGTTAATTCTGTTCTATGGCATATCACGAAAACAGGCAGTAGCCTCTTTGATGGGCAATGCTCGATATGTAGTTGAAATGTCTGGAGAAGCAGTTGCGCAAACTAACCATATTCCAGACGGTGTCGCTCGTGAACTTGCGGATAAAATCAAGGAAGATGCTAGCATAAGGATGGTCGGAAGGAAAAGTGTTTGTTATGGAAGATTCTTTTTGCTGGATAACGATATGAAACAGCTAGCCGTTGTGACTATTCTAAAATATCCATTGCTCCAGTTTGACGCTACACAACTTGATTTCCAGGTTCAACTTGAATTTCGGCATGATCTTGTTGGTGCGCTCGGTTTGAACAAGGAGGATGACTATGAGGCCCCATAGTAGCACTGAGTCCAACAGGCAGAAAAGGAGGGGCGTGTGGTAATGGACGTCCAGACATTAGCTCTGAAGCAGGCATGGCGTATTTCCCAAGAATCATCAACGGGAAGCCGACCTCACTGATAGATGAATCGTTGTACGATGAGCTTAGGGAAGAATATTTTTTAAATGGAGGGAAGAGGAAATGAGCGTTCGAGGTGCTATAATCACATTCGGGTTGTCGTGCTTGGCTGCATTCATCATTGCAGGTTGCATACGGCGAGATAATCGAGTCTTGCAATTAGGAGATCTGAAGGAATTAATCGATGGAGAACGTAATTTGGTTTTTATTGGAGACTCGCCTGCTTCATTGTTTATAACTCAGCGCGGCTGTTTTTCTTGCTGTGGCGGAGACAAGGGGAAATACGGTGAGTACATGCCTTTTTTAAGGAGATGTGTTAGGGAAAATAGTGGCATGTCGATTTTACTTCGCGTTGATGAGAAAGCGTCTGTGGGGATGCTTGCCGATGCAATGTCCGATTGCAAAACCGCTGGAATCTCAAAAACAATTATCTGTGCGATAACTAATTCTGAGTGCGAAGAATTTAATGACAATCAAATCGATCTCCCAATGATGCGGAATTGCTATAAAATTGACGTGACTGCTCTGCAATCGGCAAGTCTTGACATTGAGATTAGACGAGGAAGAAACGTGGTGATAGATGGGGAATTCGTATCATTGTCAAAAGTCGCGACATGTGTAGCAAAACAAGTGAAAGAAAATGATGACTTATATGTTTTTATAAGGGCAGATTGCGAGGTCCCATTTTCTAGATTGCATGATGTCGTAGAGATAGTCATAGAAATGGGAGTGTGGAATGTGTTCCTTGTAGGTGATTCCAATGACGAATGCGTCGGCAATGTAATTTCGTTTCTCCCAATTACTTGGATGTGATGGAGTTAATGTGTTCTCTTAAGTCAATTGACCGATAGTAAATTATGCTACAATCTTGTGTGCTGAGAAATGACAAATGTTTACCGTAGAGTTTGGTTTCACATACGGTCGCGCTACGACCATCTCGACCGGCGCGTGCAGAAGATCACGCCCGAGGCGACGTCCAACTCCTCCACTCCCAACTCCTCCACTCCCAGCTCCTCCACTTGCCAACTCTATGTTCCGTTCTATGACGCGAACGGCAACGTCATGGGGTGGTTGTCAGGAATTCCTGACAGCTAACCCATTTCCTTCGGCGTTATTGACGAGATTGACCAAATATGGGATAATACAGCACAAAGGTAAGATTGACATCTATGGAAAACAAATCTTTTGTGGGTGATCGCCTGAGAAAGCGGGATTGGAGTCTCGCATTGCTTTCTGGCATCGGCTTTTTCTTCGTCTATTTGATTTTCTCCCCTCGCGGACTTGACCCGTCGCTCTGGGACGAAATGACGGTTGCCGCTGGCATGAGGCCTCCGCAATCTATCTTTTCGGGCGTCTGGCGTCTTTCTACCGCATGGATGCTTTCGCTTTTTGGCCCTGCGTACATAGTTAAGACGCTGCGGCTCGTCGGCGCAGTCGTCGGCGGGATTTCGGCTGTCTTTGTGTACTTGGTATTGCGGCAGATACTTGCCTGCCTTTCACGGGTCAAGAGCTTTGAGCGTTGGGAATGGATTGCCCCGCTCTTCTCGGCAATCGCGACGGTGTGCTTTTGTGCGGGCGACGTGATGTTCCGCATGACATCCCCAGTCGCCCCCGGCGCGTTCCGCTTCCTCGTGCTCATACTGTCTCTTCATCTATTCCTTCGGTTTTTAAAGCGCGGCGGAATCTTACGAATCCTTTTTTCGATGGCTTTTGCCGGTATGCTCGCTGCTGAGACTCTGGTTGGTTTTCTCCTCCCCGCCATCTACTATATTGCGCAACGGCTTGCGCTCGCGGAGGCGCTGAACGAAAAGCAGCAGGTCGACGCCGATCCTGGGCATCTTGCCTATGTGCCGCGCTGGAGGATGTTCTTCTCGTTCGTGTTCGGCCTCGTACTGATTGTAGGTGTGAACATTGCGACCTTCGTGTCGTTTGGAGGCCTTGAGGCGAACGGCTGGAGCGCCTTTGACGTCGCCTTCCACTATGTCGTGAGATACTACGGGCTTCTCGCGTCTGCGGCCTCTCCGATCGGCTGGCTGCTTGCCATAACTTTCTCTCTTCTTCCCTTGGTGGTGACGCTTGTTCTGTTCCCGATGCTTTGCCGCGACACGGAGCCGCTTCGGTTCCGACTCGGGTTGATGGTGTTTTTCGCTGGCGCGCTCGCGCTTGTCCAGTGCGGCATACTCCCATATACGCGTCTATGGTCCTTCTCCTCCGGTGCCGTCGAGATAAACTCCGACTTCCTCGAATGCGTATTCATGCTGATGACGGCTGTCACGCTCGCGCTTGCCGCCTCGTGCTTCACGCTTGGCTGTCAGGAGATATTCTTCTTCGACGAGGACGACGGCTCGTTCAAGGTCGCAGAGCCCCGCGGCCCGGTGATGCGCAATCTTGTCCAGGTGATCGTCATTGTATGCGTTCTGCCGACTGTGTTCCGCATATACCGTCCCATCGAGACGGAGCTGAGGTCCATCGTCCATGACGCGATTGTCGAGACCGTGCGGGAGTGCGGCGACGCCAAGTTCGTATTTACAGACGGACGGCTCGACCCCGGCGTCGAGTTGATCGCCTCCATGATGGGCTCGCAGGTGAAACCGCTGAACATGATGAGCGGGCCTTCGTCGTGGGAAAAGTACATTCGCACGAGGAACTTCGAGGAGGGCTCGCCTGACCGCGCCTCCGCCGAAATCGGCGTTCCCGTCCTTCTGCGTGTCTGGGCCGGCGAGATGACGAATGGCATGGACAACGCCGCGGTCCAGCTCGGCTTCGAGTTCTGGAAAAGGGCGAGGAAGCCGCTCCCGAAGTGCTCCGGCTTCGTCGCGCGCGAGAAGGGCCTTTCCGACGCCGAGGTCGAGCGCGGCATATCTGTCGCGAATGCCATAGCCGCGAGGATCATCAGGATCGCGAAGGAGAATCCCCACATGGCCGTCTCGCCTGCTTTGCGCAGTGCCGTCTCGTCGGTCTCCTGGCGCATCTCTCGTTTCGCACGCATGAGAGACGACGAGCAGCTGGCGAACGATCTTGACGAGTGGAACGACGCCGTCAAGCACCTGATGCGGCTCATCGACTACGAGCGCATGCGCACGTTCATGCAGATGACGCCTTACGAGGGCCTCAGGCTTTCGCTCCGCCGCGCCGACTTCGTCGAGGCGCGCAAATACGGCGCGACGGTCCTGCAGATCGACCCCGAAGACCCCGAGGCAAATTTCGGAACGGGCATGGCGTTTCTCATGGAGGAGAAGTACAAGGAGGCCGAGTTCTATCTCGCGCGCACTCTCGTGAAGCGCCCCGACGAGCCTGCCGTTCTCAACAATCTCTCGATAATCTTCCGCAAGACGAACCGTCTCGAGAAGTCGCTCGAATACGTCCGCAAGGCGCATGAGCTCGCACCCGAGAACGAGGAGATTTCACGTACGCTGAAGGACACTGAACGCGCCGCTGCCAAGCGGCAGGAGGTGCTCAAGTCGGCGTTTTCAAAGTAGCTCGCATAGGAGTGTTGCAGATGAAGAGGTTGCGCTTTGTTCTGCTTGCTGCCGGGGGCAATCAGGTCTGACCCTGTTGCCTCGATCGTGCAGTCACCAAACTTGTCGCCCTCCGCGAGCGCCGGTTTTCCGCGTTTTCGTGCGTCGTCCCCGTGCGTCGTCCCCGTGCGTATCGCAGGGGTGCTCTGACCCTAAAGGAATCATTGGAAAATATGATACCATAATCCATGCCCGGCGTGCAATAGGCGAGCTACCGCGTTTATGGTATAATGTGCCGCATGATGTCCACGGTCCTCAAATCAGGTCGATAATATGAAGGCACTTGTCCAGCGCGTTACCGAGGCGAGCGTCACTATCGACGGAGAAGTCGTAGCCGAAATCGGCAAGGGCTATCTCGTCCTTTTTGGCGTGACCAACGGGGACACCGAGGCGATGGCCGACAAGCTCGCGTCGCGCGTCGTCAAGCTGAGGATTTTCGAGGACGAGAACGGCAAGACGAACAAGTCAATCGAGGACGTCGCAGGTTCCGTAATAGTCGTTTCGCAGTTCACTCTCTACGCAGACACCGACCACGGCAACCGCCCCGGCTTTTCCAATGCCGCGCGGCCCGATCTTGCGATTCCGCTCTATGAGCGCTTTGTCGCCGACCTTCGCGCGGCGCTTGGCTCCGAGCGCGTCGGCACCGGCCGTTTCGGCGCCGACATGAAAGTCCGCCTCCTCAACGACGGCCCATTTACGGTCGAGCTTTCCGAGTCTTCTTGCATGTAGAGAGCAGAAGATCGGAATCTTTGCCTGTCCTGTGTTGGTTTTCTGTGCTGCGCTGGTTTGCCTGACAACGTGCGGCTTTGTTTCGGGCAACCGTGCTCGCCTTTCTGAGCGGGCGGCTTCTCCGTCCTTGCGACCGCTCGACATATACATATATGTCTTCGGGCCGCAGTCCTGTCGAATCCGCCGCGCCCAGAAAGGTTCCGCCCGGCTTCGGCCCGAAACAAAGCCCCGCTTGGCACCCTCGGGAGTTCGGCGCGGTGCTCGGGGGCCCGGCCTCTCTCACGCTCCCTGCGCCTCCGCTCCCGTCGTCTTCGCGGCGATACGCGCCGCAATGCTTCGTCGCCGGGATACCGTCTCCTCGCCTTGCGACGTGTCTCGCCGCGCATCCGACGAACCGCGTCGTCGCATGTCGTTCAGTTCGGCACTCGCCCCCTCGTCCCTTGCCTCACCTTCTATATGGCGCGTTTTTCTTCGAAGCCTCTGCGCTCGCCGACGTCCCGTCAGCTCGCTTACTTTCGAGCGTTATAATATGATATAATACTTATGTTCTTTGAAAATTCATGTGTCGAGTTTGATGCTCTATTGAAATGAGAAACAGTAAGCGCTCGACTTGATACTCAAAGGCACCGGTTGTGATTTGATGCTCTATTGAAATGAGAAACAGTTCGTACTCAATGCGCTTCATGGTGGTCTCGTTGTGATTTGATGCTCTATTGAAATGAGAAACAGTACGGTGAGCGGCGGTGACGCGCGCCGATTGAGCACTGTGTTATTCCTCTGCGGTCATTGACGAGACGAGGACGGAGAGGCGTTGGACCATGCGGCGCTTGATCTGGTCGACGTTCGTGCGCGAGATGCCGAACGTCGCGGCGACTTCGGCGGGCGGCTCGTGCATCAGCGCGACGTGGCGGAAAACTTCGCGCGCGCGCGCGTTTACCGTTTCGTCGGAAAGCAGCTGTTCGAGCGCCGCGTTCATCGCGGCGAGTTTCCAGTCCTCAGAAGGGGGCGGACTTGCCGTGTCGCGCTTAAGCCGGTCGCGCTTGCCGCTTTCCCGCGCCTCGCGCCTCAGGGCGTCTTCGGCCTTGTGCTTTAGTATGCCCGTAAGGTAGTTGTGGAAATGTCCGTTGCGGTCGGGCGTGTAGTGGTAGTTCGGCATGCGCCGCATGAGCGCGACCATCGTCTCCTGGATCGCGTCGTCTGCGTCGACCGACGGGAAGCGCGACTGGAGAAACGAGCGCATCGGCTGCTCGTAGATGCGGAAGAACTCCGCCCAGCGGGCGTTGTCTGTCCCGCTGGAGAGACCCTTGAGCAGTGTTATCGATGTGACTGGTGCGTTCGCCATGTTGTGTATTCTACCAAATGGCCGCGCACGATTGTTGGAAATACTGAAATCAAGTTGCTTCACCCACACGCGGAAAAATTTGATATAATACGCGCATCACCACTTTTTAATGCGGGCGTAATTCAATGGCAGAATAGGAGCTTCCCAAGCTTCTTACGTGGGTTCGATTCCCATCGCCCGCTCCACCTTTCCATGGCGGAACGATTTTCGGGGATATTGTCTTTTTTCGTAGATGCTGAATAAGCTTGCAGTTTCTAATTTTGCTGTCGTCGAGAAGGTCGAAGTCGCATTCGGACCCGGGCTCAATGTCGTCACCGGCGAGACGGGCGCGGGAAAATCCGTCCTAATCGGAGCGCTCGAACTAGTGCTCGGCGGTCGCGCCGACAGCTCGGTTGTGCGCGACGGCGCGAAGGAAGCCGAGGTCGAAGCAGACTTCGGCGGCACCGTTGTCCGCCGCACCGTCACCGCCGAAGGCCGCTCGCGCGCGTGGGTCAACGACGAGAGCGTCGCCGTCTCGGAGCTAAAGGAACTCGGCCGCCGTCTCGTCGACATACATGGCCCCCGCGCGAACCAGAACATACTCGAAGAAGATTTCCAGCGCTCCACGCTCGACCGCTTCGGCGGCGTCGGGCTTTCTAAATATTCCGCCGCCTACGGGGAGTGGCGCAAGACGGCCGACGAGATCGCGGCCCTCGAAGGGGGTGCGTCCGTCGAGGACGAGATTGATCTTCTCAAGTTCCAGGTTGGCGAGCTCGAGGAGGCGAATGTCACTTCCGACGACGACGATATCGCGGAGCGCCATGCCGCGGCCGCGCATGCTGCGGAAATAGTTGAAGGCGCGAACTCGATCACCGAGGCGCTTGGCGGCGACGAAGGCGCCGAGACGGCAATCGCGAAACTTGGCCCCGTGTTCGCGTCGGTTGCAAAGCATTTCCCCGCCGCGTCCGAATGGGCGGCGGAAGCAGAGGAGATTTCCGTCCGCATAAACGAGCTTTCCCGCAGCGTCGCCGACGCGGTGAGCCGCATCGACGCCGATCCCGAGGCGTTCGACGAACTAGACCGCCGGCTCTCCGTCGTGAACCGCATGCGCCGCAAGTACGGCGATCCCGCGGCGGCGCTCGCGGAGAAGCGCGCGAAGCTCGATGCGCTCGAGCACCGCGACGAACGGCTTGGCGAATTGAAAGCCCGCCTCGCGGAAGCCGAGAAGACTGTCAGGGCTGAGGGCGCAGAAGTTACGCGCCGCCGCCGCACTGCCGCCGCGAAGCTCGCGAAGGCCGTGACGAAGGAACTGCGCGACCTCGGCTTTCTCCAGGCGAAGTTCGACGTCGACATCCGCGAGGCCGCGCCTGCGGCTCACGGCTGCGATTCAGTCGTCTACATGTTCGAGCCGAACCCCGGAGAGAGCGCGAGGCCGCTCGCGGCGATAGCGAGCTCGGGCGAGACGGCGCGCATAATGCTCGCGCTGAAGACCGTGCTTGCCGCGCACGACGAGACCGAGACGCTCGTCTTTGACGAGATCGACGCGAACATCGGCGGCGAAGTCGGCCGCGCGGTTGGCGAGAAGATGCGCCGCGTCGCCGCGTCGCACCAGGTCATCGCGATCACCCACCTGCCGCAGAGCGCGGTGTGCGGCGACAGGCATTTCGTTGTGGCGAAGGGCGTCTCCGGTGGGAGGACGCGCACTTGGATTTCGGAAGTTGAGGGCGAGGACCGTGTTTCGGAAATCGCGCGCATGCTCGGCGGCGAGAAGCTCACGAGCGTTACAAGGAAACATGCTGAAGAACTGCTCGAAAATGGCAAGAAAAAAGACAGAAGGTAAGTGTCCGATCGAAATCGTCGACGACGTGTTTGCAGAAGGAAACTCGACGCTCGCCGACACGCTCAAGGCCACCGCCGGCACTGACGCGGCCAAGGTCGCGCTTGTCGCGGACGCGAACGTCGTGCAGCGCACCGAGGGGCTCGGACTCAAGATCGGCAAGTATTTCAAGGAACACGGCATAACGCTCGCTGCGAATCCCGTTGTTGTGTCGGGCGGCGAGAAGATCAAGGCGGACGGGCTTCAGAGCGCTACGCTCGTGGCGACGTCTCTCATCGACGCCAGGATCGGAGCGAACGACGTCGTGATCGCGCTCGGCGGTGGCACTGTGCTCGACGTCACCGGCTATGTGGCCGCGCAGGTGAGGGGTGGGCTCAAACTCCTCAGGATGCCCACGACTCCCGCCGCTATGATCGACGCCGCTTTTGCCGATACCGCCGCTGTCGACGGCGTTGCGGTGAAGGACGCGCTTTCCCTCCGCTGCGAGCCGGCGGCTGTCGTCATCGACCCGACCTTTGCGAAGACGGTTCTCGACGGCGTGTGGTGCGCCGGGTTCGGCGAGGCGGTGCGTTATGCCGCGGTGTGCGACGCCGCGCTCATGAAGCGCCTCGCAAGGCGCGCCGAGGCCATCAAGACGCGTGACTTCGACGCCATGCGCGACACGATATCAGATTGCGTAAAGTCGAGGGGCGGCGCCACTTTCGCGCCGTTCGCGCAGTGGTGCGCGGTGCGTCTCGAGTCGATGAGCGGCTACAAGCTCCCCCACGGTTACGCAGTCGCGATCGCGATCTGCATCGACTGCGCCTATGCCGTCAAGAAGGGGCTTATGGACGAGGACGACCAGGAGCTCGTGTGCAGGGCGCTCGCCGACTGCGGCGCTTTGGACGGCCTTTCACACAGCCACTACCTTCTCGCAAACCACGAAAGCCTGATGAAGGGCGTCGACGCGTGGTCTCTTGCCCACGGTTCCGAGGCAATTCCTCTCCCCGGTGCGCTCGGCAAGTCGGTTGAAGAGAAGAGTCCCGATCGCGCGGCCTACGCCGAAGTCCTCGAAGGTCTCCTTGCCGTCTCCCGCGGGGAGTGAATTTTTGATACAATATTCACCTATGAAAACACGTATTGCGCTTTTCGCGCTTTTTGCGGCTTCGACCGCATGGTCCGCGCAGGTTGTCGACGTCAAGTTCAAGGCGCTCGACGGGTTTGGTGGAGACACCGGTTCCATCGCGAGCCGCTGCCAGACGAAGAAGGGCCAGGAATACGATCCAGCGACGCTGACGAGGGACGTTGGCGCGCTTAAGGACTCTTCCGAGTTCGAGGACATCTCGGCCGACGCACAACGTGTGGAAGGCGGCGTTGAAATCACTTTCTACGTGAAGCGCAAAATGCGCTATCGCGCGCCTGCGGTCGTGAAGGGAGCTGAAGCCCTCAGCGAGTCCAAGGTTCTCAAGGAGGCGGAGCTCAAGGACGGCTATCTCTACGGCGAGTCCGATCTCGCAGAGGCGGCCGACAGGATCAGGACCGCCTACCAGAAGAAGCACTACTACGACGCGAAGGTCACGCCTCTTGTCGAGATGCTTCCCGAGGGCGACGGCGCGACGGTCACTTTCATGATCGACGAGGGCGAGCGCCAGAAGATTGGCTCGTACGTGTTTGCCGGCGCCACCGGCGTTCCCCAGGAGGAGCTCCTCGAGGCGATCAATGTGCTTCCGTGGTGGAACCCCCTCGGGTGGTTCTCCGACAAGCCGGTCACGCTCGAGCAGCAGGCGCAGTGCGTTTCGAAGATCGAGGAGGCCTTCCGCAATCGCGGCTATCTCGACGTCAAGGTCTCCGGTCCCGAGCGCGTGCAGCGCGAGGACGGTCTCGTCGATGTGCGCTTCGATATCGTCGAGGGCGTTTGCTATACCGTGGGCGAGACTAAGATCGCCGGCCTCACGCGCTATCCCGAGGAAGCGGTGCGCGAGAAGGGCAAGCTCCCCGAGGCGGGAGCCGTTGCGGGCGCGAAGGTCCTCGCAGATGCCGCGCGTCGCATCGAGGTCGCCGTCGGTTCGGGCGATTCCGGCCTTGCCGATACGCACGTGACCGTAAAGCACTTCCCCTCCGAGTCCGACCCGACCGTCGCCAATATCGTGTTCGACATCGCCGAGGGCGTTCCGGTCGTGATCAACAAGGTCGAGATCCGCGGCAACGACTATACGAAGGACAAGGTCATCCGCCGCGAGATCGCCCTCGGCCCTGGCGACCGCATGCTCGAGGATCGCGCCGAGCAGAGCAAGCGCAGGCTCGAGAACCTCGACTACTTCTCGCGCGTCCGCTATGAGCTTCTGCCTACCGACAAGGGCAAGGACGAGAACGGCGCCGAGTGGCGCGACCTCGTTTACGAAGTCGAGGAGAAGAACACCGGCAACTTCATGGTCGGCATCGGCGCCGGATCGGTCGACTCCGTCTATGTCTATGCCGAGGTGCAGCAGTCCAACTTCGATCTCTTCGCGCCGAACAAGTTCTTCCGCGGCGGTGGGCAGAAGGGCCGCCTTTTCGTGCAGGCCGGCCCGCGCATCCAGAGCTATGAGGCGAGCGTGACAGAGCCGCACTTTCTCGACCGCTACCTCGAGCTCACCGTCGAGGGCTATCGCCGCAACAGGTGGTACGACGACTACGACGTCATCCGTTCCGGCGGTGGCGCGATGCTTTCCTATCCCGCCAAGATCTGGAACCCGAAGACCATTTGGGATCCCGAGGCCGACAGATACGTCTCGTTCGGCAAGTTCGGCGTGAGGCTCGGCGCCGAGTTCATCCAGATGGACGACGTGGAGGACTATTACTACGAGTACAAGGGCATCACGAAGCAGTGGCTCAAGGAGGAAGACCGCAAGTACGGCGACGCGGTCGAGGGTGTTGTCCGCCTCTTCTGGAGCCGCGACGACCGCGACAACTTCCGCGTGGCGACGCGCGGCTCCCGCTCGCAGGTCTACTTCGACGTTGGCGTGGGCGACAACGAGTACTACAAGATCGGCTTCAACCACCGCCACTACTTCTCGCCGTGGAAGGACCTCGTCTCGGGCGACAGCTGGCTCAAGGAGCACGTGTTCATGGTGGGCCTCCGCGCCGAGACGATCGACGGCTTCGGCTCTAACGACTACGTGCCGATCTACAACAGGCTGTTCCTCGGCGGCCCGAAGTCGATCCGCGGCATCGAGTACCGCTACGTCTCGCCCTACATCAAGAAGGCGAACAGCAGGAGCGACTACATTCCGTGGGGCGGCCAGACGCTCTTCTGCATGAACTTCGAGTACACCGTGCCGGTCGTGAAGATGATTCGCCTCGCGGTGTTCTCCGACCTCGGCAGCGTCGGCGAGGACGAGTTCGATTTCGACTTCAGCGACAACTTCGCGTGGACGGTCGGTCTTGGCGTCAGGCTCGACATCCCGATGTTCCCGATCCGCCTCGACTTCGCGACGCCCATCGAGAAGCCCGACCACTGCGAGGAGGAGGTCTTCTCGTTCTCGGTCGGCTACGATTTCTAAGACACACCCAGGGAGACAGGAAAAAATGAAGAAGATGATGCTTGGCATGATTGCGCTCTGCGCGGTTACCGCGTTCGGAGACGTCAAAATCGGTACGGTCGACATGATGGTGCTCGTCCGCAACCACAAGAGCTACGACACCAACAAGAAGCTGCTCCAGGACTCCGAGAAGGACTACCAGAGGGAGCTTGACAGCATGAAGACCGAGCTCGATGCGCTTCAGGACGAGGGCAAGAAGGTCGCGGACCAGGGACGGAACCCGATGCTCTCGCAGGCCCAGAAGGACAAGATCGAAAAGGATCTCCTCGACATACAGAACAAGTATGTCGCGGGGCAGCAGAAGCTTCGCAGCAAGGCGATGGAGTCGCAGCAGAAGCTCCAGGAGTTCGAGGCAAGGCTCCTCAAGTCGACGACCGATGACATCCGCACTGTCGTGAACAAGTTCGCCGACGACAACGGCTACGACCTCATCATCGAGTCGACGGTCACGGCGTTCGCTAAGAAGTCGCTCGACGTCACCGACGGCATCCTGAAGGCCATGGGCGTCGACCCGAAGTACGCGAAGGGCAGGGAGAAGGATGAAGGCAAGTGAGCTCGCCAAGGCCCTCGGCGGAACGCTTGAGGGAGAGGATGTCGAACTCTCGGCCTGCGGCGGCCTTGAAGAGGCCCGTCCGGGCGATTTGAGCTTCTGCAAGGACCCGAAGCACGTCAAGCTCGTCGAGTCCACCAAGGCGTCGGCGGTCCTGCTCCCGCCGGAATGGGACAAGGGTGCGCCCTGTTCCGTAATCCGCGTCGCAGATCCGAACCACGCCTGCATGGCGGCGGCGAAGATGTTCGCCCCGCCTGAGCCCGTGCGCGCTCCCGGCGTCCATTCGACGGCCATCGTCGACCCGACCGTAAAGCTCGGCAAGGACGTTCACGTCGGGCCTTTCACCGTGATCGAGAAGGGCGCCGAGATAGGCGACGGCGCGGTGATCGAGGCACAGGTCTTCATCGGCGAGGGCTGCAAGGTCGGCGCCAAGACGCATATCTATCCGCAGGTCACGCTCCGCGAGGGAACGATCGTCGGCGCCGAGTGCATCATCCACTGCGGCGTTCGGCTCGGTGGCGACGGATATGGTTTCAACAACGGCCGTCGCGAGGACGGCTCGGTGTTCATCGAGAAGATCCCGCAGCTCGGCATCGTCGAGATCGGCGACGGCGTTGAGATCGGCTCCAACACGACGATCGACCGCGCGCGCATCGGCCGCACTTACATCGGTCCGATGACTAAGATCGACAACCTTGTGCAGATCGGCCACAACGTCAAGGTCAAGGGATATTCCGGCCTCATCGCGCAGTCCGGCGTCGCCGGCTCGACCGAGATCGGCTACGGCTGCCTTATCTGGGCGCAGGCTGGCATCTCTGGCCACATCAAGATCGCTGACGGCGTGCAGGTCGGCCCTCAGGCCGGCGTCCCGCAGTCGCTTGACGGGTCGGTGAAGTACGTCATCGGCGCTCCGGCTGAGTCCATGAAGGACTTTGGCGGTCGCGTTCTCGTACCCAAGATGCTTGCGAAGCTCAAGGCAGAGGTCAAGGAACTTAAGGCGCAGCTCGCCGCGAAGTAAATGCCACTCTACGTCTACGAGGCCGTTGAACCAGAGAAGGGCTGCGCGAAGTGCCGCGGCGGGTTCGAGGTCTCGCAGTCGATAAAGGACGACAAGCTGACGGTGTGCCCCGATTGCGGGGCGAAGATCCAGCGCATCATACAGGCCCCCGGCCTCGCGCACTCCAAGACTGATCTCCACTACCGCGCCAAGCGCGCGGGCTTCCATTCGCTCAAGCGCGTAAACAAGGGCGAATACGAGAAGATGTACTGAAAGGAGGGAGCGATGAGTCAGCTTGAACCGTGTAGAACGTGTAGATCGTGTAGAGACGGGCTTCTCGGCCGAATCTCGCCGAGAAGTCGATTTGCGGTTGCTATGATTGTTGCGTGTCTAGTTTTTTCGTCATTTGCCGACGAGGAAGCGAGCGACGAAACCGGCTGGTATTCCGGCGTTGCGGCGCAGCTCGTGCTGCCCCAGGGCGGCGCTCGCATGCACCGGCTCGGCGGCGGCGCCGCGCGTGTCGGCTACTACTTTACCGGCTCTCTCGCGCTCGAAGCCGAGGCCGCGTGGCTTGAGAACGTCGTAGGGCTTTCCGCCCGTGCGCTCTGGCATCTCCACGGCTGGGAGGAGTTCAACATGCTCTTCGGCTACGAGCGTTTCGATCCGTTCCTTACGCTTGGCGCGCGCGGCTGGATACACGATGGGCAGGTTGGCCCGTCCGCCGGCTTGGGTGCGTTCTACTACCTTACCGACTCCTGGGCGCTGCGCTTCGACGCGGACGTGACACTTGGGCTCGACACCGACGTCGAGACGGTGTTCACGCTTTCCGCCGGCCTGCAGTATTCCTTTTAAATGAAACAACATGAACAACTTGAAAAAACAACTTCTTTTTCTTCCGCGCACAACCGTGCGCGGTTATATAAACGGCGGGCGGTTGCCCGCCGGTAAAAGGAAGTTGTTTTTAGAGGCGTTGTTTCCAATCGAACTTGTAGGTAAGAATGTGTAGATCGTGCAGAGAGTTTGCATGTTCTACATGGTTAATTGCGAAATGAAAAACTGCCGAGAGGAATGGTACGACAAGGACGCGAAGGTCGCGGTGACTTTGGTCGACGTGACTGACGCTGCGCAGGCGCTCGCGCGCGGACATCTCTGCGGGCCGACGAGCGCTTACTTTCTCTCCAAGGCGCTTGCCGCCGCGGCGCTTCTCGGAAGCGAAATGTCAGAGGACGACGAGACGCTGATTCTCCAGATGAAGTGCAAGGGGCCCTTGGGCGGCTTCAACGTCGAATGCACTGCGGCGGGAACCCTGCGCGGCTACACGGAAAAGAAGATACTCGACGATTTCGACGGAATGGGCGTTCCCGACCCCAGGAAGGCGGTTGGTGAAAAGCAGCTGCAGGTCACGCGCTCTGTCCCTGGTCGCATACTCTCGCAGGGAATTTCCAACTCCCTCGACGGCTATCTCGCCGGGTCTCTCCAGCGCAAGGCCGTAATCTTCCTCGAAGCCGCGGTGAGCGACGACGTGGAGATTCTCGAGGCGCGCGGCGTGATGGTCGAGGAAATGCCCGACGCGAAGGACACGGGAGTCCTCTCGGTCGATCTTCTCGGGAAATCTCGTTCCGGCGCGCTTGCCGTCGCCTCGCGCAACATCCTTGGGAAACTCGGTCTTAAAAACGCCGAGCTTCGAAAGACGACTCCGCTTTCGTTTGCGTGCCGCTGTTCGCCCGACCGCGCCATCTCCATGCTCGCGGCGCTGTCGGCAGAGGAACGCGCATCGCTTCCGCCAACGATTGACATCACCTGCCACATGTGCGGCAGAACCTTCACGGTGCCGCGCTGACAATGGCGAATGTACCAGAGACTTCTACGACGCTTTTGAGGAACGTGAGGGACGCGGAGCATCCGCGCTGGCCCGAGTTCGTCGCGAAGTACCGTCCGATGATGGAGGCATACCTTAATGCGCATTTTCCGACATTGGAGGCGGACGACGTAATCCAGGAGACTTTCGCCGCGCTATGCGGCATTCTGCCGAGCTACATCTACGATCCGGACGAGAAGGGGCACTTCCGCAACTACCTGACTGGCATCCTTCGCAACAAGGCGCGGCGTGCGCTCTGCAAGAGTGGTCGCCAGGCAGAGATAAACGACATGACCGGAGCTGGCTCTATGACCGCGCCGCAAAGCGTTGTTCAAGACGACGACCAATCCTGGCGCGAGGCCGCCTTCGAAATTGCGCTGCGGCGTTTTCTGTCCGACGCGACAGTCGCCGACCGCACAAAGCGCATCTTCGAGCGTACGGCGCTAAACGGCGAGTCTCCCGAATCCGTCGCGGCATCGCTCAAGATGACGCGCCACGCCGTCGACCAGGCAAAGAGCCGCGCGATGACTCGCCTGCGCGAGCTCGTCAAGGAACTGGAGTCCGTCTATGGATGACGATTCCATTTCCGCGATGTGTGCCGCGCACGGTCCTGTCGCTCCCGCCAGTCGCTTCCCCGTCGGCACAATCTTTGGTGACTGGCGGCTGACGGCGTTCATCGGGCGCGGCGGGAACGGCGAAGTCTATTGCGCGGAACACGTTTCGCTCGGCACACCCGCCGCAGTCAAGGTGTTGGTGCGTGACGAGCCGCGAACAAAAGAGCGCTTCGTTCGCGAGGCGAAGCTTCTCTCGGAACTGAAGTCGACGTCGTTTCCGCAATTCTACTCGTACGGCGAGGCGAACGGCTGCCCATATCTCGCGATGGAACTTCTTGAACCAGGCGAACTACCATCTGGCGACCGAAATGTCGCGCGCTTTCTTCTCTCGGTATGCGATGCCGTCGCCGAACTTCATTCTCTTGGCATCATCCATCGCGACATAAAGCCCGGAAACATTTTGTGGAGAGACGCAATCCCCGTTCTCGCCGACCTTGGCCTTGCAAAGAAGATCGAGACTTCGGACATCGGACATCCGACTTCCAGTGTGACAATCGGCGGCGCTGGCACGCCTGGCTACGGCGCGCCCGAGCAGATGGAGCGCGGCGAGGCGACTGTGGCGTCCGACATCCATGCGCTCGGCGTCCTTGCCGACCGCTGCTTTGACGGAAAGCCGCCTCGCGCGTGGAAGCACATCATCGAGCGAGCCACATCGTCCATTCCCGCGCATCGCTATCCGTCCGTCGCCGCATTCGCCCGCGCAATTCGCCGCAGGAATTTGTTGCTTGGGGTTTCGGCATTCGTTGCGGTGATAGCGTTGTCTGGGCTATGCTTGTCGTGTTTTTATAGCTGGTGGACTCAAAGTGGCAGGGAAGTGTGGCGATGGAGGGCGCTTTGCGATCGTGGGAAGATTGTGAGCGTTTCCAGAATATGCGAGCCGTTAGATGTGAGCCATCCACAATATCCGGGATACATTGTCAGATATGTGACAAACCAGGTTGACGGCATGATTCTTCATCTTCCCAAGGACACGCTTTCGTTTACAAAGCCGATTCTGCTCAAGCCCGGCGAATATCGCATTATCGGGCCTGGGCGGTTTGACGTCGATCTCTCAGGGCCATCGAATGCAGTTGTCCGGCTAAAAGACTGCGTGTTGAACAATACGACATCCGTTCCATATCCGCAGAACGGCATTCATTATGTATTTGAGGGCGGGGCCTATCTCAATTTCGTGAACCTTGACAAGAACATTGAACACCGGCGATACATTCATTCGGATGGTAAGTCGCGCAATGCGCTTCGTTTCCGCGGGCCGATGACGCTCAAGGAATTGAACGAAGAACAGACACGCGAATACGAGCGGATGCTTATGCGCGATCTTCGGTGAAATATTCCCGCGTGAGATTTCGCCGCGCAAAAAAGTGCGTCCAGCAAAATCAGCGTCGTGAAGGAATGAAGATGGTGCGCAGCAAAAACGCTAAAGTGCGTCACATGTCCTCAATGGAGACGCCGGCGATTTCATGGCCGCCAGCCTCTTTGTCGGGATGCTTCCTGAAGAATGCCTCGACCTTCCTTTCCAGCTCGCGCCTGTCGTACCGCGAGGCATTTGACTTGATTTCATAGAAATCAAGTCTGCCGGAGAACTCGTTCTCGCAGACGAGGTCGATCTCGTTCTCGCCCTTCCTGTCCCACCAGCCGCCGATTTTAGTGTAACGACCCTCCTCGAGGAACTTCGCCTTGAAATACTGCTCCAGGGCGATGCCGGAGAAAGCGTCGAAATCCCGTTCGACAATCTCCATCAGAGGCGCATTTTTTCGCTGTTCCACCAAATGCATGTACTTGTATATGAATCGGAACCAGAACCGCAGAAAGCAATCGTCAATGCGGTAGAGGCAGTTTTTGTTCGATGACTTTTCGTAGACTGGCTGCGTCTTGGACAAAAAGGAATAGAATGTCTCGAGCTTCGTAAGATGTCCGCCGATGTCTGACCCGACAATGTTTTTTATCTCCACAAAAGCCGTCTTTCCGGAGGCCACGGCAGAGAGGATGGAGAAATAAGTAGAATACTCCTTGCCGAATTCACTTGAAAGTATCACTACCCCTTCGTCAACAAACGGCGAAGCAAGCGAATAGACGAACTTCAGCATGGCCTTGCGCGTATACGCCTTCGCATCCATGAAGAGCGACACATACCGCGCGACCCCGCCAGTAATCGTCCAAAGGGCAAGAAGATCTTTCTTCGAATAGTTTCCGTTGTGCTCGGCAAGGATTTTCTTGAGCAGCTCCACAGAGAACGGATTGAGCTTCAGTGTGCCTGTGTTGCGTCCGTACAGTGGCTGCGAGTCGTCGAAGAATATCTTGTTCATCAACCTGTTCACGCTGCCGCAGACGACGAGATTGATCTTCGCCGTCTTGTGATAGCGGTCCCATGCCCCCTGAATGTCGCCGAATATGGCTGGATCTATGATGTCAAACTCCTGGAACTCGTCGATTACGAGCGTCAGCGGCTCATGGACGGAATACTCCATTATCGACTCGAAAAGCTGACCGAACCGTTCAGGAGCACCGTAGAGGTTGATCGGCACCGTGCGTTTGACCTCCTCCTGAAATATTCCGCACAGATCCTTTTCGGAGCGTCTCGTCACAAGAAGGTATATGTACGGCATCCGGCCATCGTTGAACGCCCGGTCTATCAGTTCCGTCTTTCCCACGCGTCTGCGTCCAGTCACTACCGTGAACCGCGCCGCCTCGCGCGATAGGTCGCGGATCTTTGAAAGTTCCGCAAGTTCATCCTGTCTGCCGTAGAATTTCATACTGTATCCTCCTTGCTACACAAACGGCCATGTGGCACACCGCCGTTTGCCACACCGCCGTTTGCGTGAGTATTGTATCAAATTATCCGCCATTCCCGCAATCCTGAACTTTATGTCACGCTTATCCTGGCGTTGGGGGCGTCCTAACGCATGTCTTTGCGTGGCGTCACTCACCGGATATGGTCTCTGAAATATTCCCGCGTGAGATTTCGCCACGCGGCGGCAGTATAGGGTAGAGGAGAGGTCTGCCCTTTCCACGGAAGAAGGCGCGGAGTCGCAAATTGGTTGTTGCTGATTTTTGCAGAACAACGCCCACAAAAGGCGGAAGTTTTGCTATAATTCGCAATAAACAATTTAAGACTTTGCGTTCGACGCATCGTTTTGGCTACCGGTGGAATGTAGGAAGTTCAAACGGTAAGAGCCATGACGGAGCGAGGAATGCGCCCCTTGGGCGCATCTTCTTCCGTGGTTCTTACCGGGCATCCTACAGCCTCACCGGACCGCGGCAGGGGATAGCGCCCTCTTTCTTTTGCCGCGAACAGAACAAGGGCAAAAGGAATGAAAAGAATGAGCATAGCAAAGTGCGTAATAGGTGTTGTTGCCATGATTGGCAGTGCCATTTTGTGCGGTTGTTCGCAGGATGACCGCGATGAAATAGCCGACCGTGGCGAGAATGCGTGGAATGCGCTGAAAGGCGAAACCACGCCCGGCGAGAAGACGCCGCGTATCGTAAAGGAACAGCAGCGCAAGGAGCGCATCCGTCAGAACAACACATGGACGCCGGAGAATCGCGCACACCACCCGGTCGAATACTGTCAGGCTCAGCTGGAAGACCTACAGCGTTATTCGCGCGAACTTGAGGCGCGTACGCATGAGAAGGCATGTGCAATCGCTGCCGTGAAAAGGACGCTTGGCGACAACGAGACGATGGTGCAAAACCTCAAGAAGTTTGTGGCCGAGGCAAAGGCGAAATACAAGGAATGCGAGGCCTCGAACAGCTGGCCGGCTACGCTCGGGGGCTACACTCTTTCCCGCGAAAAGACACAGGAAAAGATAATTGATGCGGCGCAGAGGCTTGCTGAGATACAATCTGGAACCGCAAGCAAAAAAAATCAGTTGGTGGCGCTCGAAAAGACCCTGAAAATCACTCAGGACGAGCAGAAGCGTATTGTGAAGATTCGTGAGCAAGTGCAGAACACCATCAACGATCTCCGCATCAAGAAGGTCATAGACGGCGACAACAGCATAGTCGCATCACTCAATGCGATCGAGGACAACATGGGGACGCTTGGCGTGAACTATAACGATCCAAAGATTGAAAGCATAATTCAGCCAGATGAAAAGGCGACACGAGAGGAGCTGTTCAAGCAGATAATGGCAGAGTGAGGTTGAAATATGGCTGGAGTAGTTGCAGTAATTGTCATCTTGCTTCTTTTAGGCCTTGCATTCTTTGGCTTGCGGAAGACGGCTGTAGGCTGTCTGGGAATTTTTGGTCTTATCGGCATAGTTTCATTGGTCGTCGTAATGGTGTCAAATGGATGGGATCACTTTACTGCTTGGCGCACTGAGCGTCAGTCCGAAGAGACCAAACGCGTGGAGGCGCAAAAGGCACAGGCCGCAGAGAGGGCAAGAATTGCCGAGGCAAAGCGCAGACAAGAGACGAAAGACGAAAAAATTCAGACCTTCGCACTGAAAGAGGCGCCCAAGGTCTGGGAAGTCTACCAATCGCTGAAGAGCGAGATCGATGTGCAGAACGAGAAGATCGAGGAGCTGCGCAAGTCCCTTGAGTCCTTCGGCAGATCGCCTGAACAAGATACGGACTTCGTCCGCATCTGCGCTTTGCGCGACGATATGACGCGTAGCCGCGATGCATTGCGGACAAAACTGGAGGACGCCTACATCGCAGCTAAAAAGTACGAAGCTGCGCCCAGCCGCAAGGACTACCAAGAGCTGCACAAGAAGGCGCTTGAGGACGGTATTCTGGAGGCGGATTCCGCTTCTGCAAGATTCAAGGAAATGAGGCGCAACAAATGAAGAACTGGAAAGAGACTGCTTGGGTTGCGATTGTTGGTCTGTGTTTGGCTGGCTGCCAGACACAGACTAATGTTCCGCCGCCGAAGCCTGCACCGGAACCGGCTCCCGTGGTGGAACCGGCTCCCATAGCAGAGAAGAAACCCGAACCCCCGCCGCCCGCACCTGTGCCCAAGAAACGGACGCAGGAGCAGATTCAGCTGCTGCAGGATTTCGCGATCAAGGAATCGCCGAAGACATGGCAGACGATTCAATCAATGCGAGCCGAAATGACGACGAGCGGAGCGAAGTTGAAACAGCTGCGCGCCGACCTTCTTGAATTCGACCGGGATCCCGATTCCGACGAAGACTACAAGTCGCTCGTGGCGGGACTGAAGGAACTTCGCAGCGCATACGACGCCATCTTCGATAAGCTGGAAGATGCGTACATCGCGGCCAAGAAGTATGAGGCGTCGCCCAGCCGTAAGGACTATCAGGAAACCATGAAACGCGCTATTGAAGACGGCATTCAGAACGCGGCAATGGCAACCGAGCGCTACAAGGCGATGACAAACCAGAAGTGATTTACGCTGCGGCAGGAAAGAACGCCCTGTTCTTGCATCGCAGCAACAACAATCCCGTGGGCGAAGGAGAAGAAAAATGACCCATGATCCTGATGACCCTTTGTTTATCCGAGCCGGCAGATACCCTTTAAGCGTCAGTATCGCAGATAAAAAGTTTCTATGCCTTCCTGTCCAAAAACCCTATCTTATCAATATAGACTACATAGAATGTGTCGTGGGTGAATGGAACAAGGACAGAACGCAATACGGCGTCCGTATCTTTCTGCGGAGCGGAAACAGCGTCTGGACCGCTGACGGAGTGGATGTCTTGGAAGAACTAGACGACAGCAGCTCTGCCGCAATGACCTTCGAGCAAGTGGCCGCCAAGGGTGCCGACTAAGACAACTAAGACGAGAGGAGTGTAAACCATGGAGAAAAAGACGATTGAGTGCAGTGCCTGCTCTGGCAAGGGATACGTATCTGGCCCTTGCAAGAAATGTGGCGGCAAAGGAGTTGTGACATGCCCCGTGTGTGGCGGTGAAGGTAAAGAATTCAAGATAGTTTGCCAAACATGCCACGAGGGGTATGTAACCGACTCAAGATCTTTGGATGACGACAAGACGCTATGTCCTGATTGCCATGGTAACTATCGTGAGGACTTGGGGCCTTGCAAGAAGTGCGGTGGCAAAGGGGAGATTGTATGCGAGTCGTGCAATGGTGCGGGCAAAACCAAGTGCGAAGCTTGCAAGGGGAAAGGCAAGATTTCATGTTGGGATTTCATAGAGGTCGTACAACTGAGTAGTATTGATGAGTTTGATGAAAAATTAGGGCTCACATATCGTCCAGGAATTAGGTCTGCAAAGGGTAAAACAATCAGGGAGGGGAGTTATAATTTTACTAGTAGTTTTAAACGTGCAAAGAGTTTGTTTCAGCTCCATGGCATAACGCGTGAATCCTGGAAGGCGTTGTCAGATGCCGCGTACGACGGGAACAGCGATGCGGCATTGGGTGTCGGCCTGCGTTATGCAAATGATGAATCTTTTTGCAAGAATATGAGGTCTTACGAGCGGGAGAAGGCCGAAGTTGAGTGGTTTGAGAAATCGGCCAAAGCGGGGAACGGTTATGGACAATTCATATACGGATGCAAGTTTCTGAATTGTCTTCCTGAGCATTCCGAATATAGAGAGCTTCTAGATGAAGGAATTATGTGGCTTGAAAAGGCTGCAGATCAAGATGTCGTATTTGCCCTGGTTAAATTGGCTCTTATAGACATGTTTGAATTGCTCGCTGTCGAAAGCGGTGAAGAACAAGAAGAGCGAGCCTTGAGAGTCAAACAGCGATGCAATAAAATATTGGCAATCAATAATGATGGCGGAACAAATAGTGCGATATTCCATGAGTTTGCCGAAGTTCACATTGGTCTTATGGATATGATTCTTAACGCCTTGGAAACAGGTGTGCCTATGGGTGCTATAAGTGATGACATGCGGAAATGGTCGAAAGTTGCGCTTGTCCCTATGTTGAATAAAAGGGACGAGATAAGGCGGCAAAGAAAATGTCGTAGGACTTTTATCCTCGTCGGAATCTTTCTGGGCTTATTTGGTTTGCAGTTCGCGTATGCCCGGCGTTGGAAATTCTTCTTCGCGTATTGGGTGGCATTGATTGCTACGTTGTTTTTCCCTCTGGCACTCATCGCGGGGCTCGGCCTTTGGTTCGGGAGCATCTTTTTCATGAAGCGCTACAGTATGGAAGACGGCAATCTGAGAAAGATGGTATAAGCAAAAGGAGAAGTGTTATGTTTATAAAAGACAAGAATGTTCTGGCAAACTATTGCCCGAACATTGGTAATTGTACGGCGGATGCGGTCGCGGATGTCCTGACAGCAGACTTATTCCCGTCTGACATTAGCGATTACTTTAAGCGCTGGTATCGGAACGGCAAGTGCGCATATCAAGGCGAACAACCAGATTGGACAGGTTTTTCGTCATATACCAAGAAGCCAGACATCAAGTCGGTGCCAAAGAATTCAAGTAGTAATTGGCGACATCTTGATTTTCTTTGGGAGCGGACAACATCCGTTGGGCTTGACTTGCCGACGTGGTTTTCAATGGGGGCTGAGCCTCCACAGAATCGCATAATGATTGTTTCGCAGGACCCATTGCGAAGGAAGTTGCCAGGCGGGCAGCTTCATTTGTCATCGCCTTTTGGATTCCATGATGGCGAATATGCCAGCTCTGTTACAGGGGTTGTCTTGAAGGCAATTTTACAACTACTTGAAAATAATGCATTAGTCTACCTGACTGATGCGATGAAGCTATATTTTGCGTTCGGGAATCAGTCGTCTTGCCTGAAATGCAGACAGGCATATCTTTCTACCGCTTTTGATTGGAAGGATTCATTTCGGGCAGTGGTTGACAAAGAGATTAAATTGTTCAATCCGACGTTAGTGGTGCTGATGGACAATCCTGTAATAGAGATAATGCTTGATAGATTCAATTCGAAGTCGTTTAATGCGGCAAAGATCCGGCTCTTGACCTCGGACCATAGGCCTATCCCTACAGAGGCGAAGTCATTTGAGATAAATGGATGCACATGTAAATTCTTGCCGATTTGGCATTTGACGAGTGCTCGCGTCAGATTGACGAACGAACAAAAGGTTGAATCGTTCGTAAATGCGATACGTGGCGCATGTTGATGAAATGCATGGGAATGACAATAACACACAAACTTCAAGGAGTAACAGAAATGAAGAGCAATAATCCGGAGTCCGATGTCGATGCGGAAATACTTTGCATCATCAAGCGAGAAAGCGACAAGTACTTCAATGACTTCTTCGCTTCGCACAAGGATTCGGTTAAGACCTTCTCTGACGTTAAGAAGTTAACTGGTTCCATTCTGGATATCTAATCGCATTGTGCGCGAAATGAAAAATCAATCTAATGAATCGAAAGAGTGCAGCAACTGGTCGCAGTTGGGCGGACATGACTGGTCGTATCTTCTTGAGCATCAGCCGCGTTTTGCTGACAGGTGCGACTGGAGTAAGCTTGAAGGCTGCGATTGGGCACCCTTGCTGCGCAGGCAGCCGCAGTTTGCCGTTCATTGCGACTGGGGCAAGCTGGATGGCTGCAATTGGGTGGGGCTTCTTGAAACACAGCCGCAGTTCGCGGAGTACTGCGATTGGGACAAGCTGGATGGAACAGACTGGGCTAACCTGATTTGCAGTGCCTATGGCCTTGAGTTCGCCAAACGCTGTGACTGGGGGAAGCTGGACGGTGAAGACTGGTCGCGGGTTCTGTCACGGCATCCGCGTTTTGCCGACAAGTGCGATTGGAGCAAACTGGACGGCTGCGACTGGGCGGACCTTCTGTTGGATCGTGCCGAGTTCGCTGAAAAATGCGATTGGGGCAAGTTGGACGCCATCAATTGGCGGCGGCTTGTCAGCATAAGGCCGGAGTTTGCGGACAAGTGCGACATGGGAAAGTTCACCGGCGGGCAAATCGTCTTGCTGTTTCGCGACGGCGGACGCAGACCGGTAAGCGGTTTGGCGCACAGGGTGGGCGAGTGCGATCTGACGACACTCGGGGTCTCGGACTGGTGCAACGTTCTCGCGGTGCGTCCCGACCTTGCCAGCGCGTTCGAGGCATCGACACACGACTGGGCGGCGGACGAGAAGTTGGTTTCCGGTGAAGATACGGAGATGATA
This sequence comes from Kiritimatiellia bacterium, assembly GCA_045536845.1. Classification (GTDB taxonomy): domain Bacteria; phylum Verrucomicrobiota; class Kiritimatiellia; order RFP12; family UBA1067; genus UBA1067. The sequence goes on along the minus strand of JAZSOG010000001.1, from coordinate 29,432 downwards.
CCCGCAGAGGAGTTTTTCAACGACGCGGAGTGATGTCGAGCCCAAGACGTGTCATCCGTCGGCGCGAGTATCCGAGAATGACGGACGGAAAGGATGTGGACTTCGTCTTCGCACTCGATGAGATCGCTGGCGAATGAAACGCAAGCAATGATATTTGTTGCGCTAACTCATGTTGCATTTGACTTACCGCAGCGAATTTTGGTATATTATGCTGCGTCAGAAGGAGGAACAGTATGTTGATAGGTCGCGAAAAAGAGGTTGAAAGGCTGAAAAATGCTCTAAATTCGGAGAGGTCTGAGTTCGTAGCTGTTTATGGGCGCCGCCGCGTTGGAAAGACATTCTTGATAAAGGAGACGCTCGGAAAGAAGTTGGCTTTCTTCCATTCTGGGCTTGCACATCGAAACAAGGCGGCTCAGCTTGCCGAATTTTCAAAGTCGCTGGAATTATTCGGAATGAAGGCGGAGCGCCGCATCCATAACTGGTCTGACGCATTTTATGTGCTGCAAAAGGGCTTGTCATCGTGTCGTGCGTCGAGAAAGGTTGTGTTCCTTGATGAGTTGCCGTGGATGGACACGCGCAAGTCGGACTTTGTGAGCGCACTGGAGCATTTCTGGAATGGGTGGTGCTTTATGCGCAATGATATTGTGCTGGTCGTATGCGGAAGTGCCACATCATGGATAGTCGGAAAGATCATCAAGAACCATGGAGGGCTTCACAATCGGCTGACGGACCAGATACGCCTTAGTCCTTTTACACTTTCCGAATGCGAGCTGATGGCACGGGCAAAGGGACTTGCATATTCAAGGCAGCAGATTCTTGAAGGATACATGGTTCTGGGCGGTGTCCCGTACTATTGGGAACGGATGGACAGGACAAAAAGCATGGATCAGAACATTGATTGGCTTTTCTTCGGTGACGATGCTCCGCTTGCCGACGAGTTCGACCAGCTTTACGCTTCCTTGTTCGTCAATCCCGGCGGGCACCTTAAAATAGTGGAGGCGCTTTCTACAAAGAAAGCTGGAATGACCCGTGAAGAGGTGCTGACGTCAACAAAGATGGAAGATAACGGTGCAGTGACCAAGATTCTTGCCGAACTTGCGGCATGTGGCTTTGTTCGCATGTATCGCAGCCCCGGAAAGAAATCGAGAGGAACCGTATATCAACTTATCGACAACTTCACCTTGTTTTATTATCGGTTCCTTGCTGGTGGCGGCAACGGCTCTGCCGGAATGTGGCTGTCGCTCGCATCGTCCCGCGAACGTGATGTGTGGAACGGCCTGGCTTTCGAGCGGGTTTGCCTTGAGCACCTTGAGCAGATAAAGAAGTCGTTGGGAATATCCGGGATACGCACGGAGGCGTATGCATGGCGGAGGCGAGGCGGGGATGATGTCGGCGGCGCTCAGATAGACCTGCTCATAAGCCGTGCTGACAAGGCGGTCAACATCTGCGAAATGAAATATTCGCAGGAGGAATATTCGATTTCTGAGGCGGAACACAGCAAGATGATTCGGCGGCGGAACGCGTACATCGAGGAAATGAAGTTCAACGGATCAGTGTTCCTGACTATGGTCACTCCCCACGGAGTCAGAAGAAACGCATACTGGAACGACATCCAGTCGGAAGTGACGCTTGATGATCTGTTTGGGTGAAGCACATTCAACTGGGCGGCGGACGAGAAGTTAGTTTCTGGGGAAGATGCGGAGATGATACCCGCAGAGGAGTTCGTCAATGCTTCTTGTCTGTCCGATGCCCAATAGGCGGGCGGATTTTGGTATAATCTACGCCGATGAGACGTAGTATTACACTTGCGGCGGCGATACTCGCCGTGTTCGCGGCGATTGCCGCTCCGTCGAAGAAGGGGGAGAAGGCGTCGCCTGCCAAGAACCGCGACGCCGACCGCTCTGCCGAGTTCCGCAACGGGACGATTACGAAGACGACTGCGGCGACTTTCAAGCCGGAGAGGACGACCCCCGTGCAGACGGGCGAGTTCCAAGTCGACCTCGTCGTGATAACGTTCCCCGACTGCATCCAGCCGCAGTCCGTCGAGGCCGTCCGTTCGGCGCTTAACTCTCTTGATGGCGCGGCGACGATAGCCGACTACTACAAGGACTATTCACAGGGCATCACGTGGCCTGTTCTCGACGTCTATCCGACTGTCTATATGGCACCGCATCCTTTCGGCTACTACTGCCGCTGGAATACGTTTGGGAACCTGATCGGATACAACGGCGACGGCGGCGAACGCGCCCGCAAGCTGCGGGAAGATGCGCTAAAGTTCGTGCAGTCGAAGGGGAAGCTTAAGAAGAAGGGCGCGTATACGTGCTATGTCTACTGCAACACCGTGAACAAGGATCCGGAGCACCTTGAGCGCGTTATCCGGCCACTCTATCCGCCAAAGCCGTCGCCGGAAGCCCTGCAGAATGGGGCGATAGACAAGCTCAAAGGATACGATCCCAAGGTCATGTGGGCCGATCCGCTGTGGCCGAATTCGATCCCGCAGGTCGCGTATCCCGGTAACGGCCGCACGCTCGTCCATGAGCTCGGGCACTGCCTCGGCTCGCCCGACTACTACCACGCGACAGAGGAGCACGACGGGCTCGAGGGTGCGCCGTGTTTGCCTTGGGATTACGGCCCCACGGGGCCTGCCTACTGCCGCTACATCCACCATGCGTTCGTTCCCGCTGCCGCCTATCCGAAGATTGAGAAGCCAGGTGAATACAAGCTCGCTCCCCGCTCGGCGAAGTTCCCGATGGGCAAGGAATCCGAGGGGCTTTCGCCGCTCGGGATCTTCGTGCCGTCGACGCACCCAAACTACCTCTTCTACATCGAGTACTGCCACAACGAAAGGCCGCCAGTCGGCGATTCGTCAGCCGAGGGGCTTCTCGTCCACGTCATAAACGTCACGATGACCTCGCCGATGCTCGGGCCGCCAGACCTCTGCTACACATACAGGAGCGGCGATCCTGATCACAAGGCGATTGGAGAGGGCGTTGCGTATCTAAGGCCGGGCGACAAGTTCGACGAGAAGAGCGATCCTGCGGCGATACTCCCGAACTTGCTTCCCGCTGGTATAGCGATATCGGACATAAAGACCGATGCTTCAACCGGGACTTGCACCTTCAAGCTCGACATGCCTGAGCATAAGTTCACGAAGCAGGAGCTTGATTTCGCGCTTCTCCCGCAGACGGAGCTCATCTCGCTCGACGCGCCCATGCCGACGTCGTTCCGCGCGAAGCTTAACGTCAAGTACAGAGGCGAGCCGCTACTGACGGAATATGGCTTCTGCTACGGGCTTAAGAAGGACCCGACCGAAAAGACAGGCAAGCTCTTTCCGCTCTACCACCGCGACCGCTACGAGGGACGCATAATCGACTTGAAGCCGGGAGTCACGAACTTCGTCCGCGCCTACGCCCGAAACGCGAACGGCATAAGGTACAGCAGCAACCAGAAGGGCATTGTCCTTCCCGCAGATGCGACCGGCAAGGGCGATGTGACGCTCTTCTCCGAGACCGACCACCTTCTCTCCACTTGGTACATACAGCAGTGGTATTTCGGGCTTAAGAACGACGTGTTCAACTCGTCGAATCCGCTTCTGGCGCTTATGGCGATTGCGAACTACTACCGCGCGCTTCCCGGCACCGAGAACGGCAAGGGAGATTTCGACGTGACGCGCGTCCACTCGAATCCGTCCGACTCGCGCCCGAAGTTCCGGCTCGCGGAAGTCGACCGGCTGAGGCGCGAGATGGAGGCGCTGATCAGGGAATCGGGCCTCGGCTTCCTCGACTTCGATCAGGCGAACGGGAGCGATGATGGCAAGGGGAAGAAGAAGCCGTCGAAGCCGGCGCCACGTGCCACGAGGAAGAAGAAGGACGGGCCGGACTACGGCAAGAACGCCGCGTGGGTGGCGAAGTGCGCGGCGGCGCTCAAGATCAAGTCGCCCGAGACAGTCTTCTTCAACTGCCCGACCGAGGAGGCGCTACTTGCGAAGAAGGACGAGATTCGCCGCTGGATACTTCTTTCGCAGCCCGTCATGCTCGTTCGCCAGAGCCGTCCGCTCAACGACGAAATCTCCCAGCGCTGGCCCTTGGACATCGCGATAATCGACGGGCTTGGTTTTGATGCTGAGACATTCCATGTCGTCTTCCCAGGCGGCAGCGACCGTGGCCGCAAGGAGCAGAAGGGCGGCTACATAAAGCTCGGCGAACTTCTTTACCGCACATCCGACGCGATGCTAATGTTCTACCGTCCCGGCGCCTCCGAGCCGGCGAAGAAAAAGCGGTAGTCGCCTCTGCCTCTCATGTCGCGGCAACGCTGAGCTTATGCCGTGATGCGTTCCCCCATTCCTCGCTGGAATGTGGTATAATTTCCCTGTGATGAAGAACAAATGCGGGAATGTCGGGCAGAAGGAGAAAACGCTGAAGCGCCGCGTGCGCGTCGAGATCGATCTCGGCGCATTGGTGAGGAACTACAGGAAAATCGTCGCGCACGTGAAGCCGATGAAGGTCCTCGCCGTCCTCAAGGCGAACGCCTACGGCCTTGGCGTCGGAGCATACGCGAAAGCGCTCGCTGAGGCGGGCTGCCGCGAATTTGGCGTCGCGGAGCCGTTCGAGGCGCTCGAACTTCTCGCAGTTTTGAAGCGCGGCGGATTTGCCGCGGACGTCCAGATTCTCTCGTCGATACTCCCGGATGAAATCGCGCCGATGGTGAAGGCAGGCGTCATGCTCCCTGTGACCGATGTCGCGACGGCGAAGCTCATAAGCGACGCCGCGAAGCGCGCGAAGAAGATGGCGCGCGTCCACTTTAAGCTCGATACCGGCATGGGCCGCCTCGGTATACTCGCGAAGGACGCGCTCGAGACGATAGGCGCCGTGAGGACGCTCCCGAACCTCGATTGCGAGGGAATTTTCTCGCACTGCCCGATGGCGTACGACCCGAAGGACCCGTTCACGAAGCGGCAGATAAAGCTCTTCAAGTCGATAGTCGCGTCGTGCGCGAAGGAGGGCATCTCGTTCCGCAAGGTCCACATGGCCGCGTCGGACGCGATCAACAACTTCCCGGAGACGGCGAATCCGCCGTTCACGATGGTGAGGACCGGCATCAACCTGCACGGCAGCTTCGACCCGAACGGCCGCAAGGCGCTGAATGTCGAGCCGGTTCTCTCCTTGAGGACGCGCGTCGCGCAGGTGCGCGAACTGCCCGCAGGCACGACGCTCGGCTACGGGCGCACCTGGTGCCTCGCGCAGCCGACGAAGGTCGCGACGATCTCGGCGGGCTACGCAGACGGGCTTCCGCTCGCGCTCACGAACCGCGGCTATGTCTTCATCGGCGGGCGCCGCTGCAAGATAATAGGCCGCATTTCCATGGACTATACGACTGTCGACGTGTCGGATGTTCCGGGGGTGAAGGCGGGCGACGAGGTTGTCTGCTTCGGCTCCTGCGGGCGCGACTCGATAACGCCAGACGACTGGGCGCTGCTGAAGGGAACGCACGCTTATGATATAATTTGCTCCCTCGGCTCGCGCGTCCAGCGCGTCGTGAAGTGATTTAACGATAAAACCAAGGAGAAGAAAATGAACTACGCAGCGGCGAAGAAGATGCTCGACAAGTGCGGACAGGAACATGTCCTCGCTTGGTGGAACAAGCTTTCGAAAAAGGGGCAGAACGCCCTCCTTGAACAGATAGAGAAGATAGATCCGAAGAGCCTCGCCTACTGCCAGAAGGCGCTTAAGGCCGGAACGGCCGCAATCGACAACTCGAAGGGCAAGGCCCCGAAGGTCGCCGTCCTCAAGGGCAAGAAGCTCGCCGAGGCCGTCGCGATCGGAGAGAAGGAGCTCAAGGCCGGCCGAGTCGCCGCGCTTCTCGTCGCCGGTGGCCAGGGTTCGCGCCTCGGCTACGACGGCCCCAAGGGCTGCTACTCGATCGGCCCGATCACCGGCGCGCCGCTCTTCTACTTCCACGCCCGCAAGATCCTCGCGCGTACCATCCGCTACGGGCGCACGATTCCGTTCTACGTGATGACGAGCGAGGCCAACAACGAGGCGACGATCCGCTGCTTCGAGGAGAACGAGTACTTTGGGCTCAACCCGAAGGACGTGTTCTTCTTCACCCAGGGCATGTGGCCCGGCATGACGCAGGACGGCAAGATCATCATGGACGCGCCCGGCCATGTCTTTATGAGCCCCGACGGCCACGGTGGCCTTCTCGCCGCGCTCAAGCGCTCGGGAGCCCTCGCCGACATGAAGAAGCGCGGCATCAAGTCTGTCTTCTTCTTCCAGGTCGACAATCCCCTCGTCGAGATCGCGGATCCCGCGTTCATCGGCTGCCACGTCGCGAACAAGTCGGAGTATTCGCTCAAGCTCTGCGCGAAGCGCGACCCCTACGAGAAGGTCGGCATGCCGATGCAGTTCGGCAAGACCTTCCGCATGGTCGAGTACACCGAGATGACAAAGGAGCAGTGCGAGCGCAAGGGCAGGGACGGCAAGCTCTACTTCCTCTACGGCTCGCCCGCGATCCACGTCTTCGACCGCGCGTTCCTCGAGCGCGAGGCCGGGAAGGCGATGCCGCTCCACCTCGCGTTCAAGAAGATCCCGTTCGTCGACGCTAAGGGCAAGGTCGTGAAGCCGTCCGAGCCGAACGGCTACAAGTTCGAGAAGTTCATCTTCGACGTCCTCCCGAACGCGCGCCGCGCGGCGTTCCTCGCCTTCGAGCAGAAGGACGAGTTCTCCCCGGTCAAGAACGCCGAGGGCGGCGACTCGCCCGCGACCTGCAAGGCCGACATGCAGGCGAAGTGGCGCCGCTGGCTCGCCGAGGCGGGCGTCACGGTGAAGGCCGGCGTTCCCGTCGAGATCGACCCCGCCTACGCGCTTGACGCGGCGGACATCAAGTCGATCGGCATCGCCCTTGGCGCGGAGTGATCGGGATGAATTTCGAGGACAACCTCAAGAAACTCGAGCAGCTCGTCGCCAAGATGGAGTCTGGCGACATGAAGCTCGACGACATGATAAAGGCGTTTGAGGAGGGCCGCAAGCTCGTCGACACTTGCCAGAAGGACCTTGAGTCCATCAGGCAGCGTATCGAGAAGGTCACCAAGTCGGGCGCAGTCGAGGAAATGAAGGCATGAAGCAGATATACGTTCAGGCGCAGCCAGACCACATCGAGTCGCTTTCGAAGTCGGCTCCGATCTCGGCAGTCGAGGAGCTCGTGTGGAACGCGCTTGACGCAGACGCGCGCGAGGTCAAGGTAGACCTTATCACCAATCCGCTTGGCGCGGTAGAGGCGGTGCGCGTGTCGGACGACGGCACGGGAATCGACGCTGAAAAGGCTGACGCGACCTTCGGTTCGCTCGGCGGCAGCTGGAAGCGCACGGCGACCCAGACCGGGCTCGCCGGGCGTCGGCTCCACGGGCGGCACGGCCGCGGGCGCTTCAAGGCGTTCGCGCTCGGAACGCATGTCGAATGGCGCACCACGATTCGCAAGGAGGGCGGCGGGCTTACGTCCTACGTCCTCTCCGGCGACCTCTCGAAGCCAGGCGTCTTCGACCTCGACGAGAGCGCGAAGCCCGGCCCCGCGACCGGCACCGAGGTGAACATCACCAACATCAAGGCGACGTGTGATTCTCTTCTGAACGCGGCGGAAACCGTGCAGACGCTCGCGGCGAAATTTGCGCTCTACCTTAAGAGCTATCCTGACGTCAGGATCTACTTCAACGGGCTTCCCGTGACGCCTGTCATCGTACAGCGTCGCACGACCGACTACAAGCTGACGCTTGAGAGCGGCGCGGAGGCGAAGCTCGAGGTCATCGAGTGGAAGCGCAAGTTCGTGGGCGCCGGGCGTCTCGTCTTCGCGGGCCCCGACGGTTTCCAGCTTCACGAGCAGTCTGCGCTCGTGCGTTCTGGCGGAATCCCCTACACGGCCTATCTCGTCTCGCCGCGCTTCCCCGCGCTCAACGCCGAGAACGCGCTCGTAATGGACGAGCTCAATCCCGAGGTCAGGATGTACATCGACGAGGCGAAGAAGGTGCTTAAGGCGCACTTCGTCGCGCTCGGCGACGAGAAGAGCGAGTTCGAGCGCGAGTGGGAGGAGCGCATCGCAGCTCTCTCGAAGGACGAGCGCAAGACGCTCTACATGATGCTCAAGAAATCCCTTAAGGCAAAATAGCCGCCATGCTCTACTATTTGTCGCAGTATCTCGTCCCGTATTGGGGTCCGTTCCGTCTTCTCCAGTCTCACGCTCTCCTGCTCGCGGGCGGTACGTTTGCGGCAGCGCTTCTCGTGTGGCTTTTTTTGCCGCGGGTCTGGCGTTTCCTTCCGCAGGACCACGGCAAGGCGATCCTCAAGGACATGGGCGGAATGCAGTCGCGCGGCAAGCCGACTGGCACAGGCCTCGCGGTGACGCTCATATCGCTCCCCGTGATACTGCTCTTCGCGCCGCTCGCTGTCTGGGACTTGATGGCCGTGGTTGCGATGTACGGTGCAATGCTCTTCGGCTATCTCGATGACCGCGCGGCGGTTCCGTGGGGGGAGCTTAAGAAGGGGCTTCTTGACGCAGTCGTCTCTGGCGCGATAGCGGTGTTTATCTTCCTCGGTCACTCCGACGTCATCGACGGTTCGCATGTCATGGTGACGTGGTTGCCGTTCGTGAAGGGCGCGACGATGATTGGCGACGTTGGCGTGTGGCTCATCCCCGGCTGGGCGTACGTTCCTGTCGCGGCGGCGATTCTCTGGTTTACGATGAACGCGACGAACTGCTCGGACGGCGTGGACGGACTTGCGGGAACGCTTACCGTCATAACGCTTGCGATGCTCGCGGTGATTCTCTACATCGTCGTCGGCTATCGTCCCGTCGCGCACTACTTCCTGATTCCGGTCTACTCTGAGGCCGCGCGCTGGGCAATCGTCGTCATGATCGTCGCAGGCGCGTTCGGCGGGTATCTCTGGTACAACGCCGAGCCCTCGAAGGTGCTTATGGGCGATGCGGGGAGCAGATTCCTTGGGGTTCTCGTCGCCACGGCGTCGCTGATGACGGGCAATCCGCTTCTCGTCCTCTTCCTTTCGCCGGTTGTTCTCGTCAACGGCGGCGGCGGGCTTGGGAAGCTCGTCCTTCTGCGCGTCGCGAAGCGGCTTGGGTTCCAGATTGGCGACGACAGCGTGATTCGCAAGGTGCGCTTTCCGCTGCATGACCACTGCAAGAAGAACCTCGGCTGGTCGAACGCCCAGGTCCTCATGCGCTTCGTCCTGCTGCAGCTCGCGCTCGTGCCGATCCTCCTCATGATCCTTATCAAGGTGAGGTAACTTTCGGCTGGACGCCGTGTGCGCGGCGCATCTGCCGCGCTTGAGGGCTTTGGCGGCATTTGGTATAATTGGGGCATGAAAACTGCCAATCTGAGGTTTGCCACATTTGTGGCCGCGGCGTCTGCCGCAATTTCCTGTTTCGCAATGCTAGACGACGAGGCCGCTCTCAAGGCCGCCCGCGAGACGCTTGCCAAGATGACGCTTGAGGAGAAAGCGCTCCTCACCGGCGGGTCCGGCACGATGACGCTCTCCGCGATTCCGCGCGTGGGAATCACGAAGGAGTGGACGATGAGCGACAACTCTTCGACCGTCCGCCCGCAGATGAACCGCTGGGACTGGGGTTACACGAAGCCGCGGAGCGAGAACACCAAGCTTCCGTCGCTCTCCTCGCTCGCCTCCACCTGGGATGTCGAGCTCGCACGGCTCCACGGCGAGGTGCTTGGAGCCGAGATGCGTGACCGCGGCGTTGACGAGCTGCTAGGACCCGGCGTCAACATCGCCCGCACGCCCCTCAACGGCCGCAACTGGGAATACCTCGGCGAAGATCCCTGCCTCGCGGCGAAGATGTGCGTGCCGATGATCAAGGGCGTCCAGAGCTACGACGTCGCCGCGACCGTCAAGCACTTCTGCCTCAACGACCAGGAGTGGAACCGCAACAACGTCGACACCCACTGCGACCTCAGGACGCTCCACGAAATCTACCTCCCCGCGTTCCGCGCGGCGGTGCAGGATGCGGGCGTCCTTTGCGTGATGACGTCCTACAACAAGATCGACGGAATCTGGGCTTCCGAGAACAAGTACCTGCAGACCGGCGTCCTGCGCGACCGCTGGGGCTTCAAGGGCCTTATCGAGACCGACTGGGGCGGGCAGCACTCCAACGAGTTCTCCGCCAACAACGGCGGCGGCATCGAGATGGACCGTGGCGACCAGATCAAGTTCCACTACAATCCCAAGGCCAAGAAGTTTCCGATCGTCGAGGCGGTCAAGGCCGGGAAGATTTCCGAGGCGACTGTCGACGAGATGGCGCTTCACGTCCTCTTCGTGATGGCGAAGACGGGCTTCCTCACTGGCGCGCCGCGCAAGGCAGGCGAGCGCAACACGAAGAAGCATCAGGAGATTGCGCGTTTGATCGGCGAGGAGTCGATCGTCCTCGCTAAGAACGAGAAGGGCGTTCTTCCGCTCGACGAGAAGTCTCTCAAGAAGGTCCTCGTCATCGGCAAGAATGCCGCGGAGAAGCAGTGCCACAAGGGCTGCTCGGCCGAGGGCAACGTTCCCTACGAAATCACTTTCCTCGATGCGCTCAAGGCGCGTCTCGGCAAGGATGTCGAAATCGTCCTCAAGCCGCTCCCCAAGGACAAGGTCAAGAAGACCGACGACGCGCAGCTTGCCGTCGACCTGAGCGGCGTGGAGCGCGCTGGCGGGCATGTCGAGAAGGACGAAGGGAAGGGAAAGGCCGAAGGTCCCGGGCTTGACGAGCTCAAGGCCCTCGCTCTCGCTTCCGACGCGACAATCGTCTTCACGGGCACCGAGCTCGGCTATGACGGCAACATGGAGTCCGAAGGTCGCGACCGCAAGGACATGCTGGCCGATCCCGGCGAGGACGCCTCGATCTCGGCGATTCTCTCCTGGGGCGCCAAGAACACAGTCGTCATCTCGCGCGCAGGCACGCCCGTCGGCTATACGTGGACCGACTCGGCGCAGACGATGCTCATGAGCTCCTACCTCGGCATGGAGGAGGGCAATTCCATCGCGCGCGTCGTCTTCGGCGACGTGAATCCCTCGGGCAAGCTCTGCCAGACCTGGCCGAAGCGCTACGAGGACACGGGCGTTGCGCAGATGGGAACCTACAACGAAAAGGAAGTCGTCTACAATGAGCGCTTCTACGTCGGCTACCGCTGGTTCGACTACAAGAAGATCGAGCCGATGTTCCCGTTCGGCCACGGACTCAGCTACACGACGTTCGACGTCTCCGGCGTCGAGGTGAAGTCGGCTGGGCCCAACTGTTGGTCCGTGAGCGCCAAGGTCACGAACACGGGCAAGGTCGCCGGACGCGAGGTCGTGCAGGTCTACGTGGCGTATCCCGAAGCCAAGGTCGAACGCTGCGTGAAGGACCTTCGTGGCTTTGCCAAGACGAAGCTTCTCAAGCCTGGCGAGAGCGAGGTGGTTTCGGTCCAGCTTACGGCGCAGGACTTCGCCTACTTCGACGAACTAACGCACCAGTTCACGACGGATTCGGGCAAGTACGATATTCTCGTCGGCGTGTCCTCGCGCGACGTTCGCGGTCGTGGATCGGTTGTCGTCGACGGCGGGCAGCGTACGTTCCCCGGTATCTAAGGGCTTGAAATCTGGCCATGCCGGTTCGGCATGGCCAATATTGAAGCAGACTACGAAATATGCGATAATATCGCCCAATGAAAACAGCAATTGTAAACGGACAGGAAATATCGGCGGAAGCGGTGAACTTTGAGCTCGACCGGCTCGTCCGATTCTATATGGGCCACGGCATGACGATGGCCGAAATAAGGCAGAACCTCCCGAAGCTCGAGGCCAAGGCCCTCGACCAGGCGATTGGCGCAAAGCTGCTACTCGACCAGGCCGCGCGGCTCGACATCCCCGTGACCGAGAAGGACATCGACGCAGAGGTAGCGCGAGTCGTCCAGCAGGTCGGCGGCGAGGAGAACTACAAGAAGGCGCTTGCCGCGCAGGGGATCGCCGAGGCGGACTTCCGCAAGGAACTCGAGAAGGGCGCGCGCGTCAACATGCTCGTCAACCAGGCGTGCGCGCATGTCGCGGATCCGACAGAGGACGAGGTGACGGCGTTCTACGAGGCACACAAGGCCGAATACGTCGAGCCGCCGCAAGTCCTTTGCCAGCACATTCTCGTCAAGGGCTCCAACGATGCCGCGCTTGACAAGATCAAGGAAATACGCGAGCGCATCGTCAACGACAAGGCGGACTTCGCTGAAGAGGCGAAGAAGCACTCCGACTGCCCGTCCGGCGCGCAGGGCGGCTCGCTTGGCTGGTTCGGGCGCGGCATGATGGTGCCGGAGTTCGACAAGGCCGCGTTCGAGATGAAGAAGGGCGAAGTCTCGGGAGTCGTTACGACCGAGTTCGGCTACCACATCATCTACAAGGCCGACGAACGCGGCGGCGGACAGCAGACAATCGTCGACGTCCACGACCAGATCAAGGATCTCCTTCGTCACGAGGCGCGCGGCAAGGCGATGGATGCCTATGTCGCTGATCTTCGCGAGAAGGCGACGATCGAGTACAAGGACGTCAAGCACGAGTGCAGCTGTGGGCACGACCATGATCATGGTCACGACTGTGGCTGCGGACATCACGGGAAGTAAGAAGGGGCCAGTGGTCAGGGGTCAGGAGCCAGTTGTCAGGGGCCAGGAGTCAGTTGTCAGGAGTCAGTGTAAAGGAGATGATTATGAATAAAGTTGCAGTTGCTGTGGTGATGTCGTTTGCAGCGGCATCGCTTTTTGCCGAAATCAAGATGGGCGCTCCGTTCACGGACGGCGCGGTCCTGCAGCGCGGGATGAAGGTTCCCGTCTGGGGAAAGGCAACGCCGCCTGCTGGCAAGACGGCGCGCAGCGTGAAGGTCGAATTCGCAGGGCAGTCGAAGACGGCGGAAATCGGCGAGGGCGGCGTGTGGAAGGTCTTTCTCGACCCGATGGATGCGTCGAAGGAAAGTCGCACGATGAAGGTTGCCGTCCTCGAATCCGGCGAATCCGTCGAAATCAAGGACATCCTCGTCGGCGAGGTCTGGTTCGCCTCCGGCCAGAGCAACATGGAGTGCCCGATCTGGGGCGGCAACACGCGCTACCGCGACATGAAGGGCGGGCTCTTGACGACGATGACCTACCTTCCGAACATCCGCTATGTGAAGAGCGCGCACAGGTGGTCCGTAGAGCCAGTGGAGCTCTCGGCGAATTGGTGCAAGTTCACTCCGGAGAGCCTTCAGCTTTTCCATCGCGCGGACGGAAAGCGCGGTACGGAACTTTCCGCGGTCGCGTTTTACTATGCGCGCGAACTCTATCTTGCGCTTGATGTCCCAGTCGGCATTCTTGACGCGAGCTGGGGCGGGACAAACATTGACGCGTGGACGCCGCGTATTGGCTACAAAGACTGTGACGAGTCCATCAAGGAGACTGCTGAGTATCAAGTGAAGGCGCAGGCGGACTGGAAGGCTGAGACCGACAGGAGGGGCCCGATAGGCGGGGCGCACCAGCAGCCGACCGTTCTCTACAACGGAATGGCCGCCGCATACGCGCCGATGGCGATGCGTGGCTTTATTTGGTATCAGGGCTGCCATAACAGCGGCGAGTCTCAGCTTTACTGCGCGAAACTTCATGCGCTCTACAACGGCTGGAGCCGCGATTTCGAGAACCCAGAGCTCAAGCTCTACATCGTCCAGCTCGCGCCGTGGAATCAGAACTGGCTTGGCATCTGCATGGCGCAGACGCAGTTCTGCGCGGAGGAGAAGAACGCCGCGCTCGCAGTCACGGCCGACGTCGGCAACTTTGACGACATCCACCCGAACGACAAGGAGATCGTTTCCAAGCGACTTGCAGTCCACGCCCTCAAGCGCGACTACGGCTTTGCGATTCCCGAAGACGACTCGCCCGTGCTCAAGTCGGCGTCGTTCGCCGACGGCAAGGCGACGCTTGTGTTCGACAATGTGAAGGGTTGGTATGTATATGCGCCAGACCGCTCTCGTAAGCCGGCGTTCGAACTCGCCGGTGCGGATGGGAAGTGGTGCGATGCCAAGGTGATCAACTACAGGCAGCACAAGGGTGGCGACGGCAAGGAGATCGACACCGACTATATCGACGGCGCGAATATCGTCCTTTCGAGCGAAAGTGTGCCCGAGCCTGTGAAGGTCCGCTACATGGGCAAGCCCCGCACGACCGGTACGCTCTACAACGAGGCGTCGCTCCCGCTCGGACCCTTCGAGACGAAGTAATACATGGAAATCACCTCGCCATCAAATCCCAAGCTCAAGTACGTCGTGAAGCTTCGCAGCTGCTCGACGCGCGAGGAGTCTGGCGAGATGATTGTCGAGGGCTATCGCGAGTGCCGTCGCGCGCTCGACAGCGGCTATCGCCCGCGCGCGATTTTCCACTGCCCCGAGTTCTACCTGAAGAACGAGAACGAACCGGGGCTGGTGGACGAGTGTTCGCGGCTCGGCGCAGAGGTCTACACCTGCTCCAAGACGTGCTTCTTGAAGATCGCCTACAAGGAGCGCCCTGACGGGCTTCTCATGGTGGGCCCGCATGTCTCGATAAAGCTCGCAGACCTGAAGCTCCCCGAGAATGCGCTCGTCATCGTCACCGAGGCGATCGAGAAGCCGGGCAACCTCGGGACTATCCTCCGCTCGGCTGACGCTGCGAAAGTCGCGGCAGTGATAGTCTGCGACCGCACGACAGACATCCACAATCCGAACGTCGTCCGCGCCTCTACGGGAACTATGTTCACCGTGCCGATCGTCGAGGCGACTTCGGACGAGGCGCTTGCGTGGCTGAAGGAGCGCGGCTTCAAGATTCTTGCCGCTACGCCACATGCGGAGAAGCTCCATTTCGAAGTCGACTTGACAGGCAACGTCGCGATTGCGCTTGGTGCCGAGCAGTATGGTCTTACGGCTAAGTGGATGGACGGCGCGGAGCTCAGGGTCAGGATTCCGATGCTTGGAACGGCTGATTCGCTCAATGTCTCCGCTGCCGCGACGATTCTCGTTTACGAGGCGGTTCGTCAGCGCATCGCCGCCGGCATCGACAAGGTTCCCGAGTTCATTCCCTGGCATGGAGAGGGGAAGAAGGACAAGTGAGATTTGCGAACCCAGCGTTTTTAATCTTCGCTCTGCTCGTTCCGATCGCCGGGCTGTGGTGGTCGTTTCTCAAGGCGCGCCGCGAGAAGGCGCTGGCGAAATTGACGCTGAAGGTTCCCACCTCGTCAGTCTCCGGACTGCAGACGGCATGCATCGTCACGGGGCTTTTCCTCGCGCTTTTCGCCGCGGCGCGGCCGCAGTGGGGCAAGTCGATGGAGAAGACGATGACGCGCGCGCGTAACGTCGTGATAGCGATTGACGTCTCGCGCTCGATGCTTGCCGAGGATGTTCGCCCAAACCGCCTCGAACGCGCCAAGGCCGATGTAGCGGATCTCATCGACTCGCTTGCCGGCGACCGCTGCGCGCTCGTCGCGTTTCGCCGCACCGGTGTCGTGGTGTGCCCGCTCACGACCGACCATGGATATCTTCGGAGCGCCCTTGAGCGCATGAGCCCCGAGTCCGCGCCGCGTGGCGAGACGGATCTCGGCAGCGCAATTCGCGCCGCGCTTAGCGCGCTCGATCCCGCGGCAGACGACCACAACGCGATCATCCTGATTTCCGACGGCGGCGACCTTCGCGGAGAGGCGCTCAAGAACGCCGAGGCGGCGAGAAAGCGCGGGATTCCGATTTTCACCGTCGGCATTGGCGATCCGAAGCGCGGCGCGACGATTCCGGCCGAGGACGGGCGCGGCGTTCAGAAGTTCGACGGCAAGCCGGTGACAGTCAAACTTGAGGAGTCGGCGCTCAAGGCGATTGCCGAGGCGTCGAAGGGCGCGTATGTTCCGCTTGCGACCGCCGGCACTGCGGAGACGACGCTTGGCGCGATCTACCGCCGACGTCTACGCCAGATTGCGCTTATGGAGCAGAACGAGGAAGAGTCCCGGCTTGGCGAGCGCTACCAGATCTTCCTCGTTCCCGGGCTTGTCCTCCTCCTCGTCGGCGCCGCGCTTTCCAAGGGCCGCTTCGCCAAGCGCAAGTGAAAATTTGGTATAATACTCTGAAATTTCAAGGAGAGGAATGATGGAAGAGCAAATCAAGGCCAAGTTGGATGAGCTGCGCGTCGGGCTGCAAGCCGACGGCGGTGACCTCGAACTCGTCAAAATCGAGGGCAAGGTCGTCTACCTCAAGCTCGTCGGCCACTGCGGCAGCTGCCCGTTCGCGATGATGACCCTCAAGCAGGGCATCGAGGCGGGCCTCCAGGAAATCGACCCCGAAATTACGGTCGAACGCGTTGTCGAGGAGCCGATGCCGTGAAGACAGTAAACGTTTCGCTCGTCGGCGTCGGCGGGCAGGGAATCATCCTCACTGCCGACATCCTCGCAAAGACGGCCGCGCTCGCAGGGCTCGACGTCAAGAAGTCCGAAATCCACGGCATGGCCCAGCGCGGCGGCTCGGTGACGAGCCAGGTGCGCTTCGGCTCTTCCGTCGCTTCGCCCATTATTCAGGAAGGAACGGCCGACATCCTCGTCTCGTTCGACAAGGTCGAGGCGCTCAGGAACTCCGGGATTCTTTCGAAGGGCGGCACCGCCCTCGTTAACGACCTCTACCTCGTTCCCGTCACCGTCTCCTCGGGCCAGCAGAAGAACCCAGAGGATCTCGACGGCCGCGTGAAGAAGTCGTTCAAGAAGCTCGTCCTTATCGACGCGATGAAGATTGCGACCGAGGGCGCCGGCAACGCGCGCACGATGAACATGGTTCTCGCGGGCGCTCTTTCGACGCTCTGTCCCTTCAAGGAAGAGACATGGCTCAAGGCGATGGCGGAGATGCTCTCCGGCCCCAAGGCCAAGCTTCTCGAAGTCAACAAGAAGGCGTTTGCCCTTGGCCGCGCCGCAGTGGAGGGTTGAAATGTCGATGTGGAACCGCGAGAAGGAGACGCTTTCGCGCGATGAATACGCGAAGGTGCAGTTTGAGGGATTGAAGAAGTCGCTGACTCGCGTGTGGGGGAACGAGTTCTACCGCGAGCGGCTTAAAAAAGGCGGCCTTGGCTCGCCCGAGGACGTGAAGTCGCTCGACGACCTCGCTAACTTGCCGTTCTTCACGAAGGACGATTTCCGCGAGGCCTATCCGCTCAAGATGAACTGCGCGGACAGGAAGGACCTCCTCGAGTTCCACATGTCTTCCGGCTCGACCGGCACGCCAGTCGTCATGGCGTATACGAAGAACGACCTTCTGCAGTGGGCCGAGTGCATGGCGCGCTGCTACGCGATGGCTGGGCTTGAGAAGGGCGATGCGTTCCAGATCATCCCGACGTTTGGGCTTTTCAACGGCGGATTCGGCTTCTACCACGGCGCGCGCAAGGCAGGGCTCTTCACGGTTCCCGCGTCTTCCGGCAACACCGAGCGCCAGATCAAGCTGATGAAGGACTTCAAGTCGAAGGGCTTTGCGTCCGTCGTCTCGTATGTTCCGCGTCTCATCGAGAAGCTTGACGAGTGCCCCGAGGGCGAGCGCGACCTTCCCTACCTCAAGGTCGGCATCTTCGGCTCGGAGACGTTCTCCGACGAGACCCGCCGCCGCATCGAGAAGCGTCTCGGCATCGAGTGTTTCGACATCTACGGCATGACCGAGACCGGCGGCGTCGGTACGACTGGCCAGGACTGCAAGTGCCACTGCGGGCTTCACGTCTTCGAAGACCAGTACATCACCGAGGTCATCGACCCGGCGACTGGCAAGCTTGTCCCCGACGGCGAATACGGCGAGATCGTCTTCACGTCGCTCACGCGCGAGGCGATGCCGATCATCCGCTACAGGACGCACGACATCACGCGCATCCTTTCGCGCGAGAAGTGCGAGTGCGGCAGGACGTCGCTCAGGATCGACCGCATCACTGGCCGCACCGACGACATGCTCATCGTGAAGGGCGTCAACTTCTATCCTCGCCAGGTCGAGCAGGCGCTGAAGGAAATCCCCGGCGTCGCAGACGAGTTCCAGATCATCCTCGAAGAGTGCCACGGAATGACGGACGTCACGATCAACGTCGAGGCGGAGCCAGGCGTCACTGGCCACACGGTGGCGAAGCATCTCAGGGAACGTCTTGGCTTCCTCCCGAAGGGCGACGTCTTCCCGATCGGGGCCCTGCCGCGCAACGAGGGCAAGGCAAAGCGCGTCATCAAGGTCAAGAAGGACTGAACAGGCACCAAGCACCAGCGCCGCAGGCGCGAAGGTACCAGGCACCATGAATCTGATAGCGTCGTTTCAAGTTGATCACACGAAGATCGTCCCGGGAATCTACGAATCCCGCGTGGACGAGATAGGCGACGACTATGCGACGACGTTCGACATTCGGATGAAGACGCCGAACAAGGAGCCGGCGATACACCCGAACGCGATGCACACGATCGAGCATGTCGTCGCGACGTTCCTCCGGAGCGACGCGGAATGGAAGGATAGGATCGTCTACTGGGGGCCGATGGGATGTCTGACAGGCTGCTATCTCATCGTGAAGGGGCGGCCGAAGCCGCAGGAGCTGCAGCCGCTGTTGCTCCGCGCGTTCGAGCATCTGGCGTCGTACGACGGCGAAGTTCCCGGCGCGACTGCGGTGAACTGCGGCAACTATCTTCTGCACGACCTCCCGATGGCTAAGTGGGAGGCGGCGCGATATGTAGAGATTTTGAAGACGGACGCACGCTACGAGTACGAGATGACGAAGCGCATCGACACTCAAGGCGGGACGTTCTACGATTCATGATTTTCCGGGCGGTTAGCTCAGTTGGTTAGAGCAGGACCTTTACACGGTCAAGGTCGGGGGTTCGAGTCCCTCACCGCCCACCACTTGCGGGGAGGAGAGAGAATGAGAAGACAGATGATTTCATTCGTAGCCGCGTGCGGCGCGGTGGCTTGTGCGTTTGCGGGGGATGCCGCTGGAGTATGCGGATATGTCGATCCGTTCGTCGGAACGGCTGGTACGGGCCATACATTCCCATCTGCCTGCGTTCCCTTCGGTCTCGTCCAGGCAGGTCCCGACACCGGCAACGGCGACTGGGATCATTGTTCCGGCTACCGCTATGGGGACAGCTCGATCTTCGGGTTTTCGCAGACCCACCTCAACGGCACAGGTTGCCCCGATCTCGGCGACGTGAGGATCCTTCCCTTTGTGTCTAAGGCCGTTCCCGAGTCTGTGCCCTACGAAAAGGCGAGCGAGAGTGCAAAGCCCGGTTACTACACCGTCACGCTTGCCGGCGGCGTTAAGGTCGAGGTTTCCGCGACAGAGCGTTGCGCCATCTACCGTATTTCCTATCCGAAGGATGCGCGCAGCCGCCTTCTCGTCGATCCGCGCTGGTGCATAACGCGGAGCAATCCCGCATCCGCGTGCATCCGCTTTGCCGATGTTGCGCCTGACAGCAAGACCGGCGTCTCGGGCAAGGTGGTCGTCAACAACTGGGTCAAGCGCACATATGCCTTCAAGATGGAGTTCTCCCGTCCGTTCTCGTCGGAGAGGGATCTCGTCTTCGACTTTGGCTCGTCGCAGGGCGAGCCACTCTTGGTAAAGGTCGCGCTCTCCGCGCTTGGCGGCATTTCCGACGCCGAGCGCAACCTCGCCGTCGAGATTCCGGGCTGGGACTTCGACCGCGTCGCATCTGCCGCGGACGCGAAGTGGTCTAAGATGCTCTCCCGCGTTGCGGTCGAGGGAAGTGACGACCAGAAGCGCAACTTCTACACTTCTCTCTACCATCTCTTCATCCAGCCGAACGACATCTCCGACGCCGGCCAGTCGCCGTACTACTCCACGCTATCCACGTGGGACACGTTCCGCGCGGCGCATCCGCTTTACACGATCCTGGTTCCTGAAATCGTGCCCGGGCTCGTGCGCTCGATGCAGCGCCAGGGCGAGTTCACTGGGTATCTTCCGATATGGACGCTTTGGGGCCGCGACAACCAGTGCATGATCGGCACGCACTCGGTGCCAGTTCTCGTCGACGCCTACCTCAAGGGTTTCTCCGGCGACTGGGAGAGCGTCTACGCGCAGATCAAGGAGACGCTGACGAAGAAGCACGAAGGCCGCAACAAGGAGCAGTGGGATGTCCTCGACAAGTACGGCTACTATCCGTTCGACATAATCAAGGGCGAATCCGTCTCGCGCACGATGGAGTGCGGCTACGACGACTGGTGCGCCGGGAAGATGGCTGAGAAGCTCGGTCGCGCCGAGGACGCGGCGTTCTTCTTCAAGCGCGCGGGCGGCTGGCGGAACGTGTTCGACGCTTCCGTCGGGCTCGCGCGCGGCAAGGACTCGAAGGGCAAGTGGCGCGAGCCGTTCGACCCATACGCGGTCGGCTACGGCGAGAAGAGCGACTTCACCGAGGGCAATGCCTTTCAGTATACATGGCACGTGATGCAGGACCCCGATGGTCTCGTCGAGGCGATGGGCGGGCGCGAGGCGTTCGTGAAGCGGCTCGACGGGCTCTTCGAGCAGCCCGAGAAGGTGGCGGGTGACGTCCTCGACGTCACGGGGCTTATCGGGCAGTACGTCCACGGAAACGAGCCGAGCCACCATGTCATCTACTTCTACACGCTTGTCGGCGAACGCGACAAGGCCGCGCGCAGGGTCCGCGACGTGTTCGACAAGTTCTACCACCCGAAGCCGGACGGGCTTTGCGGCAACGACGACTGCGGGCAGATGAGCGCGTGGTACGTCTTCTCGGCGCTCGGCTTCTACCCGTTCAACCCGTGCGGAGGCACATATGTCCTCGGTGCGCCGCAGGTTCCGAAGGCAACGGTGAATTTGGCTGGTGGCAAGACCTTGACCATCATCGCCAAGAACCTCTCTGTCGAGAACAAGTACGTGAAGTCTGTTGCTTTCAACGGGAAACCCCTCGACAAGACGATAGAGCACGCCGACATAATGGCCGGCGGCGAACTCGTATTTGAGATGACGGCCAAGTAAAATTGTTAAAATCCCCCCTTGCGGGCCGTCGGGGGAATATGGTATACTATTCATCACTTTTCGGAGCAACGGGGTTGTGGCGCAATTGGTTAGCGCACTGGACTGTCGATCCGGGGGTTGCGGGTTCGAGCCCCGTCGACCCCGCCAATCTGAGAAGGTAAGGCGTTTGCCTCGTGGTGTAATGGTAGCACCGCAGATTCTGATTCTGCTTGTTGGGGTTCGAGTCCCTGCGAGGCAACCAACTCACGAAGAAAAAACCTCGGCCACAAGCCGAGGCTTTTTTGTTATAATCCTTGAAATCAATGAATGTCCTCATAACTGGCGCAAGTTCAGGTATCGGAGAGGCGCTTGCGCTTGAGTGCGCGAAGCGTGGCGACCGGCTTTTCCTCTGCGGGCGTAACCGTGCGCGGCTTGATGCCGTGGCGGACGCATGCCGCGCGGTGGGCGCGACGGTCCGCGCCGACAAACTCGACGTCGCAGACGAGGCGGCGATGCGTGATTGGATCGTATCGTGCGACGCCGAAGTTCCGCTTGAACGCGTCTTCGCGAACGCCGGCGTCGGCACGGGTATCGAGGACGAGACGAACGTGCGCCGTACCTTTGCGACGAACATAGGCGGAGTGGTCAATGCGGTGCTTCCTTCAATCGAGGCATTTCGCCGTCGCGGCAACGGCGGACAGATCGTGATTACCGCCTCGATTGCGGGCTACGGCCCCTTGAAGAGCTGCCCGGCGTATTCAGCGACGAAGTCGTGCGTCAAGACATGGGGTCTTGCGCTGCGTGGCATGCTGCGCGGTGAAGGGATAAAAGTGTCGGTCGTCTGCCCGGGGTTCGTTCGTTCTCGCATCACGGAGCGGAACACTTGCCCCATGCCGTTTTTCATGGAGGCCGACAAGGCCGCCCGCATCATCTTGAGGCGCGTCGACCGCAATGTCGGGCTCATCGCGTTTCCTTGGCCGATGCGCCTTGCTTCGTGGGGGCTCTCAATCCTGCCGTTCTGGATGAATGAGCTTGTCAATCGGATGCTGCCTGAAAAGGTCTCTGCCGGAAGGCCGAAGGTGCTGTGAAGTACGCGGTCATTTCAGACGTTCACGCCAATCTTGCGGCGCTCCAGGCCGTCCTTGCCGATGCGAGGGCTCGCGGCGCTGAGAAGGTCGTCTGCCTTGGCGATGTCGTTGGCTACGGCCCGCTTCCCGCCGAGGCAGTTGCGCTCGTGCGAAAGGAGTGTTTCGTGGTCCTCGCCGGGAACCACGACGACGCCGTTTCCGGACGCGGCGACGCCTCGACATTCATTGACCTTGCGAAGGAGGCCGTTGCGCGCCATCGCGCTGCGCTTTCCGAGGACGACTTGGCGTGGCTCAAGTCGCTTCCCTACACCTGCACGCTCGACAAGGCGGTGGCCGCTCACGGCGACATCTTCGATCCGCCGAAGTTCTACTACGTCCTCGACGAGAAGGGCGCGGAAGCGAATTTTGCGAAGACGGACGCGCGGCTCGTTTTCGTCGGCCACACGCACGAGCCGGCGATTTTTCTCACTGGCCGCTCGGGCGCGGTCTACAAGACGGCCCCGCAGGACTTTACGATCGAAGACCACAAGCGGTACATCGTGAACCCCGGCTCCGTCGGCTATCCCCGCGAATCCGGCGGCAAGTGCTTCTCGTCCTATGTCCTCTACGACTCGGCCGAGAGGACGGTGATTTTCCGCTACCTTCCGTTCCAGGTCTCGAGCGTCATGCAGCGCGGCGAGGCGAAGAAGCCGCTCGGCAAGCGGCTCGTCGCGGCAATCGTAGCAGGCGTTGCGCTCGTCGTGGCGATCGCAGTCTGGGCGCTCGTGCCGAAGACGATAGAGGTTGTTGACGACCCCGCGCTTGTTGTGGCGGAGAAGTCGCTGCCGCTGGACCCTGACCTCCGGCATGTCAGCGCGAACATCACGCTGGCAAAGGGCTCGGATCCAGTCCAGATGCGAATCGTCTTCGAATCGCCCTCTGGCACAGTCGTCGGGGTCGAGTCGCTTACGGTGAAGCAGTCGTCGAAGAAGGGCGTCAGAATACCCGAAGGCACTGCGCGCGCCCGATTCACGGCGATCAAGACGCGTCCGGAGGACAGGCCGTCCGTCGTTTTCTTTGCGCCAAGTGCCTCAATAAAGTGAATTTTTTGTTATAATGTAGGAACGTTCAAACGAGGAAAAGGAAAAATCAATGAGCATCTTCAAGGCATACGACATCCGCGGCATCTACGGCACGGAACTAAAGCAGGACGACTTCTACAAGATTGCGCGTGCGTATGCGCAGTTCTGCGGCTTCTCCGGGAAGGGCGGCAAGGTTGTCGTCGCGCGCGACTGCCGCAAGTCGTCGGACGAGCTTTTCGCCGCGTTCTCGCAGGGTCTTGTGGACGAAGGGGTCAATGTCGTCGACATTGGCCTCGCCTCTACACCGATGAGCTATTTCGCAAACGCCAAACTTGGCGCCGACGGGTCTGTCATGATCACCGCCTCTCACAACACGAAGGAGTGGAACGGTTGCAAGCTCTGCAAGGCGAACGCAGTGCCGATCTCCGGAGCGACGGGCATCAAGGACATCGAGAAGCTAGTCGCCGACATGAGCGGCAACGAGCCGCCGACTGGTCGCGGCGAGATCACGAAGGTCGACATCTCGGCCGACTACGCCGCGCACGTCAAGGAGTTCGCGCACATGAAGCGCCCGCTTCACCTCGCGCTCGACTTCGCGAACGGCATGGGCATCGCCGAGTCCGCCGCGTTCAAGGACTCCGACATCACATACGACGCGCTCTACGGCGAGTATGACGGCGACTTCCCGAACCACGACGCGAACCCGCTTCACCACGAGACGCTGAAGGACCTTCAGGCGCTCATGAAGGCGAACCCCGGCAAGTACGCCTTCGGCGTCGCGTACGACGGCGATGCAGACCGTGCGGGCTTCCTCGACGAGAAGGGCGAGATAATCCCGATGGACTTCGTGACCGCTCTCATCTCGCAGGATCTTCTCGCCTCGAATCCGGGCGCTGCGTGCTTTTACGATCTCCGCTCCACGAAGGTCTGCGAAGAGGTGATCGCGGCGGCTGGCGGCAAGCCAATGATGTCGCGCGTCGGCCACTCGTTCATCAAGGAGCAGATGCGCCAGAACGACGCGATCTTCGCGGGCGAACTTTCGGGCCACTACTACTTCAAGGCGAACTCCACGGCAGAGTCGAGCTCGATGGCGACCTTCGCGCTCGCGAACATCGTCTCCGCTTCCGACAAGCCCCTCTCCGAGCTTATCGCCCCGCTCAAGAAGTATTCGCAGTCCGGCGAGATCAACACGAAGACCGTCACGCCCCCCGCGGAGATCCTCGCGAAGATCAAGTCCATCTACGCCTCGAAGGCGCGTGTCTTCGAGCTCGACGGAGTTTCTGTCGACGCGTGGGCCGCCGAGGGCTGGTGGGCGAACGTCCGCATGTCAAATACCGAGCCGCTCGTAAGGCTCAACCTCGAAGGAAAGACCAAGGAGACAATGGAGGCCAAGCGCGATGAATTCCTCGCCATCATCCGTTCTTAACTGCGTTCTCGCACTTTCTCTTGCGGCATCTCTCGCCGTCCTCGTCGGTTGCAACCCGAAGGACGGAGTTCGCGAATATGCCGACGGCATGGCCGCATACGAGGCGCACAGTCTCGAAAAGGCCGGGAAGCTCTTCGCGAAGTGTCTTGTCTACGCTCCTGAGAACGTCGACGCTCTCGTGATGCTTGCGCGCGTCCAATGCGAGCGCGGCGAGATTTCCGATGCAACCGAGACTATCGCCAAGGCCGCGGCGCTCGATCCGGGCGCTCCAGACGTCGCTCTCCTCGCCGCGGAAATCGCGCTCTACGCGGGCGACTACGAGCGGGCCATTGGCGGCTTCACTGCAATAGCCGAAAACGACAAGCTTGAGCCCGAGGCGCGCGCCCTTGGTTGGACGGGTCTCGGCATCGCAGAGATGACGCGCGACAGGCGCGACTTCGCGCGGATCGCGTTCCTTCGCGCAATCCGCCTCGACCGCCGCAACGCCTCTGCTCGCTATCACCTCGGTCTCCTCTATCGCGGCGACTCCTACGGCTACCTCGACGCCGCGCTCGAGCAGTTCGACATCTTCGTGCGTCTCGGCGAGACGGCCGACCCCAGGGCAGTACACGCGCAGCGCGTGATAATCCCCGGCATCAAGGCCGACATCGCCCGCCGCGCGGCGGAGCGCCCCGGTGCCCAGCGCCGCGACGCAAACGCCTCGGCGGCGGCTCTCGCCCGCGCTGAGGCCGCATGGAAGAAGGGCAACTTCAAGACGGCTCGCAACGAATACGAGGCGGCGTACAAGGCCGACGTCCTTAGCTATCCGGCGGCTCTCGGCCTTGCCAAGGCCTGGGAGAAGACTGACACGACCACCGCCGGCAGCCAGCGTGCGCTTGACAGCTACAAGGCGGCGTGTTCGCTTCGCCCTGGTGCAATTGCGACGTTCCTCTCGGCCGGCAACCTTGCGATGAAGCTCAAGCAGTACGCCACGGCGACCGAGCTCTACTCCCGCGCGGTTGCGGCTAACCCGGCGGACATTTCCGCAATCGACGGTCTCATCCGCGCGCTCCGCAATGCCGGCGGGCAGGCCAAGGTCGCAGACGCCTACCAGCGCTACCGCGACACGATTCCCGTCAGGAAGGCAAAGTGACGCTTGCGCCGCCAGACTACGTCGTCCTTGCGCTGGCGGCCGGCGGCGCCATCACCGGTATATTCATCGGCCTTTCCGGCGCGCTCGCGTTTTTCTCGGGGTGTCTCGCCGCGTCGTTTGCCGCGACGTTCGGCTGGCACTTCTTCGCATCGTTCATTTCGTCGGGTCTCGCTCGCGGCCTTGCCGTCGCGCTTGCCGCGCTCGTCGCGTTCTGGATCGCCCGCGCCATCGTGCGCAAGACGGTAAAAGTCGCGCTCGCCCAGCCGGGAGACTCCATTTTGGGAGCGCTCGCGTCCGGCATCTCGGGCTTTGCGGTCGGCATAGGAGTCGTGTGGCTCGCGCAGTTCCTCGGCTTCCCTGGCGCAGAGGGGTCTTCCCTGCTAAGCGAGGTTCTCTGCCATGTCGGATGAGGAACTGCTCGTCGAGGCGCGGAAGTTCGAGAAGAATCTTCTGAACTTCTTCTGGCGCCAGGGCGTTCAATATTCTGAAGGCGAGGACTTGGTCCAGGAAACGTATCTGCGGTTGTGGAAGTACCGCAAGGAATACAAGCCGACGGCAAAGCTCTCGACCTTCCTCTTCCTGATGGCGCGCCAAGTCCGCATAGACGCACTGCGGCGGCAGACAAGGCGCGAAGGACGGGAGAAGTCCTGGGGCAAGGAGGCGGCGACGACCGCAGCGCCGTCGGTGAGTAGTGCCGACGCGAGGGAAGACGTCCGCTGGGCGATTTCGCAGCTCTCCGAGCCGCACCGGGAAGTGGTGGAACTCGGGGTCTTCCAGGACCTTCCTTACGCGGAGGTTGCGGAGATCCTCGGGATTCCGGTGGGTACGGTAAAGTCGCGCATGTCGAACGCGCTTAAGAAGCTGAAGGAGGTTTTCGATGAACGGAGATCTTGAGAGCACGCTCAATGAGCTCGGGCCAGAGTACCGCGACGTCGTCGCGCGGCTTAAGACTGCCCGCGAAGTCGAGCCGGCGCGCATCGGCCTGAAGGGCCTCGCGCCAGGACGTGCGTGCTCGTCGCCTCGCGCCTTCTGGTGCAGGGCCGGCTATCTTGTCGCCGCATCGCTTGCGGTCGCCCTCGGCTTTTCGGTCTTCATGCAGGGCGCGGCAAATGCGCCGCGCGAGCCCTACGCTGGCGTGAAGGTGTACACCGTCGCCTATGCCCCGACCGAGGAGGCGCTTGAGGTCATCGTCGCCTCGCAGCGCGCCGACGGCAGCTGGTCCAACGACTTTATCACTCGCCAGAACGCCGCCGCGCTCCGCGCGTCTGACGATGCGAGGATGAAGATTGCGTACCGCCGCGCCGTAAGGTATCTCCGCTCGAAAGGGCTGAGCCCGCTTACCGACGACGAGCTCAAGGTCCGCGGCGAATACGCCGCGAAAGTCCTCGCGGGAGTGTGAAGCCTGTCGGCGGAATTTCCGCCTATGCGTAGACGATGTCGTCTGGCGGTGGCGCGGCAAATGTTACGCGCTTGTGCGTGACGGGGTGGAGGAACGAAAGTTCCACGGCGTGCAACAGCTGCCGCGAAGGGCGGCGCCGCATGTGGCGATCCTTTTCGGCGTTGCCGTAGGTCTTGTCGCCCACTATGGGGCAGCCGAGTGATGCCGCGTGAATTCGTATCTGGTGCATGCGCCCGGTGTCGATCTTGAACTCGACGAGAGAGATGCCGTCATGCTTCCCGAGGGTTTCCCAGTGCGTGACTGCGCTTAGATGCTCGCGCCCGACAGGCTCGTCTATCGTCCCGTTCTTGGGCTTGGGGCTGCCGTGGACGACTGCGAGGTAGGTCTTCTTCACCGTCTCGTGTGACTCGAACTGGCGGCGGAGGTCGAGATACGCCTCCTGGGTCTTCGCGAACACCATGACGCCGCTCGTCTCGATGTCGAGCCGGTGGACAACCCCCGGCCTCTCCGTTGAACCGACTCGAGCCATCTGTGGGTAGAGCCGCACTAGCGAGGTCGTAAGCGCGCCTTCCTCGTGGCCAGGCGCAGGGTGGACTATCGCGCCGGCGGGCTTGTCTACGACGACAATGTCCTTGTCTTCGTAGATTATGTCGATGTCTGGCGCGTTTCGTCCCATGGCCGCGTATTCTACCGCATTGGCGTCGGCCCTGTCAATCCGCGCAATCTGGCTCGCGCTTTGGTATAATATCCAAGGTGAGGAGGATTGTTTGACGATGGTAACGACGATATTGGTTGGCGTTGGCGCGGCGCTTGTGGCGGCGGTGGTCGTCTATGCCCTGATGCGCGGCGCAATTGCCGCGGCAAGAGCCGAGGTCCGCGCGACGGACAGAAGCGTGGAAGGGCTGCGCGCAGAGTTCGCGTCGCTCGCTGCTGCTACTCTCGAAGGCAAGGCCAAGTCGCTTGCCGAGCAGAACGCCGCGCAGGTGCGCCCGCTCTTTGACCAGCTCGCGATGCGCTTTGGAGAGCTTCGCCAGGCGTCGGAGCAGGCACGCGAGGCGAACGTGCGTCTTGGGGAAAGTCTCAAGGTCAAGCTCGACGAGGTCGGTCTCAAGGCGCAGTCGCTCGGTCGCCAGGCGGACGAGTTCGTCGCCGCGCTACGGGGCGGCAGCAAGGTTCAGGGCAACTGGGGCGAGGGGATTCTCGCAAAGGTCCTTGAGGACGCGGGGCTCAGGCGCGGCGAAAACTTCGTCGAGCAGACGGGTGCGCGAGAGGCGGGCCTTCCCGACGTCACCGTCTTCGACGGTGCGCATCGCAAGATACTCATCGACGCCAAGGTGAACATTGTCGACTTCATCGCCGCGACTAACGCCGCGCGCGCGGGCGATGCGGCGGAGGCGGCCCGCCTGATGCGCGAGCACGCGAAGCGCGTCCGCGCGCAGGTCGATGCGCTCGCGGCGCGGAACTACCCAGAACTCATGAAGCGCGAGGACAAGGACGCGGAGTCCGTCTACTCGAACGTCGTCGTGATGTTTATGCCGAGCGAGGCGACGTACTTCGCAGCGGTCGACGCTGATCCGTCGCTCGTCGCGCACGCAAACGCGAAGAAGATTGTTCTTGCGACTCCGCAGATGCTCTTTGGTTACATCCTCCTTTTCAAGATGGCGATTGACCGCGTCGAGGTCGCGCGCAATCAGGAGGAGATAGCGAAGCGGGCGAAGCAGATCGTCGAGCGCATGGACGCCGCGTTCGTCGCCTTGGAGAAGGTCGGGAAGTGCCTTGAAGACGCACAGTCGAAGTACCACCTTGCGCTTGCCAAGCTCGGCGTCGAGCCAGGCGCGCAGAATGTTGCCGTGCCGGCGCGCGAGCTCGCGAAACTCGCGAACATCCCCGACGCCCCCTCGTCCGCGACCCTCGCCCAGGCGTAGTTTTTGGCCGAGGAAAAAAGTTAAAATACCCCCTTGCACGCGTAAGCGAGATTTGATATACTTTTCTCTCGTTCGCCTAAAATGGAAATTGGCGAATCTCGTTCTTTGAAAATAGGTGCTTGAGACGTGTCTTTGAAAGAGACACGGAACAGTAATGTTTGTGCGAAGCAATTAACTCAAATTCTTTTTCTGAGAGTTTGATTCTGGCTCAGAACGAACGCTGGTAGCGTGGATTAGGCATGCAAGTCGAACGGGATCACCGATATAGTAATATTGAGGTGTGAGAGTGGCGGATTGGGGAGGAACACGTGAGCAACCTGCCTTGGAGTCGGGGAAAACCGTTGGAAACGACGGCTAATACCGGATGTGGCGCCCGGTGACATCACCGGAGCGCTAAAGGGGGCCGCAAGGCTCTCGCTCC
>JAZSOG010000025.1:0-266481 GCA_045536845.1 Kiritimatiellia bacterium | reverse complement strand
CCAAATGCGCTTTTCCCGCCTCATCCCTGCATTCATCCCTCTGCAATCTCAATTTTCCCCCAATAAAATCAACATTTTTCAAGCCTAATCAAACTCCCTCAACCCTCATCAACCCCCGCCATTTCTTTCTGTTGTAATCGGCTTCCGTTGTTGAGCGTCAGCGTCGTCTCCTTGACATCCTTCATCCCGACGCAGCCCGTGCCGCCGATCTTCGCGCCGGCGGCGACCGTCGTCTCCTGGATGCCCAGGCCGTATTCGCCCGGGTTGTCCACGAGCCAGGTACCGGCGTTGATCACAAAGTGGTTCTTAAGGTTATTGAAGTTCACGGTCGATTTGACGATGCCGTCGCCGTACTTGCGGATGGTCTGCCCGGAGCCGCCCTCGGCGAGGCCGTTGCGGAAGACCAGATCGACGGGTGCCGTTCCGCGCTCCACGGTGACCCCATAGCTCTGGTACCCCTCGAAGCGCCAATAGGCGTTGAACACAGACGGGCGGTCGCTGGCGTAGGACGTGATGTTCCGCGCATTGTACGTGGCGCCTCCGTTGTACGTACCGCCATGCAGATAGGCGTTGAGGGTGTAGACATAGCTGCCGATCTGCGCAACGCCTCCTTCGTAGACGTGGATGTTATCGGCGCGGCCGTTGTCGATGTCGCCGCACTGGAACGTGCCGTTCGTGTAGACGTGGATGGTAGTGCCAGCAATCGAATTTTTCTGTGTCTGAACAAGCTTCGCCGGGGTATCGCCGCCGCCGATCGTCACAATGCCCTTGAACGTATTGCCATTGTTCACGTTCGCCGTGATCTGCCCTTCGCGGATGATCCACGGGCCAGTGAAGGACGTGTTGCTGTAGCTCATGTTGATGTTGCCGGCGCCGGTCTTGAGCACGTAGGTGCCGTCCGTCTTGGAGATGTCGGCGTTGATGATGAGCGAATTGGCACCGGCGACGTCCCAGACGCAATTTGTCTCGCTCCCGGCGTAGACCACAAGCGGGACCGCGATGGTGTGATTTCCTTCGTCCCCCTCGACGTCGGCACGGGTGAGGGCGCCAAGCTCGAGCGAACCGCCGTTCTCGTCCGCCGCCAGCGTGAAGGCCGTCGTCGTCTCTATCACGAGATCCTTGATGAACGCCTCGGACGCGACAGTCACCACTGCGTTTGCGGAGAGGCCGCTGCTCGTGAACTTTGCCGTGTCAACGCTCGTCGGAACGCGCGGTTCCCAGTTAGCGGCACGTTCCCACTTCAGATCGCCAGCGCCGCCGGTCCACACGCAGACAGTCGGGGTTATCAGCTCATCGTCTATAATGGTTATTTCCGCGATCGAAGGATCACCACGCACATAGGAAGCGTTTTCGGCGATGGCGATTGTTACGACGGCATTGTCGTCCGCCGTCTTGTTGTCGACCACCGAGAACGGAACCGTCACGGAACGCTCGCCCGCCGCGAGGAACACCGACCCAGGAAGCCCGTTCAGAAACGTCGCCGCATTGGCGGAGTATGAAAGGTAAACAGTAAGATCCTCGGCATCGGTTCCTTCCGGACGAGAAATCGTGAACGACCTCGCGCTGCCGTCGTTCTCGTAGAGGCTCGCGGGAAACGCCGAGAAGAAGGGTCCGCTCGTCGCGAATGCAAGGCACTCGCTCCACACCCAGTCGGAATCCTCGGTCTTCGCGGCAAAGCGAATGTAATATGTCTGCCCTTCAGTAAGGCCGGAGATCGCGCAGTTGTTCACACCCTCGCTGACATCCGAAAAATCGGCGGTCGCATCCCAACCTGCCGCCGTCGCGCCTGCGTCCGTCGCGCCATAGTAGGCCTTGAGGGCGATGTCGGGGGCCGTCATCCCGATCACGGTCTTGTCGTAGCCGAGCGTCACGGCAAATGATGCGCTGGTACCAGTGACAGATGAAATTGCAGTTACAACAGTCGGCTCCATTGTGCACTTCTTGATGTCGCTCCACTCCCAGAACTTAATGCCGTCACCCTCCGCAAGCGTCGTGCCGACACCCTCGAGGTAGATCATGAAATACGGTGGCGTCGCGAATGTGCCCTCTACTTCGACCGTCTTCGTCTCGCCCGCCTCAAACGCTACTGCGCCGGAGTTCTCCGTCCATCCAGTTGTGGATTCAGCCGTACCCGCGCTTTCACCCACGTAGACGGTCACATTCGCCGCGCTCGGCGCAGTCATCGTGATGCTGAAACTGTAGCCAGTCTCGGTCTTGGCGATTGAGTTGAGCGCGATGTAGCTGATATCCTCGGCACTACGCATCCAGATGTTGCCTGCCGTATTCTCCGCAAACACAAATGCCGACATGGCGGAAGGATTCGCCGCGGGCGCTTCATCATAGCGCGCGACACCGAAACCGCAGATTCTGCCGTTGGCATCCACGGTCGTGTCATATGGTGCTCCGGCGCCGCCAGTACCGTTGCCGAGTCGTATCTCGACGTCATGCCAGCCCGCGGCCGGCGCGGCGGCGCTGGAAACTCCCACGTTGTTCCATGTCGCGTCCTTGAGTATCTGCGCACCATCAACGGTCATCCATGCAGCATCGTCGATCGACTCGGCGAAATAGTACGTTCCGCCGTCGAAGTACATCTGGCCGTGGTAGCGCCATGTGCGGTTGTTGACCCAGATCGGCGGATATGTTTTCGAGCCGTTTTCACCCGCCTTCACCCCGCCGGCTTCGACCGATGCAAAGACTCCGGTATCGGGTATCGAGACCGTCGTGTAGTTGTTGCCGTCGTAGCTGTTTATGAACCCGCCTTTGAGGCCGGCCCTGTATACCGTCGCCTGTGCGGCGAACGCCGCTGCGACGACGGCTATGCCAATCAGTGTTTTTTTCATTTGTGCTTCCTTTCGAGTTTAAGATTTGTGTTTTCCTGTCCTGCGCCAGTCTACTTCTTCGGCGGGATGTAGCCATGGCGCGAGCCCTGCACGTAGTCGATCTTGCGCGACTTCGCGTTGACGAGGTTGTTGTAGAATACCGTTATCCCGGACGGCGGCGAGGTGTAGTCGCCGAGCCCCGCCCGCTTTACATGCACGTCGCACTTGATGCGGCGCGCCATGTTCGCGCAGTCGAAGTACCTGAGCGCCGGAGTGTACTCGGGCTCGAACTCGCTCTTCATGCGCCCCTCGCCGCGCTTGCCGATGTCGCAGCACCACACGATGTCGACAGTCGCCTTCGTGACCCTGGGGTCGAGCGCCGCGCCCCACACGGACTGCAGCCCGCCCTGGCTGCCGCCCAACACCTCGAGGTCCTTGCCGTTCCACTCGGGAAGCGACTCGACGTACTCGAGCGCGCGCATTACGCGCAGCGCCATCCCGCGGAAGTACGCCTTCTCGGGGTCGGCGTTCTGCACCGGATCGAGCGCGTAGCCCTTCCCGTTCGACTTGATCGACTCGAAGAACTGCCTGTAGTACGCGTCGTCCTTCTCGAGAAGGCAGCCGTGCGCGTTGATGTGGAGGTTGATCTGCCACTCATACCAGCAGTGCTGCGGCGCACGCGGCGTCCCGGTGCCGTAGCCGTCGAAATCCACGATTGCGCCGAGTTTCTGTCCTCCGTCGCAGCGCTTCGGAATCGAAATATATCCCGTCACAGGATTTCCCCCCGCGCAGTCGATCTCGACGGCATAGAGGCGCACCTTGTCGTTGGGGCTCTTGACCTCCCAGCGCTTCGCCTTCACGGGAACCTTTGCGAGTTCCTTCCGCTGCCTCGCCCAGAACGCATCGAAGTCGGCGGGCTCCTTCTCGCCCTGCCTGATCTTTCCGACGTCCGCACCCGCGCCCCCGTCGAAGAACACGCCCTTCTCCCCAAACCAGTTCTCGCCCGGAGCAGGCCTGTCGCGCTGCACGCGCTTTCCGTCCGCCCCAACGAGATGCGCCTCTACGCGCACGAAGCCCGGCTTTGCGATCGACGTGACGATCCTGCCGACCTCGCCGACCTTCGCAGGGAACTTCCCGTTCTTCTTCTTGCCGTCGTCGCCGCGGCACTGCCACTCCACCGTCCATTCGCCCGCGGGAAGCGCGTCGATCTTCTCGAGCGAAAGCGTGAAGGTCATCTTCTCGCCCGCGCGGTACTCCGTGGGGGACTTGTCGGTACGCCCGACAAGCATGGCCGCGTCAAACGGGCCTGCGTTTGCCGCTAGTGAAATAATCGCCGCCAGAGCGGAAAGAATACGAATGTTCATGCTGGTTCCCCTAATGTCTGCTGACATTTTACCATATATCGGCAAACATTGAAGGAAAAGTCGCGCAAAAACCTGCGGAAAAAAAACGCAAAGACCGGCGGATATTTTCCGCTCAGCGCACGGCGCGCGCGCGCCAGTCGGCGGGCGAAAGGCCCGTCGCCTTCGAGAAAAGATAGCGAAGCGAGCGCTCGTCGGTGTATCCGCACCGCTCGCAGACGATTGAGATCGGCAGGTCGGTATCGGAAAGAAGCCGCTTGGCGCGGGCAAGCCTTACCGCCATGATCTCGTCCTTGATGGAATGTCCGCAGACCTCCTTGAACCTCGCCTCCGCCGAACGCGGCTTCATGCCCATCGCCGCGATGACGTCCTTGACCGTCGCGCCTGAACACGAATCGCGGCGGATGAGCTCAAGGGCGCGCACGACGCGCGGATCCCTCGCGGCGTCAACGCGCGTTGAACGGCGGCGCACAAGCGGAGAAGCGCCGTAGAGCATCGTCGCGGGCGATTTGCCGCGGTCCGCGATGCACCGCGCGAGCAGATCGGCCGCAAGCCGCCCCGAGCGCTCAAAGTCGGGCGCGACGCTGGAGAGCGTCGGATGCGTGTTCTCGCATATCAGCTCGTCGTCGTCGATTCCCATCACGGCCAGATCGTCGGGAACCGATATTCCGGCGGCCTCCGCGGCCGAGAGGACATGCGCCGCCATCTCGTCGTTCGCGGCGAGCACTCCGGCAGGACGCGGCAGGGAGCGGAGAAAATCCGCAAGGCGGCCGAGAAACACGCTTATGTCCGCCCCCTCGCACGCCGCGGCCGAATCAAAGGAGAAGAACGGAACGCCCTCCTCTTCCGCCACCTTCTCGACGACGCGGCGCCGCGCGTCGGACCAGTCGCGCGGCGTGTGGTACGAGACGAAGCCGAGCGATTCGCTGTTGAGCGAGAGGAGTTCCTTGGCGGCTATTCTGGCCGTCGACTCTGAATCATGGCGCAGACAGTAGGTCTCACATCCGGACGCCATCCTATCAGAGTCGCAGAACACCGCGGGAATGCCCACATAGCTATCCGCGGCGAATCCGCCGCGATTGAGCGTTCCGCCGTCCACAATGACGCCTACGGGCTTCCAGAAGTCAAGCACGGACTTCGCGTTCGACGTCATTATGTCAACGTTCACCGGCTGTATGCGCCAGCCCTTCTTGCGGGCCTCCTCGCATATCCCGGCCATGCGCTGCCGCCAAAGGGTGAAAGCGCCCTCGTAGAAATAGAGAACAGTGTCCGAGATTCGCCTATCTGCCTTGGGCTTGTCCATTACTAGGTTCTAAAGGGTCATAGCTTATTGATATACCTTAACGTCCGCGCACGATTTCGCAGACGGCGGTGACGGACTTGGACGGAACGAGAAGGTCGGAATCGGTGACGGCGACCCCTATGCGACGAGTCGCCTCGAGCTTCTCGATGATTTCGCGGCTCATCGAAAGCGGCATCTCGCCGTACCCCGGCGAGCGGCGGGGCTTAAGCGTCTCGCCGGGCGCGAGCGACGCGCGCGCCTCGGCTTCAAGCTCGTCCATCTCGCGTTCGACCGCATCAAGGCCTATCTGCTGGGAAAAGTACGCGTCGGCGCCGCTGAGCGCGGCAAGCCGCCTCTGCCACGCGTCGAACGCCGCGCCTATCGTGCCGCAGAGTAGAACCCTGTCGCCATCGCGCATCCAGACGCCCTTCGCGTCAATCGGCGCCTCGCGCAAGAGCGCCGCCTTCCTCTCGTCGCAGTCTGCCGTCATGGCGCACACGCTACGCGACTATCCCCTTGAGGTTGTCCATTATGCGGCGGGCGAGTTCCGGCTTGTTCATCGTATAAACGTGAACATGGTTGACGCCGTTCGCAAAAAGGTCGACGATCTGCTCGGTCGCATATGCTACGCCCGCGCCGAGCATCGCATCCGGATTGTCGCCGAACCTGTCGACGATCGCACGGAAGCGCGGGGGAAGATGCGTCCCCGAAAGCTCGCAGATCCGCGCGATCTGCCGCCCGTTAGTGACAGGCATGATGCCGGCGACGACAGGAACCGTTACGCCGGCGTCGCGGAGACGCGCAAGATAGTGGAAGAAGACGTTGTTGTCGAAGAACATCTGCGTCGTGAGGAAGTCAAGGCCCGCCTCGACCTTCTCCTTCACGTGCGCGATGTCGTCAGCGAAATGCGGGCTCTCCGGATGCCCCTCGGGATAGCACGCACCGCCAAGGCAGAAACTCTTGCCGGCAAGAGCCGCCACGAGGTCGCTCGCGTGCGAGAACGCGGAATCTCCGGGGAACACCGTCTCAGGAGCAAGGTCGCCCCTGAGGCAGAGGATGTTCTCGATGCCCGCCGCGCGGAACGAAGCCACTTCGCGCTCGATTGATTCACGCCTCGCAGCGACACACGTCAGGTGCGCGAGAACTGGAACGCCGCAGGTCTTCTGGACATGCTCCGCGATGGCGCACGTGTTCGCGCCAGTCGTGCCGCCGGCCGCGCCGTAGGTGACGGACATGAATGCGGGGCCTGTCGCCGCTATCTCGGAGACGAGCTCCTTTGTTCCCTCGAGCGGCCTGTCCTTCTTCGGCGGGAACACCTCGAAGGAAACGGACGGCTGCGCCTTTGCAAGTATGCTTGATATCTTCATGTCTGGCTGTGCAATTGCGGACTATCCGCGATAGCCCTCTATTACTGTCTGCCGCGGA
Organism: Kiritimatiellia bacterium; assembly: GCA_045536845.1. Classification (GTDB taxonomy): domain Bacteria; phylum Verrucomicrobiota; class Kiritimatiellia; order RFP12; family UBA1067; genus UBA1067. The sequence continues at coordinate 259,594 of JAZSOG010000025.1, read as the reverse complement.
CGCTTCGACTGGCGTGGGTAGTCGAGTGTATAGTGGAGACCACGACTTTCATGGCGCTTCTGCGCGCTCTTGACGATGAGCTCGGCACACACGGCGAGGTTGCGAAGTTCCAGCGTGTCGGGCGTCACGAGATAGCGGAAGTAGTAGTCGCGTATCTCCTTCCTGAGCGTCTTGATGCGGTGCGCGGCGCGCGCTAGGCGCTTGTTCGTGCGCACGATGCCGACATAGTCCCACATGAGGCGGCGGATTTCGTCCCACATGTGCGAGACGAGAACCGCCTCGTCTGGCGGAACGGCGTTGCCGATGCGCCAGGCGGGAATCTCCGGAAGCTTCCTGCTTCTGAGTTGGAGGCGCGAGTTGGAGTTGGAGAGACGTGCCGCCGTGAGACGAGCGCAAACTAGCGCCTCCATAAGCGAGTTGGACGCAAGACGGTTCGCGCCGTGAAGACCGGTGCACGCGCACTCCCCGACGGCGGAAAGCCCGGGAACGGAAGTCTCGCCCGCAGTCGTCGCCTGGATGCCGCCGCAAGTGTAGTGTGCTGCGGGGACGATCGGGATCAAGTCCTTCGCCATGTCGATGCCGAACTCCATGCACTTCTGGTAGATGTTCGGAAAGCGCGTCATCAGGTAGGACCTGCCCTTCTTCCTGATGTCGAGATACATGCAATCGTCGCCGGTGCGCTTCATCTCGCTGTCAATCGAACGCGCAACGATGTCGCGCGGCGCGAGCGACCCGCGAGGGTCGTACTTCTTCATGAACTCGCGGCCGTGCTTGTTCACAAGAACAGCACCTTCGCCACGCACGGCCTCGGAAATGAGGAAACGCTTCGCCTGCGGATGGTAGAGGCAAGTCGGATGGAACTGGATGAACTCCATGTTCTCGATCTTCGCGCCGGCGCGCCACGCGAGCGCTATGCCGTCGCCAGTCGCCGTGTCGGGATTGCAGGTATAGAGATAGACCTTGCCGCAGCCGCCAGTCGCAAGCACGGTGTCTGGCGAGCGAACAGCATATATCTCGCCCGTCGTCTTGTCGAGGACATACGCACCGATGCAGCGGTTGGGGCCCTTGATCCCGATGCGCTTCGTCATCACGAGATCGATTACTATCGTCTGCTCCCTGACATCGACGGAAGAACGGCGGATGCTGCGAATCATCGACGCCTCGCACTTCTCGCCAGTGATGTCACCCGCGTGGAAGATGCGCCGCGCACTATGCCCGCCCTCGCGAGTAAGTTCCCACGAACCGTCCTTGTTCTTCGCAAACTTTACGCCGCACTTTACGAGATCCTGAATCCCCTCGGGCGCATGCTCGCAGATTTCGTGCACGATGGCAGAGTTGCCGAGCCATGCGCCAGCGATCATCGTGTCACGCGCGTGCTTGTCGAAAGTGTCTGTCGGATCGGCAACACAGCAAATGCCGCCCTGCGCGAAATTCGTGTTGCAGTCCTGGAGCCGCCCCTTTGTCACGAGCACGACCTTGCCCTTGTCGGCAAGATGAAGCGCCGTCATGAGCCCTGCCATTCCAGAGCCGACGACAAAGTAGTCGCAATCGACGATTTTCATATGGAGCTAAGCTCCTGCAGTTTATCAGCTGTAGAAATTGCCGTAGGCGCGAATCTTCTCGTAGCGCTTCTCGATCAGTTCGTCTACGGGAATCTTCTTAAGCGCCTTGAGCGCGGCGAGAATCGCCTTCTTGACGGCGGAGGCCGCGGCCTTGTGGTTCTTCTGCGCGCCACCTGCCGGTTCCTTGACGACCTCATCGATCGCGCCGAGCTTCAGGAGGTCGGGCGCGGTGATCTTGAGCGCCTCGGCGGCCTCGGGGGCTTTCGCGCCGTCGCGCCAAAGGATGCCAGCGCACCCCTCGGGAGAAATTACAGAATAGATCGCGTTCTCCATCATGAGAATCTGGTCGCCGACGGCAATTGCAAGCGCACCGCCAGAGCCACCCTCGCCGGTAACGACGACAACGACTGGCGTCTTGAGCCGCGAGAAGAACTCAAGCGACTTCGCAATCGCTTCGGCCTGCCCGCGCTCCTCGGCTTCGCGGCCTGGATACGCGCCGGGAGTGTCGACGAACGTGACGACGGGAAGATGAAACTTCTCCGCGAGCTTCGCGAGGCGCATCGCCTTGCGGTAGCCGTCGGGGTTCGCCATGCCGAAGTTGGCCTCCATGTTCTCCTCGACTGTCGCGCCCTTGTTGTGGCCGAGCAAAAGCACCTTCTCGCCGCCGATAGTCGCGAAGCCGCCGACAAGACCACGGTCGTCGTTGACGAGTCGGTCGCCGTGCAGCTCCTCAAAGTCGGAGCAAATCAGCTTGATGAAGTCCTTGAGGTGCGGACGCTTCGGGTCGCGCGCAAGCTTCACGCAGTCCATTGCACTCTTTGCCATAAATCTCCTCTCCTAAAATTACTGATTACTGACTCCTGACCCCTAACTACTGACCCCTGACTACTGACTCCTCAAAAGCCCCAGTAGTTTAGCATCTTCGCGAGAAAGCCCTTGAGCTCGCTGCGCTCGACTATCTTGTCGATGAAGCCGTGCTTCTCAAGGTATTCCGCCGACTGGAAGTCGTCGGGAAGCTTCTGGTGGATCGTGTTCTCGATGACACGCCGCCCGGCGAAGCCGATGAGCGCCCTGGGCTCGGTCACGTTGATGTCGCCGAGCATCGCGTAGGACGCGCTCACGCCGCCCGTCGTCGGGTCGGTGAGGACTGAAATGTATGGAAGCCCAGCTTCCTTGAGCTTTGCAATCGCGGCGGACGTCTTCGCCATCTGCATAAGCGAGAGGATGCCTTCGTGCATACGCGCGCCGCCGGACGCAGAGAACAGAACGAGCGGACGATTTTCGGCAATCGCCTGTTCGCATGCGCGGGCAATGCGCTCACCAGTGCCGGTGCCGAGGGAGCCGCCCATGAACGCAAAGTCCATAACGCCGAGCATCACGGGGTGTCCGTCGATCTTCGCAGTTCCCATAACGATCGACTCGGTCTCGCCCGACTTCGCAATCGTCGCCTCGACCTTCGCCTTGTAGGGGCCGGTAGCGTCGTGGAACGCGAGGTGGTCGGAGTAGGATACAGCGCGAAAGACCTCGGTGAAAGATCCCTCGTCCGCGACTTGCGCGATGCGCTCGCGCGCCGAGAGACGCCCGTGGTAGTTGCACTTCGGGCATATCGCGTTGTTCTTCTTCCAGACCGCCTTTTCGAAATGGCTGCCGCACTTCGGGCAGATAGCCCAAAGCGCCTTTGCCGGCGGGATCTTCGCCTTTTCAGTCTTTGCTTCAAACCAGCTCATGTGGTCTCCTTGCAACAGTTGCAGGGACTTCGCGCCCCATTTTGGTGTATTATACCATAAAAACCGCCCGCCGAAGCGCAGTCGGTTACCCCTGGGTTAAGCTGTCGCGCCCCCTACAGCATCTCGCCTTTGCTGCTGATCCGTCACCAGGAGAGACAACAAATGTCATCTTGTTGCTCGCGTCGGTGCTAGCGGATTCACGAATTTACTCGCGCTTAATGGCCAATGCCGCTGTGATTTCATCAATGACCTGCGCGAGATGCCGCGTGACGTCCTCTGCGAGAAACCTCAATACCAGGTAACCGTTTTTCTGAAGCAGGAAGTCTTTGCGGCGGTCACGCCGGTAGTGTTCTGCATCGGCAAAATGGAAAGCGCCGTCAATCTCTACGGCAAGTTGCCTCTCCTTGCAGAGAAGATCCACTTCCATAAATGGATTGGGGCCGAAAGGAACATCAATACGCCCATTGATCGCAAACAGACCTTTCGTCTTGGGAAGTCCGTCGAGGAACTTAAAGAGAAACCGCTCGGCCGCACTTCTCGCGGAACCCCCATCACAGGCCTTTTCCAGCGCTGCATGGACAAACAGGTCCGTCGTCTCCGCATCTGCACCGTCGCGCCCGAGTCGGCGTATAGAGTCGGCATACGACTCATCCTCGCGTAGTTCAACAGGTATCTCCACACCTTTGGGCAACCCGTCTAAAGAGTCATCGGACATGACCATCTCGTAACCGATGTCTTTGTAACCTGCGGCACGCCTGTTGAACATTTTTACACATAGCGCAACGCGCTGATCAAGATAGTCGTAGATGCGAACCTCACGCTTGCCGTCGCAAAGGCGATGGAGGCGTCCTGCATATTGAACAAGGCGTCCGCGCCACGAAATCGGCAACGTCAGGAACAGCGTGTCCAACCGTGCATCGTCGAATCCCTCGCCAAGATACGACCCAGTTGCAAGTAGTATGCGAGACTCGTCAGGAGGAATGGCGTCGAGCTCTTCGCGAATTGACCTAAGCTTGCGACTCCCGACTCCGCCACGAAGGACGATAATGTGGTCTGCAACCCCCGCGAGAAGAACTGCAAGAGCGTCAAGATGGTTGCGGCGCTCACTAATGACAACCGGGGATCGGCCTTCGCGTATACTTGCTGCTACGTCTGCCGCAATCATCGCATTGCGCTCTTCGTCTCCTGCGAGTTCTGCGACGATTTCGGCGAACCTTGCCGAACCCTCCTTATCAAGCGAGTCGGATTTCGGGACAAACGGCGTCGGACGCACTCTTACGACATGCCGAAACGCCGCGAACGAATCCATCTTCTTTGTGTCGACGCGATAGCGCACGGGGCCGCATTCCATCTCTATGATCGGATGTTGCCCATCCTTGCGAACAACGGTCGCCGAAAGCCCGAGGAAGTATCGCGCCGATGATGCATGGGCAACTCGCTCGAACGACGGCGCGGAAATGGCATGGCACTCATCGACAACGATTTGTCCGTAGCCCTTAAGAGCCGAAGCAAGGAAGTTGTCGTTCATCCGCGAAAATGTCTGCATTACAGCGACATCAAGCCGTCCATTGGCCTTATGCGCTCCACCACCGATTCTGCCAATCTCTGCCTTAGACATATCAAGAAACTGCGAAAGCCTCTCTATCCACTGTGATTGGAGCTGCTTCCTGCCGACGAGAACAAGTGTCGGAACTTTCCTCTCTGCGATCATCCATGCCGCGAGAATGGTCTTCCCGAACGCTGTCCCTGCGGCAAGGACGCCAGTATCATGTTTGGCAAGTTCCTTGGCCGCTAACCGCTGCTCATCTCTCAGTTCGCCACAAAAACGAAGGCCTTCTATCTGGTTGCCTACCACCCGCTTGTCGACGATGTTCCACGCTGCCCCTTCGTCACGGATTGTCTTTAGCGCTCCGTCAAGACATCCACGCGGGAGAATAAGGTAGTCGTCGCCGTTCACGCTGCGATCGATCACCCGCGGTGTGTTGTAGACGTTCAGCCTTAGTCGCTGCATCTGCGCATAGACAGGGTTCACAAAGGCGGCAAGGCGAATCAACCGACCCCGAAGGCTTGGGGTTAGCTCGTGTTGCCGGATGTAGACGGCATTGCCAAGCGTTATCTGAAGCCTGTCTGAGATATGTTCCTCTGGTAATTTGTAATTACTGAAGCCATTTGCACTCGGACTTTCATCTGTTTTGGCTCGCTTCTCTCTCAAATCTGGATTGAAGAGCGTCCAAGGCTCGTTCTTAAGTGCCTCCTCCTCGGTCTGCGGCATAAGCGAACGCCGCTCCGACGTTGCTCGGGCGCGTATTTCAGAAAGCTGGCTTCCAGTTATGAGCGGAAGGTCGCACAGAAACTTCCATTGGTCTGGGAAAGGCACCAGACGGTCATCGACGAAACAGGTATTGCCCGCTCGTCTTGAAGCCCCTTGCAACGGCAAGGCGATTAGATTGCCGAAACCGCCCTTGGGAAGCCTGTCCTGGTTCGGAAAAATCCTGTCGTATGAGCCAAGCCCCACCTCGGGGTTGCGCTCCATGGTCAAGGTAAGCACATAAGTCAGGACTTCACGCACGAAGCGCGCTGGATGCGGCTCGTCAAAGAAAAACCAAAGGTGCGCACCGTTTCCTGAGCGCGAACGTTCCCGCGCAATGGGCAGTCCGAGCTCCCGCAGCACATCGCAGATCGAAGAACTGTCAGAACGCCAGCTTGCCCTGTCGAGGTCTATCGCCGCAAATCGCACCGTGTCGTTGGCGAGCAGAGGATAGCACCCAATGGTGAAATCACGCCCTTTGGAATCAGCCCCGCCAAGGTGCATGCGCACTGTATCGTCGTCAAGCGGCAATAGCTTGCGGTTTGGGCAGACAGCGCACGCAACGCGTTTCTTGTCACAGATGCCACGAGTCCATTCTACCGCGCATACTGGGGAGTATCCACATTTCCCCGACTTCGCACTCACGTACCGCCGAGCATAGACATCTTCCCGACCTCGAAACATCGCCCGAAAAAGGCGAATCTTCTCGTCTGGCGTAGATGCCATCGTCACGTCCATAACGGACTCCTTATCCCAGACATTGTTCGCGCTTCACAAATTGGGAGAAATGAGAAAGGCATTGTGAGGCATCCCATCGCAATCGCTCACAACCGACTTCCATAATCCTGAAGCTCATGGAAATAGCGGATCACATGAACAACGCCCGCAGACTCTTCCACCCTGTAGACAAACAGGTAGTGATGCAATACACATTTACGATACCCGATGCGGGCAAGTCTTGCATCGTCACACTTTGGAAAGGCGCGAGGATTCGCCTGCAATGTCTCGTATGCGCAGCGAATATCAGAAAGCAAATTCTCAAAAGCCAGCGGATTGCAGAGTGTGCCAAGCATGTATTCGCGGATTTCTTCCAGATCGCGCTTGGCGGAATCGGTAGCCTGTACACTATACACGGCGTTCCATCCCAAGTTGCTCAAGCATGGCGAACGCATCGGACTCGCGGCCTTCCGCAACGTCGCGCTCCCCCTCATCCAATTTCCTATAAACCTCAGCCCGAGCAAAAAGGTGATTATAGAGGGCAATGTTCAAAAGAACCATCTCCTCCTTGCCATCGCGCGAGATGAAGATGGGGTCGCTGGCATTCATGCACATGTTCCGCACCTTTTCGGCGTTCCCGAACTCTCGTATAGGCATGACCATCGGCATTGCCACTTCCTTTCGTTGTTTTAATGGCAATATTATACCACATTTTCGAAAAGTGCGATTTGGGGAATAGGCGTATTTTCTGTTGGGTGCTTCGCATTGTATTTGACTATTCGTTGATACTCCGTGCTGGTTTGCCTTCCAGTGTGCGGCTTTGTTTCGGGCAAACGTGCTCGCCTTGCGAGAGCGGCCGATTTCGGCGTCCTTCGCCCCGCTCGGCGTATACATATACGCCGTCGGGGGCGAGTCCTGCCGTAATCGTCTCACTCTCGAAGGTTCCGCTCGGCTTCGACCCAAAACAAAGCCGCGCATGGCACCCTCGGGAGCTGGGCAACCGGCGCATGCGTTCGTCTCTCGCTTCGGGGAAAAGCTCGACTCCTCCCGCGCGCTGCATCCACCGTCCGCTGCGCGATACTTCGTCGGCGGAATACCGCCTCCTCGTCTCGCTTGCGTCCGTTGGCGCATCACGCGAACTGTCGTCGCGCCGTTCCCCTGCGCACCCCTCTAGCGACCGCTTACGCGGCTCACTTCGTTCGGGGGATACCATTCCTCACACATGCGCCGTTAGCCCGACCTTCCGCTATGGCGCGTTTTCCTTCGTAGTCTTTGCGCTCGCCGCCTTCTTGTCGGCTCGCTTAACTGCATACAACAACCACGCGACAAATCCGTCGCGCCGACAACAAAGCGCATGCCTACAAGTGCCGAATTATCGATTCAAGAAAAGCCGAACCACCCAATATAGGGAATTTGCAACCAGTACTCCTATGCTAACTAGCATAAAGCATATAGATAGGTTCCATCCAAGTGCAGACATTACTGTCAGATAGATAAAGAGCCCCAAGACAATCAACTTGGTGGTGCTTATCCAATGCCATATCAAGGACAGAACCCGACACTGGTTTTCCTTCGTGACCTTGAAAGGGAGGTTCCAAAGCCTGGGGAATTGCTCGACCGCCGTCATGATACCAACTCCTATCCATGCCCCGGCGATAAGAAGCCAAATCATGCTCTTCGGACCATATCCGTCGATTACCCCGTCCGGGCCATAATGAGTAGGAATCCTATCTGGCAGCGCTCCATAACGATACAACACCCAGATCGTAATCCCAACTAGCAATGTGCCACACAGCCAATCGACTACCCTGACAAGCAATGTGCGCTTCACGCCGCAGTCATTCTTATGGTTGACACTCTTCTCCATGCTCACGTTCCTTTCGTTTTGTCCGCGACGGAGATTATGGATGATGATGTATCATTAACTCGCATCAAAATCGCATTGGCTCATCGCGCAGTGAATTATACCATATCTGGCACTGCTCCGCTCAACTGCGGCAAATCTGCCGCGGACAAGGTTAAGCGAGCTTGCGGAACGCCGGCGAGCGCAGAAGCTACGAAGAAAAACGCGCCATAGCGGAAGGTCGGGTCAAGGCGGCGCGTGCGAGGAGTGAACGCAGGGGAACGGTGAGACTCCGGTTCGCGTGATGCGACACCAGGCGCGAACGAGGCGAGGAGGCGGTATCCCGCCGACGAAGCATCGTGACGCGAATGGTGGATGCAGCGCGCGGGAGGAGTCGAGCTTTTCCCCGAAGCGAGCGACGAGCATGCGTTGCCTTGACCCAGCTCCCGAGGGTGCCAAGCGCGGTCACGGTCGGGGCCGGTTAACCGCCGAAAAACGCATAGCGTTTTGAGGGGCGAGGCCGAAGGCCGAGCGGAAAGCCCACAGAAACAAGGTTTTGGAACAAAACCGCAGTTTCGTAGGGCCGAGCGGGGCGGAACCCTCGAAAACGAGCCGAGTCGCGCAGGACTGCGACCCGACGGCGTATATGTATACGCCGAGCGGTCGCAAGGACGCGCTAATCGGCCGTTTATCGAGGGCGAGCACCGTTGCCCCGACCGTGACCGCACATTGGAAGGCAAACCAGCACAGACGCGGGGCTACTCCGCGAGGCGCCAGACGCAGATGCGCGTGCGGCCGTAGGAACGGTCGCGAATAAGCTCCCAGCGCGGCGCATCTGCCGCGGACTGCACTGCCGTCATTTCGGCGGCGAAAAGCCCGCCTGGGCGGACGACTCCGCGAGAGGCAAGAGTCTCGAGAACGGACGCATACCCCTTCTCCTCGCCGAGCGCATACGGCGGGTCGGCATACACGACGGAAAAGCCGGGACCGGAGTAGGCGGCAATCCAGCGATAAACGTCGGCAATGACGCAATTGGCGGTCGTGACACGCAAGGTGGAAAGGTTCTCCTTCAAGACAGCCATGTGGCGGCGGTCTTGCTCAACGAATGTCGCGGACTTAGCGCCGCGCGAAAGCGCCTCTATGCCAACCGCACCGGAGCCCGCGAAGAGATCGAGAAAATCGGACCCAGGAACTTCGCACTGGATGATGTTGAAAAGCGCCTGCCTCACGCGGTCCTGCGTCGGGCGAACAGCGTCCGTCTTAGGAACCTTCAAAATCCGCCCGCAGAACTCGCCGCCTGTGACCCTCATGCCTGTCTGCACTCCGCGCAGCTGTCGGCCGTCTCCCAGACCTTCACGGCGCAAAGCCCTGGGATCCGAGACTTGAGCTCACCGAAGAAAAGCTTTGCGAGGTTCTCGGCCGTGGAACGGAAAGGTATCGCCGCCGTGCGCATGCCGTACCGTTCGACGACGGCAGCAATCTCGCGCTCGCCCTCGCTCTCGGTGTTGTAGATGAATGCGTGGTCGAAGCGCTCGCAAACGACTTCAGAGGCGATCCTCTTGAGATCCTTGAAGTCGATCACCATGTCCTTCGTGTCATCTGCGGACTGCGCGACCGTGACGTCAACGCGATAGGTGTGGCCGTGCAGGTTCTTGCAAAGCCCCTCGTGGTTCGTAAGCACGTGCGCCGCGTCGAACTTTATCGTCTTCGTCGCTGTAGTCATGACGGCGTCTTTCATTTCTCGTCGCCCTCCGCAATCATCGCCAAAAACCGCTCAGGCGGCGGGCAGGGACGAAAGGTCTTCAAGTCGATGAAAGCGTGGCGCGTATAGCCCGAGACGAGAACTGCATCCTCGCCCTTGCGGCGAACCTCGCAGGCGATCTCGATCCTGACGCCCTTCTGCGCCCTGACCCACGCGGTGACTTCAAGAAGGTCGTCGTAGCGCGCGCTGGAGCGATAGTCGCATTCAGCGTGCGTCACGGGGAGACCCCAGCCCTCGGCCTCGCACTCCTTGTAGGTGTAGCCGCACGCGCGCATAAGCTCGTTCCTCGCCCGCTCGAACAGCGTGAGGTAGTTGCCATAGTAGACGACGCCCATCTGGTCGGTGTCGGCGTAGGGAACGCGATACTCTATCGTGACTTTTTTCATCCCTGGCATTATACCAAATTTCAGGGGCCGCCGGGGCTATGCGAGGCGGCGCGACGCGAACATCGAAAGCGACACGGCGAGAAAGACGAGAACCGCGCCGGCGAAGAGGAACGCGGCGAAATGCTCGTCCCAGCGGTCATAGGCGTCGGCGTCGAGCTTCGTAGTCTCGAGCTGGTCGATCTCCGCGAGCGCCTTTTCGAGCGAGTCGCGGTCGTTGACGGGGAAGTACATCGCGCCCGTCGCGGCGGCGATTCCCTTGAGCTGGCGCTCGTCGAAAGTCATGCGGTCGGCAACAACGCCATAGCGACCATAGCCGTCGCGTACGAGACGCGGCGTACGGCGCAGCGCCGTGCCGATGCCGATGCAGTAGACCTTGACGCCCATCTTCGCCGCAGTTGCCGCGGCGTCCTTCGGCTCCACGACGCCGGTATTGGAGACGCCGTCGGAAAGGAGAATCACGATCTTCGACTTGGGCTTTGCGTCCTTGAGTCTTAGAAGCGCCGTCGCGAGACCGTCGCCTATCGCCGTGTTCGCCTCGTCCTCTCCGCCGATTGCGTTACCCTGCGCGTCGAAGACGGTCGAGGGAATCTCGACGCCCTTCAATGCATGGAGCAGCATCTCGTGGTCCATCGTGAGCGGCGCGACAGTCGTGGCGTAGGTGCCGAACGAGACAAGCCCTATCAAGTCGTCTGGACGCTTTTCGACGAATTCGGCGAAAAGACGTTTCACGACTGAAAGGCGAGTCCACTCCTCGAGCCTCTTCGAGGGGTTCCTGAAGTCGGTGCCGGATGGCGCGAGGTCGAGTGCGTCCATAGATCCCGAGACGTCGACGGTCATCGCGATTGCAATCGCGTCGATAGACTTCTTGTCATGCGCCAGGGGAGTGCGAGGACGCGCCGCGGCGACGATGAGCAAGCAAAGCCCCGCGAGGAGGACGAACGGCGTGAGCGACGCAAGCTTCGCGCGCCAGCCCGCCGTCTTCGCGGGAAGGCGAGAGGTCGCAGAGAACCTTATCCCTGACCGCCGGCCGCGCCGCAGAAGCCGCCACGCGGCAAGGCCAAGCGGCAGCAAAAGAAGCAACATCAATGGAGTCGCAAAAGTCATAGTCACACCTCGGTGCGCTGGTCCACAGTGTTCGCGGAGTCGCCTTTAAGATAGACGCGCGCGGAGTCGGTCGCGTCATCTGCCATTTCCGGAGTCGCCTGAACACCCGCGAACTTCACCATGTCGGCAGACTCGAGAAACGCCTTGAGCCCCTCGACGTTCGAGCACTCGCCGAGGCGGCTTCCCGCGAGTTCGCCGAGGAATTCCTCCGTCGTGAGGTGCGGTGCGCGGATGCCGTACTTGCGCTGGACGTAGCGACGGACGACCATCGTGAGCTCCACATAGAAGTCCTTGTAGCGTCCGCGCCCAGGAAGCCCCTTCTTGAGAAGACGATCAAGTTCGACCCACGCGCGCTCGATCGGGCTCATCCTGTGCTCCTTGATGCGACGCGCGAGATAGCGCAGCAGGAACCACACGACCGCGACGATGGCGACGACGGCGAATAGCGCGAGCGCACACCAGCCGACGAGTTTCCACGAAAGCGGCGGCAGGTCCTTCTGCGGATCGGCCTCCATGTCGCCGGTCACCGTCTCGCGTGCGGGCGGGTTCTCGAAATAGATGGGCCCTGCAACAAACGAAAGCGAACCTTCGTCGGCCGCCGTCGAAAGGAGACGGGGCGAGGCGGTCACGGCAAACGGCGCAATCTTGTAGACGTCGGCGCAGGGCTCTGGAATAAGCTTCCAGTTGACGGTCTCGACGAGCGAGCCGTCAGCGTTTTTCACGGGTTTACCGGCAAAGTCCTCGGCAAGCGAAAAGCCGCGCACGCGGTCTCTGAGATCGGGGACTGACGCCTTGATGTCCTTCGGCGTCTTCATCGTCACCGTAAGAAAGACGCTCCGCCCAGGGTCGATCTGTGTGCGGTCGGCATCGACCTTGAGGTCGATTCCACCACTGCTCATCTCGAGGACGGTCGCCGCTATGAGAAGAAGATTCATTTCACCTTTTCCTTGCGCGTCGCTTGAAGAGAGCGCGGACGCCGTCGATGTACGGCTTGTCCGTCGCGATGTCGAGGGTGTCTATCCCAGTCTTGCGGAAGAACTTCGTCAGCTCCTCGCGGTCGCTTTCCGCCTTTGCCGCGAACGCCTTCCTGACCTTCGCGCTCGAAGTGTCGACGAGCATGAGTTCGCCGGTCTCGGAGTCCTCGAGCTCGACGAGTCCGACGTCGGGAAGTTCACCTTCGGCCGGATCGGACACCGGCACGCAGATCATGTCGTGGTGACGCGCCGTCGCCCGCAGCAGACGTTCGAGACTCGCACCGGTTCCCTCGGCACTCGCTTCGCTCGGCGTGTTTGCTTCCCCATGGGTCGCAAACCCCCGCAAGGGGCGGTTACGTTCCCCGTTCCCCGCGAGGAAGTCGCTTACGAGGAAGACGACTGCGCGGCGCTTCTGCACGCCGTTCAGGAACTTCAGGACTCCCTCGACATCCGTGCCGCCCTTCGCCTCGTCCTCCGCCGCGAGCACTTCGCGGACGAGCCGCATCACGGAGTCTCGGCCCTTTCGCGGCGGGATGTACTTGACGATCTTGTCGGAGAAGAGGACGAGTCCGATCTTGTCCTGGTTGCGTATCGCGGTGAGCGCGAGAAGCGCCGTTACCTCGGCGGCGAGCTCCATCTTGGAACGCGAACGCGAGCCGTAGCTCTGCGAGCCAGAGACGTCAACGAGGAAGAGAATCGTGAGTTCGCGTTCCTCGGAGTAGCGCTTGATGTAGGGAACGCCGGTTCTCGCCGTGACGTTCCAGTCGATTGTCCTCACGTCGTCGCCCGCGATATAGGGCCTCACCTCGTCGAACTCGACGCCCTGGCCCTTGAACGTGGAGTGATAGTCGCCGGCCAGCTGGTCGTCGATCAGGCGGTTGGTGAGGATTCGTATCTTCCCCACCTTCGCCATCAATTCCTTTACGTCAGTCGCCATTTTGCAAATCTCAACAGCTGATCTATGCGCACTTTGCGTTCTTTGCGGCTAAAATACTCACGGCACTGGAACGACGCTCAGGATCTTGTCGATGATCTTGTCGCTCGTCACGTTCTCCGCCTCGGCCTCGTAGGTGAGGAGGATGCGGTGGCGAAGAACGTCGTGCACGACTTCCTTCACATCCTGCGGCGTCGCGTAGGCGCGACCGTGCATGAGCGCGTTGCCACGGGCGGCGAGGTTCAGGGCGAGCGTCGCGCGGGGCGAGGCGCCGTTCTGGATCATCGCGTCGGTCTCGCGCGTCTTGAAGACGATCTCGAGGATGTAGTCGCCAACCTTCTCGTCGCAGTAGACGTCGTTCAGCGCGGCGCGAAGCGTCTCGATGTCGCCGGGAGCGCAAACCGTCTTCGCCTCGGGCTTCTCGGCAGTCTCGGCAAAGCGCTGCATGATGCGCCGCTCGTCCGCCTTCGTAGGCGGCTCGACGAGGCACTTGAACATAAAGCGGTCGACCTGCGCCTCGGGAAGCGGATAGGTGCCTTCCTGCTCGATCGGGTTCTGCGTCGCGAGGACGAGGAACGGCTTCGGGAGCGCGTACGTCTCGTCGCCAATCGTCACCTGGCGCTCCTGCATCGCCTCGAGAAGCGCGGACTGCACCTTCGCCGGCGCGCGGTTGATTTCGTCAGCGAGAAGCAGGTTAGTGAACACAGGCCCCTTCTTCGGAGTGAACTCGCCAGTCTTCGGAGAGTAGACGAGCGTACCGACGACGTCGGCAGGAAGAAGGTCTGGGGTGAAAGAGATGCGCCTGAACTCGAGCCCAAGCGCCTTAGCGAGAGTGTTGCACGAAAGCGTCTTGGCGAGACCGGGAACGCCCTCGAGGAGGATATGACCGTCTGTGATCATGGCGAGGACGAGTCGGTCGACGAGCTTCTCCTGCCCGACGATGACCTTGCCCACCTCTTCGCGTATCTTCGCCACGAGCTCCTTTTGCGCGGCGATCCTGTTCGTTGCTTCCTTCAGGTCCATTTTATTTCTCCTTGTGTTATGAAAGTTGAAAAGTTGAAGGTTGAATTATCTCTCACGCATGAAATCCCTAATCATGTCCTTTACGACGGCCCAACGCACTTGCTTCAGGCGCTTCAAGTCCATCGTTATCTTCATCCGCTCCTTGTTGGCTTCGCTGTCGCCCACTGCGGGCAGCGTTCCGCGCACATGCTTCAGGTGCGCTTCCCAGAGCGACCTCACGAAGTCCTGCATGATGTCGGTCGCGCTAAGCGTACTCGACTGCGTCTTGCCAACCTCTACGAGAACGGCGTCGAGCCACGCCCTCTCCTGCCCGGCGAGACTCGCCGCAAACGCCGCGAACGCGTCTTCGCCGCTCGCCGCCTCCATGCGCCATGTCTCGACGAACCGCCATGTAAAACCGTGGGCAAACACCTCGCGCGGCAGAAAATCGCCAATCATGCCGTCAAGCGTCTTGTCGCGCTCGTTAGACATAAGGAACTGCATGAAAGCAATTTCGCGCGGCGGTGGCGGAACCACCTCTTCTGCATCGGCCGCAGCGGGAGTTGAAGGTTGAACATCCAAAGTTGAAAGTTGGCCGCCCACGTCATCATAGTCGACAGGAGATTCCTGCTGGGCAGGCGCCGGATGGCGAGGTGTGGCGGTCATCTTTTTCCTGACGGTCTCGAGCTCTTCCGTAAGCGCGGCAGACGGTAGCTCCAAGAGCTTCGATGCCTCGCCTACCATGCTCGCCCTAAGAACAGCCGACGAACACGCCGCGATAGTCGCGAGGACGGCTTTCGACACTCGCGCGACTGCGTCGATAGACGCGGGGTCGCGCTCCTTCGCGCGTTCGACGCGGCACTGGAAGGAGATTATCGACTCGCCCTTCTCCAAGAGCGCGCGAAACGCCTCGGCGCCTTTCGTCCTAAGGAACGAATCGGGATCGTCGCCATCGGGAAGCGAGACGACGCGCACGGGGATTTCGGCGGCGAGCAGCATGCCGGCGGAACGAATCGTCGCCTTGTGGCCAGCCGCGTCGTCGTCATATACGAGGACGGCCTGGTTTGCGACGCGCTTCAGCATTCTGACATGCTCGTCGGTGAACGCCGTTCCCTGACCTGCAACGGCGTTTGCGAAACCGCTCGCATGGAGGCGTATGCAGTCGATCTGCCCTTCGCAGACTATCACTTCGCAGTGCGAGTCTTTGCCGATTGCGCGAGAGGCGCGGTCGAAGCCGAAGAGGACATTTGACTTCTTGAAGATGAGAGTCTCCGGCGAGTTGACGTATTTCCCGGAGTTCTTCTGCGCGACTAACTGGCGACCCGAGAACGCGACGACTCTCCCCTGCTTGTCACGGACGGGGAACATGAGTCGGCCGGCGAAGCGATGGTAGCCGTTGTCGCCAGGGCGCGACGGCGCCTTGATGACACCCGCGGCCTCGAGTTCCTCGGGCGTGTACTTGTATTTATCGGCCCAACGCAAGATGTTCGAGACGCCGTTCGGCGCATAGCCGATGCCCCAGTCCTCGGCAACTGCGCCGTCGAGCGCGCGGTCCTTCAGGTAATTGCGCGCGAGCTCGCCTTCCTTGGCCCGCAGGAGGCAGCGGCGGTAGAAGGCGGCGAGCTCGGCCATCAGCGCGTAGAGACGCTTGCGCTGGCCGGCGTTGGGGTCTTCGGTTTCCTCGACTTTGACGCCGCACTGCTCGGCGAGCTTCTTGACGGCTTCGACGAAGGTGAGTCCTTCCTGCTTCTGGACGAACTTTATCGCATCGCCCGACTCGCCGCAGCCGAAGCAGTGGTAGAAGCCCTTCGCGGAGTTGATGTTGAACGAAGGCGTCTTCTCGTGGTGGAACGGGCAGCACGCCTTGGCCGATCCGCCGGTGTGCTTCACCTGGATTCCGTACGACGCGACGAGATCTGCGAGGTCGATTCTCGCCTTTATCTCCTCGATGACGGACTCTGTGATTCCCATTGCCATTGAATAGGGTATATTATACCACAAGCGCCGCACTTATGCCGCACTCCACTGCTTGCTCTGTGCTGGTTTGCCTTCCAATGTGCGGTCACGGTCGGGGCAACGGTGCTCGCCCTTTGAGGCGGGCGCCTTGCCCGTCCTTCGACCCGCTCGCCGTATACATATACGGCTTCGGGGTCGAGTCCTGTGCAATCCGCCTCGCCTAAAAGGGTTCCGCCCCGCTCGGCCCTACGAAACTACGGTTTTGTTCCAAAACCTTGTTTCTGTGGGCTTTCCGCTCGGCCTTCGGCCTCGCCCCTCAAAACGCTATGCGTTTTTCGGCGGTTAACCGGCCCCGACCGTGACCACGCAGGGCATCCTCGGGAACTGGGCAAACAACGCATGCGTTCGTCTCTCCCTTCGGGGAAAAGCTCGACTCCTCCCGCGCGCTGCATCCATCGTCCGCAGCGCGATACTTCGTCGGCGGAATACCGCCTCCTCGTCTCGCGCGCGCCCGATGGCGCATCACGCGAACTGTCGTCGCGCCGTTCCCCTGCGCTCGCTCCTCACACATGCGCCGTTAGCCCGACCTTCCGCTATGGCGCGTTTTTCTTCGTAACTTCAGCGCTCGCCGTCATCTTGTCGGCTCGCTTAACGACGTGTAGGCGTAGCCGCACTTCTATCCGACACCAATCTGACGCTAATTGACCATATCAACACTAACTAGGAGAGCCAGCGTCTCGACGGCGCCCACCACTGGTAGATGACTTCGCGCCAAATCCGACGCGCAAACTGACCTTTAACAACATTTCTGCCTCCGATTGCTCTGTCACCAATCAGATAATAACTTCGACTTCTGGGTCGATGTATGCAACGCCATTTCTGTCAACTTCTCTATAGTATCTGAGGAAAACCAGTTAATCAGCCATACCATGATTACTACCGAACCTATCACTGCACATATAAGCGCAACAACAATGCGCATATCGACTGAATAACTTGTTACCGTGACCAACATCAGCGCAAATAAAAGAGATGCAATTATCACTCCGCAAACAACAGGGCGCATCATTATTCTGCGAATCCTTTTTACCACATAATTATTTAACTTCCCTATCATGGTCGCACATTTTAACGCGTCTTGCTCCGACCAGAGGGGCGGAAGTTCACGAACGGAGCTATAACCTGTTCTAGCTTTCATCCTAGAAAGCTTGGCGTTAATTTTATCGACCCCAGTAAACTCTTCAACAAGATCATAATAATAATTTAGAATGCGCTCATTTTGATCGAGTTGTTGATATAGATTCATGGACACCTGGCCTATAGACCGCTCTTTGTCAGCATTGGACATAAGACTTATTAGCCCACCAACAGTGGCCAATGTTGAATTCCAATTATTCGCAAAAGCAATTATTGCGCCAGTCTGCTTGTCATGAGAAGCAATTAGCCTGTTGGACTCTGAGATCTGAAGCCGCTTATAAAGCCTCTCAATGTCGCTCTTTATTCTCTCAACCCTTAAATTTGATCTGGGGTCAATAAATGCATCCCAATCGCCCTCAAAAATTCTTTCCTCCGTCTTGAATTTCCTATACAATGAAGAAATTTTCCCTCCGTAATTTTTAAATTTCTTAATCTTACCAATTTCTGAAAGAAAAGTATCTTGCCCCTCTTCCGCAAGAAACGTATTCCCGCACTCGCAAGAAAGCAGCTTTTTCCACTGCCCCGTCCTAATAAGTGCAACATCAAACCTCTTGCATTCCTTGCACATAACTACGATAGGCTTGCTGATCCCCAACGGCAAACTCAGTGTAAATCGAAATAAAGATTTCCCATTAGCACTTACAATATGCCCTGGCCCTATTTTATCCAGCAGATTTAGCCCTTCAAATCTCACAAACTCATCTTCTCGTCGAGGAGAAAGCACCTCTTGGTGAGATGCCTTCTCAGCCATATGAGCCTTCTGTTCGGACATATCTGGGCTTTGCTCTTGAACCTGAATGTGGTACTTTCCGTCACACTCGCAACATCTTACATTGTGATTTGCATACTCAACCCTAATACTGTTTTGCGCTCGGCAATAAGGACACTCTATGGCCGCATTTCCCTGTTCATCAAATGATGATGCATGAACTGCCACACCACCAACGACATATTCGCCTTGGCATGAGTCGCAGATCGCGGTCTCGCCAACATACTCCTCGGGCGCATCTTCTTCAAACCCACAGTGCGGACATTTGACTATCATTGAATTTTCCTCGGTTGTTATCTGCCATTATAGGATGAACTACTGTTTTCGATGCGAACTCCATGATTCAACCGTCTACGCTGAAACTCAGCGAGATACTTCAGCCGCTTCCTGTCGCCATGTGGCGAGACAATTACACGCTTAAGACAACGTCCTATCTCAAGACTTTTTGGTGTTATCATTGGCTTGCCAGCATATACATTTTCATTCTTGCATTCAATCTTGCTAGGGCGCATCACAAGGCGCCATTCATCCTCAAATCTAAACATGTCGCTTTTAACCAAGCTTGCAAACTGAAAGATTCGTGCCGCGCACCACTGCGCACAGTTAGAAAATTTTGGCTCCTTGGCTATTTCTTCGTCATATAGGTATTTTGAAACACCAGCAAATATCTGCCCCAATACATTTTCGATCTTGCGCCGAAGGTCATCATTGCGCTTCCAGTCCTTACTTGGATGGCAATAAATGCAAGGTAGAAAAATCAATGGCGGGGCATCATGGAAAACCATCCGCTCTGCTTCATCCATCGCCATGTTGTTGAATTTCTCAACTGCATCCCTCAACTTCCAGAAATCCAATCCAAGTGCATATCCCCCGTCTTTCTTGTCTGTATAAACCTGCCAATGAAGCGTAGAGTCACCTTTTTGGCAGAACGACAAGACATAGGGAGCAAACTCCGCATTGTCCTCTTTTCCTTTTAATAACGCCAACACATCCTTTCGGAGCCACTTTGGGAACGCGTCGGAATGACCTATCCAGTCTATGGCAAACGAAAGACCCAATTTATACTCAAGACTATCATTCAAAAAGCGATAATCCGTGAACGCAAGACCGCATTTATCTTCACCTCCCTTGTCGGCAGCTTCAATTAATGTGTTAGTTATCGCTATCGTCTTATCACGGCTCGTGTAGTGATACACAAAATCCGGTGTAGGGAGCTCCTCTACATACGGGCTATCGTGTATATAGTCCAGATTCCATACATTATGCAGTATGAATGACTCCAACGTGGACAGACGTTTCACTTATGCATCCCTTTCCGCACCTCTACCTTCACAAAGCTCGCCGCGTCGAGGTGCAGAAAAAACGTGGCGTGCCTTAAAATCCATGTCTTACACGAGGCACGACCAAGCGCCCTGCTGATAACACGAATAAAGACACGCCACGCGGATTGACCACGCAGCGCATCTCACATATTCGGCGTTCAGCATGAAGATTTGGTCGTTTTCGTGTAAAGCCAAATACGCAAGATTGCGTACGCACTGCGGGCGTCGAGTGCGTTTCCGCAGCTCCTCGAGTTGGAACGCGATGGCGGGCGCCTCGGAGAGACGCCCCTACCATTGCGGTATTGCGAGGTTTTGGCCTTGGCCTTGAAAGCGGTCGGCACGGAGTGCCGCCCCTACCAAAACCTCAGCCCGATGGCTGGGATTGATACTTCCCAGCCGATGTCAAAGATCACGCTCCGTAGGATATTGCCCTTGGAACAGCGTTATTATACCAAAAACCGCTCAGGATAGAGTGGTGAATTTTGAACGCCGCCAAGATGGCGGCTCTCCCAGTTAGCAATGGTTTGCGCGGACGCGGTGGGGGTGTTTCGGCGGCATGCGAAGCGACGGGGAAAAAGACGGAAGCGACCCGATTTTGACGCGCCGCCATTTTGCCGAGAGGCTCGACGGCACGGGCAAAATGTAAAAGGCCGCAAAATCGATGTCGCCACCGGCTTTTTCGCCGGAGCTTTGCCGCGTATCCGCGGCAAAGCTAGCGAGCCCTAAGCCGAAACTCGCCCCGCCGCGGACGCGCATGCGCGAGACGGCGGAGCGAAGCTAAACGCTTATCGGCCGAGGACGGCGCGGTAGCGGGCGATGAGCTGGTTCGTGGACGAGTCGTGCCCGCCCTTGAACTTCTTGGCGGTGAGATCGGCGAGAACGCCCTTCGCGAGCACCTTGCCGAGCTGCACTCCCCACTGGTCGAAGCTGTACACGTTCCAGATCACGCCCTGCGTGAACACCTTGTGCTCGTAAAGCGCGACGAGCGCGCCGAGCGTCTCGGGCGTGAGCTGGTCGCAGAGCAGCGTGTTCGTCGGCTTGTTGCCCTCGAAAGTCTTGAACGGCACAAGCTTCTCGGGAACGCCTTCCTTACGGCACTCGTCCTCGGTCTTGCCGAACGCCAGCGCCTCGGTCTGCGCGAAGAGGTTCGCCATCAGCTTGTCGTGGAGATCGCCAATCGGGTTGTGCGTCTTGCAACAGCCGATGAAGTCGCAGGGAATAAGGTGCGTTCCCTGATGGATGAGCTGGTAGAACGAGTGCTGGCCGTTCGTGCCAGGCTCGCCCCACTCAATCGGGCCTGTAGAGTAGGAAACGCCGTTGCCCTGCTTGTCGACGCTCTTTCCGTTCGACTCCATATCCATCTGCTGGAGATACGCCGGGAAGCGCGAAAGATACTGATCGTAGGGAAGGACGCAGTAGCTCTCTGCGCCGTAGCCGTTGTGGTAGAGGATGCCGAGAAGCGCGAGGATGACGGGCATGTTGCGCTCGAAGCGGGCCGTCCTGAAGTGGCGGTCCATCTTGTAGTAGCCCTTGAGGAGCTTCTTGTAGTTGTTGCGGCCAATCGCGATCATGAGCGAAAGGCCGATTGCGCTCGGGAGTGAATAGCGACCGCCAACCCAGTCCCAGAAGCCGAACATGTTCTTCGTGTCGATTCCGAACGCGGCGACTTCCTTCGCGGCCGTGGAGACGGCGACGAAGTGCTTCGCGACGGCGGCTTCGGCGTCCTTCTTGGAAAGGCCGGCCTTCTTCGCCTCGGCGAGGAACCACTCCTTCGCGGCGAGCGCGTTGGACATCGTCTCCTGCGTCGTGAACGTCTTGGACGCGATGATGAAGAGCGTCTCCGCGGCCTTGACCTGGCGAAGAGTCTCCGCGAGGTGCGTCGAGTCGACGTTGGAGACAAAGAAGAACTTCATGTTGCGCTTCGTGTAGGGCGTAAGCGCGATGTTCGCCATTACGGGGCCGAGGTCCGAGCCGCCGATGCCGATGTTGACGACGTTCTTGATGCGACGGCCGGCGAAGCCCTTCCACTTGCCCTGGCGCACCTTGTCGGAGAAGTCGCCCATTTGGACGAGAACCTTGCGAACGTCCTTGAGGACGTCCTTGCCGTCGACCTTGACCGTATCGGCCTTGTTGAGATTGCGGAGCGCGGTGTGGAGGACGGCGCGGCCTTCGGTCGCGTTGATCTTCTTGCCCGTGAACATCTTCTCGATCTCTTCCTTGAGATTCGACTCCTTCGCGAGCTTGACGAGGGCCTTCATGACCTTTTCGTCGATGCGGTTCTTCGAGTAGTCGAGCGTCCAGCCCGCCGCCTCGACGGTGAATTTCGCGGCCCTCGCCTTGTCCTCCGCGAACAGTTCCTTGATCGTCTTCTTCGCGGACGCGGTCATCGCCACGTCCAGCTGCGCCCACTTATCGGTGTTTGTCATGGTTCTTCGTCCTTTTGCTTTTGGCTGTATATTATACCAAATTCTCGGCTCGCCCGACGGCACTGGCCGCCCCATGTTAGTTGTCGTCGACATCAATGCTGTACTTGAAGAACATCTTCGGCGGCACGGGATCAAAGTCGGGGGCACAGATGCCAGTAGCGGGGTCGACCTGATACTTGGTGGCGCGAGTCCAGTCCGCAAGGTCTTCGGTTGCAAGCACCGTCACAGTCGCGCCCTCGGTGTTCACTAAAGGCGGGACTTTCACGTACGGATTACCGTCCGCATCGAAGCCGATGTCAAGCAGCGGCTCGGTTAGGTCTGCGGGACCGATCGAGGGGTCGATTCCGAAGACGTAGCGTATGCCGGCCGGAATGCCCTCCACCATGTCTTCCGGTTTCGGCATGTCTTCCGGTTTAGGTTCGTCGGTGATGCCGACGTCATTCAGCCAGAGTTCATACGCGCTGAAGAGCGTCCGCAGGTACGGATACGTCTCTTCGTCGATCTTCCAGACGTCGTCGAAGTCGAGAGCAGTAAAGGACTCTTTCCGCTGCATCTCCTCGTCGCCGAGCGGCGTGATGCCGTCGTAGTCGTCGGAGCCGCTACTCGTGCCGGCGGCCTTCAGGTCGTTCTCGGTGTCCTCATAGTAGGAACCCGCGACGAGACCGGAACTGGCCTGGCCGACGAACGCGCCGCGATAGTGCCCACCATCGCTCGAGACGTAGCTGTAGCACCAGGAGGTGTCGATTCGGGCCGCCTTCGACACGCCGCCCGCGAAGCCGCCAACATTGTCGCCACCATTGCCGCCGCTGCTGTCGCTGCTATCCACTGACGATTGGGCGCTCGAGTCCGCGATGAAGCCGCCGCCGTGGTTGCCGACGAAGCCTCCCGTATTGGACTTGCCGGACTCGTTCGCCACATAACTTTCCACGCAGCAGCGGAGAATGACGGGCGCGTCTGCGGTGTAGCCGACAAAGCCGCCGGCGTTGACGCTGCTTGTATTCCAGACTTCTCCGACGAACCAGCAGCCGTCCACCAGCGACTTGGAGTCGATCTTGCCCGCGAGACCGCCAACGCCGACGTCCTCCAATCCGGAGTCGGCCGGACCGCCGGTGACATAACCCTCCTCCACTTGCACGCCGTTCACGCGTCCGCCGTTGATCTTGCCGAAGAGTCCCGCATACTTGTCCGTGGTGTCGATGTAGAAGTTGCTGATCTTGTGGTTCTGTCCGTAGAACTCGCCTTTGAATGGGTTTCTGTAGTTGCCGATGGGTTCGATTGTCTCGCCGTTGAAGTCGATGTCCGCCGTCAGCACATAGCTGCCCGAGAGATTGTTCGTGACGGCGAACAGTTCCTCTGGTGTCGAGATCGGAATCATCGCGCTGGACTTGGCGCGCTTTGGCGCTTCAGGCCAGTCATCGGAGAGTGCCTTGATTTCCGCCTGCGTGAGCCTGCCGCCCGCGATGGCCGGATCGTTCCCGCAAAACGGACGCGGCCCGTTGGCGTAGGCCGAAACCGCGCAGTTGACATTCGTTCCCCTCTCGTGGTGGCCGATGAACGAGCCAATGTCGCCGCCCGTGCCCCACACGGCGCCGGAGCACCAGCAGCCGTCGATTATCGCATCGTCGTGGGCGAGCCGCCCGATGAAGCCGCCGTAGTAGCTGGCGGCGGAGCGCACATCGCCGCGAGCCACGCAGTTCGAGATCACGGCTGGCGCATAGACATAGCCGATGAAGCCGCCCGTGCTGCCGTTGCCGCTCACGAAGCCGTCTGCACGGCAGTCGACGATCCGATTGACCGCGCTGCCGCCGGCACATGCCCCGATCAAACCTCCGGCGTAGGAGTTGGTCGCAGCAATCTCGACCGTCGCGATGCAGTTGCTGATGAGAGTTCCGCCCGTGATGCATCCAACAAGACCGCCGACGTACTGCTTGCCCGCGACCGTTCCCGAGACGGAGACGTCTTTGATCACCGCACCGCTCACGCAGCCGAAGAGTCCGCGATAGTCGCTGCCCGACAGGCTGTTCGTGCAGAAGAGGTTGCGGATGGCGTAGCCGTTGCCGCAGAGCGTGCCGGTGAACGGCGCGGATTCCGTGCCGATGGGCGTCCAGTCCGCCCCGCCGAGGTCGATCTCCGCGCCAAGCGCGTAAGAGCCGCCAAGGTCATTCGCAATCGCCGCGAGCCCTTCGCGCGTGGTGATGAGAGTTGGCTCAACAGTGACGGTCTCGCCCCTGGCACATGCCGCAAAACCGACCGCGGCTGCGGCGATTATCGCGGCAAATGTTTTGCGAAAGATTGGCATTTTCTTTGCGAATATCCCTTTTGGGTGCGATAGTATAGCAAAATTGACGGCGCATTTCTAATGCGCCGTCACGATAGGAAGGAACCTTCGAGCAGGACATGCAGCACAAGTGAGAGGATATTTGGTACAATATTGGCTAATGCAAGCAGAGCGAAAGAGCGAGGAGCTAAACCGGTCGACAGCGTTCGACAACAAGCTGCGCCCGACGGACTTCGAGGGATTCGTCGGGCAGGACAAAGTGCGCGACCGCATGCTGCTCGCGGTCAAAGCCGCGAAGGAGCGCGGCGAACCGCTCGACCATGTCCTTTTCTCGGGGCCGCCCGGCCTCGGAAAGACGACGCTTTCCTATATTCTCGGCGAAGCGATGGGGGTCAACGTCAAAACGACCTCGGGCCCCGTCATCACTAAGCCAGGCGATCTCGCGGGACTTCTTACCTCTCTCGAGCCGGGCGACATCGTCTTCATCGACGAAATCCACCGCATGGCGAAGACCGTCGAGGAGTACCTGTACTCCGCAATGGAAGACTACGCGATAGACATCATGATCGACCAGGGGCCTAACGCCCGCTCGGTGCGGCTTGAACTCCCGCGCTTCACGCTCGTCGGCGCGACGACAAGAATCGGGCTTATCGCGGCTCCCCTTCGTGCGCGCTTCGGGTTCGTCAATCGGCTCGACTACTACGACCCCAGCCACCTCGCGGAAATCGTGACGAGGAGCGCGGCGAAAATCGGCGTCGACATCGATGCGGACGGCGCTCTCGAGATCGCGCGACGCGCGCGTGGCACCCCGCGCATCGCGAACAACCTCCTTAGGCGCGTGCGCGACTACGCCCAGGTAAGGGCCGGCAATTTCATTACGGGTGATGTCGCAAAGGAGTCGCTTTCGCTTCTCGAGATCGACCCCCACGGCCTCGACGAGATGGACAGGCGCATCCTTGAAACGGTGTGCGTCAAGTTCGGCGGCGGCCCAGTCGGGCTTTCGACCGTCGCCGTCTCGGTCAGCGAGGAACCGGACACGATTGAGGAGGCATACGAGCCGTTCCTCATCATGGAGGGATATCTCGAGCGCACGCCGAAAGGCCGTGTCGCGACACCGCTCGCGTGGCGCACGCTGGGGCTCGACCCAGCCGCGCGGCAGGGCGAACTTGGAATCTGAAACGCGCCCGAGAAACCTTAACTATGGATGCGACAGCGAAGAGACCTGGAAGACTGCGGCGCTGGCTGCTTTGGTCGGCCGTTGTCATTGTTGTCGCGATTGTTGTTTTTGTCCTCTCGATCCCCTTTCTCCTGACACACATACCGATTCCCCCGCTTGAATTTGACCTGTCTCCCTACCTCAAGGGCAAGGCGGCGGAACTCGTCACCTGCAAGAAGGCGACGGCAAACGTCAAAATCGAGCGCGACAGGACGGAGGGATTTCGAATCCACGCCAATGGCAAGCTGCTCGACTGGCCATATAGCGCCTCGGCGCACGTTCGATTCGGCTTCATCCGCGCAGACGGAAGCCTCGCACTGATGCTCGACGAAACCGACTGGAAGGCCTACGTCGACTTTGGCGCGCACTCCACGCGCAACTGGCATTTCACCGCAAACATTCCAGAAACGCATGTCACCCAGGACAACGCGGTTCTCGCATCGATTTTCACAAAGGCAATGCCACCCGCAATCTCTAACCTCGTCTTCTCTGGGAAGTTCAAGCTCGACGCAGGCGGCGACTGCACGCCCAAGCGCCCCGTTCCAGCATGGACGGTGCGCGGCACACTTGCCGACGTCGGCATGGAGCTCGAAGTCGGCGGAAAGCCGGCGCGCATCGACGGTCTCAAGGTGCGATTCGGCGCTGACGGCATAGCCGACCATCGAGACATTGCGCCCCTCTTCCCGCGCGCGAACGCGGTGGAGTTCGCGGGCTTCACGCTCTCCAACGTCTTCGCGAGCGTCCGCGCGACGGAACGGTCGTACCTCGTCACCGAAGCGGGCGCAGACTGCTGCGGGGGCGAACTGAGACTCTACTCCCTCTTCCTCGACCCAGAAAAGCTGACGGCGGGGGCAACGATCCTTGTCGACGGCGCGGACGCGGGCGAGGTGCTTTCGCGCATATCAGCCTTCCGCGGCGATGCGTCAGGGCGACTTCACGGCAAGCTGCCGTTCTTCCTCAAGGACGGCAAGACGCTTAGCCTCAAAAATGCCTACCTCTTTTCGAAGCCAGGCGAGACAGGGACTGTGCGCATAATGGATGCGACGCCAATCCTCGACAACCTCGAGCGCGGCGGCGTAGACAAAGGCACTCGCGACAACCTCGCAAATGCGCTTGCGAACCTCGACTACAAAGTCCTCAAGGTCGAACTAAAGCGCGGGAAAGACGCCGAGGACTCTTCGCTCGGCTTCAAGCTCGAGGGCACGGCGACGCACGGGAAGACGACAGTACCCGTGAATCTCGACGTGACCTTCCGCGGAGACCTAGACCAGCTTATAAACACCGGAATTAAACTAAGGAGGCAGACAAGATGAAAGCCGAATTCGCCCTTGCCGCAACCGCGGCGCTTTGCATCGCCGGAGGATGCATACAGGTCAAGACCGAAAGCGAGATCAAGCCCATCCACATCACGATGGACGTGAACCTCAAGGTCGACAAGGATCTCGACAAGGCGTTTGCCGACGAGGATCAGCAGAAGCCCAAGGGCGACTTCAAGGCGATCAAGGAAATGGTCGACCGGCAGGCGGCCGGCATCACGAACCGCGCGATGCTCGAGGAACGCACCGGCGCGACTGATGACGACCGCATCCTGATCGCCGAAGAGAACGCCAAGCGCATGAAGCGGTTCAGGGACATCGCAAAAGAAAACGGCACGACGCTCGAAGTCGTCCAGAAGCGCTACGCCGCAAAAATGCGCGAGAAGATTCTCGCCGGTGCCTGGTATCAGGACGATTCCGGCAAGTGGCTGCAGAAAAAGTAGCCGCCTCAAGCCGCGAGGTCAGGGGAGGGAGACATAGGACTCGGCGGCGGAAAAACGGTCAAAGGCGCAGTCGAGCGTATCGGGCGCGTGGGAATCGGACGAGAGGATGAACTTCACCCCTCTCTCACGCAGAAGCGCGCGGAACTCGGCCGACGGATAGGCGTCGTCCATCCACCCGCGCGAAATAGCGCCCGTATTAACTTCAACAAGCCGACCCGACGCGGCGACCGCATCGGCCGTTTTTACAAGTTCCTCGCGATACCAGTCCGCGCTCTCGTCGAAATAAGGGAACTTTGAATTGTACTTGCGCACAAGGTCGAGATGCCCGATGATGTCGCAGTCGTACTTCCCAACCATCTCCCGCTCCTGCGCAAAGTAGGCGTGGAGAAACGCGACGAAATCGCCGCCGAAATGGTCGCGGACGCCGGCCAGGAAACTGTCGTGCGTGGCATCGAACGCAAAGCGCGCGCCGTCTGGGGCGGTGATGTAGTGCGTCGAGCCGATGACATAGTCGAGGTCGCCGCGCTTGAAGCCGGTGTCGTACTCCGCCTCGATGCCGCAGAGGATGCGGATCTTGCCCTCGTACTTCGCGGCAAGGCGGCGAATCTCCGCCTTGTAGGCGTCGAGGTCCTTCACCATATCGGAGTGCGACGAAAAGCCGAGGACATCAAAGCCCTTCTCGATCGCGGAGACGACCATCTGCTCGGCCGTTCCCGCGCCATCGCAAAACGTCGTGTGGGTGTGGAAGTTTGTCTTCACCGGACAAGACCTTCGTCTTCAGCGCAGCCAAGGACAAGGTTCATGTTCTGGATCGCCGCGCCCGACGCACCCTTGCCGAGGTTGTCGAAGCGCGCGACGAGAACGACGCGTTCTCCGTTGCCATGGGCAGAGACTTCGAGGGTATCGCGCCCGGAAAGCCCGGCAGACGAGAGAAAGCCCCCTTCCGCCGCCGCAGGATCGTCGGCAAAGCTGACGAGACCAGACCGGTAGTTGTCGCGGTAGCACGCCTTTATCGCCGCGAGGTCGCGGTCGAAGAGCGGCACCGTCACTTCCATACCGCTGTAATGCGGCACGACGATCGGCGAGAAGCAAGGCGCGGCATCAAGGCCGCAGACCTTCACCATCTCGGGGAGGTGCTTGTGAGACTGGCCAAGCGCATACTGGCGGCCGCCGAGGAACAACTGGGATGCTTTCGCCTCCTGCTCGTACTCCGCAATCATTTTCTTGCCGCCACCGGAATAGCCGGTGAGGGAGAACGCAGAGAGCTTTTCGTCCTTTGCGACTATCCCAGCGCGGACAAGCGGCTCGACGAGAGCTATGAAACCAGAGGCATGGCAGCCGGGGTTCGCTATGCGCTTCGACTTCGCGATCGCCTCGCGGCGGCCGGCGAGTTCGGGGAAGCCGTATTCCCAGCCGTCAGACGTGCGGTGGGCGGTCGAGGTGTCGATGATGACGGTGTTCGGGTTCTCGACGAGCGAGACCGCCTCTATCGCCGCCGCATCGGGGAGGCAGAGAAAGGCGACATCGCAGGAATTCAGCGCGTCACGCCTTGCAGAGACGTCCTTACGAACTTCGTCGGGAAGCACGACTAGTTCAAGATCCGCGCGCGACGAAAGCCGCTCGCGAATCCTGAGTCCGGTCGTCCCGGCGCTTCCATCAATAAACACCCTCTTCACTGCCCCCTGACTCCTGACTACTGACTCCTGACCCCTAACTACTGACCCCTTATTCCCACTCGATCGTGGCAGGGGGCTTCGGGGTGATGTCCCAGACGACGCGGTTCGCGCCCTTGACCTTGGTGGCGATCTTCTCTGCGACCTTGGTCACAAACTTGAACGGGAGCTCGACGATGCCGGCCTTGACGAACTGCTGCGTCGAGATCGCGCGGATTGCGATCACGTAGCCGAACGTACGCGCGCCGTTCTTGACGCCGACGGACTTGACGTTCGTGTTGATCGCGAAGAACTGCTGGGCCTTCTTGTCAAAGCCTGCCTTGTGCATCTCGTCGCGGAAGATGAAGTCCGCCTGGCGGAGGATGTCGAGCTTCTCCTTCGTGAGTTCGCCGATGCAGCGGACCGCGAGACCGGGGCCGGGGAACGGCTGGCGCATGACCATCTCGTCGGGAAGACCGAGGAGCTTGCCGACCTTGCGGACTTCGTCCTTGTAAAGGTACTTGACGGGCTCGACGAGGCCCTTGAAGAGAATATCCTTGGGAAGGCCACCGACGTTGTGATGGGCCTTCACCGCCTTGTGACCGCCGACGCCCGACTCGATGATGTCGGGATAGATCGTGCCCTGGCCGAGGAACTCGATGTTGCCGTACTTCTTCTGGAGATCGCGCGCCGTGTCGGCGAAGACCTTGATGAACTCGCCGCCGATGATCTTGCGCTTCTTCTCGGGATCCGTCTCGCCCTTGGCCTTCTCGAGGAAGCGCTTCTCGCAGTCAAGCGCGATGAGGTTCACGCCGAACTGGCCCTTGAAGACCTTCTTGATCATCTTGCCTTCGTTGAGGCGCATGCAGCCATGGTCTACGAAAACGCAGACGAGCTGCTTGCCGATGGCCTTGTAAAGGAGTGCCGCGCAGACGGACGAGTCAACGCCGCCGGAGAGCGCAAGCAGGACCTTCTTGTCGCCGACCTGCTTCTTGATCGCCTCGATCTCTTCCTTGATGTACTTCTTCGCGTTGAAGGTCTTGCCGACGCGCGCAAGGCGCTCTTTCTCTGCCTGGTTCATGTTTCCTCCTTTATGCGTTAAACTTTAAACCTCAAACTTTAAACTCTGAACTTTGAACTCTACCCCTTCCCCAACCGCTGCCCGGCGTACTTCTTCTCGTGGATGGGCTTCCACCACCACTCGTTGTCGAGATACCACTGCACCGTCTTGCGGATGCCGGTCTCGAAGTTCTCCTCGGGCTTCCAGCCAAGCTCGTTCATCAGCTTCGCCGGGTCGATCGCATAGCGGAGGTCGTGCCCAGGACGGTCAGCAACGTAGGTGATAAGGTCAGAATAATGGGACAGCTGGGACGAATGGGACGTCTGGGACAATGGACGCAACTCGTCGAGAATCGCGCAGACGGTCTTCACGACCTCGAGGTTCGTGCGCTCGTTGTGGCCGCCGACGTTGTAGGTCTCGCCGGGGACGCCCTTCGCGTTCACGAGGCAAAGCGCCTTGACGTGGTCGTCGACATAGAGCCAGTCGCGCACGTTCGCGCCCTTCCCGTACACGGGGAGCGGCTTCCCGTCGAGGCAGTTCAGTATGATAAGCGGAATGAGCTTCTCGGGGAAGTGATAAGGCCCGTAGTTGTTCGAGCAGTTCGTGATCAGGACGGGCATCCCGTAAGTGTCGTGCCACGCGCGGACGAGATGGTCGCTCGACGCCTTCGACGCGGAATAGGGCGAATGGGGCGAATAGGGAGTCTTCTCGGTGAAGAAACCGTCGTCGCCGAGAGTGCCGTAGACTTCGTCGGTCGAGATGTGCTGGAAGACGAAATTCGGATTCGTGCGCCACCACTTGAGCGCCGCCTGGAGAAGCGTCGCCGTCCCGACGATGTTCGTGCGGACGAATTCGCCAGGGCCGTCGATCGAGCGGTCTACGTGCGACTCGGCTGCGAGGTGGAAGATCGTGTCGGGCTTGAACTCCTCGAACGCGCGATCCATCGCCGCCTGGTCGCAGATGTCCTCGACGAGAAGCTTGTACTTCCCCTCGACTTCCTTCAGCGACTCGACGTTGCCAGCATAAGTGAGCTTGTCTATGACGAGAACGTCGCGCCCTTCGCGGCAGAGATGGCGAACGAGGGCGGAGCCGATGAAGCCACACCCTCCCGTGACGATGCAGCGGCGACTATTCCTCATCGGCAAGCTCCTCATGTACGAGTTTGCGCCTCGAGTCCTTTTCGGGATCGCCCTTGCCGTCCTGCACCGGCTGCCCGTCGGCGCCCTTGGCCTTTGCGCCCTCCGAGCCGTTCTTCGGCTTGTAGCCGTAGCCATAGCCGTACCCGTAGCCGTAGCCGCCGTAGCCATAGTGGCGATGGGACGACGGGTCGAACACGGATACGTTCGAGACCTCGACGTCGTTTACGACGACGCCGAGAATGTTCGCGCCGGCCTCGGTAAGGCTCCTGGAGCAGTACTGGATGGGCCTGAAGTGCGTGCGGTCGGGGCAGCACATGATGATGACGGAATCAACATGCGCCGCAAGCGAGACGACGTCGCCAACGATGCCGTACGGCGGCGCGTCGACCACGATGCGGTCGTAGTTGGCGCGAGCCCACTCGAAGAAGTCGGTCACCGCGGCGGAACCGAATATCGTCGCGGGCGAGACGCCCTCGGGCGGAAGCGAGCAGATGACGTCGAGCCCGGGAACCGCAGACTTGTTCACAAGCTTCGCGAAGTCCGGCTTTTCGCCGCCGTTCGCGGCCTGCAGGACGTGCGAGAAGCTCCTCTCCTGGGTCAGTTCGAGATCCCAGACCTTGACGAGACGAGGACGCCTCAAGTCGAAGTCGACGTGCAAGACCTTCTTGCCCGTCTGCGCATGGGAGATCGCGATCGAAGTCGACGTAATCGTCTTGCCCTCGCCCGGCTGGGTCGAGATGACGAGGAGGCAGTGCGTAAAGGCCTCGTAGCGCGGCGAGTCGAGGAGGTTCCTAAGACCCGCGACGGCTTCGGAGAACTGGGAGTACTTGTCCTCGATGAGGATGCGCGCGACCTGCTCGCGGCGCTTGCGGCGGACGTGAGGGAAGACGGCCAGCACCTTGAGGGCGAGACGACCCTCGATGTCGTTGAGGTTAACGACCGTGTCCTCGAGGTTGTCGATGACGAGCACGAACAGGAACCCGAGACCGAGCGAGAGCACGACGCCAATGCCGAAGATGATTATCGGATTGGGAAGGACGGGCTTTGTAGGCACCGTCGCCTGGCGCGCCACGCGGACGATTTCGTTGTTCGCCTCGGACTGGATGCGCATCTTGTTCTCCTCGAGGATAAGACTCTCGAGAAGACGGTGGGCAACGCCGTATTCCGCCTCGAGCTTACCAAGGCCGGACTCAGCGAAGACGATCTGCTGCTCGACGGAAGCGAGGTCGTTCCTGAGGTCGGCCTGCTTCTGCTTGAGGATCGCGAGCTGGTTGCGGACGACCTGCAGCGTTGAACGGCCGGTCAGGAGAGCGCGCGAGGTCGCGTCGAGGAACCTCTGGCGGGCGAAGTCGAGTTCCTTCTTCTTCGCGACGACCTCGGGATGGTTCTCGGTGTAGGAGACGAGAAGGTTCTGGTAGGCGCCCGACGCATCCTGGAAGGCGCGGTACTCCTTGGCGATTTCCTCGGCGCGCGGAACGCCGGAAGCCAGCGAGCCGAACGTCTCGGGATCCTTCTGCACCTCGGTGAGGAGCTTCTCCCATTCGATCAGCTGGGTCTCCTGTGTCTCGAGGGCGAGGATGTCGGTCGTCGTCTTGGAAAGCCCCTGGGAGATCGTGTCGCGCGAGGAGCGCAGGTTGTCGACCTTGTGGGTCGTGCGGAAGTCGAGGAGCTGCTTGGTGATCTTGTCGACGTCGCGGCGCTTCTTCTCGACATTCTCGTGCGTCTGGCTGACGGCCTTGTCGCAGCGGACCTTGTTCTCCTCGTCGGTGTACGCCTCGATCGACTCGGCATACGCGTTCGCGAGAGCCGCGGCGAGCTGGGCGGACTTGGAGCGGACGGCGATGGTGATGATTCGCGAGTTGCGCTGGAGCTCGAGCTTCGAGTCAACGAGCGTCGCCACGATGTCGTCGTCGGAGACGGTCGAGGCGGGGTTGCTCGTCCTGTACTGCTGCTGGATCATCAGCACGATCTTCTCGGAACGCCAGTCGGAGATTCGCGTGTTGAAGATTTCCGCGTAGTTCGCGCCGAAGTCCGGCATCGACTCGTCGAGGGCGCTCGAGGTGCCGCGCGTGACGCGCCTCATGTCGACGGTAAACTCGCTCTTCGCCTCGTAGATCGTCGGCGAGATGCGGTAGACCGCGAACGAGACGATCAAGCCGACGAGGAGGAACACGAACACCGAGAGCCAGCGCTGCGAGACGACCCTGAGCATGCGGCTCATCGTGACGGTGCCGACGATCGAGCCATCTTCGGCCTCGCCGCCATAGCCGCCGTAGGAACCATAGGAACCGTATGCGCCATAGGCCCCGCCATACTTGGGGCCGCCGCCGTAATACATCGGGGCCTGTCCGCCACCGTAGTACATCGGGCTCTTGCCGCCGTAGTACATCGGCCCCGCAGCCTTCGCGCTTCCGTAATAAAGGGGTTTGTCCGCCATGTCTTATTTCTCCGTCAAAGAGTCGTTGTCAGTCTTTTTAGGTGCCGGGAAGGCGCTGCCGGCCATCGCAAGCATGGCCACCGTCAGCATCATCGTCTCGGAACGCCAGAAGGAATGGTCGTAGAACCCGCACGCCGCGACGGCCAGGAGCGCAATCGGTCCAAGCGCGCAGGCGGGATGGAAGATAAGCGCGCCGAAGCTGTGGCGCGACTTGGAAAAGATGTCCGCTACAGCATGGAACGCGCGGAACACATACGTCCACAGGAGAAAGAGCAGCGGGGCGATGAAAAACGCGACTCCGGTAATCCCGCGCTCGGCGAGCATCTGCATCCACCCGTTGAGCGCGCCGGCCTGGTTGGAGGCGAACACGGCCCAGTCGGCCTCCTTGGCGTTGAAGCGGATGTCAAACCCGAACGTGCCGAGCCCGGTGCCGAGCCAGGGGTTGTCCTTCCAGACCTTCTCGGCAACCTCAGAGAGGGCCGAACGGAGTGCAAGAACGCCCTCGGGAAAGATCTGCGAGCCCTCTTCGCCGAAGAATATCGCGAGCTTCTGCGCCTTGATTGCCTCGGGCACGACGCCCATCACGAAAAGGATTGGAAGAACCGACGCCACAAGCAGGAACGCGAGGCACTTCGGCACGACGAGACCGCCCATGCGACGATGGGCGTATGCAAGAGCGCAACCCATCACGACTATCGCGCAGGCGGCGTAGGCAAGAATCACGATGTCGGGCGAGAAGAGATACAGACCTATGGCGGAACCGCCGACAGCGATGGCGAGCAACGGCATCGCGCGGTTCCACTTGCGCTCGAACGAGCCGGCGATGGCGACCATCGAGCCCATGAAGCAAAGCCCAAACGCCGTTCCGGGATACGTCGCGTCAACGGTCGAGCAGGCCGCATAGCGCAGGGCCACGGGATTTTCAAAGACGCACGCGAGAGCCGCAACAACCGCCGCTACGCCGGCGAGAAAGGCGGCGACGAAAAGGAAGCACACGCGCGCGGACTTCCCCAGCGCATGGCGCCCCGCCTGCATGAGGACCGCCACGCCCACTACGGAAGCGAACGGCAGATAGCCGCTGCCGTCCACGCAGCCGGGCAGGAAAGAGAACGTCGCGTCGGAGAGACTCCAGACAGCCTTCTCGGCGTCATACGACATTCCAATGCCGCCATTGAGCCACCTGATGCCCGCAACAACGACGAGCACGATCGAGAACCAGAAAAGCGGATCGAGGACGATGGAAGACGCTACGCGGAAGCGGGCGTCATGCAGCGTCTCGTCCACGCGACGCGACGGTTCGAGGATCGTCCATGCGAACGAAAGGATCGAGAGCCAAATGACGGCCCGCGCCGTCCATACGTCGTCGCAAAACGGGAAAAGGAACAGCGGCGCAACCGCCAGCAAGGCAAGGTGCGCCGCCAGGCCGTACTTGGATATGGCCTTCTGCACTTCAGTACGTCAGACGCATACCGACCGTGCCGCGGAAGCGGTCGTAGTCGTAGTTGTGCCCGCGGACATCGCCGCCGTCGCACATGTCGGTCTGATACTCGAGCCTGCCGTAGATCTGGAGGAAGCGGTTGAGCGTGTAGTTCAGGCCGAGACGAGCGGTGATGATGTCGTCGTCGTAGTTGTAGCCGCGCGTGTAGGAGTACTCGTGCGTCTCACGACGGTAGTTGAGGTCGAACGTGGCGTTGAGCTTGCCGCGGATCATCGAGTGGGCAACACCCCAGCTGATGGAGTCGACGCGGATCGCGCTGCATATCTCGCGCTCGGAGGGCTGGTAGTAGCTCGCGGCGAGGAGCATCATGTTCCAGTTGTCCGCGATCTTCCACTTGCCCGAGACCTGATAGGTCCAGCCGTCGATGTCGTCGGCATCGCCATCAGCATACTCGAAGCGGCTCCAGCCGGTCAAGATGCGGTACTCGATCTTCTCAGTCGCACGCGTTCCGAAGCCGGCCATGACGGTCCAACCGCGGGACTCGTCAGAGTAGCGGACATTGCTCGGGACATTGTCCTGCCAGTACCAGCCGTAGTTGGCGGCGAGGAGGAAGTCCGTCCACCTCGAGGCGGCGTAGCCAATCTCGCCACCAACGAGCGCACGCTTCCAGCCATAGAGCGGCGCGTACTCCTTGACGTCGTTGTCATAGTCGAGCATGTAGTAGGAGGCATCGAGAGCAGCATGGAGATGCTCGTTGATGCGACGCTCAACGATGGCAGCCGCCTGGAACGTCTTGCGGTCGCGGCCAATGCCCCTGCCGCTGTGCTCGGTCATGTCGTCGTCCTGGGCGATCTGGGTGAAGCTCTCCGAAAGGAGGACGCTCCAGCCCTTCTCGTTCGGGAGGGAGTCAGCCCACTTGAACGTGAGGTTCTCGCCGAAGCTGGACTCGTTGAGCTGGTTGCTGTAGCGGTTGTAGGCATGATACCTGTACCACGCACGGCCAGCGATCTCCCAGTTGTCGCCCTTGTACTCAGCGCCGAGGCCAGGGTTGACGACCCAGGTGGAGCCATCCTTGGCATGCTTGGCCGAATCGACGTTGGAGTCGTAGGTGTACGAAAGCGCAACGTACGGGCGGAGCGTCATGCGCTCGCCAATCTTGAAGCCACTGGGCCTGTCGACAACGTCAGCAGACGCGGTCAGAACCGATGCGGACACGACCATCGCCGTGGCAAGAGCTGAAAACTTAACGTTCATTATTTTTACCTCCAGTTCTCAAACTATCATTAGTAGTCCTGGCCATCATACGGACCCGGCTCATAGGGCGTCTCGACGATGGTCGAGCCGCGCTTGTTGGCGGGATTGTACTTGGCGCTGGGATCCATCGTACGGGGAATCCTCGAAAGACCGCCGCTCGCCAGGGGATCGACGCCGTCGGCGAGGTCCAGGGTGTTCTGGTCACCGAACACAGGGGCGATGAGAGCAGTGATCGAAGAGGAGGTGTCCGAAAGGCTGCACTCGCTCGCGAGGTCTGCGGCAAGCGCGTCGCCGGCGGACTTGAGCGGAACCACGAGAACCATGTTGAGATTGGGCTGGTTGCCGGCATCGGCGGCGCCGAGCATCGGATCATAGGTCTTCTCCTGACCCTGGCCGAGTGCGGGGGAGATCCACTCGTTCTGCGCAAGGTTCCTCGTCTCCTCGTTCTTGAGGTCGTTGACGAGCGTGTCGCGGAGATCGGCGGGGCTGCCGTTGGACGCGCGGAGGAGCATCAGGATCGCGAACGTGTTGCGCACGCCAGCGTTGTCGGCGGTCGCGTTGCGCTCCTGGACCTTGTCGAGCAGCGCGAGCGACGTCTTCTTGTACTCCTCGTCGGTGTAGGTCTTGGAGGGATCAGCCGCACGGTTGAACATGCCGGCCGCGAACTGCTCGTTGATGGCAGTGAGCGACTCCGGAGGAACCGTGGCGAACACCTCGGCGACGAGCGTGGTGAGGTTGCCCTTCTGGGCGCCCTTGAGGGCCGCAGAGTTCACGGCAACAAACTTCGAGGTCTTCTCCTCGGGGGAGCCGGGCATCTTCGAGATCGCCGCGTTGACATCGGCGAGGAACGACGCCTGGTCGGCCGCGGCCAGCTGCTTCATCACTGAAGTCATGGACGCAGGATCCGAGATTATGTCGCCGATCTTGCCACGAGCGTCAGCTGACGACATCGTCTTGTCTTGAGCGAACAGCACAGACGCCATCGCCATCGTGACCACCATCAGTAGTTTCTTCATTTGTTTACTCCCCATTGTTGTGGAAATCAATACCATGTCTCAGGCACCCAGACCACGTCGCCGGCGCGGAGGACGATGTCCTTCTCGATCCTGCCCTTCTCGCCAATTTCGATTAGGTCTATGATGTAAGTCGACTTCTTGCCGTCCTTGTCGCAGCGGCTCACGCGGATCTTGGACTTGTTTGCGAACGGCCTCAGACCGCCAGCGGCCTGGAGAACCTTCGTAACCGTGAGGTCCATCGTAGAAGGCATGTTGACGGGACCAGGCATCGCAACCTCGCCAAGGACCGTGACGGTTCCCCACGGGCTCACGCCCTTGCCGTCGTACGGCGCAAAGGTAACCGTGACCTGCGGCTGCTTGTAGAATTCGGAGTAGAGCTTGACAAGCTTCTGCTTGAGGGCATCGAGCGTCAACCCGTCGCACGCGACAGGCGACTGCAGGAGATGCGGAAGCGTGATATCGCCGTTCTGGTCGACAAGGACCTGCATGTTGACAGGCGGGGTCGCACCAGAGCCGACAACTACAACAAGGGCGATGCCAGGACGTACGCGAGGCTCAAAATAAACAGGGCCGACCGCCGACCCTGGCTGGTCGTCGGACGAAAGCATTTTGGCAATAGTCTCGCATCCGCCTGCGCACATAAGCACACAGACGAAACACGCCAAGACGGCGATTCGTTTGCATAGTTTAACCATGTATTGTATATTATACCGCAAATTTACCCTCCGTGTCAATGGAGATTCTACGCCTTTCTTCCCCCATATGGTGGAAGCCGACATGCCTGGCCGCCTGGGGAATCAGCGATCCAGCGCGCTCTGGCCACTCTATGGCAAAAATGGCTCCCCTTGCGAGATAATCCTCCCAGCCGATTGCCTCCACATCCTCCTCGCCATGGAGCCGGTAAAGGTCCATGTGGACAAGCAAGACTTCGGGCGACTGGTGTTCCTGAACGATGCAGAAAGTGGGCGAGGTCACGCGCCCTGGCACCCCAAGCGCGGCAGCGAGCCCCTGCGTGAAAGTCGTCTTGCCAGCGCCAAGGTCGCCTTCAAGGCATACGATGTCGCCTGGCTTAAGTTCCTTGGCGAGCTCTTTCGCAAGCGACCACGTCTCCTCGACGCTCGAAACCTCGAAAACGCCCTTCACCTGAGAACGCCCTCCCTAGCGAGTTCCCGGAAACACTCTTTCATGTACCGCGACGAGAAGGCGCAGGCATGCGGCATGCGGATGAGGTTCCACGGCACGCGTTTCGCCGCGGCAAGTCCCTTACCCCGCGGACCGATCCTAGGATTGAGGGCCGTCGGTTCGTGCTTGAAGACATCGAGATAGGCGCCGGCGAGCCGTCCTTCCTTGATTGCCGCAAGGAGCGCATCCTCGTCCACTGCGTTTCCGCGGCCGACGTTGACGACGACGCACTTCTTCGGCAGGCGGCGGATAAGCCGCGCGTCGAGAAAGTCGTCGGTTCCGGTGTCGGATGGTAGCGCGAGGATAAACCAGTCGGCACGGCGGAGCAGCGGGATGGGGATTTTTTTGGCTGTTGGGCGTCCCTTATGAAAGTCCGCCAGCGTGAAAACCCCGTGCCGAGTGATTCCAAAGCACTCGACGCCGAACGGCTCGAGACGCTCGGCGATTGCGCGGCCGATGCGCCCAAAGCCGGCAATCAAGGCCGTCGTGCCCTCGAGGTCGCCACAATGCTCTGCAAGCTCCTCGCGCGGCCACATAGGGCCCTTCCAGAAGAACCCGCGAGTCCACGCGAGAAGGAAGCCGAGGACCGTTTCGGAGATGATTGGACCGTGGAATGAGCCGAAATGGACCTTAACGCCCTTCGGCGCGTCACGCCACGCGACGAGTTCGCGGCCGGCAGCCGGCGTCGCAAGGACCTTGAGTTTCGGCGCGCTCGCAAACCACTCCTTCTTGAAGTGCCATACGACCGCATGCGTCGCAGACGGGAGCGCCTTCAGGAACGCGCACTCGCTTTTGACACGCACGACGCGACTCCCCTTCGGAACGAGAGACCTGAAAAGCTTCAGGTCCCCGTCGTTCGCCCGAAAGCACCTCTCGGGCCACTCAAGCCAAATTAAGTATCTATTCACACCAATCTCTAGCCACTAGTCACTAGCCACTAGTCACTACTCGTCCAGATTGCCCTTGTAGGCGACGCGGCGGACCTTGCCGATAGAGGTGCGCTCAAGGGGTTCCTTCCACACGACAACCTTGCGGACGCGCTTGTAGTCGGCGAGCTCGGCGCTACGCTCCTGCGTACGCTTGATCGCGGCCTTCTCGACCTCGGCCCAATCTGGAAGCGCGCCGCCGTTCTGCTCCTTGAACCACTCCTCGTTCGGATAGACGATTGCGCCCACCTTCTCGCCGGGATCGCCGCCCATCGTATAGCCGACGACAACGACGTCCTGGATCGCAGGGTCCTTGCCGATGATGTTCTCGACCTCTTCTGGGTAGATGTTCTTGCCCTCGCGGTTGACGATAAGCGCCTTCTTCCTGCCGCGGATCGTGATGAGCCCGTCCTCGTCGATGGAAGCGAGGTCGCCAGTCGCGAACCACTCGCCGTCGAACGCCTCCTGCGTCGCCTTTTCGTTGTGGAAGTAGCCCTTCATGACGATCGGGCCCTTCACCTGTAGTTCGCCGACGCCGGCCTCGTTCATTTCGGCGAGACGAACTTCGACCCCCGCACA
Organism: Kiritimatiellia bacterium; assembly: GCA_045536845.1. Taxonomy (GTDB): domain Bacteria; phylum Verrucomicrobiota; class Kiritimatiellia; order RFP12; family UBA1067; genus UBA1067. Next base: position 219,669 of record JAZSOG010000025.1, on the reverse strand, counting down.
CGGCTTGCCGATCGTGCCGACCTTGCAGCAGTCGGCGCTCGTGACGGAAACGACGGGCGAACACTCGGTGAGGCCGTAGCCCTCGACAAAATTGACATGAAGCTTCCTAAAGCACTCGAGGACGTGCTTGGGGCACGGCGCACCACCGGTGATCATGTAGCGGAGCCTGCCGCCAAGCTTCTGGAGGACCATGTGCATCACAGGTCCCCTGATGCCTATCGCAAGGAGCGTACGCGCAATCTTCGAGGAATCGAGGCCCTCCTGTATCTTGTCGTAGAGCTTCTCGCAAAGGAGCGGCACAGCGCAGAGGACGGAGGGCTTGAGGAGCTTCATGTCGCGCGCAACGGTGCGGATCGACTCCACGAACTGCATCTCGCAACCGACGAAGAGCGGCCCGAGGAAGTTCGCCGTGAAGCTGAAGGCGTGAAAGAGCGGGAGCACGGTAAAGAAGCTGTCGTTCTCGCCGACATCCGCGTGGAAAGTCTTGAACGCCCCGTCTATGTCGCTTATGAAATTCCTGTGCGTGAGCATCGCGCCCTTGGGCTTGCCAGTCGTGCCGGAAGTGTAGATGATCGAGGCGACGTCATCCTCGCGGGCAACGTGCGCGTCATACCACGCGCCACCGCCCGAGATGCGGAGCTTCTCGAACCCGACGACCTTGACCTTGCCGATGTTCTGCCCCTCGTTGATGATGCCGTCAACGCAGACAATGCCCCTGAGCTTCGGAAGCTTTGGCGCGAGGGCCATCATCATCTTGAGGTGGTGGACGTCGGTCGTCACCACGACGGCCTCGGAGTCCGCGAGAATGTACTCGACTTCGGCGTCGTGGAGCTTGGGGTCGAGCGGAACGACCGAGACGCCTGCGCCGGACTGGGCGAGATATGCCTCGAGCCAGGTGGGGGAGTTGCCGAGGATGATCGCCACGTTCTCCTCGCGCGGCTTCAGGTCGAAGCGCGTTCCGTACCCCTCGGCGACGTCGCGCACGCGGGCAAAGTACTCCCGCCAGGTGCGACGCATCCACGTCTTGTTCTCGCTCCATACGAGCGCATTGCGACCAGGCCTCTCGGCGACGTTCTTCTCAAGCAATCCGCGAATTGTCATGATTTGCTCCAAAATGTTGTCTGTGAGACATTATACCATAATTTGTCGCAAATGGGGCAATGCGTCGCTTCACCACGACGCTCCACGTGCAGGAACCGTAGGCCGACGCCCCTTCGCATCAGCACATGCCTCCGTTGACCTGTATCACCTGCCGCGTTATGTACGAGGCCCCGTCCGACATCAGGAAAAGAACTGCGGCGGCAACTTCGTCCGGCTTGCCAAAGCGCCCCATGGGAACGGATTTAACGGCTTCCTCGGCAGACATGGCGCTCGTCATGTCGGTCTCGATCATGCCTGGCGCGATGCAGTTGACGGTGATGTTGCGCCGCGCAAGTTCGACGGCCAGTGACTTGGCGGCGCCGATCACGCCGGCCTTGGCCGCGGCGTAGTTCGTCTGCCCGCGGTTCCCGGCGACGCCGGACACGGACGACAGCACGACGATGCGCCCTCCCGCCCTGGCCTGGACCATAGGAAGGACAAGTGGCTTCAAGACATTGTAGAACCCGTCGAGGTCCGTCCGCACGACGCGGTCCCACTGCTCGTCCTCGAGCGCGGGGAACGCGTTGTCGTCCACAATGCCGGCGTTGAGGACGACACCGTACGGAGCGCCGTTCGCCGCGACCCACGCGTCGAGCGCCGCCTTCGACTCGTCCCTGTTCGACACGTCGAACCGCAAAATCTCGCCCGTGCAGCCGAGCTCCTTCACGGCCTTAGACACTTCCTCCGCCGCGTCAATCCTGCTGACACAATGCAGGACGGGATCGTATCCGGCTCGCGCAAGCCCCAGCGCCGTAGCCCGCCCGATGCCACGGCTGGAACCAGTTACTATGACCTTCTTCATGCGAATTCCTCCAGCTTGTCGCGCAAAATCCTTCTTTACTTCTACTTCGCTTGTTATTATTGGTTATTATACCATAAAATCGAGCGGCGCCCGTAGCTCTCCAGAAACAAACGTCTCAAAGGATGGCAGGATTGGCATTGTGCAAACAAAAAGGGAGCGCGGATAACCGTTCCGCGCTCCCTTTCCTGCTTTTGGGAAGATTACTTCTTGAAGCTCTCCTCGACGGCGACTGCGACGGCAACCGTCGCGCCGACCATCGGGTTGTTGCCCATGCCGATGAGGCCCATCATCTCGACGTGCGCAGGAACCGAGCTCGAGCCCGCGAACTGCGCGTCGGAGTGCATGCGGCCCATGGTGTCGGTCATGCCGTAGCTGGAAGGACCGGCGGCCATGTTGTCGGGGTGGAGCGTACGGCCGGTGCCGCCGCCAGAAGCGACGGAGAAGTACTTCTTGCCGTTCTCGATGCACCACTTCTTGTAGGTGCCGGCGACAGGGTGCTGGAAGCGGGTCGGGTTCGTGGAGTTGCCCGTGATAGAGACACCCACGTTCTCGAGCTTCATGATCGCGACGCCTTCGGGGACGTTGTCCGCGCCGTAGCAGTTGACCGCAGCGCGCGGGCCCTTCGAGAACGCCTTCTTCGAGACGACCTTGACCTTCTCGGTCTTGTTGTTGAACGCCGTCTTGACGTACGTGAAGCCGTTGATGCGGCTGATAATGTACGCGGCGTCCTTGCCGAGGCCGTTCAGGATGACGCGGAGGTTCGTCTTGCGGACCTTGTTCGCGTTGAGGGCGATCTTGATCGCGCCCTCGGCAGCGGCGAACGACTCGTGGCCCGCGAGGAACGCGAAGCACTCGGTCGCGTCGTCAAGGAGCATCGCGCCCAGGTTGCCGTGTCCGCGGCCGACCTGGCGGTTCTCCGCGACGGAGCCGGGGATGCAGAACGCCTGGAGATCGACGCCGATTTCGGCGGCGGCGTCCTTGGCCTTGACGCAGCCCTTCTTGATCGCCATCGCAGCGCCGACGGTGTAGGCCCACTTGGCGTTCTCAAAGCAGATCGGCTGGGTTTCCTCGACGATCTTGTAGGGGTCGATGCCGGCCTTCTTGCAGATGTCGCGGCACTCGAGTATCGACTTGATGCCGTAGAGCTTCAGCGCGGCGAGGATCTTGGCTTCGCGACGCTCGTATCCCTCGAAAAGCTTCTCGGCGGAGGCCTTCTTTGCAGTCTTCTTGGTAGCCATTTCGGAATCTCCTTTCGCTTATTCCTTGCGGGGGTCGATGTACTTCGCAGCGCCCTCGAACTGGCCGTAGTGGCCCTTCGCCTTCTCCCACGCCTCGTTCGGGGAGAGTCCCTTCTTGATGAAGTCGGTCATCTTGCCGAGGCTGACGAACTCGTAGCCGATAACCTCGCCGTCCTTGTTGAGCGCCATGCGCGTGCAGTAGCCCTCGGTCATCTCGAGGTAGCGGGGGCCCTTTGCCTTCGTCGCGTACATCGTGCCGACCATCGAGCGAAGACCCTTGCCGAGGTCCTCAAGGCCGGCGCCGATCACGAGACCGCCCTCGGAGAACGCGCTCTGCGTGCGGCCGTAGACGATCTGAAGGAAGAGCTCGCGCATCGCGGTGTTGATCGCGTCGCAGACGAGGTCCGTGTTAAGCGCCTCGAGAATCGTCTTGCCGACGAGAATCTCCGAGGCCATGGCGGCGGAGTGGGTCATGCCCGAGCAGCCGATCGTCTCGACGAGGGCTTCCTCGATCACGCCGTTCTTGACGTTCAGCGAGAGCTTGCACGCTCCCTGCTGAGGCGCACACCAGCCCACGCCGTGCGTGTAGCCGCTGATGTCCTTTATCTGCTTTGCCTGCACCCACTTCCCCTCTTCGGGAATCGGCGCGGGACCGTGGTTGCACCCCTTCATGAGCGGGCACTGATGCTCAACTTCAGTCGAGTAGACCATTTTTGTCTCCTTTGTTGTGAAAACTTGACCGGAAATTATACCATAAACTGGCGCGATGACGCACACATCACTTGGCGGGCTGCACGCCCATGCCCTTCTCGGCGCCTTCGAGCGCGGTCGTGTAGCAGATCTTCTCCTTGACCTCGGTGACGGTCACAGTGCCGATCTTCGTGAGTTCGCTGTCGAGAACCTCTCCAGTGTCCTCGTCGACGATTTCCTCGACCTTGCCGACGTCGAACTTCATGCCGACCTCGACGCCTTCGCGAGTACCGCGGTTGACGACGAGCTTGTCCGACTTGACGAGCGAGACCGAGCCCTCCCACGGAATCGAGTCGAGCTGGGCGACAAGGAACTCAACTGCCTGCGCGACGGCGTCGGTGCAGGCCTGGCCCATGTTGTCCTTCTCGAAGCCGGCGAGGTTGCCGGTGAGGCCGCCGAGCTTGCTGCCGTGGTAGCCGATGCCAATGCCGCGCTTGCCGCTCTTGCCGATGACGGACTTCGACGCCTTGACCTGCGCGGTCGCGGAGTCAACGAGGTAGATCGTGATGTTGATCTCGGCCGAACCGCCGCTCGCACCGAGCGAGATGCCGCTCAAGAGACCCTTGCCGAGCGAGATGCCGCCACCGCCACCCTTCGTCTCCTGGACGTGCGTAATCGCGCCCTTCACGAGCAGCTGCGCCGGGGTCATACGGCCCATCTTGGGGGCCTTCTTGCCGCCAGCCGTGCGGCCCGAAGCCGCGAGGTCCTGCTCCTGCATGGCTGCGCCGCGCATATCGGCCTCGCCGAGCACGATGAACTTGCCGCTCTGGACGAGCTGGTCGGTGAGGATCGTACCCCAGGCGTCGCCAAGCTCCCACTGGCCGCGCCAGTTGGCCTTGTTCTCGAACTTGTTGACCATGATCGAATAGCGGAGGTTCCCGCCTTCAGCGAAGACAGCCGCGGACGCAAGCGCCGCAAGCGCGAATGCCGTGAGTTTCTTCATGTCGATTTTCCTTTTGATGAGTGGTATGTGTTTGGTAAAAGGTCCATCAGAACGCCGCGGAAGGCGCGGCAGGCTCCGCGGGGGCGGCGGCCGCCTTCTTCGCCTGGCGCTTCTTCCAGAGGAGAAAGATTCCGCCTGCCGCGAGGACGAGCAGGAAGATCGCAAGGACAGGACGGTAGAAGATCCACGCTATAGCGATCGTGACGAGCGAGCAGACGAGCGCAACAATGCCCGCGACAAGCCCGGCGCCCATCTCGACGACGTTGCCGAGGATCGGGAGCACGTCCGCGAGAACGGAGAGCGGCTTCAGGATCATCGAAAGGCCGAAGAACATGAGGAGGAAACCGCCGAGGCGGACGAGCCATGTCAGCATCGCGTTCGCGTCGCGCGCGTCCTCGAACATCTCGGCGGCGTCCTTCGCGCCGTCGCAGAGAAGATCGACTTTCTTCTTCGTCTTCGCGATATAGCTAACGAACGTGTCGCCCCTCTGCTTCGCGACGAGCGAGATGTTGTGCGGCAGCACGACGGTGAACTTCACGCGCATATCGCCGATCCGCGCCTGCGAGGCGACGTCACGGTTGTTGAGCGCGTTGTCGCGCGTGGCCTTGTTGGGAACGTAGATTGTCGCACCCTGGCGCTGGACGCGCTCGACCTTGCACACGAAGTCGGTCGGGAACGCATACGCCTGCTCGGCGCCGATGCGGGAGATCTGGCGCTCGTTCAGGCGGAACGCGCCAAACGTCACATTCGCCGCGCGCTTCTCCTCGGAGGGGAATTCGATGAAACCGGGGTTGTCGTGGCCCTGTTCCTTAAAGCCGCTCGAATCGACCGCGCTCTCGAGCCACTCCTGGGTGTAGGTGTAGGTCGTGGTCTTGGTGACGCTGCCGCCGAGGTTCTTCTTCTCCTCGGTCTTGGAGTGCTCGACCCACTGGAGCATCTCGGTCGTGCGCTTCAGCGCGATTGCCGTCGTGGAAACGCCGAACTGATCGTCGGAAAGGACGTCCTGTGTCGTGGCGAGGCCGGTCATGTGGACAAGCTGGCCTTCCATCTCGGAGTCGACCTTCTCTATCGACTCGACGGGGATGCACGCGCCCTCGCCTTCGTCAAGCGCCTTTGCCGTCTTGACAGAGTTGCCTTCGTTCCAGAAGAGTACCGGGAAGCCAAGGAGGAAAAGCACAACACCTGCTATCACGCCCTTGATCGAGTCACCGAGCCTAGATCCCCACGATTGGGTCGTCGTTTCCGTCACCGCCATTGTTAAAGTCCTTTCGTTGCTAGTGATCGTATATTATACCAAAACAATGCGCATATAGGCAAAGAGAAGAGCAGAACGGCCGCGCGTCGGGTCAAAGCCCATTCGCGCGGCCGCAGAACTGAATCAACCGAACCCGCATGCCGACGGGCGCGGGAAATGCGACTTACATCCCGCCGCGGCCGCGGAGCGAACCGTGCGAGAGGAAGCCCTCGTACTTGCGGACGAGGAGATGCGACTCCATGATGCGGAGCGTATCGAGCGCGACGCCCACGATAATGAGGAGCGACGTGCCGCCGAAGAACGACGCGATCACCCACGGGAGGCGCATCCAGCCCATGAGGAGCATCGGGATGAGAGCCACGATGAGAAGCCCCGTGCCGCCGATGAGCGTGATCTTCGTCATCATGTCGTCAAGGTACTCGGCAGTCGCACGACCCGGGCGGATGCCAGGGACGTAGCTGCCGTCCTTCTTGAGGTTCTCGGAGATGTCGATTGCGTTGAACTGGGTCGCTACCCAGAAGAACGCGAAGAACATGATGAGCGCGGCGTAAATCACGACGTGGAGCGCGGAGCCGGGGTCGGCGAGCGCCTGGCCGAAGCGGTTGAGACTGCCGGAGATGCCGCCCGAGGTCGCGTCGGTCATCTTGACGAGAACCGCGGCCGGGATCTGGATGAGCGGCTGCGCGAAGATGATCGGCATGACGCCCGTATAGTTGACGCGCAGCGGCATGAACGTCTGCTGCATGCCGTACGTGTTGCCGCCGCCCACCGAACGGCGGGTGGAGTGGATCGTCACCTTCCTGACGCCTTGCGTGAGCATCACGGTGCCCATGACGACGATGAGGAAGAACAGGATGAGGATCGGAAGCTCGGCGATCGGAGCCGAGGCCTTGACGCCGCCGAGGCCGATGTAGCGCTCCCACGCGCCGATGAGCGCCTGCGGGAGACGCGACGTGATGTTGATCATGATGATCAGTGACGCGCCGTTGCCGATGCCGAAGGTCGTGATCTGGTCGGCGAGCCACATGACGAAGAGCGACGCGGTAGTCATGCCAATCACCGTCATCAGGTGGAAGCCGATGCCGGGATTTGCGACGATCTCGGTGCCCGCGAACGCCGGGCCGAGCATGGCCGGGTGGCTGAGGACGGTCGCGATGCCCCAGGACTGGACGACGCAGAGGACAATCGTGAGATAGCGCGTAATCTGAGCGAGCTGCTGGCGGCCAGACTCGCCTTCCTTCTTCAGCTTCTCGAGAGCGGGAATGACCGAGCCGAGGAGCTGGATGACGATCTGCGCAGAGATGTAGGGCCAGATCGAGAGGAAGCCGATGGCGCACTGCCCGAGCGCACCGCCGGTGAACACCTCGAACCAGTCAAGCATGCCGCCGCCGGCGGACGAGCTCTTGAAGTCGGTGATAATGCGCTGAAGCGCCTGCCAGTCGACGCCAGGCGTCGGAATCTGCGAAACAAGACGGCACACGAACACGAGGCCGAGCGTAATCAAGATTTTCTTCCGAAGCTCCGGGATGCGGAATGCGTTCGAAAATCCCTTCATCATCGCCATTTTTTGATCTCTCTTTCCTTCTTTTTTGCGAAAACTTTTATGTATTATACCAAAAATCAGTCGCCCCTTTCAAGGTCACGCCTGAGGGCCTTTTTCTTGAGTGCGTCGCGCTTGTCGTGGAGCTGCTTTCCGCGGCACACGCCGAGGTCGACTTTTACGCGTCCGTTCTTGAGGAAAACCCTGAGCGGTATGAGCGTAAGCCCCTTCGCCTCGGTCTTGAGCTGGAGGTCGCGCACCTCCTTCGCGTGGACGAGGAGCTTGCGCATCGACTTCGGCTCGTGGTTGAATCGGTTGCCGAACTTGTAGGCCGCGATGTCTGCGCCGACGAGCCAAAGCTCGCCCTTGAGAACAGCGCCGTAGCTCCCCGAGAGCGACACCTCGCCGTGTCGGACGCTTTTTACCTCCGTTCCCGTAAGCACTATACCGCACTCGATTGTCTCGAGCACGGTATAGTCATGCCTCGCCTTTCTGTTCTCGGCGAAGACCGGATTGAACTTCTTGTCGGCCACTTAGTCCGAGTAGAGCGAATTCACGTTGATGTGCTTCAGATTCCACTTCGTCTTGGCGTCTTCCGCCTTGGCGATGGCGTCGAAGTCGATTTCCGCGATAAGCTTGCCCTCTGCAACCTCGCGGAGCGCGATGTCGCACTTGTCCTCGTCGAGCGACTGGGGCTTCACAAGCGGCTTCGCGCCGTTGATGAGCTCGCGCTCGCGCTTGGAAATCAGGTTCACAAGCACAGGGACAGAAGGAATCTTCTCGTGGGCCTTCTTCAAAAGTTCGTTGTTCATCTCTATCTTTTCTCCGTTGGAAGCGCGTATTATATCAAATTATTTCACTTCGCGGTAGGCGTCTACTGCTTTTTTCCACGCGGGGGTGCCGCAGTAGCCGCACGGCTTGAACTCGGGGCAGAACCCGCGATAGACGCATTCCGGCACGCAGCAAGCCGCAACTTCTGGCTCCTTTTTAGCGATTTCGTCGACGACGGCCTTCCACGCCGCGCGCGTTTCAGCGCTCGCCTGCCCGCAGAGGCGGCGGCGCGAAATGAACATCACGGCCTGGGCGTTCGCGAAGCACTCGTGCATGACGGGCGCGTCCTGGCGGTTCGCGTCGCGCTGGACGCCGGTCCTGTCGGTACGCTGCGTCGAGACAAAGTGCTCTATGCCGAATTTATGGCGCACGAAATGGACCGACACCCAGTAAGGCAGGTCCACCCACTTCCAGTTGAAGCAGAGCTTGCGGACTGGCGAATGCTCCGCGAGCAAGATGCGCTTTTTCCACTTGGAGCTCGGTTCGCCCTCGCCCTCTTCGCGGCGGATCGTCGTCCTGGCAGCGTCGGCGACCTCGCGCCATGTGCCCTTTACCTTCAGGAACTTTATCTTCACTTTGCATCTCCCTTCTTTGCGCACGGACGGAAAGCAACCCTGCTTGCGCCGACGAGCATATCGTACCGCAGGAGGGTGTCCGCTCCGATGCGGCCTCTCCCGTCGCGGTAAAGCACGCCGTCCAGCACCACCTCGTTCGTCGGCGCAGAGCGCGGGACGAAGGGCCTGAGCACAATGTCGACCTCGGGCGCGGCGAACGCAGACGCCGCGGCAAGGGCAAAAAGTGTCGCAAGTGCCTTCATCGGGAAAGGCCGTCAGCGGACAACGAAGTTGACCATGCGCTTCGGAACGGCGACGACCTTGACGATCGTCTTGCCCTCGAGGAACTTGGCGACGTCGGCGTTCGCCTTTGCCGCGGCTTCCATCTCGGCGGGAGTCGCCGCGACGGGAACCATGACGCGCCCGCGGAGCTTGCCCATGACCTGGACGGGAATCTCGATCTCGTCCTCTACGAGCGCCGCGGGGTCGAACTTGGGCCACGGCTCGTACGCGAGCGACTTGTCGTGACCGAGGAACTGCCAAAGCTCTTCGCCAAGATGCGGTGCAAACGGCGAGAGGCAGAGAACGAACTTCTCAAGATATTCCTTGGGCAAGCCGCCCGCCTTGGCAAAGTCCTCCGCCTCGTTCACGAACACCATCATCGCGGAGATGCCGGTGTTGAAATTCATCGTCTCGAGGTCTTCGCCGACCTTCTTGACCATCGCGGCGAGGCTCTTCGCCTCGGCCTTGGTCATCGCGCGGTCGACGACAGGCGTCTCGGTGACGAGACGGTTGGCGCGCTTGAGGAAGCGATACACGCCCTCGACGCCCTTGGTAGACCACGGCTTCACGGCCTGCAGGGGCCCCATGAACATTTCGTAGAGGCGAAGTGAGTCAGCACCGTAGTCGCGGATCACGTCATCGGGATTGACGACGTTCTTCAAAGACTTCGACATCTTCGCGGGGAACTCGGTGAGCTCTTCCATCTCGCCGCCTTCCTCTGCGCCCCAGGGCTTGCCGTCGCGCCATTCGATCTTGTCCATCGGAACGAGGACGCCGCGCTTCGTCTTGTAAGCCATGCCAAGGATCATTCCCTGGTTGACGAGACGCTGGAACGGCTCGGGCGTGGGAACGAACCCGAGGTCGAAGAGGACCTTGTGCCAGAAGCGCGCATAGAGAAGATGGAGAACCGCGTGTTCCGCGCCGCCAACATAAAGATCGACGGGAAGCCACTTCTTGAGAAGCTCGGGATCTGCGAAGCACTTGTCGTTCGTCGGGTCGATGTAGCGGAGATAGTACCAGCAGGACCCAGCCCACTGCGGCATCGTGTTCGTCTCGCGGACGCCCTTCTTGCCGGTCTTCGGGTCGACGACGTTCACCCACTCGGTCGCCTTTGCAAGCGGAGGCTCGCCGGTGCCGGTCGGCTTGTAGTCGGCCAGCTCGGGGAGCGTGAGCGGCAAGTCGTTCTCGTCGACGAGAGACTGCGTGCCGTCCTCCCAGTGGATTACAGGGAACGGCTCGCCCCAGTAGCGCTGGCGCGAGAAGAGCCAGTCGCGCAGCTTGTACTGCGTCTTCGCCTTGCCGACACCCTTTTCCTCAAGCCACTTGATCATCGCGGGGCGCGCGTCCTCGACGGAGAGCCCGTTCAGGAAGCCCGAGTTCACCATCACGCCAGTCGCGATGTCGGTAAACGCCTCGCTGCCGGTGTAAGGGACCCTTCCATCCTTGGGCTGGGGTGCGGGCGCGCCAGAGCGCCCGTCCGTTCCATTCGCCACGACCTGGTAGATCGGGAGGTTGAACACCTTTGCAAAATCAAAGTCGCGCTCGTCGTGCGCGGGAACAGCCATGATCGCGCCGGTACCGTAGCTCGCGAGGACGTAGTCGGAGATGAAGATCGGGAGCGCGTCGCCGTTCACCGGGTTGACGCCGGCGACGCCCTCGAGACGAACACCAGTCTTCTCCTTGTTGAGCTCGGTGCGCTCGAGGTCGCTCTTAGAGGCGGCCTTCTTCTGGTACTCCTTGACGGCGTCGGCGTTCTTGATTGTGCCATTTTCGAGCCACTTGGCGACAAGCGCGTGCTCAGGCGAAAGCACCATGTACGTCGCGCCAAAAAGCGTATCGCAGCGAGTGGTGTAGACGGTTATCTTTTCGTCGGCGCAAGCGCCGCCTGTCAGGACACCAAAATCCACCAGCGCTCCCGTGGACTTGCCAATCCAGTTGCGCTGCATTTCCTTGATGCCCTCGGGCCAGTCGAGCGTATCGAGGTCCTTGAGAAGACGCTCGGCGTACTCGGTGATCTTGAGCATCCACTGGCGCATGGGCTTCCTGATGACGGGGTGGTTGCCGCGCTCGGACCTGCCGTCGATCACTTCCTCGTTGGCGAGCACCGTGCCAAGCGCAGGGCACCAGTTGACCGGCACCTCTGCAACGTAGGCGAGGCCCTTCTTGTAGAGCTGCTCGAAGATCCACTGCGTCCAGCGGTAGTACTTGGGATCGGTCGTGTTGACCTCGCGGTCCCAGTCGTAGCTGAAGCCGAGCGAGCGAATCTGCTCGCGGAAGCGGTCGACGTTCTTCTTCGTCGTGATGGCGGGGTGGGTGCCAGTCTCGACGGCGTACTGCTCGGCAGGAAGGCCGAACGCGTCCCAGCCCATCGGGTGAAGGACGTTGAAGCCCCTCATCCTCTTGTAGCGGCAGAGGATGTCGGTCGCAGTATATCCCTCGGGATGGCCGACATGGAGCCCCGCACCAGACGGATACGGGAACATGTCGAGGCAGTAGAATTTCTCGCCCTCGGCGGAAGAGTCGGTCTTAAAGGTCTTGTTTTCGAGCCAGTGGCGCTGCCACTTCTTCTCGATGGCTGAGAAATTGTATTCGCTCATTACTGCTGCTTCTGATCTTCGGCGTGCGTGGCGATCGCTTTCTCGATTAGCCCAGACACGTCGTTGGTCGCCGCAGCGACGCCGGCCTTTACGGCGTAGTAAATTGCCTTGTGCGAAGAGCTGCCGTGCCCGATGATGACGGCGCCAGGAACGCCAAGAAGAGGCGCACCGCCGTATATCTCGGGGTCGAGCTGCTTCTTGAGCGCGCGGAACGCTCCCTTGAGGAGAAGCGCGCCAAGAACGCGCCAAGGCCCGCGGAAGCACTCGCGCTTGAGCCAGTAGCCGATGGCCTTCGCAATCGACTCGGTCGTCTTGAGGACGACGTTGCCGACGAAGCCGTCGCAGACCGCGACGTCGATCTGGCCCTTATAGAGGTCCTTGCCTTCGATATTGCCGACGAAGTTGAGGTCCTTCACTCCCTTGAGGAGCGGGAAGGTCTGCTTCGTCATCTCGTTGCCCTTGCAGTCCTCGGTGCCGATCGAGATAAGGCCGACGGCAGGAGTAGTGCGTCTCAAGACGGCCTTCGAGTAGGCGTTGCCCATGATCGCGAACTGGACGAGCCACTCGGGGTGGCAGTCCATGTTCGCGCCAGCGTCGAGGACGAGAAGCGGACGCTTGGGCGTCCTGTTGGGCATCACGGTCGCGATTGCAGGACGCTTGACGCCCGGGATTCGCCCGAGAGTCAAGATTGCGCTCGTCGCAACTGCGCCGGAGTTGCCGGCCGACACGAAAGCGTCGGCGCGGCCTTCCTTTACGAGGCGCATCGCGACGTTGATCGAGCAGTCCTTTTTCTTGCGGACGGCGTCGACCGGCGATTCATCCATCTCCGCGACATCAGGCGCATGGACGATCTCGAGCGTACCATGCTCGATCGCGAGCTGCGCCGACTTCTTGAGGTCCTTGGGGAGCTTGTCGAGCTCGGCCTGTATCGGCGCGAGCTGCCCGACGAGCAGGACCTTGACGCCAGGGATCCCGACGGCGGCCTCAACCGCACCGACGACTATCTCGCCGGGGGCGTGGTCGCCACCCATTGCATCAAGAGCAATCCGCGTCATATGCGGAAATCTCCCGGAAGAGTCTTACTTCGCCGCAGCGGCGACCTTGCGGCCCTTGTAGGTGCCGCACTTGGGGCATGCGCGGTGGGAACGGACGGCCGCGCCGCACTCGGGGCAGGTGCCGATCTGGGCGAGGATGGGCTTCTCGAGGGAAGCTACACGCTCACGTTTACGGCGCTTGGACACACGATTCTTAGGACTTGCCATTTTCTCTTTCTCCTTGCTTGTTCAAACTGTCGAGCACGTTCCACCGATCGTCTGACGGCATTTCGACCGTCTGTTCGACTCCCGGGCAGGTCTCGTCGCAGACCGGGTATGTCGGTAGGGTGAGTATTATACTCTCTCTTAGCTCTTCCGTCAAATCGACCTCTGGCGAATCCTCGTTGATTTCAAAGGACGCCGTGAAGTCCTCGACCTTGATCGTGTCATCGAAATCCTTGCCGCAACGGCTGCACACGAGGTCGAAGTCCTGCTCAAGACGGCCCCTCACGAGAAGTTCCGAGCCAAAGACCTGGGCATGGAGGACATAGCGGACGCCGCCGAACGGCTTCACGAACGGCTCGTCGAGGTCAACGCAGTCGACTTCGCCCTCGAGCTCCTCGCCCTCGGGATCGACGCGCGACGTGTCTATTGTCAGTTTTGTCTCCATTGGCCAATATTATACCAAAAAAAATGGGGCCAGAGCTTGACCCCACAGCGCTATTTTCGATGCGCCTTTCTATTGTGCGCAAGCCCATTCTTGCGCTTATACCCAGTTAGGAACACCCACCCACCTTTTCTGACAACCCAATTTCGCCACCTTGTTCTCGTTGACAGCACAGTGTGTTTTATGGCTATCGTCGCGCCGCCCGATAGCGAGGCCTGCGCTACGCTTAGACCATCGGTTCGACGCTCCTCAGCCTTTCGGCCCGGCAAATTGCGCGGGAGCGGAGGGGGTGTTTCGGCGGCATGTGTTTTTCTGCCACAAGGCTATCGCCAAGCCGAGCCGATGGTCGCGGGTGAGGCAGGCGGAAGGTCGCAGGCGTAAGAGTGACTTGCGCACGCAACCAGTGATAGACGCCGAGGCACGGCTCGGCACTCGCTTCGCTCGGCTTGGCTCGCTACAAAACGCGAGCCCCGCGAGCCATCGGGCGGTGCGGCGATTTCCCACCTTAAGCCGAAACTCTCCCCTCCGCGGACGCGCCACCGCCTTGCGGATAAAAAAATCGACCGCGGCAGATGTGCCGCGGCCGGTTTTTCATCCGTGGGGAAGGCCGTTAGTCGGCCATCGGACGGACCTTGCCTTCCTTGATGCGCTTCTCGACGACCTCGGAAGCGATGTTCTTCGGGACAGGCTCATACTGCTTGAAGATCATCGTGAACGAGCCGCGGCCCTGGGTGACCGTACGGATCGCGTTCGAGTAGCCGAACATTTCGCCGAGCGGAACCGTCGCCTTGAGGAGCTTGACTCCCGTGCGGTCCTCCATGCCCTCGATGCGGCCACGACGCTGGTTGATCGAGCCGTTCGCCGCGCCCATGTACTGCTCGGGAACGACAACCTCGACGTCCATCATCGGCTCGAGAAGCTGAGGCTTCGCCTTCATGAACGCCTGCTTGAAGCACTGCATCGCGCAGGTGATGAACGCGAATTCGTTCGAGTCGACTTCGTGGTAAGAACCGAAGTAGACCGTCGCCTTGACGTCCACGACCGGGAAGCCAGCGAGCGGGCCGGACTCGAGCGCCTTCTTGACGCCCTTCTCGACCGCCGGGATGTACTCCGTCGGAATCACGCCGCCCTTGACTTCGTTGACGAACTCGAAGCCCTTGCCGGGCTCCTGCGGGGCGAGCTTGAGGCAGACGTGCGCGTACTGGCCGCGACCACCGGACTGCTTGACGTGCTTGTACTCGTTGTCGACGGGAACGGTGATCGTCTCGCGGTACGCAACCTGAGGAGCGCCAACGTCGCACTCGACGTTGAATTCGCGTTTCAGACGGTCGACGATGACCTCGAGGTAGAGCTCGCCCATGCCGGCGATGATCGTCTCGGAAGTCTCCTGGTCGAAGCTGACGACGAAGGTCGGGTCTTCCATCGCGAGCGCGTGTAGCGCGACGCCGAGCTTCTCGTTGTCGCCGCGGCTCTTTGGCTTGACGGCGACCGAGATGACGGGCGCGGGGAAGTCGATCGACTCGAGCGTGATCGGATGCTCGGGGTCGCAGAGCGTGTCGCCCGTGCGCGTCTCGGCGAGGCCGACGCACGCGACGATGTCGCCGGCGTGGGCTTCGTCAAGAGGCTCCTGCTTGGCGGCGTGCATGCGGAAGAGGCGGGAAATGCGCTGCTCCTTGTTGATCGTGGAGTCGAGCATCTCGGCGCCGAGCTTCATCGTGCCCGAGTAAACGCGCACGAACGTGATCTTGCCGCCGGAGCGGGGGTCGTTCATGATCTTGAACGCAAGACCGCAGAAAGGCTCGTCGTCGCTGACCTCGCGCTTCTCGTCGGGGTTGTCCTGCGAAACCGCAGCGCCCGTGTCGAGCGGGGAGGGAAGATACTTGCACACGCCGTCGAGGAGCGGCTGGATGCCCTTGTCCTTGAACGCCGTGCCGCAGAACGCGGGGGTGATGGCGCGAGAGAGGCAGCCCTTGCGGAGGCCCATCTCGATCTCCTCGTTCGTGAGCTCCTCGCCCGCGAAGAACTTCTCCATGAGCGCGTCGTCCTGCTCGGCCGCCGACTCGAGCATCTTCTGGCGCCACTCCTTCGCCTTCTCGACGTACTCCTCGGGGATGTCCTTCTCGAGGACCGTCTTGCCGAGGCTCTTCATGTCGAAGTAGAGCGCCTTCATCTTGATGAGGTCGATGACACCCTCGAACGACTCCGCCGCGCCGATCGGGATGACGACCGGAACCGGGTTCGCGCCGAGCTGGTTCTTCATCTGCTCCATGACGCTGTAGAAGTTCGCGCCGACGCGGTCCATCTTGTTGACGAACGCAATCTTCGGCACCTTGTACTTCTCGGACTGGCGCCACACCTGCTCGGACTGGGGCTGCACGCCGCCGACCGCGCAGTAGAGCGCGACAGCGCCGTCGAGGACGCGAAGCGAACGTTCGACTTCGGCCGTGAAGTCCACGTGTCCGGGAGTGTCGATCAGCGAGAGGCGGTAGTCGCCCCACTGAACGCACGTAGCGGCGGACTGGATCGTGATGCCGCGCTCCTGCTCCTGGACCATGAAGTCCATCGTCGCGGCGCCGTCATGCACCTCGCCGATCTTGTAGTTCTTGCCGGAATAGTAGAGGATGCGCTCCGACGTAGTGGTCTTGCCACCGTCAATGTGCGCCATGATGCCGAAGTTCCTCACGTGATCGAGCGGAATGTCGCGCTTAGCCATTTTTCAGTCTTTCCCTTTCTTTGCAAAATGAGCGTATATTATACCGAAAATGTGTCTCAGCTTTCAAGTGCGAATTTTACGCAAAATTTGCGCTTCTACCAATTTACGTCTATAACCTTGCCTTCGCGGGTCCGGAGGCCCTTAGCGGAGCCGTGGGGCCAGGAGGAGGGAATGGCCCTCTCCATAAGCATTTCGCACACGGCAGCGACCATTCCGAGGTTGCCGTCGATCTGGAACGGCGGGTGCGTCGCGAACATGTTGTCGAGGGTGTTGTAGCGGAGCAGGGAATCTAGCATCTCGCCCGCCTTGTCGCCCTCACCGAGGCGCGCCCAGAGAGCGGCACGCCACGGCCAGGTCCAGCTACGGCGCGAATCGCCCGTCAAGGTACGGCCCGCAAGCGCGACCTTCGCCGCCTCGGCGAGCTCGGGCGTCGCCTTGGGCGAAATCGTAGAACCGGGATACACGGCGTAGAGGTGGCTCGTGTGGCGATGCTGGTCGCCCTTCTTGTCGCGGTCGGTCTCCCATTCCTGGAGCTGGCCCCAGCTGCCGATCTTGTCCTTCAGGAGCTTTGGCTCTATGCGCGCGACCTCCTTCACGAACGCGTCGTCGATCTTAAGTTCCTTCGCCGCGGCGATAATCGAACGGAAAAGCTCGCGCATGATTTGCTGGTCGTGCGCAACGCCGTCCTCGCGAGGGCCATGCTCGGGGCTCCAGCCGTCCTTCACGACGATCGTGCCGTCGGGACGCTCCTTGAGCTGCGTCGAGATCATGAACTCCGCCGCGCCCTTCATAAGAGGCCAGCAGACTTCCCTTAGGTACTTCATGTCGCGAGTGAATAGCCAGTGGTCGTAGCACTGCGCCGCGAGCCACGGCGCGCCCGCGAAGTTCCAGCGCCAGCCGCCGCCGCCAACGGCGTTCGCGCTCGTGCGGTAGGCGTAGCCCTTCGAGTTCGGGAAGGCCGCGCGAGTGCCCGCCTCAGCGACTGGGAGAGATTTCATCATCCAGTCGGAAAGCGGCGTGAAGCAGTCGGAGAGGTTCGCCGAATCCGCGCCCCAGTAGTTCATCTGGATGTTGATGTTCGTGTGGTAGTCGCAGTGCCAGGCAGGCTTGTTTGAGTTGTTCCATATTCCCTGCAGGTTCGCGGGGAGCGTGCCCGGACGCGAGCCGGAAATGAGAAGGTAGCGCCCGAAGTTGAACATAAGCGCGATAAGCGCGGGATCCTTGCCGCCTTTCTTTACACGCGCGAGCCGCTCACGTGTCGGAACGGTCATGTCGCCCTTCCCGAGGTCAAGCGTCATGCGGTCATAGTATTTCCTGTAGTCCGCAACATGGCGGGCGAGAATCTTGTCGAACCACTCCCGCTTTACCGAAGAAAAGAGCGTTTTTCCCGTTGCCGCCCTAAGCACGACGACCGATTGGAGCTTGGAACCGAGCGCCATGAACTCAGCACGAGCAGCATACTCGAGACCATTTGCAAGCCGCCCCGACAACTGCACGGGATTACCGTTCAGCGAAGACGTCTCCTTCGGTTCTCCATGCGCACCATTGATTGAGATACTCTGTTCGATGGCTCCTGGCTTGTCGCCTGGGTCCATGTATGTCTCGATGAATACCGCGTCGGCAGGGGCACTTACGAATATCCTGCGGCGAATGGCAATGGCTCCGACCTTGAACCTGTCTGAATATGTAGCCGTGGAGAGGTTGAGTTCGCGACGGTATTCAGTAATCTCGCCATCGGGAAGCTTTGGGAGCTCGATCTCAAGCTCGCCGAAGTTCTGGTACGCGCCCATCGTGTTGTAGTTCGCGTCCGCCCGGTCGTCGCCTATGTCCTTTGTCAGGTTTTTGTCGCCGGTCCAGAGGGAGTCGACGTTGAACTGTATGCGGAGCTTCCGCGCGCCGCCGTCGACCATGCAGCCGAGACGGCCGTTGCCGAGAGGATACCACGAATTCTCCCATTTGTCGCCTGGACGGTCGTCCCAGATCTTGTCCTCCGCGCAGAACGAGCAGAGCGCCGAAACGGAAAATATGGCAGCAAGGTAGAACCTCGCCGCCGCAGATGTCTTTGCAGTTTTCATTGTCGTTTTTCCCGACTATGCGTCGTAGTGGCGGGCAATGGCCTCGTAGCCCTCGATCATCGCGGCCGGGAGCTTGCCGTAGAGCTTGTAGTAGTCGCAGACGACAGGGAGGCACCGCGTCTTCCACTTCGCGATCGTGTTGAGCGCGATCGACTTGAGCTGGTGGTGGGCGAAGGGATTGGCGAAGCGCTCGAGGACGCTCTCGGCGTACTCCTTCTTCTCCGCGTCAGGGAGGTTCACCGTCGGGAAGATCTCGTCGAAGATCACCTGGCGGACGAACTTGTTGAACTCGGGGTCTGCGATGCACTGCGCGACCTCGGTGAAGCCCTTCTCGAGCCCGCGGTACACCATCGTCGTGTGCGTCGCGTTCAAAAAGCGCACCTTGCGCGTGCGGTAGGGCTGCATGTCGGGCGTGTAGACGACGTTGACACCGGCCGCCTTGAGCGGAAATTCGCTTTCAAGATCGAAGCCGACGGGAGTCTCGACGACGAAGAAGTGGAACGGCTCGCCGCAGACGAGAACATCATCCTTCTCGCCAAGCTGCTCGGCATAGCGCGCGGCTGACTCGGGATCGGGACGGCCCGCCACTATGCGGTCGACGAGCGTAGAGCAGAAGACGCACTCCTTCTCGATCCACTCGCCAAGCGCGGCATCCGGCTCATCGGCAAGATGCTGGAGAACGCACTTCCTGAGATTGTCGCCGTTGTGCTCGATGAGTTCGCACGGAATGAAGACGAGGCCGGGCAGCTTCGCGGCAAACCGGGCCCGCAGGAGCCGCAGGACCTTCGCCGGGAAGGTGTTCTCACCCTTTACATACTGAATGCCCGCCTCAGTCGTGTTGGAAACGACAAACCTGAGCGACGGAATCGTCGCGTACTTCTCGACGTTCGCCGGAATGTCGACGCCCTTGACGCAGGAAATCTCCTCAATCTCCTCGACGGTCTTGCCGCCGATGATGCCACGAAGACAAGTGTGGTACTTTCCGCCGCGGTCGTTCAGGATCTTCGCTGGAACACAGAGCTCGTCGCCGATTGGCTGAATTATCTGGACCGCGCCGTCGAAACCGGCATTGTCGTTCATCTTCTGGACCATCCAGTCGATGAAGCACCTGAGGAAGTTCCCCTCGCCAAACTGCAATATCTTCGTTTCCATGCGTTCCTTTCGTTTTGCCGTGCAAATTATATCAAAACCCCACCCCCGCCGCAATCCTGCAGCCGGGAAGAATACCATAAAACGAAGGCGCGGCAACAAGTGCCACGCCTTCGTTTTGGTTCAATCCTCCTTCGCGCCTAACGGCGGCTTCGGAGGATGAGCTGCGCTCACATCTCGGAGAGCTTCTTCAGGAGCGCGTAGTTGTCCTTGAAGCCCTGCTCGGACTTCTCCAGCATCGCCATCGCCTTCTCCTCGCCGATCTTCTTGATCAGCTGCTTGAAGCGGTTCTCGCCGAGTTCCTTCGAGACGGCGTTCTTCGCGAAAGAGACGGTGTCGGACTTGTCGGCGCTGTCGAGCTTCACCTTGCCGGTGGTCGGGTTGTACGTCCAGAGCGGGAAGTGGACGGACTCCACCGCCGCCTTCTGGTGCGCAGGACCCGTCTTCGTGAGGAGACCCTGCTCGATGCAGTGCGCGTACGCGATGATGATCGCCGGGCCGTTGTAGTTCTCGGCCTCGTTGAACGCCTTCACCGTCGCCGCCGGGTTCGTGCCCATCGAGACGTACGCGACGTAGACGTTCTTGTACTGCATCTGCATGAGGCCGAGGTTCTTCTTGGCCTGCACCTTGCCGGACGCCGCGAACTTAGCGATCGCGCCGGTAGGCGTCGCCTTGGAGGCCTGCCCGCCCGTGTTGGAGTACACCTCGGTGTCCATGACGAGGATCTTGATGTTCTTGCCCGAGGCAAGGACGTGGTCAAGCCCGCCGTAGCCGATGTCGTACGCCCATCCGTCGCCGCCGAGCACCCACACGGACTTGCGGACGAGGTTGTCAGCAACCGCGAGGAGCTGCGCGCAGATCGGGCAGCCGTTGGCCTTGCCGGCCTCGCAGCCCTTCTTGAGGTCCTTGACGAGCGCGCGCATCTGCTCGACGCCCAGACCCTTCTCGTCGTACTGGTCGACGGCCTTGATCTTCTCGCAGAGCGCCTTCATCTCGGCCGGCGTCTTCTCGTGCGCTATGACCTTGTCGACGAGTTCCATGGCGAAGCCGTGGAGCTTGTCGGCCGAGACGCGCATGCCGAGACCAAACTGGGCGTTGTCCTCGAAGAGCGAGTTCGACCACGCCGGACCACGTCCGTCAGCGCGCTGGCAGTACGGGGTCGTCGGCAGGTTGCCGCCGTAGATCGACGAGCAGCCGGTCGCGTTCGCGATGAGGAGGCGATCGCCGCAGATCTGGGTGAGGAGCTTGACGTAGGGCGTCTCGCCGCAGCCCGCGCATGCGCCGGAGAACTCGAAGAGCGGCCTCTTGAGCTGGCTGTCGAGGAGCATCTTCGTGTTGAGCTTCATGGGGTCGACCTCGGGGAGGTCGAGGAAGAACTTCCAGTTCTCGGCCTCGGTCTTGCGGAGCGGGATCTGCTCGACCATCTTGAGGGCGCCCTTGGCCTTCATCGGGCACTGGACGACGCAGAGCTCGCAGCCCATGCAGTCTTCGGGGGCGACCTGGATCGTCACCTTCTCGCCGAACTTCGAGGTGAGCTTGCCGGCGTCGACAGACTTGAACGTCGCAGGCGCGTTGGCGAGCTCGGCCGCGGGATAGACCTTCATGCGGATAGCCGCGTGCGAGCAGATCGCAAGGCAGTTGCCGCACTGGATACAGGCCGCGGGATCCCACTGCGGGATGAACGCCGCAACGTTGCGCTTCTCCCACTGAGTCGTCGCGGTCGGCCAGGTGCCGTCCACGGGGAGCTCGGAGACCTTGAGCGTGTCGCCCTTCTGAGCGATCATCTTCGCGGAGACCTGCTTGACGAAGTCAGGAGCGTCGGCAGGAACCGCCGCGGGCATCTTCGCCTTGCCGGCCGGAGCGGAAGGATACTTGACTTCCTCGATCGCGGCGGAAGCGGCCTCGATGCACTTCCAGTTCATCTCGACGACTTCCTGGCCCTTCTTGGAGTATGCCTTCTCGGCGTAGTCCTTGAGAACCTGGATCGGGTCGAGCTCGGTGCCGTCGGCCTTGGCGAGCTTGATGCCGGAGAGCTTGAAGAACGCCGTCTGGAGAACCGTGTTCGTGCGCGTGCCCATGCCGTTCTCGCGGGCGATCTTCGCCGCGTCGATCACGTAGAACTTGAGCTTCTTGTCGATGATCGCCTGCTCGACCTCGTCGGGCATGTGGTCCCAGATCTCGGCCGCCGTGTAGGGCGAGGCGAGGAGGAACACGGAGCCCGGCTTCGCGGACTTGAGCATGTCGTACTTCTCGAGGTACGGGAAGCAGTGGCACGCCGTGAAGTCGGCCGAGTTGATGAAGTAGGGCGAGCGGATCATGTCGCTGCCGAAGCGGAGGTGCGAAATCGTCACGCCGCCGGACTTCTTGGAGTCGTACTCGAAGTAGCCCTGCGCGAAGTTCTCGGTGTAGTTGCCGATGATCTTGATGGAGTTCTTGTTCGCGCCGACCGTGCCGTCCGCGCCGAGACCCCAGAACATGCACTCCTTGCGGTCACCCTTCGGAACGACGAAGGAGTCGTCGCCGAGGATGTAGCGGCCCGTGACATCGTCGACGATGCCGACGCAGAACTTGTCCATGGGCTTGTCCTTCGCCATGTTCGCGTAGACATTCGCGCACATCTGCGGAGTGAAGTCCTTCGAACCGATGCCGTAGCGGCCGGCGAGGATCTTCGGATACTTGAACGAGACGACGCCATCCTGGAGTCCCTGGCCGATCGCGGCAGCGACGTCGAGGTAAAGCGGATCGCCGATAGCACCCGGCTCTTTCACGCGGTCGAGGACCGTGACGACCTTGACGGTCGCGGGAAGCGCCTTGACGAAGTCGACCATCGAGAACGGACGGTAGAGGTGCACCTTGAGAAGGCCGACCTTCTTGCCTTCCTTGACGAGCGCGTCAACAGTCTCGTGGAGCGTATCGCAGCCCGAGCCCATCGCGACGACGACATACTCGGCGTCCTTGGCGCCAACGTAGTCGTAGAGCTTGTACGCGCGGCCGGTGAGCTTGGCGAGCTTGTCCATGTACTTCTGGACGATCGCGGGCGTCGCGTCGTAGTACTTGTTGCAGACCTCGCGGAGCTGGAACGTGACGTCGGGGTTCGACGCAGTGCCGCGCATCGTCGGGTGCTCAGGATCGAGCGCGCGGGCGCGGAAATCCTCGACAAACTTGTCGTCGATCATCTCGCGGATGACTTCGGTCGGGATCTCGTCGATCTTCTGGACCTCGTGGGAGGTGCGGAAGCCGTCGAAGAAGTGGAGGAAAGGAACCTTCGACTCGAGCGTCGCGGCATGCGCGACCATCGCCATGTCGTGGGATTCCTGGACGCTGTTCGAGCAGAGCATCGCAAAGCCCGTCTGACGGCAGGCCATCACGTCGCCCTGGTCACCGAAAATGCAGAGCGAGTTCGACGCGAGGGAGCGCGCGGAGACGTGGAACACGGTCGGGGCGAGCTCGCCCGCGATCTTGTACATGTTCGGGATCATGAGGAGCAAGCCCTGCGACGCCGTAAAGGTCGTCGTCAAGGAGCCCGTCGTGAGCGAGCCGTGAACAGCGCCAGCAGCGCCACCTTCGGACTCCATCTCGACGATCGAGGGAATCGAGCCCCAGATATTCGTCTTGCACATGGAGGCGAGCTCATCGCACGTCTCGGCCATGGGCGAGGACGGGGTGATAGGATAAATCGCGGCCACTTCAGAGCACGCGAAGGCGATTTGAGCCGCGGCTGTGTTGCCGTCGACCATGATCTTCTTTGCCATTTTGCTTTGTTCCTTTGGTTGTGAAATCAGAAAACGTGAAGGTTAATATACCAAATCTTGCCCCAAATGTGAAGGGTTTAGCCAAGGTTAACACGTCACTGGACGGGTGTCGAGAAGGCAGGTTATCTCGCATTCCGCGGCAATTTCGTCGCCTACATATCCCTTGACCGCAAAAGTCCTTATGCGTGAACGCGCCTTTATGTTCTCGGCCACAATTGTGAAAGTGTCACCAGGGACAACGGGACGACGGAACCTGGCGGACGAGACCGCCGCGAGGACGAAACGATTCTTCCTGTCGCGATCCATCCCCCCCATGACGTTCTGGGCGACTATCCCAGCACCGGCACACTGGCACATCGACTCGACGAGGACTACGCCGGGAACGACCGGCGCACCCGGGAAATGACCCTTGAAAAAGTCGTTTTTCTCCTCAGTGAACGTATATTCGCCAAGGCAGCCAGTCTCATCGGCCGAAATAAGGCGGTCGAGAAAAAGGAACGGCTCGCGGTGCGGCAGAAGCTCGCGCCCCGGCAGATTGTATTCGTTTTTGAACTTAGGATGCATCATTTCCCCCTCCAAATCCCCAAAACTCGGCGTCAAACACCCTTTGTAATGTAGATCTTCGCCATATCCGTCTTGTAGCAAGATCGCTCTGAGACGTCCAATTCCTCGAAAAGCTTCTCGCCGGGGCGAATACCCGTAAACACAATCGGGATGTCAACGTATGGGCGGTAGCCCGCCTGCTCTATCATACCCTCCGCAAGGTCGAGAATCTTCACCGGCTCGCCCATGTCGAGCGTATAAATCGCCCTCTCGTCGCGCGACGCCGCCTGAAGGACGAGCGACACCGCCTCCTCAGTCGTCATAAAGTACCGCTTCATGTCGGGATGCGTCACGGTAATCGGGAGTCGCTTTGCGATAAGCTCCTTAAAAAGCGGCACGACCGAACCCGACGAGCCGAAGACATTGCCAAAGCGGACGGCGCAAAAAGAAGTGGGGGCGTGGGGGAGTGGAGGAGTGGGGGAGTTGTTCAGAGCCATAATCGCCTGCTCGGCGGCGAGCTTCGTCTTGCCCATGACTGAAACGGGGTTCACCGCCTTGTCAGTCGAAATAAGGACAAACCTCTTGACGCCGTGCGCGGCAGAAAGCTCCGCAAGCAACTTCGTCGCCTCGGTGTTGTTGCGCCACCCCTCCTCTGGGTTCATCTCGACCATCGGAACATGCTTGTACGCCGCCGCGTGGAGAACGACTTCCGGCTTCTCGGCGGCGAAAAGCGACTCCATCTTGCCGCGGTCGTTGATGTCGTACATGAGAGGAACGCACCGCGAGTCGTGTATCCTGCGGTCGATTTCGTAAAGAGCGTTTTCGCCGCGCTCGACCATAAGTATTTTCTTTGCGCCCGCGGCCGCAACCTGGCGAACGATCTCCGAGCCAATAGACCCGCCCGCGCCAGTCACCATAACGACCTTGTCGGCGAGGAACTTCCGCGCCGCCGCACCGTCAAAGTGCTTTACATTGCGCTCCAAGAGCTCGTCTTCCCTCACGCGGCTCGTCCAATAGACGCGCCATAGGACACGGACACCAATAATGCCTATCGTGCCGAGGAAAAACGATATGACCGTCACGGAATAAGGCGGGCGGATATGCGAAAGCGAAACATTCGGCAGGAAATACCGCATCAGCGTCAGGACGCCGCAAGCAAACATCATCGCGCCAACATACTGCGGGAGCTCGCTCCCGCGTATCCTGCGCCACGCGAGGCGATAGCAGCCGAAGAACAGGAGCGAAGCGAGGTGGACGGCACAAACAGTCACGTAGAGCCGCGCGACTGTTCCCCACCCGCCGAGCGACGTCGGCTCCTGGAAGTCGAACCTTAGCGCAAACGCGCAGAGATAGGCAAAGCCGATTACTGCGGCATCTACCGCGAGACCGACGACACGCGTCGCCAGGAAGAGAATCCATGCCTCGCGGGAACGCGTCATTTCAGAACTTGAGCCCCATGAGGAAATAGAGTGCGGCGGGCGCGAAGAGAAGAGAGTCGATCATGTCGAGGAATCCACCCATTCCGTTCGTGATCTTCATCGTCGAAGAATCCTTGACGCCGACCCAGCGCTTGAACTTCGACTCAACGAGGTCGCCCGCCGTCCCCACGAGCGCGGCAGTCACGCCGCACGCGAGTGACTTGGCGACGCTAAAACCAGTCGCACCCATAAAACAGCACGAAACTAAACACGACGCAAAGACAGAGCCGAAGAGCCCTTCCCAGCTCTTGTTCGGCGAAATCGTCGGGCACATCTTGTGGTTGCCACCCTTCATCAGCTTGGCGGAAGTGAGGCCGAACGCGAAACCACCTACATCAGAGAACTTCACGATGGCAATTACATAAAGAAGCATCACATTACCAAGACGCAAACCTCCGCACATTGCATCGCCATACAGAGCCGGGATCTTGGCGAGCGCCCAAAGTCCGTTTACAATCAGCCCCACTCCGAAAATGAACCCCAGTGCGTCCAAGACTTCCCAGCTCCATATGCTCGGCTTCTTCTTGCGCATCAAGAAAGCAAACTCGATTGCCGACAGCAAAATCAAGCACACGGCAACCGATGTTATTGCCATCGGCGGAGCAAAGAGTGCGACACAAATCACCACCGCACCAACCGCCAACCCCGTTAGAGTTCTCTTAAGAACTGGATTCATTTAAGTCTTCCTCCCATTCGGCGCTCGCGCTTCGAGAAGCTGGCGATCGCCTTGTCGAACTCGGCCTTGTCGAAGTCCGGCCAGAGGACGTCGGTGAAATAGAACTCGGCATACGCCGCCTGCCAGAGCAGGAAATTGGAAAGCCGCAGCTCACCCGATGTTCTCACAATCAAGTCCGGATCGGGAATCCCCGCAGTATCGAGGCAATTCGCAAACGCCTCTTCCAGATTCTCTCCACGACCCTGCTCCGCAAACTTGGCTGCTGCCCTGACGATCTCGTCTCGCCCGCCGTAGGAAAGCGCGACGACAAGCGTGAAATCCCCGCCTTTCGTCTTCTCCTCCAGCGCGACGATTTCCTTCTGGAGTTTTGGCGAAAGATCCTCGCGCCGTCCGATGACGCGAAACGCGATGCCGTTCTTGATAAGCTCCTTCTCCTTCGCCTTGATGAAGTGGGAAAGGAGCTTCATCAGCCCCGCGACCTCGCCCTTCGAGCGCTTCCAGTTCTCGGTAGAGAAAGCATAGACGGTCAGGTAGCTTATCCCAGCCTCTTTGCACCAGTGCATCGTGCGGTCAAGAGACTCGGCACCGGCTCTGTGACCTGCGAGCCGCGGCAGATGGTGCTTTTTGGCCCACCTGCCGTTACCGTCCATGATGACGGCCAAATGCCGCAATCCCATACTGACTCCTGTCCCCTGACTCCTGACCCCTATTAAACGTTAATCCTCAGAGTGGTCTCGCGAGCTGGGCCGACCGAGAGGACGCCAAGCTTACCGCCGACGAGGTCGAGGATGCGATTCACGTACTTCTTCGCGTTTTCGGGAAGTTCGGAATAGTCGGTTATATGCGACGTCTCGCACTGCCAGCCGGGAAGTTCCTCGTAAACTGGCGTGCAGCGCTTGAGAACCGCAAGGTCAGCGGGGAACGTCTGGTAGACAAAACCGTCGTCGCGCTTGTAGCCAGTGCAGATCTTAACGACAGGTAAAGTGTCGAGGACGTCGAGCTTCGTCATCGCCCAGAAGTCGACGCCGTTTACACGCTGGGCATAGCGCGCGACAACCGCGTCAAACCATCCGCAGCGCCTCGGGCGACCCGTCGTCGCGCCGAATTCGCCGCCACGCTTCCTCAGCGTCTCGCCGTCTTCGTCGAAAAGCTCGGTCGGGAACGGACCTTCTCCGACGCGCGTCGTGTAGAGCTTGAGGACGCCGATCACGCGGTCTATCGCGCGCGGGGGAACGCCCGAGCCAGTGCATGCGCCGCCAGCCGTCGGATTCGACGACGTGACGAAGGGATAGGTGCCGAAGTCGATGTCGAGCATCGTCGCCTGGGCACCTTCGAAAAGGACCGATTTCTTGGCGTCGAGGTTCTCGTGGAGGAACTGGATGGTGTCCGTGACGTATGGCATTAGCGCCGTCACCATGGGGGAATAGAGGCGCACCATCTCCTCGGGATCGAGCGGCTGCGCGCCGAGCGCCGCGAGCGCGCGGTTCGCGTCCTCGACCTGGACGCGGACGAGATCGAGGAAGTCGGGCCGCAGGATGTCGCCGACGCGCATACCGTAGCGACCGACCTTAGCGGCATAGGCAGGGCCGATGCCACGCCCGGTAGTGCCGATCTTGCGACCTTCGGGACGCGCGGCCTCCTCGGCCTTGTCGATCGCGCGGTGCCACTGCATGACCATGTGCGCGCGCTCGGAGATATGGAAGCGCCCCTTGAGCTCGAAGCCCCAGCTTTCGACCTGCTCAAGTTCCTTTATGAGATCGAACGGGTCCATTACGACGCCGTTGCCGATTACGCAGTGCTTGCCGTCGTGCAGAACGCCCGAGGGCACGAGGTGGAGAACGTATTTCTTGTCTCCGACGACGACGGTATGGCCCGCGTTCGAGCCGCCCTGGAAGCGGACTACGACATCCGCTTCCTCGGTCAGGAAGTCAATAACCTTGCCCTTGCCTTCATCGCCCCACTGGGCGCCAACGAGTACAGTATTCATAACTGGCCCATATTATACCAAAAATAGCCGCCCAAGGCGAAGACCCGCCTACCCTTCCATCAACGGGTCGGGGGCGGTTGGCGAGCCACTGAACACGCGCGCGGCCTCTCGGCAACCGCCAAGGCACTTCGCGGCCTTGTCGCAACCGTCGCACATCTTCGGCAGATAGTCGTGCCGCACGTAGTGCATCCACTCCCCGCATTCCGGGAGTTTCTCCCACTCGTCCCACTTCACGAGCTCGACCGGACTGTGGTTGCAGACGCGCAGCATCCCGTTCGGCCCGACGGTGAAGAAGTCCGTCGCCGCCGAACAGCCGGTCGTGACGTTGAGATACTCGTATTTCCCAGCGTCGATCATGCAGTCGGGAAGCTCCGTCCCGAAATGCCCGTGGCGCTTCGCGCGAGAGAGAACCTCTTCCGCGACATCGGCGATCTGGCGCACCTCCTCCGCCGTCAGCATAAGCTCCGGATGCGAAAGGCCGCGTCCTCCCGGGAGGAAGCGGTTGAGGAGCAGTGAATCCGCGCCAGCGACGAGAGCGGCGGAAATCGTCTCGTAGAGCTCTGGCAGATTGAGCTTCGTGACGGCGATGCCGACGGTCGTCGCGCAGCCAAGCTCGTGCGCCCTGCCGAACATGGAGAGAATGTGTTCAACGGACGTGTCGCTGTCGGTGTTCGCCGCGAACGACGTGAGGCCCGGCATGCTCATCATGACGTGTATGCCGCGCTCGGCGCAGAACCGCAGGACATCTTCCGTCATGGCGCGTCCGTTGGAGAGAAGCCCCGCCTGCGCCCGCTTCGACGCAAAGTCCATCAGCTCAAGGCACCCTTCCTTCAGGAGCGCCTCGCCACCGGTGAACGAAAACTGCGTCACGCCCACAGACGCATACGCCTCGATAAGCCGCTTCCACTCGTCTACTTCCATCTCCGGCCCGGGCTTCAGCATTCCCGCGAACCACGGACACGAGCAGAACCTGCACGCGTGGTTGCAGCGGTACGTCATCTCCAGAACGGCGACAGATGGAAGAATCGTCGTCACTTCTTCGGCTCTCCCAGCAGCTCCCTGAGGCGGGGAAGCGCATTCTTGACAGAAACCTCCTCGTCAAACTCCCGTTTCCAAATCGTCTTGCCGGTCAGGAACGCCTTCAAAATCCTTGCGTCATAGGTGCGGACAATCGTCCGCTTGCCGTCGATGACCCAAGCCAGTTTGTTGAAGCGGGCAGGATTGGAGGAAGCCCCACTGCCATAGGACAAATCCCCCAACAACTTCTTGGGCACGGGGAAACTATGCCGGCCTGTCGTCTCTTCGCTTATCTGGAACCACTCCTTTCTGGCCTCTATACGCACCCACTCCGCAGGATCGCCCGGTTTGGCGGGCAGGCGCCTAACCGGCTTGTCGGACTTGCTGACAAGCCACACCACCTTGGCGTCGATTCGCGGCGCGATGCGGACATTCACGCTGTCGCCAAGAATTTCCCCCGTCTCCGACACATACTTTGCGCTTATCCAACAGTCTCTGGGCGTAGGCCAAACATAGTAAATGTCCGAGGTGTCGTAGCAATGGATTATTTCAACTCTGCCGCCGATTTCCCATCCAAACTCCTTAGCCGCCGCCTCTTCTTTAGGTCTGTCGATAATCGTTCCGCCAGTTGGGACGCCAAGCTCCTCAGGAAGTCCAATATCCTTTGCCGACTTGCACTTCTGGCAAAGCACCGACTCATCGAGCGAGATGTCGAGCCCAATGGCCTTGAGACTTGCCTCGTCGTCGCGGTAACGTGCAAGCCAGCTGGCCATCTGCCGCGTATTCGCAGGATAGACGGTGTGCGTTCCGCACTTCTTGCAAACATACTCGAAGCGCTCAGGTTGCGGCATCGCCATTTTATAGCATGTCGCCTGCGGCCCGCGGCGAACCTTCGGTTCCGGCGAGGCGGCGAGCTTGTCTAGCATCGCGTTCAGCTCGGCGCGGTCAAAGTCCTTCCCTTCCGCCGCGAGAGCCGACAGCGCGGCAAGACCAACTCCAATCTTCATTTTCACTGTTGCGTTCCTTTGCCTGAAATTATACCAAAACCGCCCCATTTTATTTGAATGGATTGACCACGGCCATGCCGCAGTAGACTTGTCCGTCGTTCAGGTCTTCCGTGACAATTTCATGGCACCCAAGCTTCTTCGCCGCTGCAATCATCACGGCATCGTGATACTGTATTCCGTATTGGCGCCGAATGTGGATCGCCTCGCGCAGCATGTCCGACGTCACCTCGCTCCTGACGAGACGGTAGTAATACGAGTAGTAGCCCTCGATCTGCTCGTCCGTCGCAAGGGACCTTTTCAACATGACGTTGGTGAACTCCTGGAGTATCTGAAGCGAAATCACCCCGTCGTGGTTCACTTCAAGCGCATGCCGCAGCAAACCGAGCGCGATTTCCCTTTTGCGCGGATCCTGCCTACTCGCGGCATAGACAAGGACATTCGTGTCAAAGAACCTCATTTGTCGCACTCCAACGACCGCTCGGCGGCATCAACGCGGCTATACTTGTATCCAGGCTCCATCTCGATAGAGTTCGCCATCGCAAAAGAATAGAACTCGTCAGCAAGGGACTTGCGCTCAAGACGAATCTCGCGATCCTTCGCAATCAGCAAATCGCGAATATACTGGTTGAGACTTGTCCCCTGCTCTTCAGCCCAACACCGAACATTCTGGATGACATTGGGCGGCGCTGCCAAAGTTATATTCATTCTTCCTCCTTATGTGCGCACTTATTTTAGCATATATGCGCACAAACACTCAACAGAAAAATTATAACTTAACAAAATTATCAAGTTTAGTGCAAATTAGCAACTTCAAACAGGGTCTCTCCCCAATGCATCACCGCTAAAGCCGCTCAAGCAGCGGGGCGATGAACGATTCCGACACTTGCATGCCAAGCGGAATCGTCGGCTTGTTGGCTCCGTGGAAGTCGCTTCCAGCGCTCTTGAGAAGGCCAATGGAATCGGCTATGCGCGTGAAGGCGACATTCTCCTCGACAGAATTCGCGCGGTAGAGCGCCTCAAGCCCGTCCAACCCCTTCTCCTTCAACCGCGCAAGTTCGTGCGCAGCCGCAGCATAGTCTGGCTCCGTCGTCTTCCACTCGCGCCGCCAATACTTTGGGTGCGCCATCACGCAGAGCCCACCAGCCGCGTGGACGATGCGAAACGACTCTTCCTGCGACGGATGATAGCGCTCCTCGTAGCACCGCGTCTCGGCGGGCGAATCTGGGAGAAGATACTTTGCGAACGCCTCTCCTATATCGGCCGCATATCCGTTGTCAATAAGCCAGCGCGCGAAATGCGGACGCGCGAGGACATCGCCATGGGCATAGTCGTAGACAGGCCTTGTGCCCTTCGGCACGTCGACCATCTCGATGCCGATGCGCCTGAAGTTGCCGACGATGCGCTCGTTCCTCGCGTTGCGCCCGTCAAGGATGCTCTTGAGGAACGCCTTGAGCGATTCGTTCGCCGGGTCAATGCCGAGCGCAAGGAGATGGAACTTGTCAAACCCAACCCCTGGCTCTATCGAAAGTTCCACGCCAGCGACTTTCTTTAGCCCCGGCTCCGCGCCAAGGAACTCGCCGATCCCGTCGCAGTTGTCGTGGTCGGTGAGCGCAATCGCGGCATATCCGCCGCGCACAGCTTCCGCCGCGATGTCGCGCGGCGCAAACGTGCCGTCACTTGCCGTAGAATGGACGTGGAAGTCAACGATCATCACTTCCCCTCAATTGCGTCAGAGAGACGGCCAACCCGATTGTCGAGCATTTCCCTTGTCCGACATTCGACGAGAAGGCGGAGATACGGCTCGGTGTTGGACTTGCGAACGGAAATCCAGCCGTCGCGGTATTCAAGGCGATAGCCGTCTATCTCGCTTCGGCCGGTTTCTTCGCCAAGCGACTTCGCGACAGCGAGAACGCGCTCGATGGCCGCTTCTTTATCATCAACTTTGAAATTGATTTCGCCCGAGTTGGCGTAGCGCGAGACTATCGGCTTCATCATCTCTGAGAAAGTCTTTCCCGCTTGCTTCGCCTTCGCGATCTCGCCGAGGATGCGCGTCGCCGCGAGAAGACCGGAGTCACACCCGAAGAACTCCGAAAAGTAGTAGTGCCCCGCAAGCTCACCGCCGCAAAGAGCGCCAATCTTGCGAAGGATCGGCTTTGCAAAGGCATGGCCAACAGGAACCATCTCCGGCTCGAAGCCGTCCTCGCGCAACGTCTCTATCGCGCCGCGCGATGTCCTTACATCATGAATTATCTTGGCCTTCCCCAACTCTTCACTCTTAACTCTTAACTCTTCACTTCCCATCGTGGCTCTCGCCACAATTGGAATCAAATAGTCAGGCTGGACGAATTCGCCGCGCTCGTCGACGAACATCGCGCGGTCTGCGTCGCCGTCGAATATGACGCCGCAGTCAAGCCCCTTCTCGCGCACAACCTTGGCAATCTGCTCTCGCGCTTCGGCCTTGAGCGGATTCGGGGAATGGGCGGGGAAGGTCCCGTCGGGAGTGTCGTTGAGCAGCACCGCATCCGGGAACATCTCGCGTACGAAAAGCGAGGACATTCCGTTCGAGCAGTCCACGGCGAACTTTAGCCCAGAAAGCGCTGCGGTGCTGACACGGCCTTTTTGCCAGGCGATGTAGCGCGAAAGTGCATCGGGAAGATCCTTCACCGAAGGCCTTCGGCCGTCGGCCGTCGACTGCATTTCGCCGACCAGTCGCTCAACTTCGTTAAGACCGTTCGCGTAGCCGACGGGGAGCGCTGTCGCCTTTGAAACTTTTAAGCCGTTGTCCGTCGGCGGATTGTGCGAGGCGGTGATCATCACGCTGCCGTCGAAGCCGTCTGCGGCGGTGAAGTAGTAGACCATCGGCGTCGTGCAGTGCCCCAAGTCGCTCACTCCCGCGCCAGACTCGGAAAGCCCCTTCACGAGCGCATCGTGAACTGCGTCGCTCGTCGTGCGGCAGTCGCGCCCCACGAGCCAGCGTTTTCCCTTGACTACTTTCGGCAGGGCAAGCCCCACCTTGTAGACTGTATCGAGGTCGAAGTCGACACCAAAGGTGCCGCGCATGTCGTATGCCTTGAAGAATCCCATATCGAGATAATTATAGCATAATCCACACTAATGCGACTTGGCGTTTCACAATTTTTTGGGGGAATGCGCCGCGGAGGATTAACCACGAAATACACGAAAGACATCCACCTTCGCCAAAACTACGGCGAACAGGCGAAAAACGGGCCTATCGTGTCCCCGGCTGTTCCGAGCGAAATCAGCCCAGCAAAGCCTTGAAGCGCTGATCCCATGTGTCCCAGTCATCATATTCGTCCGCCTCTGGCGCGGACTCTTGGATCAAATGGGGAGACACCCCTTTGGCGTTGCACTTTTTATCGTCAATTCCGATGTTTTCTTTCACATTCCTCATTTCAAGGTGGTGCGCGTATTATAGCGAAACTGCTACGCTGAAATCAAGTGCGCGGCAAATGCGCCGCGACTATTAGGCTTCTCACCCGAAGACGTAGTTGGTTCAGCAAAACCGACACAAGGGAATCAAGCGCGGTTTCGGGTGTCAGGCCCCATCAGCTCCTGATAGCGCAAAGCTATATAGTGGCGGATGTCGCTCGCATATGGAATCGGCTCGCGCATCCATTCGTACTCGTCGTAGTATATTGCTTCATCCGAAGGCGAACATTTGACAAGATAGCAAGACTCGTCTTCATATGCAATTGCAAAATAACTGTCAGCCGGGCGTCCCTTGAAGCCGCCCGACACGCCCGTTCGCAGATCATGACTGTTAAAAACCGTCTTCTTCCCGAGGCGAATCGAATTGTAGCGACTGGTGATTGATCGAACCATCGGCGCGATCTCCGCCTTTAATGCCACCGTCCGGCGACAGCGCCTCCCGTGCTTCTCGATGATCTCGTCAACCATCTGAAGCGACTCGGCCTTCAACCCGAAGTCGACACCCCGCGACAACAGCGAATTGAGCTCCCGATTTCTCAGAATACGTCGCACAATGAAAAAACCAGCGACGGGCAAGATTACCGCCGCCAAGAGTACAAAGCCCAATGCAGAACCGCGCAGACACATCCTCACCACAATCACTATGCCATTTACCAACAATCCCAGCGCCGCAAGCAACAAGACAAGGAATGAAAAGAACAAAACACAGCGCAAGACATCCATGTCCATTCGCCAACACCATCTCTGCTTTCTTCTTTTCATCTGCTAAGTTCCGCTGGGCATGTCACTGAAGGTGTCTTTCATTGCTCGGCAAAATTCAACGCAAACCAAGCCATCACCATACAAGCCGCGTAGAAAAGAATCTTTGCACCAAGCCCGCGAAACGCGTCATGCTCGCACCATAGCGACGCGATAATCAATATTCCCGCCGAGACAATGGGGCCAGGATAGAACTGCGCCGGAACGATGTAATCCAACGGCTGACCACACCCGCAAACCGCCCAATGCTCTGGACGCCACGCGACAAATGCCGCACAGATAATGGCAATGGGCAGCAACAGACATGCAGCAACTATAGGCCACACCTTCCTTCGTCCATTAAACGCCAACTTGAACCCCTGCCGCGAACATACCGCTATCGCATAAGCCAACGCCATTCTCCAAAACGACAGTTCATCTGCAAACAGAAGGCCGACAATGAAAAAAGGCATGGCGCAGACAGCAATCAAGCCCAAAAGGCAACGAGCCCGATTCCACAAGCTTTCGCGCATTTTCCTCATGCGTCGTATTATATCACAAATTCCAAGGAAGCTATAGGCGAAGTCTTGGGGCGCACGCTGGCGTTCGATCTAAAGCGTAGCAATGCCATCCTAAAGACAGACCTGCTGCCGCAGCAGTAGACTCCGGCGCGCGCCTCGCGATGCCCGCCGAGCCTTGCCGCCACGACGGGCCAAGGAAGCGCAACGAGTGTAGTGGCCCAAGGGAGACACCCCACAGGCAGCGCCTATTTTCATTCTCTTTCCGCTCCTTTCCCTCACTTTTCCCCTGCGCATCGTCTCATTTCTTCCGCATTCCGCCTATGCCGCCCTTTCGTCCCTCTTCGCCAGCCGCCAGCCATGCGACGAAAAGCCGATGCGCCCCACGGCGTGCGCCGCCGTCCGCGCCGCGGGGAACTTGTCGCCGAGCCCGTCTATCCACTTCCGCACGAACGCCTCGCTGCCGAAGATCTTCCCCGCCCCGACCTGCGCCACCCTCGCCGTCACGCTCCATTCGGGGAGACACCCCGCGAAGCCTTCCGTTTCTTCGGGTTCTGCGCCACAAACCCAGCGATAGTCCTTCACCTGCGACACAATCCCGGCACGCACGGGGTTCATCATGATGTACCGGCGGCAGTACTCAAGGTATCGGCCTCCCTCGACCATCGTCGACTTGAACACACCGCTCCAGATGCTGCCGCTGTAGTCGTACTCGCGGTTGTACCATATCGCGTAGAGCTCCTTCATCGTCTTCATGAACTCGCTTATGTCGTTCATGCGTGCGCGGTAGCGGCCGAGCTCGGACTGGAGCGTCGCGTCAAAACCCGCAGCCGCAAGCTCCCTCCAGTGCTCCGCAAGAAACTCAGCAGCCTTTGTCCCCTTGAGGATGCCCACACGCCGGACAACCTCTTCCTGCGGAACCGGGTCGCAGCTGCGCGTAACCTTGCAGAGTATGTGGTAATGGTTGTCCATCACGGCGAATGCGACAAGCTTGATCCCGCTGAACTCGGCCGCCTTCCGAGCGAGTTCCGCAAGGCGGTCTTTCGCCGCTGATTTCCGAAATAGGAATTGTTTGTTGCTGGCGCGGGAAACGAGGTGATAGTACGCCGTTCCCTCGCCAACGCTCTTGACTCTTGCCGTTCTTGCCATTTGGTGGCCCTCCGATTGCAGTTTCCGAATGCGCACGGCCACGCGGCCATGCGTTCGGCAATCTGGAATGGGCCATGCCGGGCCAGTCCGCGCGCGTTGTGCACCGCCTTCCGGCGGCCTGCGGGCCAGCCAGCCCTCGCGCGACGCGGTGTCTGCGGTTCCGCCGATCAACACCCTCGGCACGATGACCAAGGACTACTGGCGTTTCAACCCGCAGACTCTCCATGGTTCCCCCTTGTATCCGTCCGCCAACGGTGTTCAATTCCGAGGAACGGAAGGATTATCGCATAATGGGCGAGAAAAGGCAAGGGGGAAACCTGGGGAAATTGCGATAAGCGGCGACAATGGGCAAAATCGGCGCTGAAAAGCGAAACGAAAATGGGGTGTCTCCCCAATGTCCCCAATGTCCCAATGTCCCCACCAATGTCCCAGCCAGCCTCATGTCAATAATGAAAGTCACTCCTCGTACCAATACACATATTTGCCCAGTCTTTTCCAGCTCCAATCGCCAGACGCATCCCACACCGCCGGGAACTTGTCTGTGCCGAGATAGTCGTCGCCTAACGCGACAACAAGCCCCATGTGCATGAACCCGCCCGACACCTGAATCACAAGACATTTGCTGCCGGATTCCTTCACCACATACTGAGGATCCAATTCCGACAGCTCCCGCCATATGCAACCCACGTCATTCGATCTCCCATTTTCTGTCGAAGAATCGCCTTGCCGCAATCGCATGCCCGTAAATGACATGCCCTCGTCAAACGGCAAGCGCGAAGCAATCTTCTTGCATTTTTCATAAAAGGCATCCGCACCCCCGTAGCCTTCCAAAGCAACAAATGTCTTCTCGACACGTTGGCCATGCAAAACATGCAACCGATACACAAAATAGCCGGCGTAAGCTACAAAAGCCACGACCACAATGACCACTGCTAAGACCAACGTCGACGCAACACACAAAATTGGCCTACGACGGACCAGCCGGCCCGCTTTGCAAAGCAGACTCTCCCGAACTTCGCTCATTAGTTTCTTGAACCCGCGGTACAGATGTCCACGCGGCCGGTCGGGGTCAGGAAATAGGTGTCGGGGCCGGGCTTTGGTATGCCGTCATTGAATATCAAACTTGGACGCACATACTTATTTCTAAAAATTTGCGAGGCTCCTCCTTTGTAGACAATCACACCCGCCTTCTCGCAAAACTTGAAGCAGGTGCCGCCCCACTCCTTCGGACATGTCAGCTTCAAGGGCTGGTCCTTGTCCTGAGAACACAGCAGTTCGCGCGGATCGATGTTCGCCGTGACCATTACAGGGAATTTGTCATTGTCAGGAGGATTTACGGCGATGCACCAACTGTCTGGATAAGGGCATGGGGCTTTGTCTTCGCCAAGCTTCGCCCACAGCGCCTGGACAAACTGCGTCGAGTTCGTGCAAGAAGAGGCGTCAACCCAATCTTTTCCAGATTCGCGTGAATGGTTGAAAACAATGCAGCCCCACAATGCTCGTCCGCGCCCTGCCATCGCGTGGGACAAAGCATTTTGCATCCCTATCTTACTAAAGTACATCTCGGACAAACACGGTCCGACGAAAGCCAACCAGAGCACTCCTACTACAACTATACCGGCACATCCGAAAGGGCTGGGAGAGTCATCGCCGGACATTTCATTGAACCACCGACTTGACGACGGCAAAAAGAGAAGGACCATCGGCCCGATTCCAAAAAGCAACGCCAAAAGCACGAATGGCAATGCCGTCGCGGAGCTGCAAAGCGCTTCTATTGCGCCAATCAGACAAAGACTCATGACAATCGTATTCGGCACAAGGAACCACGTGCGCCTACCGAGCCGCAGCGCGAAAACCATGCCAACTGGCAGCGACAGCAGGCAAAGTCCAAACAGCACGGCAAAGAGAATGCCGGACAACGACTCGCCGCTACCTCGACACGCATTCACAATCGCCAGTATAAACAACAGGACTGACAGCATGACATATATCCAGCCCAGAGTCTCGACGATCTTGACCGGCAAAGGCTTTTTCAAATCATTCATAGCACCAGACCTCATGTGCTCGCGCGCAGTTTCATCATGCACCGTATTATATCACAAATCCCCATGACGCAAAGCGCGGCAAATCCGCCGCGCCGCATCCGATTGTCAATCATGGCGAGGAACCGTGCACTTGACCATCGGCGTTCCATCCTCGCCGAAGGTAAGCGAATATTCGCCGCCGGCCGGACACTTCGGAAACTCTTTCCCGTTCTTCTTGAACTCATCGCGAATCTCGTCAAGCGTCGGCTTCCTGCCTTCGTTGGTCTTCGCCCGACCAAGCGCCTCACTCTCAATTATCGCACGAGCCATCATGCATCGACGATACCGCGGAGAATTGTCGCCCTGCGTAAGCCCGCAATGCGTTTCGAGCCAATCCTGGACACGGCACCCTGATTCGCCGGTGAAACACAAGTCTCCGCTTATGCCGGTAACGCGGAGCTTACGGCGATGGTGAATCCCCGCCACCGCGATGCGCTGTCCGTCGCGCCACCAGTCGATGCCAGGATATCCGCTACATTTGCATTGCAACAATTCTCGCTCGCAAAACCTGAACATTTCGTTGAATGTCGCAATCTCCGCCTTGTTCGTTATCTCAAAGAGCACATGATCCTTCTCCGGGTTGGAACTCCATCTTCCGCCGCCGTCACGCACAACTATACGGTCTGCATCCTTGACAGCCGACTCGAAACCCGAGTTTAAGGCAATACCGAAGAAACCGGTAGTGAAATAAAAACAGGCCCCAACGACTACGATATTAAGCGCGGCAAGAATCCACACCATCGACTCTCGAGCAGTCCTCCACGCGCTCTTTCCAACATGTGGCCGGCCGGGAACCGCCAAGCCAACAAGCGATGCACCAATCACGATGGCAAGCGGAAGATAGGCAGACACCATGATCATGAACGGCAGCAAAACCAATTCGAATGGGAGAATGATTGCCAGCCCTCGCGCCGCGCCATACCAGCGCCGCGCACCGACTTTGGACCGCTGGGGAGACACCCCTTTGGTGTTGCTCTTTTTGTCTTTGTCGCCCATTCCGATGTTTTCTTCCACATTCCTCATTATCAACGGCGTTGGGGGTATTATAGCGAAACTGCCACGCTGAAATCAAGCACAGCGAAATGAGATTACGGTGCGGACGAAATATAGTAAGAGACAGCTAGAGTCGATTAAGGTCATGTAGCCGCAAACCACCGTAGCAGCGTCACGCCAATGCCGCTGCGCAGTCGCGCGCGATCTGTGATTTAAGCGCATCGAGAGAATCAAACCTGCGCTCCGGGCGCAGGAAGCGGAGAAGCTTCACTTCCGCGAAGCCATCGCCCTGCACATCAGGCGCCTGCCGCAGAAAATGAACCTCCACGACCGGCTCTTCCCACGCACGCTCGCCGAACGTCGGCGCGAGGCCATAATTTGCAACTGCGCACACTCCGCCCACCTCGGCCGCATAGACGCCGAGCGGGAGCCGAATGTTGAGCGAACTCGGCTTTAAGTTCACCGTTGGATAGCCAAGACGCGAACCCTCGCCCTTCCCCGCGAAGACCTCGCCGCGCACCTCGAACGGACGCCCAAGCATCGCCCCTGCGTCCTCGACCTCGCCACGCTCGAGCGCGGCGCGGATGCGCGTCGAGGAAACGGCTTCGCCGCGATACTCCACGGCAGGGATGACTTCGACCGAATACCCGTGCGCGCGAAGCCAAGTCGCGTCGGCAGCTCCGCCGCGCCCGAAGCGCCAGTTGTCGCCGCACCTGACTTTTACCTTGCGCGTGATCCCCGCCATCGCAAGAAACTCCTCTGGAGAAAGCCGAGCAAACTCCGGCGTGAAATTGAGCGCAACGACTTCGCCCACGCCGCACGAGCGGATCGCGGCAAGGCGTTCCTCGGCGTCCATCAAAAGCCGCGGCGCCCTGTCGGGCGAAAGGACGGCCAGCGGGTGATTGCGGAAAGTAAGCGCCGCCTCGGCGCCCTTCAGTATGGACTGGTGCCCCAAGTGGACGCCGTCGAAGAAGCCTACCGCAACGCTCTGGAAATCGGCACTACGCATGACGGGAGGTTCCCGACGTCTGTTTCGAGGAGCTTGTCAAACGGTATCGCGTCGTCAACGGAAAGCTTGCCGATCTTCGTGCGCCTGAGCGACATGAGCGTCGCGCCGAGGTCCTGCGCGAGCGCGCGCACTATCACGCCCTTCGAGGCGACGAGCGAAAAGGCGGACTCTCCCGAAGACGCATCCTTCTCGTCGACCTCGAAGCGGTAGACATGCGCGAGAAACTGAGTGTGCTCGCCCGTGTCGGCGATGTCGTACTGCGCCGAGCCCTCGCGGCGGACGGCGCAGAAGCGCGGCTCGGCCTGGAAGAGATCACCCTTCGCCTCTTCCGGCTTCATCACGCGTCCAGGAAGAGGAATCGGCCTTCCATAGCGGTCACCCGTATCTGTCGTCTCTCCGAACTTCATCGTTCCCGTGTACGAGCGGTCTGCGCCCATTATGTCGCCGACAAACTTGTTCGCGCTGCCGATGAGAACCACGAAAAGCCCGGAGGCCATCGCGTCCAAGGAGCCGCCGTGACCGACCTTCACGAGGTTGAACTTGCGCTTCACCGTCTTTACGACGGACGAGAACGCGATCCCGGCGGGCTTGTCGACGAGAAGAAGCCCGTCGAGATCCTCGAGCATCCTTAGCTGCGTGAGGTTAGCCATTTCCGAGCTTGTCCAGGATCGCCAGCACCTCGTCGCCCTTCTCAAGCGAGCGGTCGAGCTGGAAGAGAAGACGCGGAGTGAACTTTAGCCGCACTTCGCGGTTTATGATCTGCTGGAAGCGCCTCGCGTTGTGCTTAAGGTGCTGGAGCGCAGTCTCCTTCAGGGCGTCGTCGCCGAACACCGACACCTTGACGGTTGCGTCGCGGAGATCCTTCCCGCAGTGGACGTCCGTCACGGTGATTAGCCCGGGAGCGACCGTGTCGCCCTGCATCACGGAGAACATCGCCTCGGCGATGACCCGCTTGAGGAGACTGTCTACCCTTTCTATCCTGTCGACCGCCATATCAGACGTTGAGCGCGGTTTTGCTCCAGGGCTCCTTGCCGGCGAGAAGCGACGGCGTCGTCATTTCGCTCGGAACCGGGATCCCGAGCATCTGCAGCGCTGTCGGCGCGACGGCCGAGAGCTTCGCAAGCGGGGTAAGCCGCACGCCTGCCGCATCGTTCGCGACATAGAAGCAGTCGACGAGGTTCAGCGTGTGCGAAGTCTTCGTAAGCCCCGACTTGTAGTCGACCATCTGCTCGGCGTTGCCGTGGTCGGCGAAAATGAGGACGTGCGCGTCGAGCTCGAGGAGCCGAGGAAGGATCTTCCCGATGCACTCGTCCGTGACCTCGACCGCCTTCGTCGCGGCCTTCTCGTCGCCCGTATGGCCCACCATGTCGCAGTTCGCGTAGTTGACGACGATGAAGCCGTAGGGGTTCTTCTCAAGGCGCTTGAGAAGCTCGTCGGTCACGTTGTACGCGTCCATCTCGGGGTGCGACGCGAACGTCGCGGGGTCGAAGCGCGACTTCACCTCGACCTGGTCCTCGCCATCCGAAGGAGTCGTGGACTTGCCGTTGAAGAAGCTCGTGACGTGGCGGAACTTCTGCGTCTCCGCGAGACGGAGCTGCTTGATGCCGGCCTTAGAGACGACCTCTCCGAGAAGGTTGTCCATTCCACCGCCCGCGCCCATCGCGCCGAGGAGGTAGTCCTCGAACTCGTCCCAGTAGCGCGTGAAGCCGAGGTACGTCACCTTCGGACGCGCGCAGCGCTCGCCAGCGTAGTCGTCGCAGACAAACGCCTGGGTGAGCTGGATCGCGCGGTCCTGGCGGTAGTTGGTGTGCATCACGACGTCGCCGTCCTTCATGCCGGCGTAGTCGCCGATGACGTAGCATGGGATGTACTCGTCGGTCATGGGCGTCCCGTCGGGCGTCTTGCCGCTCTCGTACTCCGCCTTGACGCACTCCTCGATCGTCGCAGCCTTCTTGCCCTTGCAGCCGACGATGCAGTCGTACGCCTCGCTCGTGAGCTTCCAGTTCTTCACGCGGTCCATGCCGTAGTAGCGGCCCATCGCGGTGCCGATCGTGGCGCCCCCGACGGCGGCGAGCTCGGTCTTGAGGCGGGCGATGTACTCCAGGGTCGAACGAGGCGGCGTGTCGCGGCCGTCGAGGAACGGATGAACGACGATGCTCCCTTCGGGGAACTCCTGGCGCGCACGCTTCATCAACTTGAAGAGATGCTCCTGGTGGGCGTGAACTCCCTCGTCCTGGAGAAGGCCGAAGAAATGGAACTGCGAGTTGTTCTTCTTCCAGTTCGCGATGAGGTTCTGCCACTTCGGGCTCTTGAAGAGTTCGCCCGAGGAAAGCCCGTCGTCTATGCGCTTCAGCTCCTGGACGACGATACGCCCAGCGCCCATGTTGAGGTGACCGACCTCGGAAGACCCCTGGTAGCCGTCGGGAAGCCCGACCGCCTCGCCGCAGCAGTCGAGAAGGCAGTGCGGGTAGCGCGCCCTGATCTGGTCGATGACAGGCGTCTTTGCGCCATAAACAGAATTGCCGTCTGCGCGGGGATTAACGCCCCAGCCGTCACGGATGATGAAAACAACAGGTCTCATTTTTCCTCCTTGAAGAATATATTATACCAAATCTCCGCTCCGATGGGTTATGGGCGAGGAGAAGCCTTCAGCCACCAAGACGAAGTTGGCGGTGGAGCGAAAGTCCGAGCTTATTCGAATTGGTAAGTCTGCCCTGGCATCGGCGCGACGACGTTGCGTATGCCCTGCTCCTTGAGGATGTCGGCCATCGCCGCCACCTTCTCGGGCTCGCCGTGGACCGCGAACGCATTGCGCACGTTGTCCTTCACCTCGCTTATCCAGTCGATGAGACCGGTGCGGTCGGCATGCGCGGAGAGCGCGTTGATGATCTCGACCTTGGCACGAAGCGGAACCTCCTCGCCGAAGACCTTGATCGTCTCTCGCCTCTCGACGATGCGACGGCCTAGCGTGTTCTCGGCCTGGAAGCCGCAGATGAGGATGATGTTGTCCTCGTCCTGCACGCAGTGCTTCAGGTGGTGGAGAACTCGCCCGCCTTCGCACATGCCAGACGCCGCGATGATGATCATAGGTCCGGGCGTGTCGTTGAGCGCCATCGACTCCTCGGGAGTCCCGACGAACACCATGCCGGGGAACTCGAGCGGGTCCTTGCCCTCCGCAAGCATCCGCTTCGCCTCGTCGTTGTAGACCTCGCGGTGCTTCGCGTAGATGCGCGTCGCCTTCTGCGAGAGAGGCGAGTCAATGTAGACCTTGACCTCGCGCGGCACCTTGCCCTTCTCGCGCAGCTTGTTCAGGTAGTAGATGATCTGCTGCGTGCGCCCGACGGAGAACGCAGGAACGAGCAGTTTCGCGTTGTGGCGGTCGATGTACTTCAGGTACTTCTCGAGACGCAACTCGACGTCGTCTGCGCTCGGGTGGAACTTGTCGGCGTACGTCGACTCGACGATAAGGATGTCAGCGCCGGCGGGATACTCATAGTGGCGAAGTATCGGCTGGTTCGGCTGTCCGAGGTCGCCGGAGAAAAGCAGACGGTGGTTGTGACCGTGATCGGAGCGGATATCGAGCTGTACGAGCGCCGAGCCGAGAATGTGCCCCGCGTTGAAGAACTCGAGCGTTATCCCGCGGCATATCTCGCGCGGCTCGTGCATGTGCGTCGGAACGAACAGCTGCATAAGCGCGTCGACGTCGCTCTCCTCGTAAAGCGGCTCGAACGGCTTCTTGCCTTCCTTGCGGCGCTTCTTGTTGATGTACTCGAGGTCGCGCTTCTGGAGAAAGCACGAGTCGCGCAGCATGACGTCGCAGAGATCGGTCGTCGACTGTCTTGCGAAAACGCGCCCGCGAAAGCCCTGCCTGACGAGCTGCGGCAGGTTTCCGCTGTGGTCGATGTGCGCATGCGAAAGAATCACGTAGTCGATCTTCGCGGGATCGACCGGGAGGTTCCTGTTCTTCTCGAACGCCTCCTTGCGGTGGCCTTGGTACAGCCCGCAGTCGAGCAGTATCCGCTTGCCGTTCGCCTCTACAAGATGCATGGAGCCGGTCGTCGTCTGCGCCGCTCCGTAGAAAGTTATTCTCATGACGTGATTATACCAAAAACCTGTCGTCTATTCCATCACTAATTCAGGAACAGCGCGAGGTTCGCGCAGGCGACGGCGTCGTAGAGCCCGTCGTGCCACGTGCGGCCGTCGATCTGAGGCACCTGCCCGAACATCTCGCAGAGGTCGCCGAGCTTGTACGACGGAAGCTTCGGGTACCTTGCCTTCGCGAGCTTCATCGTGTCTACCCACGGTCCCCACTTCGTAAGCGGCGCGACGCGCGTAAGGATCGTTCGCTCGCACGCGATGTTGTGCGCGACGAGGCGAACGCCCACGAGTTTCGGCGCCCATGTTTCGAAGGAACTCTGCAATGTGCCGAGCGCGTCCGGCTCATGCGCGCGCTCGGGAGCGCCTTCGACATCGAAGAACCACTCGCCAGTCTCGACTATCACGCCGTTCTCGACACGCGCGAACCCGAGCTGCCACGGCTCGTTATCGCAGCCGAAGTCGTAGCCCGTCGTCTCGAAGTCTATCGCGAGGAAATTCATGGATCAATGACGACCTTCATTCCGCTGCGGCACATCGCGTAGAGCCGCGCGGCGTTCCAGTTCGCAAGGCGGAAGC
This sequence comes from Kiritimatiellia bacterium, assembly GCA_045536845.1. Lineage (GTDB taxonomy): Bacteria > Verrucomicrobiota > Kiritimatiellia > RFP12 > UBA1067 > UBA1067. The sequence goes on along the minus strand of JAZSOG010000025.1, from coordinate 175,024 downwards.
ATCCGTGCGAGCCGGTGAAGCCAATCGACTCGGGGCGCGGCGTTCCGTGGATTCCGTAGCCGGGGAGATTGAGCCCCATCCACGCGACGCCGACTGGGCAGTTCTCCCCCTCAGGCCAGATGTGCCGCTGCACCTTCTTCCCCGCTGGCGTAAAGTCAGGCGTGTACGTGAAGTTCGGCCACGCGACGTAGCTCGTGATCTTCAGTTCGCCATGCGGCGGAACCTTCGCCTTGTCTGCCGCGATTGAACACGGAAAGAATGCGAGGAGCTTAGATTCGGCGTCGTACACGCGAATCTCGCTCAGCGAAACCGATATCTTCACAAGCGCTGCCTCTGGGCGCTTCGGTCTGTTCGGCTTACCCCTGTCGCCTGCCGCGAGTTCTTCTTCTATCGGCGGAAAATTAGGAATGACGAGCTTAAGCCCCGGCTTCACGTTCGCCCAGTCGACGCCTGGGTTCATCTTCGAAAGCGCGATCTGCGAAAGGTGTCCGCGCTCCGCGAACATCTCCTTTATCGACTCGTAGCCCATGCGTCCGAGCTTCGCGCGCTCGGCGGGATCGTCGGGAATCTTGACGAGCGCATCCAAGTCGGCACGCGTCACCTCGACGATGCGAAACGGATCGGGCGCGTTTGCAAAGTAGCGATCGTATGCCTGTTCCGGCGTGGCCGCGAGCGCTGGCTTGCGGGCGTTCGCGCGGGTGTACTCGTAGAGCCGAAGCGCCCGTTCGGACTTCGCGCCCCACTGCCCGTCGATCGTGCTGCACGAAAAGCCAGCGCGGTCGAGGTGTATCTGGACTGCGAGCGTCTTCGAATCGGAGAACCCGAGTGCGGCGAACAAGGCGAGCGCGGCAAGCGTCATTCCGGCAACGCCTCCCCCTTGAGCGCGGAGAGGACCTTGAGCGCCTGTACGGTCTCGCGTACGTCATGAACCCTGACGACGTCAGCACCATTCATCGCGGCCCAAAGCGCAATCGTGAGATTGCCCGCGAGATCCTTACCGGGAACCTTCTCGCCCGTGAGGCGCTTTACGATGCGCTTGCGGCTTGCACCGATGAGGACGCGCCCCTTCTTCGCGAGCTCTGGGATAGTCTGCAAAATCTCAAGATCCTCCTCGCGCGTCGTTCCGAACCCGATCATCGGATCAAGGTAAAGTCGAGAAGAAAGAGACGCAAGCTGAGACTTGAGAGTCGCGAGTTGCGAATCAACGACCTTCGCGGGAAGAACGAGCTCCGTCTCCGGTGCCGCGGCGACAATTATGCGGCACATCTCCGGAATCGGCTCTGCGTACACGCAGTTGACTATCTTCACGCCAGCCGCGACGGCACGTTCAGCCGTCTCGGGATGATATGTGTCTACTGAAAGCCTAAAGCTGGAAGTCGCGAGCAGGGGCTTGAGCCCTGCAAGTACAGGTTCAATTCTCGCCCACTCCTCTTCCCACGATATAGGCGTAGCGCCAGGGCGCGTCGACTCGCCGCCGATGTCTATGATTGCCGCACCTTCCTCGACGAGGTTCTTCGCGCGACGGATCGCCTCCTCCGGGGTGTTGAACTTGCCACCGTCGGAAAACGAGTCCGGCGTGACATTGACGATTCCCATTACCTTGCACATGACACTACTTCTCGCCCTTCTTCTCCTCGTGTTCCTTGATCGCCTGGCGCAGCATGTCGAAATGCTTTTCCTCTCCTTCGATAAGTTCCTTCTTGCGCTCTTCCAAGGCCTCGGGGACCTTCATCGCCTTCGCCTCGACAAAGCACTTCTCGATAAGCGGAACATACTTGGGGTATACTTCCTCGAACATGATCTTCTGCATGTAGTCCATGGCATCCTTCTGGTACTTCTGCCGTTCGGACTTCGACATCTTCTTGTCGGGCTTCGGGAACTTCGCCTCGACCTTCTCCATCACCGCTTCGGAATCTTTCCTCATCTGCTCGTCGTGACGATTCAAGATGTCTTCAATCGGCTTGATGTACTTCTTTATCTCAGGGGCGAAGCGGATCTCCTCGTCGAGCATCTTGAGGTACTTCTCGGGGCCTCCCGCCTGGTAGCCGGTCCTCATCACTTCCTCGCCCTTCGAATCGAGAACAACGACCGTCGGGAAGCCCTCGACGTTGAACTTCTCAACGAGCTTCGGGTTGTTCTTCGCGGCCTCGGGAGTGAGAAGCGACTTGTCGCGCGGAGAATCGACCATCAGGAGAACATACTTCTCCGCGGCGCCCTTGCGGAATTCGTCGGTCGCGAACACCTCCTCGTCGAGACGCTTGCACCATCCACACCAGTCGCTCCCCGAGAAATCGATGACGACATGCTTGTTCTCGGCGGCGGCCTTCTTGAGGGCGGCATCGTAGTCGTCGAGCCATCCTTCGGGAGTTGAGGTCTTGGCGAACGCGGCCAGCGCAAAGAGCGCAGCGCACAACATCGGAATCGTATTCTTCATTGATGTTCCTTTCGTATTGAATGGTATTATATCAAATCACATTGGCAACGGGGCCGAAACTCCTGCGGTGTTCGGGACAAGGGCCGAGACGCGAAAGCGCCTCCATGTGGTCCTTCGTCGGATAGCCCTTGTGCTTTGCAAAACCGTAGCCGGGATAGAGCTCTTCGAGGCGAAGGCAGTCGGCGTCTCGCGCCGTCTTCGCGAGAATCGACGCCGCCGCGATTAGAAGAGACTTGGCGTCGCCCTTCACGACGTTCACTGCGTGCGGCAGAGTCTTCACTGGAAGTCCGTCGACGAGAATATGTTCCGCGCCGACTTCGTCCGCCGCCCTTCGCATCGCGAGGTGCGTCGCGTTCAAGATGTTTAGCTCGTCGATCTCCTTCGGGCTCGCGCTTGCGATTGCCCACTTGCAGCCGTCCGTAGACTTGATGACCGCCGCAAGGCGCTCGCGCTTTTTCTCCGTCAGCTTCTTCGAATCGTTTATCTCGCTCCACGCGCCGACGAGCAGCTGCTCCGCGAGCGCAAGAGGAACAGACACGGCCGCGGCATATACGCCGCCCGCGAGAGGGCCGCGCCCCGCCTCGTCGATCCCCATCACGGGATCGCCAACCGTCTTCTCTATCTCAAGCGAAACTGCCATGCCGTATCATGCACCTGAAAACAAAAAGCGCGGCGAATGGGCCGCGCTTCCCGTTTGAATGGAATCGACGAACCATCGATTACCAGCGTGTCTCGCGACGAGGGCCGCGATCGCCATAGCCGCCACGATCACCGTAGCCGCCGCGTCCGCCGCCGAAGCCGCCGCGTCCACCGCCGAAGCCGCCACGACGCTCTTCGCGAGGCTTAGGCTGCGACTCATTGACGCGGACCGTGCGTCCGTCGAGTTCGTGTCCGTTGAGGGCGTCGATCGCGGCCTGCGCCTGGGTGGCGTCGGGCATCGTGACGAAGCCGAATCCCTTGCTGCGACCGGTCATGCGATCGGTCACGACACGAACGGCGGTAACTTCGCCAAACTGCGCGAACGCCGCCTTGAGCCCATCGTCGGTCGTCGCGTATGCGAGGTTACCAACATAGATTTCCATCTTGATTCTTTCCTTCTTGTGTTCCGTCTCGTCGGGAAAGCACGCGCCCTCGCCGCTTCGACACCGCAAATTCTACCAATTTTGCCGCCACCGCGTCAATGCCTAATGAACAATAATTTTTTTCACTGGCCGACAGGAACGGGCGTACGCTCGTCGCCATCCTTCGAAGGCCAGATGAGCGTGACGAAAACAGACTCGGGGGAAATCGTTTTGCCCGAGAACGCCATAAGCTCGTAATTGATCCAGACCTTGCAGTCAGAGGCAGTGCTGGACAGTTTGCCATATCCCTCGACGACATCCCAGTCGAACATCACGGTGATCTTCGCTCCTTCCGCGACTTCTCCTTCAATGCGCAGTATCTTGTCGACGCAGAGCCCGCTCCGCGTGTCGTTCACAAGCTTGCACGTCACCTTCGGAGGCTCCGCGAGCGGCGCGATTGCAGCCGCATACCGGAGCTCACCGCTCTGCGCAGGGGCGTGAGACTTCCGTTCGCCACCCGAAAGGAACACGACTTCCATCGGCGCGGAAATCGGTGAAATGAACCTGTCGCGGTCGAGCGTGAACTTCTTGATACTCTCCGGCACCTTCGGCCCCTTCACGTCCGCGAACTTCGCGGGACGGAAGACTTCTGGCGCAGGACCGTACCATGTTACCGAGGGCGGCGTAAAGTCGATATTTACTTCCGCGATTTCCGTCGGCGCCTCGCGCACCTCGCGCGCGTCGACAAGATCGATGGTCGCGTCTTCCTGCGCGATGTCGACGGCATGGAAGCCCCCGCGCCAGTTTCGGACGATCTGGCGACCGGAGTCCATCATCAGGACATACCACGCCACAAGGCACAGCGCGAGCGACGCCGCGATCTTGAGCGAAATCTGCATCCACCCAAAGCGCGGCAAATCCGCCGCGCGCGGCTCCGCGAACGGAACGAGCGTCCCCTCTCCGACGAGAAACTCGCGCTCGTACTTCGCCTGCACGCCGTCGCCCGCAGTGACGCGCCCGGGATTCGCCGCGGCAATTGCGCCGCGGATCTCCGCGAGATCGGAATCGGAAATCGCATCGACTCTCCAGCTGCGCGACGCGAAACGGCGCGAGACGACCGTCGCGTTCCAAAGCTGGAAGACTCGCTCGCCAACCATCAGCTCGCGGTCGGAAGCTGGCGCGCAGAACGGCGAGACCGGGACGATGCGCCACCCAGAAAGACGGCGGTCTTCGACGACGAGCGCGACGAGCGGGCGGTTCGTGTCGGCAAATATCCTTACCTCCCCAACGGCAACATCGGCATCGAACTCGGAGTCGGTCTTCGGCTCGAGGCCGACGATCGGCGGAAGCTGTGCGCCGCGCCGGTAGAGCTGCCACTCATTCTGGAACGCGGCGTTCATTCTTCCACCCCCAGTTCTTTTTGAAGGTCGCGCGGCAAATGCGCCGCGGCTGCAGCGACGAGGACGCGCGCGAAAAGAGGCGTGTCCGCAAGCTCGACTTCGCGAAGCTCCCGCTCAAGCGCCGCGACGACCTTCTCCCGCAAGGCGTAAGCCTGCGACTTCCCGGCGCCAAGCGCGGCGAGTATGCAGGGCTCGGTGAGCGAGATGTCGTGAGATGTGGCGTAGACGAGAAGCGAGGCGGCGTCTTGCGCAAGGCGCGCGCGCTGCGCGACTGCGGCGATGACCCGCTCGGACTCTGCGCGAAGCGGCTCTTCATCGAGGAAGTCAAGCGACTGCGGCCCTTCCGACTGCTCGACGGCCGCGAGATTAGCGTCCCCCGCGTTCTCCCACACGAGACGGCGTCGGCCGTCCTCTCCTGCGACAGTGCGCGGCTTCCAGCCCTTGATGACCGATATCCAGTCGAGGGCGATGTCGCGGACGCGGCCCGAGCCGGAGCCGAAAAGAGTGCCGCAGACGAAGTCGACCATCTCGAGGCCCTCGTCCTTGATGCGGTGGGCGAAGTAGGACTTAAGCGGTTTCTTCTTCTCGCGCGAGCCCTTGAGCTTGAAGTATGAGTCGAAGAAGGCGACAGGGTCTTCGCCACCCGCGTCTTCGCGCGAGATTCCGGCGCGGGCGAGGCGAGAGTAGAGCGCAGCGGAAACCTGCTCGCGCAGCCGAGCGGCGAACTCGGGGCGACAGAGGTCGACCGAACAGATTTCAAACCATTCGGTCCAGGCCTCGTCGCCAGCGTAGCGGTCGTTCCATGTGAACTCATCACCCATCGCCCTAATTATACCATTTTCTCACAAGGATACGACGACCGGGACGTCCTTGGAGCTGTCGAAGCCATTGACGCCGTCGGCGTTTTCGCCAGCATCGTCCGCGCCCGCCTTCGTCGACGTCGTCGGAAGATAGCGGTAGTAGACCATCAGCTGGAGAGCCGCGAGGCACGTGTCCATGTAGGGACGGGTCGAGTGCGCGTCGTTGTTTTGGTAGTACCCCTGGGCGTGCCCCTTCCCGTTGACATCCGCGACCTTTTCGGGGAGGTCGATGATCGACGCAGGGTAGAGCTTTCTCATTGCGAGATTCCACTTCACCCACGAATCGACGTCTTGCTTCGTCGCGCCCGCCTTCATGCCCGCCTGGTACTTGCACTGCGTCGCGTAGTAGCAGTAGTACTGAGGGCTCCCGCCGGGGCTCTTCGCGGCGACCTTGCCCGCCTCGAACGCGGGCATCCAGTCGCGCATCACGTCAAGCGCGTTCAGCGCCTCGGGGTCGGTGCCGTGCCCGAGGAACTGCATCGCGAGCGCACCCACTCCGGCGAGACCGGTGTTGCCGCCGTTGTTGTTTGCCGTCGGCGTATATGTAAAGCCGCCGGACTTCGAGTATCCACGCCGCCTGAGGCAGTTGACCGCCTTGTTGATCGCGGTCTGGAGGCCTTCATGGTGAAGACCCGCCATCTTGCCGGCCTTGAGCGCCTGAATCGCCCATCCCGCGAAGGAGAGGTCGTCTCGCGTCGAGTTCCTGTTCAGCTTGTAGTCCCAGCCGCCGGTAGAGGACTGGTTCTCGACGATGCGGTAGAGGCACTGCTCTGCCGCCTCCTTGCAGTTCGGGTTCTTCGTCATGCCATACGCCTCGCAGAGCGCGTAGGTCGCGATGAGGAAGCTGTATTCGTTGCCGTCAGTCCCCGTGAAGTGCGGCACGTTGTCCGCGCCAGTGTGGATGCAGCCGATCAGGTAGTCGAGCGCCATCTGCACGGTGGGCCCAAAGTCGCGCTTGTACGGCGACGGACTTCCTGGATATTCGCCGTGCGCGAGATATGTAAGAATCGCAAAGCCGGTGTTCGCGACCTTGTTCGCAGTCCCCCAGCTGCCGTCGGTGTTCTGATGCGCCTTGAGCCACCAGAGGACCTTCATGACCGCCGCCTCGGTATGCGGATCGCCTCCGCCGCTGTCGCGCCCGCTCGTCGCTATGCCGATCGTTCCTGGGGTGCGGCCTCCGTTTATGCTTTTAAAAGTCACGGGTGATTTTATGTTCTGCACGGCGTCCATCGGCGCAGGCTTAACGGAGATATCCGTCGAGCGCGTCTGGATGGGCGACGGCGGCAGCGGCGTGACAGGCGCAGGATCCGGAGTGTCGACAGTAAACTCAATGGGTTCATCCGGCAGGGGAATCTCTTCTGGTTCCGGCACAGGCGGATCCTCGATTGGCGGCTCATCCACAATTGGATCTGCAATGTCCACGGGCGGCAATTCTGTCCTCTGCGACGAAATAGCCGTCACGACACAGAGAACTATGCCAAACAAAGTCGGCACGACAATCGCCGTGAGAGGCGCCGAGAGGCGCTGGAGTTCAATTCGCGCAAGTTTGTATTCGCGCGTATCTCGAGGCATCCTAAGGCCTTGAAACATTTCAAAAAGCCTGCGGAAGAATCCTTTTTCAGTATATTTGTCGTCGTTCATATCGCACCTTCCCTTCTGGCGGTTCTTTTCCGCCGCAAGGTAAAGGTGCACCTTCCGCAGTTTTTCCGAAAAAATTTTTCGATGCTGCGTTCTAGATTAAAAGCGAAGACGAAGGCCAATGCCGCCATGTGTCCAGTCTTTATGCGCGCAACGGTATGAGCTCGACTCAATCGCATGGCGTGCGGCCTGCCCCACTACCTCGTACTGCTCAGCGAACACGAACGCGGACACATTCTCGGAAACCGTCCACCCCAGCTCCAGCCGAAATGTTATGGACGACACACCGTCATGCCACCGTTTGCCGTCGGGACGCGTGCCAATCGCACGGCGGTAGTTGCGGCTACTTCCGCCATCTACATACACGCTCGGCGTCAAATAGAAGTCATCGAGGAAAGTGAATTTCTTTTTCGCGCCTGCCCTGAAGTACAGATAGTCGTTTCCGTGAAAGCACTTGCGCAAGCGGTAAAACGGCACGATATACGGATTTGACAGTTCCTGATCGATCTGCCACCACGAATAGGTCCTGTTCGACGACGCATAGCCGCTTTTAAAGCCTCGGTAGATCGTCCATGAGCGCGTGATATCGCTCTTTAGCCGCCAGCCATCGGCGATGTCGAAGCCGTATTGCCATGTCAGGCCGAACTCAGTGTGGTAGAGAGCGTGGCGATGCGCGTCGTGCCGTCGGTCCGTGAGAGAGCTTACGTCCCAGTTGCGTATACCGAAACGCCCGAATTCGCCCGCGTCGTATCCGGCGCGGACGTTCGTGATCTGCATCGGACGGTCCTCGACGATCTTGCCCAAGGACTGGTAGGTCGAACGCACCTCGGGCGTCACTTCGAGGAAAAACGGAGAGAGAACGCCTGCTGCCAGGATCGCGATCACTTAATGTCTTCGGTCTTGAGGTTGCAGGCGTCGAGCGACACCTTGTGTACCTTAAGGTCGTGGAGGTAAAGCTCCGGCGGGTTGGGTATTTCGCCGCGTATTATGCGCGCGAGTTCCTTGAGCTGCCCGGCGTAGCGGTCCTGCGGCGCATCGAACGAAAGGCGATTGATTCCCTCGCGGTAGCCGAGCGCCTTGGCCTTCGCGAGCGCGACCTCAAGCAAAAGGATTCCACCCGTTGCGATAGTCCTGGGTGACATGGCTATCCGCCTCCTTGTTGTTCGTGACATGATGTCCATCCCACTTGAGGACGCTTCCCTTCCCCGCAAGCGCGGAGATGTTGCCGAGGCAGACCGTCTTTGCAAGCGGAACCGAGTACTCGAAGTTGTCTATCGTCTGCTCTCCCGCGCGAATTGCCTCGTAGAACTCGTGGAAGTGCTTCGGCGTGACAATGCGGTAGTTGAAGTCGTCCGGTCTGTCGACGCGCGGCATGCACCAGCCGTTCTTGCGCGGCATGAAGCGGTAGCCGCCGTGGTGCGTGAACCAGAGGTTGCCCTTGGTGCCGATAAAGAGTATTCCGTTCTTGTAGAAAGGATCGTTCTCAAAGCCGTTGGCCTTCTCGACCTCAAGCACCTTCGGCGGTATGTTCAGCCATTCGCGCTTGTGGGGAACGCCGTACTTGTTGACGTGCGCCATGTCGTACGGAACGCCGTCGTTGAGCCCGTCCCACCAGTGCATCGTGACATCGTAGCCGAACTTCGACGTCGGGTAGTGGAACTCGAAGGCGTCGCGATAGGCCCATGCGCCGTCAAGCGCAAACTTCGCCTCGTGGCATTTCACGGTGTCAGGATCCTTCAGCCCGAGAGCCCAGAACGCGACATCCATGATGTGCATGCCGAGGTTGCCGATGGAACCGTTGCCGTAGCCGATCCACGAATGCCAACCGTGCGGATGCATTCCATCCTGGTCGGGGCTCTCGGGATAGAAGTCGCATACGGGCGAGCCGCCGCACCAAAGGTCCCAGTCCATGCCCTTCGGCGGCGGAACTGCCGCGGGGCGCTGGTATATGGAGTTGCAGCGGTCGTCGTACGCCCACACCTCGCGCACTTCGCCAAGCGCCCCTTCCGCGATGCGGTCGACACAATATTTCATCGACGGGAAGGAGTGCCCGTAAGTTCCGCACTGCGTGACGAGCCCGGGGTTCTTCCGCGCCTCCGCGAGAATGAGATCGCATTCCGCCGCCGTGAGGCAAAGCGGCTTGTCGAGATAGACGTGGATTCCGCGCCGCATCGCCATTACGGCGGGAAGGACATGCTGGTGGTTCGGCGTCTCAACGACGATGGCGTCTATCTCGCCGCCCATCTTTTCGAACATGTCCTGGTAAGTCGCAAAGCGCCGCGCCTTGGCGTAGTTCTCCCTTTCCGCCGCGCCGCACGTGTCGGCGACATGCCTGTCCAGCCACGCCAACCGCGCCGGGTCCGGATCGACAATCGCGACAAGGTCCTCGCAGAGAACGCCGTCGATCATGTTCGCCGTCTGGAGCCCGCACCCGATCAGCGCAACGCGAATCTTCGACCCCTTCGCGATCTGCCGCGCCCGGCTCATGCCGAAATTCGCGCAGCCTATGTTAAAGAGCGACAGCGACGATGCCACCGCCAGCCCCTTCAATGCAGTTCTTCTTGTCATGTTCATTTCTAGGATCCTTGTTGCTACTTTATGAAAGCTTCTCCAAGCGCATAGGCGAGGTGTGCGCCGGCGAAAAGCGTGCAGAGTGTCATGAGATTTCAAGTCCCTTGCTTGCTGTTTTCATGATGCCTATATTATCGCATAATCTGGAAAGCCTTTCTTGCACATTGCAAACAAAAAAGTGTATAATTCGCTCATGAAGAAATTCCGCACGAGGTTCTCGAAGAAGACAATCCCGCCCGCCCGCATCAAAAGGATGCGCGACGCTTTCTTCAGAAAGGCGGGGCCGGCCATGCAGCTTCTCTGTGACCTTCTCGAAAACACGCCGAGCATCGCTCTGGTGGTGAAGGACGCCGAAGGACGAATTATCCACACCAACCGCTACAACGCAGACATATCTTGCTGGCGCTCGTCAGCCGATATGATTGGCTACACGTCCGAGGAGCTGTATCCGCCGGACCAGGCGGCCGTCTATGCGAACCGCGACCGCGAGGTGATGGAGACGGGCGTTCCCATAATCGAGCGCGTGTATGGTTTCGTCGCAGACCGTTCCACCAACCTTAACTGCGTGACGGTGCGTCCAGTCGTCTCCATCGAAGGGAAGCGCATCGGCACTGCAACCGTGTACTGGCGCGCGCAACAGAAGTTGCAGACGACAAACTGGTATGACCCGATTCGAAAGTCAGTCATCTACCTAAACGAACACTATGCCGAAGATATCACTGTCGACGAGCTTGCAAAAATCGCGCATTACTCACCGGCGCAGTTCAGGCGGCTCTTCCATTCGCTGACGCAGATGTCGCCAGCAAGCTACATAGTGAATGTCCGCATCAACGCCGCGAAAACCCTTCTCGGCACAACCGACCGCCGCATAAGCGACATCGCGTCAGACGTCGGTTTCTTCGACCACTCGCACTTCATCCGCACCTTCAAGCGCATCGTCGGAGCAACGCCCGCAAAGTACCGCAGACACCTGACCATGTGGGCGCATCGCGGCGACGAACCTTGACGATCGCTAGATCACGGCCGACTGCGGGAGAATTCTTCGTAGCCGCGTGCGCGGAGACGGCAGGCGGGACATTTGCCGCAGCCGCGTCCCGGGATGCCGTTGTAGCAGGTGAGGGTGCTGTTCTCGATAACTTCGAGGATACCGAGCTTCGCCGCAAGGGCCCACTCCTCCGCCTTCGTCTTGTGGATGAACGGCGTCACGAACTTGACCGGCCAGTCGAGCGCAAGGCGCGTCGCCTTCTCGTGTGCGCGAATAAACGCCGCGCGGCAGTCGGGATAGCCCGAGAAGTCCGCCTCCGAAACGCCAGTCCACACCTCATTTGCGCCAAGCGACTTCGCCCAAACGGACGCAAGAGTGAGGAAGACGGCGTTCCGTCCTTCCACGACGGTGTTGGGGCACTTCGCGCCCTTCTTCTTCTCGATTGCGACGCCCTTCGAGAGAAGCGCGTTGTCGGTGATCGAGGAATAGAACGAAAGCGGCACGCGCTTCCACAAAGCGATCTTGAATATTCCCTTGGCGAGACGGCGCGCGAACTTCGTCTCGAGTGCATGGCGCTGGCCGTAGGCGTAGGTAATCGCCGCAACATTCTCAGCGCCGTGCTTCTTCACGGCCATCGCGAGCGCCGTCGCGGAATCTTGCCCGCCAGAAAGAACTACCACTGCCTTCATGCGATCCCCCATTCCTTGAGCGGCTCGACGGGGAGCCCCATTATGTTCTCATAGCTGCCAGAGTACGACTCGACGATCAAGTCGCCAGACTCGTCTATGTCGTACGCGCCCGCGCGGTCGGTCGGCCTCACGCGCGCGACATACTCCTCTATCGTCGCCTCGGAAAGTTCGCGGAACTTTACGTCGCTGCGGACGACCTTCACTTCGCCATCGAACGCAACTCCTGTAAAGACTGTGTGAACTTTGCCTGCGAGCTCGCGCAGAAACTCCTTCGCCTCTTCGAGATCGCGCGGCTTGCCGTAGATGCGATCAGAGAACCACACGATTGTGTCGGCGCTCAAGACGCCCTTGCGTCCAAGAAGCGCCGCGCCCTTTGCAAGCGCGTTCTCTCTGACCGTCCGCTCGGGGTCTGCGGGATAGGAGACTTCAGGCGCGTCTGTCTTGACGACCTCGAAGTCAACGCCGAGGTCCTTTAGTATTTTCGCCCGCCGTGGGCTGCCACTTGCAAGTACGATTTTCATGAGCCAATGTAGACGAGGACAGGTTTCGTCGTGGTGAGCGTGACGCGCGCGGCGCTTGCGCGGTTAAGAGTCGCGCAATAGAGGTTCTTGAACTTCACGTCGGCAAGCGGCCATTCAAGACCCGTGGAAGTCATGCGCGTTGCAGGATCTACTGCGAACACGCTCACTGGCGCTCCCTTCGAGACGCGGAACGACGCCTTGCCGGCAACAGGGACGAAGCGCCCGAACTCAGTCACGATCTCGACGCCGAGGTCGAGCGCACGGAAGACGTTGCCGAGAAGATGGTCTTCGCGCTTTCCCATCGCGCCGACAACGACAAGCTTCTTGAAGCCCTTAGCGCGGCACCAGCCGACCGCCTTCGAGAGGTCGTTCGTCGACTGGTCGGGAACTGTCACGATTTCAGAACCCTCAGGGTGATGGCCGATGGAATCCATGTCGCCAACGACTGCGAAAGGCGACTTGCCGAAGCGCCGGCAGTAGGCGTCTGACGCGCCGTCACACGCGACTACGCGCTTTGCGCCCGCGAGAATTTTCCATGCGGCGCCATCCTTCTTCGGGAAGTCGCCGTTTGCAAGTATCACTGCATCAAATGACATAGTGCTTGAGGTTCTCCCCGTCATAGTAGCCGAACGAACGCGACGAGCCGCCCTTCGGGAGCGACACCGACCCGGGATTGAAGATCGTCATTCCGCACTCGAGCGTCTTGAGTTCGGGAACGTGAGTGTGGCCATGAACGAGAACGTCGGCGATTCCGATTGGGGGAAGCTTCCATTCGTTCCACAAGTGGCCGTGCGTGAGGAAGAACTTCTTGTTCCCCGCGTCAAGCACTTGGTAGTCGGCGGTGATCGGGAACTTGACCATCATCTGGTCGACTTCCGCGTCGCAATTGCCGCGCACCGCGATGATCTCGTCCTTGTGCGCGTCGAGCATCTCCGCGACCTTCACGGGGTCGTAGAAGTTAGGAACGCCGTTCCTCGGCCCATGGTACAGCAAATCGCCCAAAAGCGCGATCTTGTCATAGCCAAGCGAAGCACCAGCCGCCAGCGCCGCATCAAGCGCCGCCGGCACACCATGTATATCGCTAAGAAAAAGTATTCTCATGTCGCCACCGAGTCTTTTGAAAGTATTTTACCATATTCCCGGCCGCCCTGCCCGATCTCGACGAGAGTGCCCATCTGAAATTCAATTGCGCGCTTGTCATCACACCACAGGATCGCCGCAGTGGTCGCGGCGGCCGCAATCGCGGCAGAAGGCACCACGCCAGACGGAGTCGAACTGCTCGACGAGCGGTTCGACAAGTGCGGGGTCGTCGGTGAGAACGCCGTTCTCGAAATTGCGCTTTTTCTCCGACTTCGCGCCCATGCCAGCGCCGGTAAGATTGGCGCTGCCAAAGCATGCCTTCACGCCATCAACGATTATACACTTGAAATGGACACGCGGACAAAGCATCCTCTCCATCGCCGTCCAAAGCGTCGGATAGCGGTCAAAGTCATCTCGCCAGTTCGGGCCAGGGTCTTTCGCATGGATAAGCCGCACCTCGACGCCACGCTTCACCATTCCATCCAGCACTTCCAAGAACGGCACCATATCTCTTCCACCTGAATCGACATACATATCCTTGATATCCGCAGTCGCAATCCACAGCCGCTCCTTCACCTGCGGCACAACACCACAGATGACAGACTCATAAATATCGCGATTGGAGAGGAATTGCGTCATACGATTGCCTGATACACCTTCACATCTCGCTCCGAGAAGCAGCAGAAGATCACATCCATCTCCTCTGCGTCCTTTGCGTTCTTTGCGGCTAGAAACTCCCTCACATCCCGCACTGCAATCTTCGCCGCCTCTTCTTTCGGATAGCCATACACACCTGTCGAGATGCAAGGGAAGGCAATTGATTTGCAGCCGTTCTCCGCGGCGAGGGCGAGCGAGTTGCGGTAGCAAGCCGCCAACTTTTCCGGCTCCCCGTGCTGCCTCGGCACTCGCTCCGCTCGGCGTGTTCGCTTCCCCATGGGTCGCGAACCCCCGCAAGGGGCGGTTATTTCGCGATAGACCGGGCCGACGGTGTGGATCACGAACTTCGCAGGCAACTTAAAGCCTGGTGTAATTCGTGCCTCACCAGTCGGACAGCGAACGCCCGGCCTAACCTCGGGCACTTTAAGACACGCTTCGTAAAGTTCGTGGCCAGCCGCGCGATGGATTGCACCGTCAACACCACCACGCGACCGCTTGAGCGCCCTCGCGTTGCTCGGGTTCTCGCTACGCTCGAAGTTACCCTCCGAAACAAGTTTCTTCGGCGCATTTCCGAGCATTACCTGATTCGCCGCGTTGACAATGGCATCAACCGCGAGCGTCGTTATATCGCCTTTGACAATCTTGATTCTCATGCGTATATTCTACCATAACTTCGTCTGTCAGCAATTACCGACGAGAACACGGGAGAAGCCCCGCCTGGATCAGCGGCCAGACGAAAGGCGGAGCGCCGTTGCGCGGATCGCGGCAATCGCCGCGTCGACTTCCGTGTCGGCAATGCCCGCCACAGTGTGCTCCATCGGGCACGGACCGTCGTTCTTGCGATTCCTGATGCCGGCGATCTCCTCGCGGAAACGCACACGGATGCCGTAGCGCCTGAAAATCGCAACCGCCCCCTTCGCAATCAAGGGCGCATAGACCTCGGCAACGCCGAGCTTCACGTAAAGGAAGGCGGCCGCTCGCCCGACGATGCGATCATAGCACCTGGCCCCAGCGAACTTCGCAAGTTCGTTGTCTATCGCATCGAGGAGCGGTTTGACGCCGCGCGCACGACTCGTCCACTCCGTCCCATCGGCGAGATACGCGACAAGCGTCTCGTCCCCGAAGGCGAAGTCCTGGGGGTCAAGCGGCTTGACGCGAATCGCCTTCGTCTCCGCGGGACAGTAGTTCTCGCACCGTCCGCAGCCGATGCACTTCGCCGCGTCGACCTTAGGATGCGCAACCTCGCCGCCTTCGTCCTTCACGAGCGAAATCGCGTCCTTCGGACACCGCTCGCTGCACAGCGTACACACCTCGCCGGACGAGGTGCGGCAGTTCGCGCGCGTCCACTCGGCGACGCCGATCTTGATGCGCGCGCGCTCCGACGGATGCTCGAAGCGCAGAAAGGCCTGCGCGGGGCAGACCTCGGCGCAGCGCGCGCACGAAGGGTCGCACGCGCCGCGAGAGAAGTCGAGCTTCGGGAGAAGCGCTCCCCCAAACAGGGTGCGGCCGTAGTCGCAGGAGTCCGCGGGGACAAGCACCTTCGACGGGCAGGACGACATGCAGAGTCCACACGCCGTGCAGGACCGCTTGAGGTGCGAGAGCGACACGGCGCCCGGCGGCATCACCGCGCGCGCGGGATCGTTCCACTCTCTGATTGCCTGGGCCGTGGCGGCGCCCACCACGCCCGAGCCCATCACGACGAGAAATCTGCGACGCGTCATGCTCATAATCCAACCGCCCCTTTCCCACAGGCGCCGAGGCAGTCGAAGCACCGCACGCACAGTCCGTTGTCCACGGTCTTCGCCTTCGCGTCGATCGCGCCCGCCTTGCATCCGCGCTCGCAGATTCCGCATCCGACGCATTTCGCCGCGTCGATGCGGATCTTGAGCAGCGGGGTTTTCCGCGACGCCAGCCGGAGGCACGCGCCAACGGGACAAACGTGGTTGCAGAACCAACGCCCACGCCAGAGCGCGAGCGCCACGACCATGACAAGCGTCACGACAGAGACAACGAGCGCGAAGGCGGCGGGCGCCGCGATGTCGACAGACATCAGCCAGTATTTCTCATGCGCGTCGCTCCACGCCGCGCCGCAGTTGGCGAGCCATTGCACGGCGGGCCGGACGAGGCTCGTCGCGATGCGCCCGTAGTGGGCGTAGGGATCGCAGACCGCGAGAAGCGAGGCGGACGCTACCGCGCAAAGAGCCAGGACGCCGAAGAACTCCACGAGAAGCCACGTCGAGACCATCTCCCTGCAGCTCCGCCTCGTGAAGAGGCGGCGGATGCGGATAACGATGTCCTGGAGGTCGCCAAAAGGGCACACCGTCGAGCAGTAGACGCGTCCGACGAGCGCGGTCACGGAGAGAATCGCCACGACGACGGCAAAATTCAAGGCAAGGAGCGCGGGGAGGAACTGCATTTTCGCCGCCCACGAGAAGTCGGGGGAGGACTCGAGGCAGAGCGTCTCGGCGACGACAGGCATTAGGAACGCCGCGTTCACCGAGATGAAGCAAGCGAGCGCGAGAACGACACGCAGCGGCTTCAGGACGCGTTTCACACGCGGCCCTTCCTGATGTCCTCGACCATCGCGTTGATCTTCCTGAACTCCTCGTTGACCTTGATGTGCTGGGGGCACTTCGGATGGCACTTGCCGCACGCCGTGCAGTGCGAGGCGTCGGATTTCGCACCAACCTTGTTCTTGTACATCACGAGGAACTTCTTGCGGTCCGCGGCCGACATGCCCTTCCCGTCGCCCGCGGGACCGAGAAGACCATCGGT
This sequence comes from Kiritimatiellia bacterium, assembly GCA_045536845.1. Taxonomy (GTDB): domain Bacteria; phylum Verrucomicrobiota; class Kiritimatiellia; order RFP12; family UBA1067; genus UBA1067. Next base: position 158,353 of record JAZSOG010000025.1, on the reverse strand, counting down.
CTTGCACTGGTTGACGAGCCCGAAGACGCCCGGGATGTCGACACCGTGCGGACATGGCGCGCAGTAGGCGCAGCCCGTGCATGGCAAGAGGTTCGCGCCCTTGTACTTCTCGCAAATCGCGTGGTAGGAGGCAATCTCGGCGTCCGTCAGCGGCTGGAAGTCGCGGTACGTCTCGCAGTTCTCAACAACGTCCGAAAAGCGGCTCATGCCCGAGATCGCAACCTTGACGTTCTCCTGGGACGAAACCCACTTGAACGCCCAGCCGGCGGGCGAGAGCCCGGGCTTGACCTCTTCGAGCGCCTTGCGCGCGGCAACGTTGAGGTTCGCGAGTCGTCCGGCATGCAGCGGCTCCATCACGACGATCGGAATGCCGGTCGGCTTCGTCATCTCGTAGAACTCGCGTCCGACGCCGTTCGCGCTCATCTGGAGCATCACGACGTCCCAGCCGGCGGAGTCCTTCTGGTCGAGGAATCGGCGTAGGTCGTCCTTCCCGCCGTGAAACGAGAAGCCGAGCCGCTTGATGCGCCCCGCGTCACGCTCCTTCTTCAGGTAGTCGAGAACGCCGCCCTTGAGATAGAACTCCTCGTAGCGACGGTAGTTTCCGATGGCGTGGAGGAGGTAGATGTCAAAGTACTTCGTGCGGCAGGCGTCGAGCTGCGTCTGGAACTTCTTCTTCGCGTCCTCGAGACCCGTCGCGCCGTGTCCGCCCGGCATCTTGTTTACGATGACGAGCTTCTCGCGGTCGTACTTCTCGAGCACCTTGCCGGTGTAGTACTGGGACTTCCCCCCGATATACATCCATGCGGTGTCAAAGTAGTTGACGCCGTGGCGAATCGCGTAGTCGACGAGCTTGTCGGCGAGCTCCTCGTCGATCACGTCGCGTCCCTTCTGCGGCAGGCGCATCATGCCAAAGCCGAGGCGCGAGACGCGCCGTCCGTGGAAATCGACGGTCGAGACCTGGAACGGGTTCGTGTCGTCCGCGTCCGCGGCGAGCGCGTCGAGGAGCGCGAAGCGGGAGAACGCGCAGCATCCGCCGCATGCAAGGCCGCCGCGGGCAAGGAAGTCGAGAAGCGATCGCCGTGTCATCTTGTCCATCTCATTGGTCCTTTCTTTGACACTTGCCGTCCATTGTAGCAAACGGCGCACCCGGCAACAAGGGAAATCGTCGTTACATCAGCAATTGCCGACGAGGACGCGGGAGAGGCGACGGCGAGCGAGGTCAGCGAGGCGACGGACGGTCGCGACGGGAGTGGGCGATGCGTCTAACATTCGCCAGCGCGGGAAGAAACGCGTGACATGAAGCGGAATGTCTGGCGAGACGGAAGCGACAAAAGCGGCGATGGCGTCTATGTCTGCATCGGCATCGTTTCGCCCTGGCACGATGAGCGTCGTCACCTCAACATGGCAGCCAGCCTCGTGCAGCAGAGAAATCGTACGGCAAACGGCATTGAAATCTCCGCCGACCCAATCATAGTAATCCTGCGACGGGCCCTTGAGGTCAATGTTCGCCGCGTCGACGAGAGGCGCAAGCTCCGACACCACCTCTTCGCTCGCACAGCCATTCGAGACAAGCACATTGAACATGCCGCGCGCGCGGATCTCCTTCGCGCAGTCGCGCACGAACTCCCAACCGACAAGCGGCTCGTTGTAAGTGTAGGCAAGCCCTATGTTGTCCTGATCGTCCTTGAGCCGCGCCGCGAGATCCGCAAGCTCGACAGGCGTCGCCGCCCTGCACGGCACTTCGTCCGCGCCATGTTGCGAGATTCCGTCGTTCTGGCAGAACGGGCAGCGAAGGTTGCAGCCAAACGAACCAATGGAAAGGACGTTGCTCCCAGGATGGAAAAACGCAATCGGCTTCTTCTCAATCGGGTCAAGCGCAAGCGACGAAATCTGGCCGTAGTTCGCCGCGACGACTCGGCCTCCTTCCGCCCGCCGGGCGCGGCAAAATCCAATCGCGCCGTCTGCGAGGCGACAATGGCGCGGGCACGTCTTGCAAACGGCCTCGCCCGCGTCACTCATGAAACACCTCGGCCTGGAAAGTCTCGAACGTCGCTCCCTCGCGCCATGCGTCAGACGAAAGCCCCGCCTTCTGCGAGAGATACGAAAGCGTCGTCGGCAAATCCCAGCCCTGCTCGGGCGCGACTTGCGGAAGAAACACGGCGAAGCATCCGTCCTTCTCGAGCGTCATGCCGTCGCGTCCAAGCACGATGTCTCGCCACGACGCGACGCGCTTCGGCGGCGTAAGAGCCGAGACCTCGACGCGTATTCCGCCAAGTTCGCGTTCCGAGACAGGCGAAAAACGCGGGTCTCCAAGCGCCGAATCGACGGCACGAGCAGCCACAGCCTCGACGAGCGGACGCATCGGCATAATCTCGCCTATGCAACCGCGCAGCGCGCCAGTCACCTTGTCGTTAAGGGTGACGAATGCCCCCATCTTGGACAGGGTAGTTTTTGGCGGAGAATGGGGAACGGGGAATGGGGAACGTATCCCCCGAGCGAAGCGAGTCGCCGAAGGCGATGCCCTAGCAGGGGTGGGAACGGAGGATGGGGAATTGCATGAGCGCACGGCGTGTTCCATCGCTGCGCGCGCGACGCGCAAAAGATACGCCCTGTCGTCGGCGGAAAGAACTGCGCCAGTCTCTCCCTGCCACTTTACGCATCCAGTTGCGGCGACATAGCAGACAAAGCGCGAATAGTCTCCATCACCATCGCTCGACGTCGCGTACTTCTGTCTAACGATGGACGCACCTTTCGGAAACGCACGGAGCGCGAGCTCGATCGGCACATGCCCGCAGATCGTCGCACCAGTGCGCTTTATGAACGCGGCAAAGGAGTCGGCATCGCCCTTCGCAATAAGCTGGAACGCCTCGTCGTCGGAAGCTGCGACCTTGCGGCGAATATCCTCGCCGCCGCCCTTGCCGAAGGGAGTATAGGAAAAGTCGTCGCCGTAGTGCGTGAAGTCAGACGAGATGACAAGCAAAGTCTCCGCGTCAATCAGCCGTGCCAGCGCGCGAGCGCACATCCCCATCTGGTCCTGGCCAAAGGAACCCATCACAAGCGGCACGACCGTGAAGCCATTGCCAAGCGCAAGCTGGAGAAGCGGATACTCGATCTGCGCGGAATGCTCTGCGGAATGCACGCTGTCGTTGCGCGCAACAGGCGCGACAAGCGCGAGGCGGTCGAGCCAGTCGCGGTCGATCTTGATCTCGCCAAGAGGCGTCGAAACCGCGTCGGACTCTGGAGCGACGAGACGGTTCTCTATCCATGCGCGGTGACTCGGCGCAAGGACGACGACGCGTCGGAACTTCGCGCCGCACACCGTGCGAACCGCAGTCCATGCCGTCTCGCCGGAATACGCCCAGCCCGCGTGCGGCAGAACGAGGACATTCGGCTTCTCACCCGACGGCGCCTCGCCAAATGCAGTCTCCCACTTCTTGGCGAGAGCGCGGATTTCGCGTTCCGTTCCGGGATACCACGTTCCCGCTATCGTGCTTCCAAGCGCCATGGTGCGACTCAGTCCTTGAACACGACGTCGAGCCCCGGGGTTTCTTCCATCGCGTCGGTGCAGACGGCGCGAAGGCCCTTCGTCACTGTACCGGCGTTGCGGAACACGATGCTCCAGCGAGCGCCGAACTCGGTCAACACGTCGTGGAAGGCGTCGAGGTTGCGCCCGTAGTGCTCCGGCAGCGGAAGCTTCTCCGCAAGCGCGGCATGAAGCCGAGCGGCGCTGCGCACCCCGGCAAGATCGACGATGAAACGCCGCCTACGCGAATTGCCCTTCTTCATTTGACCTCCTTGAATGTCCTGTAGTGATCGTCTGTGTAGTAGATCTTCTGCCCCTTCTGAGTGAAGATCAGGCGCTTTGCGCCCCTCGGCCGACCCTTAGTGTCGATGTCGCATTCCTTGTAGTAGCCGCCGTTGAGCCATGGAAGCTTGCGCTCGTAGTTGCCGAAGCGGTCTCCGCCGATCGACTTGCCAGGCGCATACGGCTCAAGCGGGCCGCCCTGCCAGCCAAGCGCGCGCGCGGCGCCCTTCGTGATGAAGTTGCGCGGAAGCGCCCCCTTGAACTGGCGAATGTACGCGGCGACGTCTTCCTTGCTCGTGTATTCGCCGTCACGCGCAATCTGCGCGCGAACTACGGCGTTCGACGCCGCAGTGGCGACGTTCGTCACCACGATCGTGTAATTCGCAGCCGGCGCGACAGAATTGGTCGACGCAACCTCTGACGCCAGCGGAGCGTCGGCAAGGGCGCTTCCGCCAAAGGTCGCCGCAAATCCCGCGACCAGCGCTGCAACCAAAGACAGTTTACCGTGTTTCATCAGTCAATCTCCCGTCGTTTACGTCCGACTACGGGCCTATTATACCAAGTTTACGGCGATTGGTCATTCACCGCGTCGCACGAAATCTGCTACGGACCTGGTCCGTGAAGATGACGAGGAAGAGCGCCGCCATCGAAAACTCCATGCCGTTCGTCCATGCGCGGAGACGGTCTGGGTCGACTACATGGCCGAGAACGACGACGACAATCGCGCCGACAGTAACGCCGACGACCCAGTAGGAATGGTTGAGCGCCGAAAGCACGGTGCAGTACAGGAGGTTCCGCCGCGGGTCGCGCACCTGGCATGCCGCCTCAAGCGCATAGTTCTCGTCCGTCAGCATCAGTATCAAGTACGCCTTGCGGAAAAACGGCACGTCCTTCCAGCGGGAGAGCATAGTGAAGCCGTAGAACGCATAGCGGAAGTTCACCGCGAGCGTCATAAGCGCAAACGCCGCCCACGAGGTGCGCTGCGCGATTTCGCCGACTCCGGCGATCGACATCGTTCCCGTGACCCAAAGCGCAGACGAAAGAAAGGCCCAGAGCGGAGACAGGACGACGTTCCCCTTCGCCGCGAGAAGAACGCCAGCGACGAATCCCATCGTCGTGTAGCCCATCAGAACCGGGACCGAGTCGATGAACGCACGCCTTATTGTCGCATTGCGTTCCCGCCGCGGAATCTCATCCCCACCGGTCATTCCCACTCTATCGTAGCAGGCGGTTTCGAGGAGATGTCGTAGACGACGCGGTTGATGCCGCGCACCTCGTTGATGATGCGGTTCGAAATGACGCCGAGGGTCTCGTAGGGAAGGCGCGTCCAGTCAGCCGTCATCGCGTCTATCGAGTCAACCGACCTTATCACACAGGTATACTCGTATGTTCTCTGGTCGCCCATGACGCCGACGGACTTGACCGGCAGAAGCACCGCGAACGTCTGCCAGATCGACTTGTAGTTCGGAAGCTTCTTCACTTCCTCCTGCACGCGGACATCCGCCAGCTGCAGAAGCTTCACCTTCTCTTCCGTCACTTCGCCGAGAATGCGGACGCCAAGCCCCGGCCCAGGGAACGGCTGGCGGTCGAGAAGCTCGTCGGCCATTCCGAGGACGCGCCCGACTGCGCGGACCTCGTCCTTAAAGAGATCGCGCAATGGCTCGACGAGCTCGAACTTGAGATCAGGCGGAAGACCGCCGACATTGTGGTGAGACTTGATCGTCTGCGACGGTCCCTTGACCGCGTGCGACGACTCGATGACGTCGGGATAGATCGTACCCTGCCCGAGGAAGCGGCAGTGCTTGAACTTGCGCGCTTCGTCGGCAAACACGTCGATGAAGGTCTTGCCAATCGCCTTGCGCTTCGCCTCCGGCTCGTCGAGCCCCTTCAGCGCCGCGTAGAACTTCTGCGCCGCGCGAGCGACGGTGAGGTCGAGCCCGAGGTTCTTGGCGAACATCTCCTCGACCTGCTCCGCCTCGTGGTAGCGAAGGAGCCCGTTGTCGACGAAGATGCAGTGAAGCCGCGGCCCTATCGCCTTGTGGAGAAGGACTGCCGCAACGGAAGAGTCTACGCCGCCGGAAAGCCCGAGGACAACCTCGTCGTCGCCAACCTGGCGCTTCATCTTCTCGACCGTGTCTTCGATCCACGTCGTGAGCTGCCAGTCGGCGTTAGCGCGGCAGATGTTGAAGACGAAGTTTGAGATGATCTGCTTACCGTGCTCGGTGTGGACGACCTCGGGGTGGAACTGGATTCCGAAGAAACGCCGCTCCTCGTTCCGTACCGCGGCGAACGGACAGTTCGCGGACGTCGCGCTCACCTTGAAGCCGTCGGGGATCGCGGAGACGCGGTCGCCGTGGCTCATCCAGACAACGAACTTGTCGGGGAGGCCCTTGAAAAGCTCGTTGCCGGGCTCGACCGTCATCTCGGTCTTCCCGTATTCGCGCTTCTCGCCCGGCTGGACCTTGCCGCCGAGCTCCTGGCTCATCAGCTGCATGCCGTAGCAAACCCCGAGAATCGGGATGCCAAGCTCGAAGATGCCGCGGTCGATGCCGGGCGCGCCTTCCTCGAAGACGCTGTTCGGACCGCCGGAGAGGATGACGCCCTTCGGCGCGTACGCGCGCACCTTCTCGGCCGTGATGTCAAAGGGGACGATTTCGGAGTAGACGTGCTGTTCGCGGATTCGCCGTGCAATAAGCTGCGTATACTGCGAACCGTAGTCGAGGATGATTATCTTGTCCATGAAGTTACCAGCTCATGCGCGTCGGAATTCCCGCCGCGTGCATGGCCGCCTTTATGTCTGAAATGGTGTAGTCTCCGAAGTGGATCATTCCCGCGACGATCGCCGCGTCCGCTCTCGCCTTCTCAAAGACCGTGACGAGATGCTCCGGCTTGCCGGCTCCGCCTGACGCGACAACCGGCACGTCCACCGCCTCGGCGATGAGCCGCGTGATGTTGAGCTCGAAGCCCTCGCGCGTACCGTCTGCGTCTACGGAATTGACGACGATCTCTCCCGCCCCGAGGCCGGCGGCGCGCTTCGCCCACTCGACAGCGTCCATTCCCGTGTACTCGCGAAAACCCCGCGTCGTGATTTCGTATCCGCTCGCGGTCCTGTCGCTCCTCACCGGATCCATGCCGAGGACGATGCACTGTGCGCCGAACGCCTTTGCGCCCTCGGCTATTATCCCGGGATTGCGGACTGCAAGGGAGTTGACGGAAATCTTCTCCGCGCCAGCGAGGATGACGCGCTCCATGTCGGAAATCGAACTTATGCCGCCGCCGACGGCGAACGGAATCCTTATGGCCTTCGCGACAGCTTCGACCATTCCGATGTCGATCGGCCGGCGCTCGGCGCTCGCCGTGATGTCGTAGAAGACGAGCTCGTCGGCTCCTCCGTCGGAATACCTGACGGCCATCTCGACCGGGTCGCCGAGATCGACGTTGTCCTTGAACTTGACGCCCTTCGTGACAAGGCCGTTCCTGACGTCGAGGCAGGGAATCACTCGTTTTGTCAGCATGACAGCCACTCCTTTATGAGTTCAAGGCCGATTCTGCCCGACTTCTCCGGGTGGAACTGGCAGGCCCAGAGACGCCCCTTCTTGACCATCGCCGTAAACTTCACCCCGGCGTATTCCGTGACACCCGCGGTCTCGGGAACGACTTCCGCATAGTAGGAGTGGACGAAATAGAATTCCTTCCCGTCGAGCCCCTCCACGCCGTTCCATCCGATTTCGGGCACCTTGAAGCCGGGAACCGACGGAAATCTGCGCACGCGGCCAGGGATGATTCCGAGGCAGTCTACGCCGCCGTCCTCTTCACTGTGGTCGAAGAGTATCTGCATTCCGAGGCAAATGCCGAGGAAAGGCTTTGTCGCGGCCGCGTTCTTGACCGCGTCCACTAGCCCGAGAGAGCGAAGATTCTCCATGGCGCTTCTCGCCGCGCCCACACCGGGGAAGACGACGCGATCGGCCGCGGCGATCGCCTTCGGATCGCTCGTAACTATCGTCTCCACGCCAAGCGCGGCGAAGGCAAGCTTCACGCTCGTGAGGTTACCGGCCTTGTAGTCTATTATCGCTGTCATTGTCTAAATCCGCTTTGAGGTAGATATTTTACCATTTTCCCCTCCTGCGCGTCCATTGGACAGACGGCGATGCACGTTACATAAAGCGGGAGAGAAGCGCGACGAGCGCGGTATCGGTGCGCAGTATGCGCTCGCCGAGGGAATAGCGCGAAAAGCCGCACGATTCCAAAAGCTCAACCTCGTCGTCGGTCCAACCGCCCTCAGGCCCTACGGCGAGAAGAAGCCGTCCTTCCCGACGCTCGGGAGAACCGGACGCTCCGCCCGGATGGCCGACAACCCTGTTCGACGTCGGGAAAAGCGCGTCAAGCTCGTCTGTCACGAAACGCCTGAAGTTCCTGCGCGTCTCGAGGCGCGGCATGACGCTCGTTCCCGCCTGCATAAGACCGTCAACGAAAAGCGGCCTGAAGTTCTCTTCCTTGAGAAGAGTTGCGCCCCAGAAATCCTTCTCGACTTTCTTCGCGCCGACGAGGACGATTGTCCCGACGCCAAGCGTCGCGAGCTGCGGAAGGAGCCGCTTCATCACGCGCGGGCGAGGCGGCGCGAGAACAAGATCGCACCAGGGCTGCAGAGAGTCGGTGTCGTGGGAGACGCGTATCCTGACCGTCGGGCCGTCTATCGCAACGATTTCGCCCGTTCCTATTCTGCCGTCAATCTCGCCGGTCTTTAGTGTCTGCCCGACTTCACCGTGCAGGACGGAGAGAATGTGCTCCGCCCTCGCGTCGGAGCAAGTTGCGACACCGTCTGCGATTTCGGAACTCTCGAAAAGGATGCGGTTCATTCCGCAGGCCGTCAGACGCGGTAGTATTCTTCCCAGCCCTCGCGCGGCGCGGGACCCTTGAGGAGAATTCCCACTTCGGCGTCGCCAATGGCCTTCTTCGCGATCGGGTCGAACTTGAAGCCGCGGTTGAGGCGCTGCGCGATGACGCCAAGGCAGAAGATCTCGGAAAGCGGCGCGGTGACGCGGAACGGACTCCTCGCCTCCTCTTCGCCCTTGACGGCGAGAAGGAAGTTGCGCCAGTGGTCGCTCCCCGCGTTCTCGAACGCAGGAACCTTCTCGTCCTGCGCGCCTACGCGCACGAGCGTCGACGCATGGGAGAGGCCCTGCCAGACAGTGCCGTCGGCGAGGTAGATCTCCTTGCCCGGCTTGAGGGGCGGGTCGATGAGACCGTCGTTCGCCGTCGACGCGGGGAAAAGCCCCTTGTTGTCGGCATAGCGGAAGCCCTCGGGAAGCGGCGGCTTGTTGTCGAGACCTTCGTACCACTCGAGCGTCACGTCGTCGAACTTCATCGTCAGCGTGTCCTGGATCGGGAACACGAACTGGTTCCAGCCCGTCACGTTGGAAATCGCGACTTCCTTAGGCAAGGCGCTGCGAAGCGTAAAGCGGTGGACGCAGTCGAGGATATGCGCGCCCCAGTCGCCCATGCAGCCGTTGCCGTAGTCGTACCAGCAGCGCCATTCGCCGTACGCGAGGTCCTTCGAGAAGTCGTGGTACGGCGCAGCGTTGCACCATACATCCCAGTCAAGCGTATCGGGCATCACCTCGCCCCTCGGATACGACGCAGTCTTGCCGCCCCACTTGTGCCAGCGGCGCTGCATGTTCATGTGCGCGACGACCTTCTTGACGTCCTTTATGACGCCGTTCTGCACGTAGTCGCGGTACTGGTAGTAGTTTGCGCCGCTGTGCCCCTGGTTGCCCATCTGCGTGACAACGCCGTACTTCTCCTCGGCCGCCATCAAAAGCTCGCACTCGCGGAACGAATGCGCAAGGGGCTTTTCGACGTAGACCGCCTTGCCAAGACGCATCGCGTGCATCGCGGCGCAGAAGTGCGAGTGGTCGGGAATGCCGATGAGGACGGCGTCGATCTCGCGCTCCATCTTGTCGAACATCTTGCGGAAGTCCTGGAAGCGCGGAAGATCCGGGAAGCGCTTCAGCGCCTCTTCCGTGTGGGGCGCTCCGATGTCGGTATCGCAGAGCGCGACGACTTCGCAGATGTCCTTGTTTCCAGAGAGCTTCTTGAGGTCAAACCACGCCTGCGCGCCGCAACCGATTGCCGCAAGCCGCACCTTGCCGTTCGCGACATACGCCTTGGACGAAAAGCACCCGGGCAAAAGCGGATACGCGCCCGCCGCGAGCATTGCGGACAGAAAACCACGCCTATTCATGTTCATCTTGTCTTCCCTTTCACTTTTCAGATTTCAAGACCTGGCCTTCCGCAACGAGAACATTCTTGAGATTCTCGTAGGGAAGATCCTGTACCGCGCAGTCAGCGTCGAGGGAAAGCGCCGCCGCCGCGCCCGCAACCTGGCCAAGCGCGAAGAACACCGGCTCCATGCGGATCGACCCGAACGCCATGTGAGAGGCGGAGACGCAGACTGGGACGAAGAGGTTCTCGCAGTCGCCCTTCTTCGGGATAATCACGCCGTAGTCGAGCGGATAGGGCTTGCCGCCAGCGCGCCAGTCCTCGATGTTGCCCTCGTTATGGACAAAGCCGTCCTTGCCGACATAGCGGCGGACATGGTGCGAGTCCATACCATAGGCGGCCATCGCGACGGGGCGCGAAGTCGTGCGCTCCCGAAGGACGTCGTGCTCGGTAGCGACATAGTCGCCGACCATGCGACGCGCCTCGCGGACATAGAGCTGCGACTGCCAGCCGTGGCCGAGGCCGTCGGCGAACTCGTCCTTGCACGTGCCCCACTGTGCGACGCGGCTCCTGATCGGCTCGGGAACACGCGGATTGTTGGCGAGAGTCCACACAAGCCCCATCTGGTAGTCGAGATGCGCCTTGAGAATCTTCTCGCGCTCCTTGTAGGACGCCTCAGGCCAGGCGTGGTTCTGCCCGATGAAGTCCGTCGAAAAGCCCGTGCGGTTGTTAGTGTCGGTCTTACGGTTGGGCATCCTCGAGTTGATCCACGGCATAAACTCCCAGAACTTCGCGGCCTTCTTGACGAACGTGTCGGGGTCGATCGCCTCAAGGTTGCGGAGAAGAAGCTCGTAGTTCTGCGGATTGTATCCCTCGGGCTTCACAAAAGGAATACGGTTCGAGGGATCGTCGGTAAGGCACATGCGGAAGCAGTACGCCTGGACGCGACCGTCACCCGTGCCGTCAGGCTCGTCCGTGTCCGGCTCTACATACGGCAGAAGCCCAGAGCTCGGATCGCCCGGCTTCACGTACGGCGACACGCCCTTGTTGAACTGGTGGTTCTTGGAAAGCGCCCTTTCGATGCCGCTGATTGTCTCGCCGTAGACCGAGTTCGCCTCGCGTCCGATCGTGTAGCTCACGCCGGCCGCCGCCATGAGATCGCCCTCGTACGTTGCATCGACGAACATCTTGCCGCGGAACGTCTTTCCGGAAAGCGTCTTGATCGCGACGATGCGCGAGCCATTGCGGACTACGCCACCCTTGCCGCGGTCGAGAAATTCGCCGCGGACGATTTCGAGCTTGTTATCGCGCTCCCAGCGCTCGAGAATCGCAAGCGCCGCGGAGGGCTCGAAGGTCCACATGGAGTCCTCGCCGAACGAGCCGGCACACTGGCCGTCGGGAATGTAGTCGGAGCGCTTTTCGTACTTCCAGTGCGAGTCGACCTTGTACCAGTCGGCTATGTCACGGTAGAACTGGAGCGCAAGCCCGCCGAACGCGGACTTGTTGCCGATGTCGGTCTGTCCCAGGCCTCCCGTCGTGAGACCGCCGATGCGCGTCTCGGGGCAGACGATCACTGCCGTACGCCCGAGGCGCTGCGCCTCAATCGCCGCGGTAAGCGCGGCGGGAGAGGAACCGTAGATCACGAGATCGCGCTCTGCAGGCGCGGAATCGCGCACGCACCCCGACAGAATTGTCGCGGCGCATGCGGCGGAAAGCCAGAACTTCATGATTTAATAACCCCCTTACAGACCTTCAACGATGAACGAGACTCCGTATTCGCCCTTGCCGATCATGTCGTCGCCATGAGGACGCGCACCCCAGCTGTCGTCTCCGCCGACGCCCATCTGGACAGCGTCGACGTTGACGGTGATCTCGCCCTCGTCGGTGAGATCCCACTGGTGCTTGGCCTTCTCGAGCGAAGCCTGCGAATACGGCCACGCGTTGAAGCCGACGGGCGCGCTGAGCGCGGTGACCTTGATGGTCTTGCCATTGCCGTCGGAGAACTCGATCCAGCGGCAGCCGGTGCGGTAGCCCTGCTCGCCGGGCTCGACGTAGTTGTCGGGATTGAGGCGGCGCTCGGGATAGTCGATCTTGCCGTCTTCGCCGGCGAGACCTCTGACGAGACCGACCGACGCCTTCCACACGTCAAGCAAAGCAGCCGTACGACGGTCGCTGTAGTTCTCCCACGGTCCCATACCATACCATTCCACATTCCTGAACTCCTTCGGAATCTTGAACGTGACGCCAATGCGCGGGACAGGCGGAAGCTTCTCGCCGACAGTCACCTTGAGGTCGACGAGATACTTGCCCTCGCCGAGCTTGTGGACTTTGAGCTTGGCCGCGCAGCCCTCGGGCGGAGTCTGCGTTTCTGTCGCCTGCTTCCACGCCTTGCAGTTGGCCGGCATGTTCCAGCCGCGGTCGTTGTCGGTGGGCGCACGCCAGAAGTTGAGCTTGAAGAGCTTCGCTGCCGCATAGTCCTGCAATACCTTCGCCTCAGGCGCCGCGACGGGAACGAAGGGCTTGGCGAAATGGTCCAACGCCACGACATCCGGGTGGCCGTCCTTGTCGAGGTCAAAGTCGCCGCGCACGAAGAGAAACACGATCGCATCGCCGTCGGGAGCGTCGATCTTGAACTCCTTGACGGTGTCGGGCTCGAAACCCTTGGCGTCGAGAACCCCGTCCTTGACGATCTTGCCGCCCTTCGTGACGACCCAGTGGGCGTTCAGGTGGTCGAGCGTCGAGAAGCGGTAGGCGTTCCAGATCTTCGCGGTCTTCGTCTCCCAGTCCCACGCATCGACATGGACGGGCTGGTAGGCGTGCTTGATCTCGTAGGCACCCGGGTGGTAATTGCGGTCGGCGGTGACAAAGCCGTTGCAGTTGAAGTTGTCGTCGTTCGGCTTGTCGCCGAAGTCGCCGCCGTAGGCGAGCCACTTGCCGCGCTGGTCGGTCTTCCAGACCGCCTGGTCGACGAAGTCCCAGATGAAGCCGCCCTGGGCGCTCGGGTACTTCCTGACGACGTCCCAGTAGTCCTGGATGTCGCCGTTGGAGTTGCCCATCGCGTGCGTGTATTCGCAGAGGATGTAGGGCTTCTTCGGGTTGTTCTTCACGTAACGCTCAACGTCCCACGGCTTCGCGTACATCGGGCACTTGATGTCGCTGTGGTCGGAATCCTGCGCGCCCTCGTACTGGATCGGACGCGTGGAGTCGATCGCCTTCATCGCGTCGTACTCGTCCTTCATCGCCGGGCCGTCGCCGGTTTCGTTGCCAAGCGACCAGAAGATGATCGACGGATGGTTGCGGAACACCTTGACCATGTTGACGCCGCGGTCGACGATCTGGTCGCGGTAGAGCGGGTTCTTGGGAAGAGCGCCCTTCCCCTCGCCGTAGATGCCGGCGCCGTGCGCCTCGATGTTGGCCTCGCACACGACATAGATGCCCTCGCGGTCGCAGAGCTCGTACCAGGTCGGGTCGTTCGGATAGTGAGAGGTACGAACGGAGTTGATGTTGAGGTCGTGGAAGATCTCGATATCCTTCTTCATGCCAGCGAGCGTGACGGTGTAGCCGGTCTCGGGCTCCATTTCGTGGCGGTCGGTGCCCATGAAGAGAGCGCGCTTGCCGTTGATGTAGAGAACCGCGTCCTTGATCTCGATCTTGCGGAAGCCGAACGCGACGGCGTAGAAGTCGTCGCCGGCCTTGATCGTCTCGTAGTACATGTTCGGCGTCTCGCAGCTCCAGAGCTTCGGATTCTCGTACTTCTTCTCGAGAACGACCTTGCCATCCGCATCCTTGACGGTGAGCGCACCGGCCTTGAAGTCGCCCGAGAGCGTCGCGTCGACGACGAGGTCATAAGGCGCCTTCTCCGTCTCGGAAACGAGCCACACGTCGCGGAAGATGCCCGAGAAGCGCCAGAAATCCTGGTCCTCGAGGAACGAGCCGTCGCAGTGCTTAAGCACCTTCACCTCGAGCGCGTTCTCTCCGTCCTTGAGGAACTTCGTGATGTCGAACTCGGCCGGGAGGCGGCTGTCCTGCGAGTAACCGACTTCCTTGCCGTTCACGTAGAGATACATCGCGGACGAAACGCCGCCGAAGTGGATGACGACGCGGCGGCCCTTCCAGTCCGCGGGAACGGTGAACGTGCGCGAATAAAGCCCCACGGGATTGCGGAACTTGTAGCTCGTGTAGTGCTTCGGCGGCTCGACCATCGGGTCGCCTTCGTTCCAGCCGTGGATCGGGTAGGTGACGTTCGTGTAGAGCGCCGGATCGAATTCGCCCTGGAGCTGCCAGCACCCGGGGACGGCGATTTCAGCCGTCTTCTCCCAGTCTTTGGCGTCGATGTTGTGCTTCCACTTGAAGCCCCAAGTGCCGTTGAGGGACTGGAGCCACTTCGACTCGGTGCGCAGCTTCTCGCCCTTCGCTATCGCAAGTGCCGTCTCGGCGCTCTCGCACGGGACCATGATCGAGCGGGCCGGGAGCCTGTTCACCTCGAATCTCGTCGGGTCCTGCCATATCTCCTTCGCGCCCGCACTAGCGGCCGTCGCAAGGAGAGCCATCGCAACAATGGTATTCCTCATCTTGTGTGTCCTTTCGGATTCCTGTGTTACTTCAAAAGACGTTCGGCGGCAAGGCCGATTTCGGCGGCGCGGTTATTGCCCGCCTCGCGCTCGATCACGTAGTTGCCCTTGTAGCCTGCCTTCTCGAGCTCCGCGATGAAGGCGCGAGCCCCGACGGCACCGTCACCCCACGGAACTTCGGTTCCCCAGGTGCCGGGCTTCTCGGTGAAAAGCGCGTCCTTCACGTGGACCTGGCGAATCCACGGCGCGAGAAGCTTCACCGCCTCGCGCGGCTCGCCCTTCCCGTAGAGGATCATGTTCGCGGGATCGAAGTTAACATAGACACCGGGAACCTTCTCGAGGAACTTCACGAGGTCCTCGGCCGTCTCCTGACCGGACTCGAGGAGAATCGTCACGCCGTACTTCTTGGCCTCGTCGCGCATCCACGAGACGCGCTCGACGTAGGTCGCAAACGCCTTGGGGTCGCTCTCGTCGAGGAAGCCGGCGTGAAGCGACATGTACTTGCAGCCGAGCTCCTTCGTGAGCTTCGCGCCCTCGGTCACGATCTTCTTGTTGCCCTCCCAAGTCGCGTCGGGAACGATGCCGCCGGTCTTCTTGATCGTCTCGAGCGTCGAGTAGTCCTCGCCGATCGTGCCAACCATCGTCGACATGAGCTTCCACTTACCGGACTTGACCTGCGACTTCACGAACTCCCAGGTCTCCTTCGACTCGGCCGCGCCGTGGCGCTCGTCGGGGGCGATAAACGGCCCGAGAGCGAGGTGGATGCCCTTGACGCCCGCCTTGTCCATCGCGGCTGCGACTTCAACAAGCGACTTCTGCCAGCTCCAGCTGCAAACGCCCACGCGGTCGGCGGGAACGGTCTGGACTGGAAGCGCGCGGATGAAGATGTTGCGCCACTCGGTCGGATCGCCGTGGCACTGGAGCTCGATCTGCTCCTTGAAGAAGATCGGGCGCTTGCGGTCCCAGTAGTTCTCGAGCGTGACGTTGTCGACGACGAGCTCGCCGTTGAGCCACACCGTCACCTTGTCGCCGCGCATGATGACGTGGAAGCGGTTCCAGTCGCCAACCTGCTTGTCGGCGATCTTGAGCGCCTTGGAGGGGTTCTTCTGGTTGTTGTAAAGACCGCCGGAGCCGATGTGCCACTGGTTGTGCGCGTCCCAGATCTGGACCTGCGGCGAACCCCTGAGATAGAGCCCCGAGTCGCCCGTAACCGACATGATGCGCCAGTCGGCCCACATCTCGAAGTCCTCGTAGTCCTCCTTCGTCGCGAGCGAATAGCCGCCGCGGTAGCCGTCGAAGTAGAGATTGCCATTCCTCACGTGCCAGTGCTCGTCGCGGCCCTTGTCGGCGATCTTCTGCATCTCGGCGCGCTTCTCCGCAGTCGCCGCCTGGCGGACGACGGGGTTGTCGAACTTCTGCTCGGTCGTCACGCCCTTCCAGAACTCGGGGAGGTCGCTTTCGTCGCCGTCAAAGTAGGCCGTAAAGCCCTTCGGGCAGGCCATGCGCTGCTTCGGGCAGACGGCGCCCATCTTCGCGTCGTCGGGAAGCTCCTTGATGCGGACGTTGCGGAACTTCACATCGGAACCGTGGCCGCAGAAAGTGATGAAGCCGCGCTTGCGGTGGAGCCCGGGGTGCTTCTTCCCGTCGGGCGTGTCGCCATCGCCCTTCCACTTGGAGACGTCGCCCTTCGTGATCAGATAGCCGTTGAGGTAGACCTCGATTTCGCTGCCGATGACCTTGACCTCCTCGAAGTTCCACATTCCCGGCTTCCTCACGTAGCTGCCGCCGCCGGTGAAGTTCTTTTCCTTGCCCCATATCTGCTTGTCGACGTTGTCGCGGCGGGAAGGCACAATGCCGTAGATCGAGCCCGTGTACTGGTAGGGCTTCAGCTTGTCGGCCTTCTTCTCAGCGTCGTAGTACTGGCTCCCGCCGTCGTCGAGGAGCTGCAGCTCGCACATGCCGTGATAGGCGGCGTCGACTTTCGAGTCAGGGGTACGGATGCCAAGGCCGTTGTTGCCGTTGGCTGGCATCAGGAACTCGAGGCGGAGGATGAAGTTGCCGTACTCCTTCTCAGTAATCGGGTTGCCGTTGCCGTAGATCATGCCTTTCCCATCGGAAAGCGGCGTGAAGCCCTCGTCAATCGAGACGGGATAGGCCGTTTCCTGGGATTCGGCATACATCTCCGAAGTTTCGACACAAACACATCCGGCAATCGCGACAAAAGCGACGGCCGCCAACAGGGTATTCCGCATTTTCATGCGACTATTATACCAAAAAACAATGCGCCGTGGGCGCATAAGCGAACTGGAGTTTCCGATTTCTCGTCTGCGCTCGCGCGTGCCAAAGCGGACGCGCGCGATTTGCCTTCTTGTGGCGCGATTCTTGCGCCCTCCAATCATCGCGCCGAAACTCTCCTTCGCCGATTGCCGTCCGCAAGTCCGCCTTTGGCCGGGAGCTGCATACACGTTGAAAGGGTCAGCTTGGCTGAGCGCAAAAAAACGCGAACCACGAAGCGATCCGTGCGCACCCGCTGACGCATCCCCCAAACTGGAGTCTTGCCGTTCTCCTGCGTTCGCTCCTCGCATGAGCGCCGTTAGCCCGACCTTACGCTGTGGAACACTTCTTTTCGCAACCTTTGCGTTCGCCGCCCACACGTTGACTCGCTTAGCTACGGGGAGTCGCAAACACATTCTCGCGACTTTGGAATACGCATGAAGCTTCACAAACTGGGATGGCAGCGGCCAACCATAGAAACCTTCCAACAACCGTCTCTACAAGCCAACTAAACTCACAAGTCTCCGAAAAAGAAAGCAAAACCACAGAAGCACTTATCATCAACGAGAATGAAACAATAATTGTCCAATCCGTGGCGTTATTCCGTCGCGTCAAAAGCATCAATATTGCGAGCGTCCCAATCATGCTTCCGTTTCGTCCAATTACAAGGTTCCGAACGGCTTCTACACCTCCCATCACAATACCAGAGAGCGAAGGTGCCTGGGAAAAATCATACCCTTGCAAATGTGCTCCCAGCACCAACATCAAAAGCTGCCAAAGCGCGCCCGGACCACTTGCCAACAAAAAAAATTTCCATTTAAAACTACGCTTTAAAATCATATAAACCGAGCAGAGAATTACCGCGATCAACAGACCTTCGTGCCGGACAAGACCCGCCATGCCTATTAGCATCCATCCAACGGCGGGCTTTCCAACACGAAGATTTTTCCATCCAAGAATCAAAACAAGCGCACACAAAGGTTCTGCATAAAAGCCAATTGCCAACTTGATGGCAAGCGGACAAAGCACGTACGAGGCAGCAAGCATAAATGCCACCAGTCGCCTTCCTGAAAGTTCGACAAAAATCAAAGACAATACAAAAGGTACAAAAAGCTGAAGCCAGAACACATCAAAGCTACCGCTAACCCCAAAAGCCACAAATGCAAAAACGACCATCGCAAGCGGATATGACGGTTGATAAACAGAATATGCGCAAGACGACCAAAAACCATCTGGTATTCCGTGTGCCAAGATAAACAGCCTTGCCTTGCCGGCATATGTGGCAAGTCCATTTGGAGCAGTAAGTCCAAATCGTAGAGCAACTGATGAAAGCGCGACAAATACGGTAAGCGCAGCAAAAAATAAGATGGGATGATGGGGCAATCTCACCCTCGCCAAATGCCAAAATATAAAGAGGGCTGCTAAAGCTACAGTGACGCCCAAAATGCCCTCAATGGTTCCCTTCGCCTCAGAATGTGATTCGCGCGGCTCCACAAAAAGCTCAGAGCGGGCACGCAGCGCCGCAAACTCATTATGGGCCATTATTGCAAAACCATTTTGTTCATAACACGACTCTATCTGAGACATCGCATTCGCCGGACATACTATTGCTCCCCTCCACTCACCAATCTCTTCAATAGTTATCGGCGTAATGGCACCTGGCGCTACCTCCCAATTCATATGAATAATACGCGTGCGGTCAATTGGCCTTATGTCTAATGGATTCTCCACTAAATAGCCTATTTCCTCCCCCACAAGGCCTGCAACAATATCCGCATATGCAGGGACATGCTCGTCGGCAACATGGCAAATATTTTCCCGCCAAATGCGAGATATCCCCGCACCAAGCAACCCCGCCGTTGCTGTTATCAAGATAAAATATAGCGCAATTCTAAACGCCGCAATCCCAACAGTGCTACTTAGTCTTGAAGATAGCAAGCGAACGAATGACAAACAAGTCCTTTGCATTTTGAGTAGATTTCACACGTAGAAACTTGAATGGTGTTGTAGCCTTAAATTCTGCCATCCCGCTGACTTTCGAAAACGATGCGCCGCGTCGCCACGTCCTGCCATTCCCAGAAAGTTCTACATACCCCGCCCTTAAAAGGTAAGCGCCTTTTTCATCACCTGTTTCTATTTTAACCACTCCGGCAACAGGAGCAGAAAGTTCAACTTGCCACCAGTCGTTACGGCTGAAGCCTTCAATGGGGCGATAATAGGTCTTACCCAAAAAGTCGAGCGGGCGAGTCTCGTCATGTGCATCATCATACGCAGCAACCGACGCCGTGCATTTAGCACCGGCAAAAGAAATTGGCGCACCCACATTTAGTGCCAAGGAGTTCTTACGCTTGGTGCCGTTGGGGGAGGAAAGCGATTTTGAGAACATCCATGCCCAAATTGTCTCTTCTTTCCAAGCTGAAGTCCATGCGTCATGTCCATTCTCAGCAGGATACACACTCACGCGGAAATCCCCACCACACTCGTTAACATAATCGCGAAGAGCGCACACTGCCTCAAACGACTTTCCACGCCCAGTTCTGTCGCCCTCGTTGCAAACGTGCCAAAAATTTCCTGGCCGTGTCTCAGATATGAAATCCCTGCTTGGTGCTATTGACGCAATCGGGACTGCCGCTACAAAAAACTGCGAATATTCAGCCGCGACCATATATGCTGCATCACCCCCAAATGAAAAGCCCGTAATATATAACCTATTTGTATCAACTAGCGAACCCCCGCCTACGACCTCAATCATTTCTTGGACTAAGCGCACCGTTCTCCTCTGCGGCTTGTTTGGCTTGCCAGGAACATTGCCGTAATAAGTCCCCAAGCCCTCTGGCGGCGACACCACAAGCATATGGCAAGGATGCACTTCCTGAAACTTCTTTGAAGTGACAACATCAAAAATCTGCCTCTGATGAAATTGTCTTGAAAGGTCTTCGCCTATCTCACCCTTGCCAGGGATATGTACGACCATAGGTAGCGCTTTGTCTTTTGCGCCAAGAACCGGCGAATATAGAAGACAGCCCCATCTCTCGTCACCAAAATCACATGTGTATGCCTTAAGACCATATCTAACCAACTCTTTCCCGAGAGCATCATTCGCCGGATCTTCGATCCGCTCTATTTTGCAAGATTCAAGTTTGTTTTTAGAAGCGCTGATGTCCGCATCGCTCACTTCAAACAATGGAAAATATACGGCATTTTCGTCTGGCAACGGCACATTAACAACGGTACCATCCTCTGTCGTGTACTCAAATGTGCGCACCTCCGCTTGGGTGCTGAAAACAAAAAGTACAACGGCGCCAAGAAGAATATTGGATTGAATTTTTACTGCGCCAAAAGACATTTCTTGACTTCCTCCGACGTAAGCTCCCCGTTTCCTAAAAAGCCAAAAAGGCTGCGAAACAATTTGTGTGCATTGTTATATGTTTCGCGATACGCCTTCTCGTCTCTCCACCTTGAAGCAACACAATTGCTAAAGGCAAAGACCTTGTCAGGCATCGAAGATCGCAACTCCATGGAATAACGGAGCGAACCATCACTTTCATAGCAATATAGTGTGCTTCTGCTATTAATTTCGCCTCTCTTCGGTTGAAGGCAGAGGCTCAATCTGACGCGCCCCTTCTCGTCATATTGAGAAAAAGCCGCAACATCATGACCATAGATTTCTACACGCCCCAAAATTTTTGTTTTTCCTCCACCCTTTGAGACGAGAACTCGTGTTGCTTTTACAAAGCTTGCACGGTTAGGAGCCTTCACCAGTTTCACCCCCTCTTGCATGCCCTCGAAAGCATTCTTAACACATCCCAATCCCGCCAGCCGATAATACTCATCTTCTTCTATCCCCCGCGTCAGATTTGCATCTTCTGTAAGCCAATCAAATTCATCTTGCTTGGGCGCATCAGGCAAAAAAGGCGCACAACCGCTCTCTGGTATTGCCGGGCTCTTATATGGACAAAAAAATCGGCCAACTTTCCCCATATTTAAATCAAAGAATGTCGAATCTGCGGGATTGACTACAAACTTGTCATCAATCTTTTCCCCACGGTGGGTGACAAGCCGACAATGGAACGCAATAAGCAACGTTGCATTTGTATAACCTTGTGGATATATTAAGCCCTTTGGCAAGTCACTGCCAGCAACAATATAAATCGCGTCAATCGCAGCCGGGAGGCCATGCTCTTCATACCAGTCCCGTAGGTCTTTCCTGCGTTTTGAATGTCGCCCGAATCGCTCCCCTCTCCTAAGGACAATCTCTTCACCATCACTAATTGGCGTCCGCTCTAACGCACACTTGTCCTCATCGCAAGTCCAGAGCTTTTCAAAAGCCCCGACAGTACGCTCCCCTACGCTATTTCTAAGCCGGATGCAAACCTTGTCCGGCCCGACAAGCTGTATGCTATAACACTCTCGATATGCAAAATCATGTATATCCGCCGCAACACCTCTGACTGGGCAGATTAAAACAAACGCAATCAAATACGCTATGACGGCGACGCGAAGTCTCAAAATGAAAACCGGTCTCATGTGTTTACTTCCCTTTAGGGGGGCCATAATAGTCGCCAGACTGGCACCCAGGTTTCGCCCAATCTTCGCTGGGGTCATAATACCCACCCTTCAATATGTCGCGTGATTTCAGTCGCGCACGAATTTCATCATCAACATACGGGAGGTACTCTTTATAAACCTCATTTGTCCGTTTATCTAGAAAATCATAAGATGCCGCAACATTTCATAAGATGCCGCAACATTTGGATATGTCGTCAATCCAAATGCACTCTCATTTACGTCTGCAACATCGTCTCCATCAAGGTCTCTCTTGCCCCTTGACGCCTGCCAAATATCGCGGTGACACTCCTCATGGCATACCACTGCTGCAGCAAACGCCACCCCGCAATATTCAGGTGGAATTCCAATTGTTATGGAGCTGTTCTCAACAGAACCCTTGGTCCCGACAAAAATTCCATTGCGTATCTCTATCAATCCAGATTTCAAGTATTTCTGAATTTGACATTCCCCATCGGCATCTGACATAGAGGCAAAATCTGAGATCGATATAGAATAGGGATCCCCAGGCTCAAACAATCCCCCTGTATTTTTCCCGAGTTCTTTATAAACAACATTTTCATGTGCAAGACCAGGAACGGCCCCTTGACGCCAATAATAAAACCAATTGGGACAGTCTTTCTTGCATCCTGCAAGTGTACATTCTGGATGGCCCTTGCCTTTTTTCTCAAAGAAGATTTCAAACTTTGCCGAAATCGCATTCGCACCAGCGCCAAAAGCGGCCTCTTTCTTGCCAAACGAGTTGCTCTTTTTGGGCATCCCAGAATATGTTGCCCGAGAGCGACAAACAATGTCCCCTCCGTCCGATTCCCACTTGCCCGCTTGTCCGCCTAAGTCTTTATCCCATTCAATTGCCACTTGCCTGGGTTCCGGACTAGCCCCAATACTAAATCCTCCTGAAAAACTTTTCTTGACCTCGGCAAGCGTAAGACCAGTTATGCCACTGGGATGCACCTTGACTTTCAAATTCACAACACATTTCCTCGTGTTGTCGTCATAGCAAAATTCGTTTTGGCCATCCACACTATCATAAACAGGGTCCTTAACAGGATCTCCCGCAGGTGTAACGAATTTAAGCCCCCAACACGCATACTTAGCCTCGTCAACTGCTCTTGGGAAACTAGCATTGTGTTCAATCCTAATGGTTCCAGCCAACAATTCACTCGTATTCAACCAATAAGCCTTGCCGTCAACCGCACTACTCGTCGTCGTGCTTAGTTCTGGACACGAAGGCGCAGTCGCGCCAGAGCTGGAAGTACTAGAAACATCAAAAAGCGTTGCTTTATTTGGGAGTTTAATACTTATCCCCTTCGCAGCCGTGGAAAGCCCTTTGGGATTGCATGAAAACATGACAACCTTATTTGATCCCATAGGCGATTTTGCGCAAATATAACCAGGATCGTCTTCTTTTAACTCTCCCATGTTACAAATATTTACATTAACTTTTACTATCGTAAATTTCGCGGTTCCCTTTAGTTGTGACTTCAGACTACTATTTTTGTGTCTCCCCCACAACGCAACATTTATCGTCTCATTCTTTTCAGAATTACTAGGCCCTTTGTCCGTGCAAAATGCAACATCCTTTGATGATTTGTTGGAACCTAGCGTAATTTTCCTTGATGTTGTCGTCCATTCATACGTGTCAGCTATCACCTCAAAATCCTCTTTCTGAAGCACAACAACCGATGCTGATCGCCAATTTCTATCTTTTTTGGGTTTGTTTTCGCCTTCAGCGTTTATCATGTCAATCCCTATATAGGGATTAATTTTTATATAAGCAACAGCCTTATTTGTATACTTTATCTCAAAACTATATTGCGTCTCACCATTATTCCCAAAAAGTTTAACATACATTCTTTTCTCCCGCATTTCAACATCTTCATGATCCGAATACCAAGACCAACCACCATTCGGCGTGACCTCAACAGGCGCAGCAGAATCTGGCGCAAACACCCAAAGAACCTGACCATTAGGATCAAATACCATATTAAAATTTGGATGATACACTCGCGCTGGACCTATGTTAATATTCTGCGAAACGTCTTCTCCAGCAGACCCATTACACCAGCAAGCCAGAAGCCCTGCAAGCAACATCAGTTTCCGCGACATCTCTTCGTTTTAGCCTTATTTTGTAATTTTACACAAGTTACACCATCGTCTAGGCGTCATTATATGCCTTGACGATTAGTGTTTTAGTATATCATAATTATACGATAGCTGTCAATCGCAGCGCGCGGTGGGGTAATATCGCGAAACGGAAATAAAAAATCAAGCGCGGCGAGATGAGATTATGGCGCGGACGAAATTGCAGCAGATTTGCCGCGGCAAGGCTAAGCGAGACGACGGGACGTCGGCGAGCGCAGATGCTGCGAAGAAAAACGCGCCTTATGGAAGGTCGGACCAAGGCGACTCGTGTGAGGAGCGAGCGCAGGGGAACGGCGAGACTCCGGTTCGCGTGATGCGCCATCGGACGCGCACGAGACAAGGAGGCGGTATCCCGCCGACGAAGTATCGCGCTGCGGACGGTGGATGCAGTGCGCGGGAGGAGTCGAGCTTTTCCCCGTAGGGAGAGACGAGCATGCGTCGCCTTTGTCCAGTACCCGAGGGTGCCATGCGCGGCCATGGTCGGGGCCGCAGCGGGGCGGTACCCGCGAAAATGAGACGAGTCGCGCAAGACTCGACCCCGACGGCGTATATGTATACGCCGAGTGGGTCGAAGGACGCGCGAATCGGCCATTTCTCGCGGTATCCCCCGACGACCGAAGGGAGGAGTCCGCGAAGCGGATGCCCTAGCAGGGGTGCGAGCACCGTTGCCCCGACCGTGGCCGCACGATGTCAGGCAAACCAGCACGAGACAGCACAGGGCAGCATTAGAAGAACGTCATCTGGCCGGGCATTTCGGAGAGCTTGCGGCGCGGGCGGCGGACGACCTTCTGCGGCGCGTTGACGTCGAGCTCGTTTGCCTCGAGGTTCTTGAGAATCTGCGCCGCGCGGTCGACGACCTCCTTTGGAAGCCCAGCCATCGCGCCGACGTGTATGCCGAAGCTCTTTTCGGCGATTCCGGGGGCGATGCGGCGGAGAAACACCACGCGCCCGCCCTCCTCCTTGACCTTGACCGTAAAGTTCTTGACGCCCTTGAAAGTATCCGCGAGGTCGGTAAGCTCGTGGTAGTGCGTCGCAAAGAGCGTCTTCGCCTTCGCCTGCTCCTTGCCGTGCAGATACTCCGCGACCGACCACGCGATAGAAATGCCGTCAAAAGTCGAAGTGCCGCGCCCGATCTCGTCGAGGACGATGAGGGACTTGGGCGTAGCGTTGTTGAGGATGTTCGCCGTCTCCTGCATCTCGACGAGGAACGTGGAGCGTCCGCGCGCAAGATCGTCGCCCGCACCAATACGCGTAAAGACGCGGTCGAGAACGCCAATTCTCATCGACGACGCCGGCACGAACGACCCCATCTGCGCCATTACCGCAATCGTCGCGACCTGGCGGATATACGTCGACTTGCCGGCCATGTTGGGACCAGTGATGAGCATTATCTGGTCGGTCGTCGTGTTGAGGAACGCCGAATTCGGGACGAACGGCTCGGCGTCAGGAAGCTGCTCTATTATCGGGTGTCGTCCGTCGACGATCTCAAGGACGTCGGAATCGTCGACCACAGGCCGCACGTATCCGGCGGCAAGCGCGCGGTCTGCAAGCGCGAGCGTCGCGTCAAGCTCTCCAAGCGCGAGCGCCGTCTCCTGTATCTCCACGGTCTTCGCGGCGATTTCGCCGAGGATGTCGCGGAAAAGCCGCTGCTCGATTGCAATCGACTTCTCCTGCGCGCCGAGCACCTTTGTCTCGTATTCCTTGAGCTCGGGCGTCGTGAAACGCTCGCCCGTCGTAAGCGTCTGGCGGCGGATGTAGTCGGCTGGAGCCATCGCGACGGAGCCCTTCGGTATCTCGATCACGAAACCGAAAGTGGAAACGTGCTTTACCTTGAGCTTCGCGATGCCAGTCCTCGCCTGCTCCTTCGCCTGGTACTCCGCGAGCCAGCGATGCCCCTCGTGGGCGATCTGCCGAAGTTCGTCGAGTTCAGCGTTGTACCCAGGCGCGATAAAGCCGCCGTCAACGAGCATCACCGGCGGATCATCTGCGATTGCGCGGTCAATAAGCGAAACGGTCTCCGGCCTTGGGGTAAGCGGATAGGAGCCGGGGTTAAGCAAAGAAAGAATGTCTGGAATCGGGCGCAGCGAGTCAGCGAGCGCCTTCAGGTCGCGCGGGTTCGCGCGGAGCGAGTCGACCTTCTGAATAAGGCGCTCAAGGTCGCGCACGCCAGAAAGCAGATTGCGTAGCGAAGCGAGCCGCCCGCGATCGTCGACAAACGCCTGGACGCGGTCGAGACGCGCATTTACGTCTGCGGCGCGGGCAAGCGGACGGCATATCCAGTTGCGGAGCGTTCTCGCGCCCATCGGCGTCTTAGTGACGTCGAGGACTCCGAGAAGCGACGCTTCCTTTGAGACTTCGCCGCCTGGAACGAGCTGGAGATGACGCAAGGTCCCCGAGTCGAGGACAAGCGCATCGTCGGAGCTGCGAATCGCGACCTTGCGTACGTGCGCAAGAGAGTGGCGAAGCGTGGTGCCTACATAGTAGAGAAGAGCTCCCGCAGCAGAAACGAGATCGCCTTTCCCTGCAAGGCCAAAGCCATCGAGCGAGAGAACCTTGAAATGGCGCGTCAGCGCTTCGGTCGCCGCGTCGAGAGAGAAAGTCCAGCGGTTGTCGTCTGTCTCGGCAAGCGTCTCGGCGGGGCGGTATCTTTCAAGCGCCTCGTCAAGCTTCTCCTGCGACTTGAACTCCTCAACTACGAACTCGCCAGTCGCAAGGTCGAGAAGCGCGAGCCCAAGGCCATGGATTGCCGCGGCGTAGTTGTTCACCGTCTCGTCGAGAAGCCCGTCTTCAGTGACGGTGCCAGGGGTGACGATGCGCGTGATTTCGCGGCGGACGAGCCCCTTCGCAAGCTTCGGGTCCTCGACCTGGTCGCAGAGCGCGGCGGTTTTCCCCGCCCTGATGAGCTTCGCGAGATAGCTGTTGAGGGCGTGATACGGAACGCCGCACATCGGCTGGTTCCCGCGGTGCGTCAGTGTCGCGCCGAGGATTGGCGAGGCGACAACCGCGTCCTCGCCGAACATCTCGTAGAAGTCGCCGAGGCGAAACATGAGTATCGCGCCCGGCGGCACCTCGCGTTTCAGCGCAAGGTACTGCCTCTGCATCGGTGTAAGCTCGTCGGCCATCGAGAAGCAAAGACCCGGACCTGAAGGCCGGGTCTTTTGGCTTACTTGTTCTTGTGCCGCTGCGCCTTCATGCGCTTGTCGTATTTATGCTTCGACATTTTTTTGCGGCGTTTCTTCTTGATGGAACCCATTGTAGTTTCTCCTTAGGTTGTTTACGGCTTCTATTTAGAAGATGATCTTGTTGAGCGGGAGCTCGATGATGCCCGTCGCCCCGTTCTTCGTGAGCTGCGGGATGAGGTCGCGCACCTGCTTTTCCTCGACGACGGACTCGACTGCGTACCAGTCGCCGCCAGAGAGCTTGTTGACGGTCGGCGCGTGGAGAGCGGGCATGACCTTCACGACCTTCTCGAGCGTCTTCTCGGGCGCGTTGCACTTGAGAAGGACGCGCCTCTGCGCTTCAAGGGCGCCGGTGAGGAGCATCTTGAGCTGCTCGAGCTTCGCGCGCTTCGCGGCGTTCTTCCAGCTCTTCTTGTTGGCGATGAAGCGGGTCGTGGAGGTGAGGATCGTGTCGACGATGCGGAGGTTGTTCGCGCGGAGCGAGGAACCCGTCTCGGTGAGGTCGACAATCGCGTCGACGAGCTCGGGGGCCTTGACTTCGGTCGCACCCCAGCTGAACTCGACATCCGCCTTGACGCCGTGCTTCTTGAGGTAGCGCTTGACGAGGCCGATCGCCTCGGTCGAGATGCGCTTGCCTTTGAGATCTTTGACGGTCTTGATCTTCGAGTCGTTCGGGACCGCGAGGACCCAGCGAACGGGATTGGAAGTCGCCTTCGAGTAGTTAAGCTCGCAAATTTCCTGGACGTCGGAGCCGTTCTCGTAGACCCAGTCGTAGCCGCAGATGCCAGCATCGAGAAGCCCGAGCTCCACGTAGCGGCTCATTTCCTGCGGCCTCAGAAGCCGGCACTTGATTTCTTCGTCGTCGATTGAGGGGGTGTAACTGCGGCTCGAGCAGGTGACGTTGAAGCCAGCGCGCTTGAAGAGCGCGAAGGTCGATTCCTGCAAGCTGCCTTTTGGTAGTCCGAGAACGATTGCCATCTTAAGATTCGATCCTTTGCTTTGAAAAGTCCGCAAATTATATCATAATCGTGCCGCACTTGTCCAATAGGCGATCCGTCAAACGGACGGCTTGTAGGAGTCCTT
This sequence comes from Kiritimatiellia bacterium, assembly GCA_045536845.1. Classification (GTDB taxonomy): domain Bacteria; phylum Verrucomicrobiota; class Kiritimatiellia; order RFP12; family UBA1067; genus UBA1067. Next base: position 130,511 of record JAZSOG010000025.1, on the reverse strand, counting down.
GAGCGTGACGGTGCGGTTGAAGACTGGGGCGCCGGGCTTGGAGTCGAACTCGTCGGCGACAAAGTAGCCTGTGCGCTCGAACTGGAAGTGATCAAGCCCCTTCGCCTCTGCAAGCGCTGGCTCAACATACGCCTCGACGACCTTCAGCGAATCGGGGTTCATGTATTTGAGGAACTCCGACGGCCCGTCCTTCAGCGGATCCTTCTCCGTGAAGAGTCGGTCGTAAAGACGCACTTCCGCCTTGACGCCAGTCGCGCAGTCGACCCAGTGGATCGTGCCCTTCACCTTGCGGCCGTCCGCGGCATTTCCGCCCCACGACTCGGGATCCCACGTGCCGTGAATCTCGACGACCTTGCCCGACTCGTCCTTGACGCAGCCAGTGCACTTGAAGATGCAAGCGCCGCGAAGACGCACTTCCTGACCAGGCGCCATGCGGAAAAACTTCTTCTCTGGAACTTCCATGAAGTCCGCACGGTCAATCCATATCTCGCCGCCGAAAGGAATCTTCCTCGTGCCAGCCGACTCGTCGAGCGGATTGTTGGGAAGTTCCACGTCACGCGCGCCACCCTCCCAGTTGTCAACGACAACCTTCACGGGATCGAGAACGGCCATGCGGCGCGTCGCCGTCTGGTTGAGCTCTTCGCGGACGCACCACTCGAGAAGCGCAGGGTCGCTTTCGCTCTCGAACTTCGAAACGCCAACGCGCGCGCAGAACTCGCGAATCGCGCCAGGCGTATAGCCGCGCCGCCTCATGCCGCACACTGTCGGCATGCGAGGATCGTCCCAACCGGCGACATGCCCTTCTGTGACGAGCTGCAGGAGAAGACGCTTCGACATCACGGTGTAGGTGATGTTGAGACGCGCGAACTCGCGCTGCTGCGTACGAATCTTGACGCCGTTCCTGACAGGCAAAAGCCCCTGCTCGTCCATGCGATCGACGACCCAGTCGTAAAGCGGACGGTGAACCTCGAACTCGAGCGTGCACATCGAATGCGTGACGCCCTCAAGCGCGTCCTCGATCGGGTGCGCGAAGTCGTACATCGGGTAGACGCACCACTTGTCGCCAAGATGGTAGTGCGAGACGTGGCGGATGCGGTAGATGACGGGATCGCGGAAGTGGATGTTGGGCGAGGCCATGTCGATCTTCGCCCTCAGGCACCATTCGCCGTCGGCATACTTGCCGTCGCGCATCTCGTGGAAAATCTGCAGGTTGCGCTCAGGGCTCGTGTCGCGCGAAGGCGATGGAGTGCCCGGCTTCTCGGGAACGCCGCGGTACTCCTTCCACTCGTCCTGCGTCAAGTTGCAGCAATACGCCTGCCCGCGGCGGATAAGCTCCTCTGCAATCGCGTACATCTTGTCGAACATGTTCGACGCATTGTAGAAACCGGGCTCGCCAGCATCGCCCTCGCCCGACCACTGGAAGCCGAGCCAGCGGATGTCCTTCTTGATGTTCTCCGCGTATTCGTCCGACTCCTTCGTCGGGTTCGTGTCGTCAAGCCGCAGGTGGCATTCGCCGCCGAAGAGCTCGGCCATGCCAAAGTCTACGCAAACGGCCTTCGCGTGTCCGATGTGGATGTAGCCGTTCGGCTCCGGCGGGAATCGCGTCACGACCTTGCCGCCAGTCTTGCCGTCGGCTACGTCCTTTTCGATCCACTGCCGTAGAAAATGCCGAGAAGTGTCAGATTCGCTCATGGTTGCGTATTATATCATAATCCGTGCGCGTAAGGCACACCACAGTTCGTGCAGCTGTGGCCGAAGGCTCCTCCTCGTGGACCCTCGGCGAATACGCCGTATCCACTCGCTCGGACCTTCGCTCCACAGCCGCACTACTGCGGCGATGAACGCGGCCACTTGGCTTTTACAAAGCCGCCGCCCTGCGTTCCTGCAACAATTGTCTCGCTGTCAAACGGATCGAACGCGACGCATGTAAGGCGATGAATGTGCAGCCCTTCGTTTGCCGGCTGCCACGTCTTTCCGTCGTCTGAACTCACATACACGCCGTTCGCTCCTGCGAAGTCGTGGTATGGGTTGTCCGATGTCGTGAGAATAATCCTCGCCGGGTCCTTCGGGTCTGACGCAACGGCGCTGGCCAGCGGATCTTCATGCAGCCGAACCCATTCGCCGTTGCTTGGATCACAACGCCAAAGCCCGCGCGTCTTCGAGTCGCCAATGCGCCCACGGCAGACCAAAACGCGTCCAAGCGCATCGCAGGCAATCTTCCCCTCCGACTCGCCAGGAAGCCCCATAGGCCGGAACGACTTCCAGTCGCGCGTTTCAAAAACTCCCGCCGCGCTCTTTACATAGAACCGCACGGGCGTCGTCGGGTCGGGGACAAACAATCCATACTGCTCGATCTTCTCGCCAACCCAGGAAAGCCCGCCGTCCTCAGTCACGTACCGTTTTCCGCCACACAGCGTAAAGGCGCGGCGGCCGTTGTCTGGATCGACCCACATGCCGTCATACATACCCTCTCCGCGCTCAGGGAGTCCATGCTTAGCTCCCAAACTGGCGCTCCAGCTGCATCCGCCGTTATGGCTGAACACAATGCCGTTGTTGTTCCCTCGTTGCCCAGTCGCAAGATAGATGCTTCCGTCTCTGCTGAACGCCACTCCATTCCCGCCACACCAGACATCTACGCCTCCGCGCGCATAATGCCAGCTCTTAAGCCCATCGTCCGACACCCATCCACGCCCCGCATCCATCGACTGTACGACCGACTGCCCGCGTCTGTACGGATTGAACGCCACTGTGCGCGAACACCATCCGTTCCATCCGCGTCCGCGCCAATTCGCTGGCTTCGACGCAACAGGACGAACGGCAGTGGCGTCCTTCCATGTGCGCCCGCCGTCGGTCGTCTTCAGCACATATTCGGAATTGTACGCATATGCGACGTCTGGCTCCGTTGGAGATGCAGAGATCCTGCATCCCGGGCCGGCAAAACAAGCCGTCTCCAAATCCTTCTTGGCGCACCCCTTCCGCCATGTCCTCCCCGCGTCGTCGCTTACCCAAATGGCACTCGACTTCCAGCTGAAGTCGCTGACATAAAGCCGACCAGGCCGCGCGGGCGATGCCTCGATCTCTGAAAAATGACTCACGAGCTTTGGATTGCCTTCCGCCGCCTTGTCAATTCCAGAGTCACTTGGCTTAAATGTCCTTCCGCCGTCGGAACTGCACCAGATCGCCCCAGGGATACGCCGCTCCTCTCCTTCGTTCTTGACCGGAGCCACAACGACCCAGACAACGTTAGGATTGGACGGATGCGTCGTCACGCTCTCCAATTCGCCCGGCAGTCCCGGCACTTCGCGACGCCGCCACGTCAACCCGCCGTCCAACGACGAGAACCACCCCGCCCCCAATGCAAAGACGTTCAACAACGGTTTTTCTTCCGCGCTCCACCATGCCTTTACAATGTTTGCGCCCTTCACTGCGTTAGTCGTAAAGCCGTCGCCAGTGATCGTGCCGACACGACGCCAGTTGTCGCCAGAGTTCTCGCTGACCCATATTGCACCCATGGTCTCGCACCTTCCCCATCGACGCGAACTGCCGCCGAAGGCAAGGAGTCGGTTAGGATCGGCAGGATCGACGAGGACCTTCTCTATCATGGCCGTGTAGTGGTAGTGCGATCTCTTCGGCATCCCATTGCGACGCCATTGCCATGTATTCCCCCCGTCTCGGCTAAGAAACGGTCCCATGCACGATCCTATCCAAAGTTCGTCTGCACGCGTTGGATGGAAAGTCGGCGTAGCCATTTCATACGATGGCAGCCCCATTCCCGGCTTCCATGTCTCGCCCGCGTCAAACGAAGCCGCGGTTCCAAGCATATCGCCGCCAGACACCAAATGCCGCGGGTTGTGCGGCGACACGGCGAGAGACACGATTGCGCCACCGCAACCTGGCTCGTAAAGCGGCTCCCAGACAATGTCTGATGCCGGTGCCTTCGCGGCCAGCGCAGCAAGAATCAAGAATGGAATGTGCATGAGCCCCCTATCTGAAAAAGATGTTCAAACCATTTCCCTGGAAAAACAGCAGGCCGTTCCGATACACGGCGTGATATTTGCAAGCATGCAGGCGTACTCCATTGACGCTTATGCCCCACAAACCAAGATTGCTCTTCGCCTCGCAGTCTTCAAGCTCAATCGGAACAGTCACTCTACTTATGTGCATGCCGTCCGGAACGCCCGTCAGGAAAACAGTCCCGTCCGCGGCAAACCTTGCATTCCTAATCGTGCCACCACCGGCGACAGCGTCGAGCGTAATGGAATCCACTACCTGCCCGCCCGTCACGTTCGTGAAATCAAGAACGGCGCCAACGTCAACTTCGACCTGCATTGAACCGGGCATATTCCGAACGCCCGGAGACATCCAAATGCTATCAGCGTTGTTTAAAAGAAACGCCTTTGGCACTTCTGGCTCCAAGACTCCACCGTCAGTGGCATCCATCCATTTCATTGAGGTGGTGTCCGCCACGACATAGTCTGACCTCTCGTTAAGCATGTACCATGTCTGCCCGCCGTCAATGCTGCCGCTCAATGTCCACGACTTTGGAAACCCGCCATACGCCGCAGCAAAATTGATGGCCGACACTGGTTCTGAATTTGCGGGAAGTCGCACGTACAGCGTCACGCCACCCGCGTCCGTCGTAAGAGGCGAAGCCACGCCTACTCGTGGCCACTGGTTCGCGTCAAAGAGTTTTCCCGCATTACCGCCGCCGCCAGCCGACATCAACGTCGTTCCGCTTGCGAACGAGGCCTTGCCTTCAGCCAGTTCACCTGGTGCAGTGCCAATCGCCGCAGTGCCGATGCCGCCTGCTCCAATGCGATTGCCGGCCGGGTCGACAAAGGCAAGTTCACCCAAGTAGAACATATCGATTTCTGATCCGTTGCTTGAATCCATATAACCAACATTGTTCCACGCGGTGACATTCCACTTGAAAAGTTCGCAAGCATATCCTTCTGCGGTGAAAGCAACAGTTCCCGCCGCTACATGGACGTTCGATGGCATAGAGATCGGATCTTCCAAAATCAGCTTCCCTGCGCCATCCTTCGTCCATTCGCCAGCATTGTCATACCCCGCGAGTCGTTCATCCACCGCCACAGTCCTAGAGGTCGCAAGCCGACCACCGTTTTTCAACACAACTTCGCCTCTAACGGAGGCGTTGCCAGAAGCAGGTGCAACAGTCACGCCGTCAATCTCAAGCGTCGCGTCTGGGGCTACAGTCAGGTCGTCCAACGCGAACGCGGCGGCGACCCTGACCGTTCCGTTGGAAATCGTCATTGCGCCAACGCGAGACTCGTTCGTAATGTTGAACACACCAGTCCCGACTTTGAATACGCCGACATTGTCGTCTATGCGCCCATTGAGAAATCCGTCCGTGTCTCCCTCTCCAAAGACGACCTTGGCTCCCACATTGCCCGTCAGCGACGGCACGTCAACTTCCTGGAGCGACGAGAACGAATTGAGGTGCTGGACTGTGGAACCGATATCCAAGACGGAGAGCATTACATCCACCTGGAAAATGCCCGCAGATGGACCATACGGCAAAAGATTGTCAGCAGCGACGGCCATCGGGTGTCGTTCGGCCAACACAACATCCCGTACCGAATCCCAAACTATCCCGCTTGTGAGAGTGTAATGTTGACTAGGCGCATCGGCATATCGGCAAAAATAGACGTCCTTTCCATTTCCCTTTATGACAAGACTACCGGAATTCAAAACGCGTTGCCCATAGTGATTGCCAAACCGAATATTCCCGCCGTCAAATGACTCGACCTGAAATGGACCGACGAACATGGTCTTACCCCAATACTGCGAACGTCCAATGCAACCGTCACAGACAAGAACCCTGGCCCGCGAACTTGACGCATTGGACATCGTCGAAAAGTCCACCGTGCCGGGGCCAAGCTTCAGGAAATCAATAAATCCTGAAGACGAAGCAGCTGCGGCCGCCGATATATTGACATTCGCAAGCTTTAATACAACCACCTCGTCCCATCCAGTATTGTGCGTCTCCACTGGTGACAGGGCAACGATCTGCCCGCTTCCGCCGAGAGTTCCAACATTCACCGCATTAGTCACGTTGAGGCCAGTGTTAGCAGATCCAAGGACGTTTACAACCGCCTCGTCGCCTTCGTTCGGTCCAAGCTCGAGCGTTGCCGCCGTCAGAGTGAGGCCTGACGGAATGTTGAGCATGCCGCTGACTGTCACCGTGTCGTATGTCGCACTTGCAGGCAAATTCAGCGTCTCGCCGCGGGCGACGGTAAGATTCTCGGCAAAGGTGCGGGCGCTAAGGGAAAGCAATACCACGACAAGGGAAATCGTAAGATATTTTTTCTTGTTCATGGTTTTATGCCTCACTCCCCTATCTGCGCATCCATGCAAGATCAGACGAACACGGTCTTGACGCCGAGGGCGCGGCTGAGCTCGCGGGCAAGCGCCTGGACGCCGAAAGTCTCGGTCTCGTAGTGGCCGGCGCAGACCATCTTCATGCCGACATTCTCCGCGGCAATCTGCTCGCCCCAACTCGCTTCGCCTGCCACAAAGACATCGCACCCAAGCGCCTTCGCCTCGACGGCAAACTCTCCAGCGCCGCCCGAGCAGACGCCGACCTTCTCGCCGCGACGGAGCGAGATCTCCGTCTCGCCAATCGTGAACTTCCCGCTGCGCGACGCGCGTCCGACAAGCCCGATGATGTTGCCGTGGTACGGGAACGCCGGCTTCACTTTGGCGAGCTTAAGGTGCCGCGCAATCTCCCAGTTGTTGCCAACCTTCTTGTTCGCGTCGAGCGGAAGATGGTATCCGACAAGCGCGAGGTTCGCATCCATCGCCGCCTTTACGACGGCGTATTCGCCGCCGACGAGCCGACGGATTCCACCGTCCCAGCTAATGCCGTGGTGGACGACGAGAAGTTGCGCGCCCGCGGTGGCCGCGGCCTTGACGCTCCTGAGCGACCCGTCGACTGCAAACGCGACAAGGCGCACGTCGTCGCCCTCGCGCGCAATCTGAAGGCCGTTGTTGCTCACGTCGTCGAAATCTCCTGGCCGAAGCAAGCCATCGATCCAATCAAGAATCTTTTTAAGTTTCATATTTTATCTTCTCCAAGTCGTCTTCCACGTCTGCGCCGGGCGCGAACGGCCTCCGCCGCCATACCCTCCTCCTCCGTACCCACCGCGGCCGGAGGAGCCGTAGCCGCCATACCCGCCGCGGCCCGACGAGCCATAGCCACCGCCATAGTCGTAGCTCATCAGGCGACGCACCTCGACGAGATCAGTCGGTATCTCCTTGATGAACAAGCTTGGTTCGACGGGGAACATTCCGCCGTCTGGCATCTTCCGCATCATCGGCGAGCCAAGCCACAGGCGGTCCTTCGCGCGCGTCACCACGACATAGAAAAGACGACGCTCCTCGGAAAGCCGCCCTTCCTCGCTCGCCTTCGGGCTCGGGAACATTCCCTCGGAACACCACGGCACGAACACGACCGGCCACTCCATTCCCTTCGCCTGGTGAATCGTCGAAAGCGTCATCTTGTCGGAGTCGGGCTCGTTTCTCCGCGCGTCGAGGTTCGTCAAGAGCGCGACATCCGCGAGGAACGACTCAAGCCGATGCCGGCCCGGGTTCTCTTCGTCATCGTCGTCGCCATAGTCCCCGCCCGCGATCTGCGCCGCGAGTTCCTTGATGTCGTCGAGACGATCGGCCGCTTCCTGTTCCTCCCATTCAAGATGAAGGTGGTCTTCGTAGAAGAAGTCGACGAAATCCTCGATGAGCTCGCCTATCTCGTCGTCCTTGAGATGGCCCTCCGCGTACGAGAAGCACTTCGCAAGCGCAGGCCAAAGCGGTTTCGCCTTTGCACCGAGCATCCCGCCGAGCGCGTCGCAGTCCTCGCGGCGCTTCGGGTCGAACGACCGCGCGAGCTTCTCCCAATACTTGCGGGCGCTCGCCTCGCCTATGCCGGGGAGAAGCGAGACGAACCTAAGGAACGAAAGCTCGTCGCCGGGGTTCACGAGAAGACGCAGGTACGAGAGCACGTCCTTGACGTGTATCTGCTCGAAGACGCCGACGCCCGACGTGATGCGGAACGGAACCTTCGCGCGGGCGAGCGACATCTGCACGTCGATCGACTGGTAGTGGCTACGGTAGAGAACCGCCATGTCGCTCCAGCGGTAGCCGAGATCGCGATACTCGCGCACCCTGCGGAGAATCTCGTCCGCCTGCGCGCGCCCGTCGTAGAGCTTGCAGATGCACGGCTTCTCGCCCTGGCCGCTTCTCGCGGGCCTGAGCGTCTTCTCGAACTGGTTGGGCGCGTCGCGCATCACGACGTTTGCGACATCGAGGACGCCGGGAACGGAACGGTAGTTGCGCTCGAGCTTCACGACGCGGCACCCTTCCCAGCGTTTCGGGAACTCCATGATGTTCTCGATCTGCGCGCCGCGCCACGTGTAGATGCATTGGAAGTCGTCGCCGACGGCCATGATGTTGCGGTGCCGCTCGGCGAGGATGTTGGTGAACTCCGCCTGAAGCCCGTTCGTGTCCTGGTATTCGTCGACGAGGATGTGGAGGAAGTGCTCCTGCAGCATCTCGCGTATCCTGTCCTGCGTCTTGAGGAGCTTGAGGCCGTTTTCAAGAAGGTCGTCGAAGTCCATCGAGTTGAGCTCGAGCTTTCGCGCGGCGTACTTCTCGGCGACCTTCGCGATTTCCTCTGGGTCGACGCCCGCGGTCTTCGTCTGCCACCTCGCGGCGATCATCTCGATCGGCTTCGACTCGTTCGCCGCCTCGGAGATCATCTTTGCGACCACTTCCTTTTTCGGGAAGTCCTTCGGGTTCTTGGCGACGGTCTTGATTATCTCTCCGACGAGCTTCTTCTGGTCGTCCTCGTCGAGAATCTGGAAGCCGCTCGAATAGCCGATGGAGCTGCCATAGCGCCTGAGAAGCCGCGCGCATATCGAGTGGAAAGTTCCAGACCATATCGACGCGACCTCGTCGCCAACGAGCTTCTCCGCGCGTTCGCGCATCTCGCGCGCCGCGCGGTTCGTGAAGGTAAGAAGGAGTATGCGGTCGGCGGGAACGCCATTCTCTATGAGAAACGCGACGCGGTGGACGAGCGTGCGCGTCTTGCCGGTTCCTGCGGCCGCGAGCACGAGAAGAGGCCCTTCGCCCGCCGTAGCCGCCGCGCACTGCTCGGGGTTAAGCAATTTCGAGAAATCAGTCATCCGCAATATTATACCATACCGCCGCGCCCAAAGCGCTCACTTGAGCTTGAACGTCAGCGTCAGGCGTGCGGTTGAGGCGACGGCCGAGCCGCCGGACTTCGCGGGCGTGAAACGCGCCGCGCGCGCCGCGCGAACGGCCGCCTCGTCGAGTTCGGGAAAACCGCTGGGCGAAACGATGTCGACGCGGTCAACAATTCCCGCGGCATTGACGCGGATTTCAAGGACCACGTCGCCCTGCTCGCCGCGCTGCCGCGCGCCCTTCGGGTAGTCGGGCTTTATGGCCTTGTGGGGTTTTGGCGGCGCGTCGATCTTCGCCTGTTTGGGCGCGACGGCCGGGGCGGGAGGCGAAGGAGGGGGAATCTCCGGCGTCTCCATCCGCTCGCGTTCCGGCTCTGGTTCCGCAAGCTTCGGCGCTTCGGAATCTGGCGGCAGCGGGTCTTCTGCCCTTTCGGCCTCCGGCGGATTTTCCTCGCGCGGTTTCGGCGGCTCGACCTCGGGCATCGCTGGCATTGTCGGCGAAACTGCCGCGGTCTCGTCTTCGTCTTCAGCGAAGGAAAGATCGACGCTCGAGAGGTCGAGGGTGGCAATAGCCGTCGGGCCCGGCGCATACTTCATATAGGCGACGATTCCCACGGCAACCAAGCCATGAGCCGCCACCGAAGCAATAATCGCCGCACTAAACCTCACTCCAACTCCTAACTACTCCACTCTCCAACTCCAACTCTGAACTCCAACTCACTGACCCCTAACCCCCGACTCCTGACCCCTGACTACTGACCCCTTAACCTGAAAGGTTGCCTTCTCCACTCCTGCGGCCTTTAGCGCGGAAAGAAGCTCTATACCCGTGCCAAGCGACGACTTCCTGTCGCCAGAGATAAGGACAGGGAGATTCATCTTGACGGCATTTAGCTCCCTCACGCGCGAGACTATCGCATCGCGCTCCATCGGCATTCCGTTAAGCTGCATCGTGTCGTCGGGAAGAATCGTGACGACTATCCGCTCGCCCTTCTCCGCCGCGCCCGCGGCATCGGGGAGATCGACCTTGAGGCCTTTGTGGACAGCCATGTCGAAGATGCAGTAGATGAAAAAGACGAGCACGAGAAACATGACGTCCATTAGCGACATCATTTCAAGTCTCGCACCTCTTCTTCTCTTCCTCCCCATACTCTCCTTTTTACTAATTACTGACTCCTAACTAAAATCTACCCATCCACTCTCCAACTCCAACTCTGAACTCCAACTCCTAACTACTGACCCCTGACTACTGCGTACTGACCCCTCGGCACTCGCTCCGCTCGGCGTGTTCGCTTCCCTATGGGTCGCGAACCCCCGCAAGGGGCGGTTACGACTACTGACTCCTGACCACTACTCCTCCACCTTTGAATCAAGTACATTGTACGGGAAAAGGAGAATCAGCGACGCGATAAGCCCCGCCGCGGTCGTGATAAGCGCCTCGCCGATGCCGGCAGTCGCCGCGAGAGGATTGGCGTCAGTGCCATTCAGCGCGCCAAACGTCTGCATGATGCCGATGACTGTACCGAGGATGCCGAGCATCGGCTCCGCGGTGATGATCGTCGAGACAATCGTCAGCCCCTTTGCGTTGACCCGCCCCGCGCGGAACTCAAACGCCTTCCAGATAAGAATCGCGAGCCCGAGGATGGAAAGCCCCAGAATCGGCCACATGACCGGCCCGCCCTTCAGAAAGATGTCAATCAACTTGTGCATCTCTGCGCCTCTGCGTCTCTGCGTTAAAAATCCCTACCGACACAGCTCCAGCGCGAGAAGCGCGAACGACGTGCAAAGCACAGGATCCGACTCCCAGAAGCGGTTGTTCTCGTTTGCCCAGCTGCCGTCCTCCCTCTGAAGAGCAATGATCTTCGTCGAAAGCTCCTTCTTCCAATCGTGATCGCCAACCTTGTCGATCTTCGCCGCGTCGAGCGCGCGCGTCATGATGTCGTAGAAGTAGTAGAGCCCCTGGTTGCCCATGCCGGGATTCTCGTCGACCGACCAGTTCTTCTCCATCCACTCGACCGACTGCCTCACGCGAGGATCGCCCTTGTCGAGTTTCGCAGAGCACATCGAAAGAACAGCCGCGTATGTCATCGCGCCGTATGCCCTGAGCGCGACCTTCCCCTGCGCGTTCGTCTCGGTTCCTCCCTGCGGAGTGCGGTCGTTGTACGCCGCGCCGCCCGCATCGGGCCCTTCCTTCTTCATCAGGTTCTCGACAAACGCAAGCGCCTTGTCCCAATCGAGGTCGACACGCTTGCCGCCTTCGCGGAATTCCTCGAGCGATGCGGTCTTTGCCATCGCAGAAAGCGCGTACGACGTGTTGGAGAGGTCGGCGTAGCGGCGACGCGAAATCTTGTCGTACCCAAAACCGCCAGCCATCGTGTCGTCGCCCGTGAGCTGCGACGAGGCGACATACTCGCGCGCCTTCAAAAGCGGCGCTGTCGGCGCGAGCTTCGAGTCAAAAAGCGCGGAGAGGCACACGGATGTGTTGTAGTTGCCGAGCCCCGAGCCGCCGCGGCCCGGTTTCGGGACATAGAAGCCGCCGTCGTCGCGCTGCGTGCCAAGGACGAACTTCGCCGCCTTCTTCTTCGCCTCGACGACCGTCTCGCTTGTATCGCCGCAGCCGCTGAGCGCCCAGAGGGGAAGCGCCGTCAAGGCCGGCATCTGCGCATCGGAGAAATGGCCGTCCGCCTGCTGGTTCGCGAGCAGGAACTTTGCGCCCTTCGCAATCGACGCCTCAAGCGGCGACACCTCGTCCGCAAGGGCAATCCCCGCAACCAGCGCAACCACAGCGCAGCTTACAACCTTTTTCATACATGCCTCCTTCTTCAATACTATCAAACGCCAGTGTCGGGCGGAAGGTTCATCAGCGCATTGATGCGGTCGTCAAGCGACGGGTGCGACGCAAAGAGCGAGGCGTGCTTGCCGCTTATACCAAACGCCTTGAGCGAGTCGGGGAGAACGCCCGGCTGGAGGTTCCCGAGGCGACGAAGCGCGGCAATCATCGGCGCGGGCGTGCCGATGAGACGCGCAGACCCGGCGTCCGCGGCAAATTCGCGGCGGCGGCTGTACCACATTACGATGATCGACGACAGGAATCCGAGCGCGAGCTGCATGACCATCACGATCACATGGTAGAGCCCGTATCCTCCCCTGCTCCTGCGGCTCTCCTTGCCGTTGAGCGCACCCTGGATTATCTGCGCGGCAAGGTGAGAGAAGAAGATGACGAACGTGTTCACGACTCCCTGGGTGATGCCCATCGTCACCATGTCGCCGTTCGCAACATGCGAGATTTCGTGGCCAAGGACGCCGCGAAGCTCCTCGCGCGTCATCTGTCCCATGATATCGGTCGAGACTGCGACAAGCGCGGAATTCTTGAACGCACCGGTGGCAAAAGCGTTTGCCGCGCCCGGGTAGATCGCGACCTCGGGCGTCTTGATGTTCGCGCGGCGTGCGAGATCTTCGACGGTAGTGACGAGCCAGCGTTCCGCCTCGCCCTCGGTGCCGTCTATCGTGCGGCACTTCATCGTCGCCTTGACGAGAGTCTTCGACATGAGAAGCGAGATTACAGAGCCCGCCATGCCGAAGATGAACGAGAACACCAAAAGCGGCGCATATCCGCCCTCTCCAAGCTCTGCGGCGAGGTCAACACCCAAAAGCCCGCAGACAATAGACGCTACAATAGTCAACATCGCGACCGCCGCGATATTGACGACAAGGAACATGAATATCCGTTTCATGCCGACAATTATACCAAAAAATCGCCGCGCCCATACGAGCGCGGCAAATTCAAGCTATGCATTTATATCCGCCAGCCACCTTCCCGGTAGTATTGGTTTTTCACATAGACGACACAATACATCGCCGCAGCCTCACTTGCCGTTAAACGCATTCAATTTCAGCAAGCGACACAAAGTCCGACACATTTTCCAAGTTGGGCAATCCGATGATGATGTGGTCGAGAAACTCGACACCAAGTCGGGCGGCCAGGTCTTTCAACTCACGCGTCGCGGCAATGTCCTCTCTGCTCGGCGTCAAATTGCCTGATGGATGATTGTGCGCGACAATTATCTCCTCCGCGCCCACTTTCAGCGCCTCTCGAAAAACCGCGCCCGCATCAATCGCCGTCGTTCCGTCCTCGTGCCCTACAGATACGAGAATCGGCCTTGCCAATACGCGCCCACTCCCGCCCAGCGGCAGCACAAACACGCGCTCTTCCCTCTGCTCCTTCGGCATCGCCGCACGAAACAACGCGGCAGCCTGCGCGACAGTCGACAGGCACCCGTTGTTGTCCCATGATGTATTTTCCATACCTCTACTCCACGACTTCTATCCAGGATGGATCAAACTTCATGGCTTTTAAGAAGTCATCTTTATTCAGCATCGGCGGCTTTTTTATCCGCAGTTTAAGTCGTGCTTCTGGAACTGTTGTTGAGATTGTGAACTGAGAACCATGCGGCTGCCATGTAAACTTCTTCTTGTCTGTTGACTTCTCGTATCCTTCAAGATTCTCATTGTCATTCCATTCCCAGTAATAATCTTCAGGAATAAACCGACCTGCCTCCTCTTCAAATACCGAGACAGTTTCAAGGCCTTCTCCCTTGATAAGGACGACCGTTCGCGTCGTCGCAAACTTTTTGCGAACATCTGTGATTCTTCCATTCCAAATACCAAGAATCATTTCTCCAAGGCGATTAGGCTCTTCCGTGTGTACGTTCTCAATATCAAAGGAATAATCAGGCGAGTTACGTCCACTGATTAGCCTGATGTTGCGAACCGTGAACGGATTTTTGTTTTTCACGGTCTTTGCGCTCCAGGCCATCTGCTTCAACTGAACATCATCCAAACCGACATTTGAGGGATGCCACTCCGCGCCAATACATCTGGCAAAGATCTCCTCCCAATCCTCGCCTTCGATCTTTGGAATATCACGCGTTGCGAGAAGGTAGACAATTTCACGTCCTAATGCGAGGGCAAACCCCTTTGGGAACTTTCCCAATGCATACTGAGGTTGATACTTCTCCACTGACTTCAACTTTGGCAATTCTGTATTCATGGTCATTCCAAGTTAGATGTTTGGGAGTTGTTCCACAACACGCTCAGCAACAGCGCGTATAACCGGAACGGCAACGCTATTCCCCGTTTGATGCTTGATCTGTCCATAGTTCACAACAATTCGAAACTCGTCCGGAAAACCTTGAATGCGCAGCATCTCACGGGGCGAAGGACGACGTTCATCATTGATGAGAATATAGTTGGCAGAGGCCCCGGCCCTGAGTGCACAAGAGTAGGCATGCGGCGTAATCGACCCAGCCACGTTCTCGTGTGAGATATAAGGCCTTGGGAAATCTTTGTCTTTTAGTCGCTCAAGTCGGCTATCACGAATTCGCGGACGGACTCGCAAGGACTTATCTTGTTCAGCATCGGCATCAATGATATCAGCCACGGTTTTTCTCTGCTCTTTCGGAATCGGCGGAGGGAACTCGAATGAAACCGGCTTGCGAAATCCGCAGATGATAATCCTCTCGCGCTTCTGCGGGACTCCATAGTCTAACGCGTTCAGGACTTTATAGTGCACATCATATCCAGCCTCACGCAAGTGCGACAAAATGATTCTGAATGTTCGCCCTTTGTCATGTGCTGTCAAGTTACGGACATTTTCCAGCATGAAGGCTTTTGGCTTTTTCGCAAGAAGTATCTTCTCGATGTTGAAGAAAAGCGTTCCCTGTGTCTCATGCTTGAATCCTTCTTTGTCGCCAATGATTGAAAAAGGTTGGCATGGAAAACCCGCAAGCAACACGTCGAAGTCTGGAATGTCTGATGGATCAATTTTCTGAATATCACCAAAGGGCTCTTCGCCAAAATTTGCAAAATATGTTTTGGCAGCATCTTTGTCCCACTCCGACGAAAACACGCACTTACCGCCAAGCGCCTGATACCCCAGACGAATCCCGCCAATACCCGCAAACAGATCAATGAATGTGAACCTTGGATTTATTGGCGCCGGGAATGGGACTTGCGGCTTGAGAGTGTCAGCATTTGGCAATTCCCAGAGCGTCATCTGGCTGACCAACTCACACACCCGCAACCGCTCGGGGCGGAGACGGGTGATGATGGACGGCAGGCGCTTCGCGAGGTCGGGGTTCTTGCGGTCGGGCGATTCGAGATACGCCTTAAGCTGCTTACGCACCTTGGGCGCAGTCGCGAAATCCTTCGTGCGGACAATGACCCTATCGCAGTCGAGGGGATTGTCGAGTTTGTGGCGATACTTGAATTCGATCTTAAAGAGAAGATACTTGCCGCCGTGCGCCTTGCCCTTCGCGGGATAGCCGTAGTCGCAAATCAGCTCTTCACGCGTCTTGACGCCGACGAACTCCGCCTTGTAGACCTTTTGATCCTTTGTGCCCTTAAAAAGCCAAAGCTCATTGATCTGGGAGAAGTCAGCAGCGGCGGGCAGAGGACTGCCATTCCCCGTTCCCGATTCCCCGTTCCTCGCATCAATCGGGTAGTTGTACCAACCACGCCAATCTTCAAGCTGCTTGCCCTTGTAGGTGCCGACAAGAACGCACCGCTTTTGCGGTTCAACCGAGACCCTCTTCGGCGCAGCCTTGCGCCGCGTTTCAACTTTGTCTGATTTCTTTCCCATGTCCGTGATGCGACCGCATCACGGACGGCATGAATATAAGAAAAGAGCGCGTTCTCAATCCATGCCCACCTCGGAAGCCCTACCACAGGCCTGCTTTGGATGCATGGGAGAACGCGCCCAGGATGGGCGCGTTCTGCTGGCAATTCTCCAAAGCAAAGCCTGTGCGGCTTCTTGGTTGTGTACGACGTGGGAAACGTGTGGTAGTATTTCCGAGGTGGCGTCGTTCAGCAGTTCGCTAAATTATGTGTTTCAGAATGCTCTTACTTCTGTTTCTCCTATTTTGAAGATTCGTTAGAAATTGATAAGATTCCCTAAAGTCCCTTGAATGGATTAACAGCCTTGACGCTGCCGTACATCTGCCCGTCGTTCAGGTCTTCCGACCAAAACTCAGCGCATCCATTGGCCTGTGCCGCCGCCAAAAGAAGAGCATCGTAGAATTGAAGGTCGTAACGCTCCTTGATGTCAATTGCCAACTGCGTCCACTCTGGCATGACCGGAACGGTCTTAATGTTCTGGGCAATTGAAACAAGACCCTTAACCTCGTCGTCTGTCTTCTTGAACTTACGATACATCACGGAAGCAAACTCATTGAGGACTTGCGCGGAAATCACAAATCCATTGCCACAAACAGCCGTCTCCACAATGTCGCAGGCACGCGCAAACTTGTCGGCCTGAGTATCCTCTGCGGCGTATATGAGAACATTTGAATCAAGGAACTTCATGCGTACTCACCCTCCGGATACGCATCAGCGCGATTGAACTTGTACGGCTCGGTTAGACGTCCACGCCCTTTGCGAACCAATTCGCGCCATCTTTCCATCAACCGCGAGGCGTTTTCACTCCGATTTCTGCTCCGCTCCAATTCAGCGGAAATGCAATCAAGTAGCGCTTTTTCGAGCGTCGTCCCGCGAAGGTCGGCATAGCCCTGCGCCTCCTGCGCCATGGCAGGAGGAAGATCAATCATTATGCTCATTTCATTTCCTCCTTTCTCGATTCCAACGTCGTTTGCGTGTCGTACCCACCGGTCGAAGCCTGTCACGCAAGACAGAAGTATTATAGCAAAATTCCACGCCGCGCGGAAATCAAGCGCGGCGAAGAGGGCAAAATTCAGAAACGCCGCCAAGATGGCGGCTTTCCCAGTTAGTAACGGATCGCGCGGGAGCGGAGGGGTGTTTCGGCGGCATGCGAAGCGACGGCGAAAAAGACGGAAGCGACCCGATTTCGACGCGCCGCCATTTTGCCGAGAGGCTCGACGGCACTGGCAAAATGTAAAAGGCCGCGAAATCGATGTCGCCACCGGCTTTTTCGCCGAAGCTTTGCCGCGTATCCGCGGCAAAGCTAGCGAGCCCTAAGCCGAAACATCCCCTCCGCGTACGCGCGTGCAGCAAACGCCGAACTACAGCCGCCAGGAATCAGACGGTTCCGCTGTTCTTCTTGGCCCAGATCGCCTGGCGGGCGACGCCAAGCATGAGCGCGGCGTCGTCTTTCGTCACCACTCCGCGCGAAAACACGCGGTGGAAGCCCTGCATGAAATGGTCGGCCTGCTCGGGCTTCATGAACCCGATTTCCTGAAGCATCGCCGACCAGTTCTTCATCAGCTGCATCTTCTGCGCCTGTGGCGCGGGCGGCGCCTTTTCGTGCGGCGGAACATACCGGCCCGTCGCCGTGAAAAGCTCGTAGCAGGTGATAAGCACCGCCTGCGAGAGGTTTATCGAAGTATACCCCTCGTCGACTGGAATCCTGATGAGGTGCGTGCACTGCGCAACCTCTTCGTTGAGAAGTCCCTTGTCCTCGCGTCCGAAGACGACGGCGACAGGCCCGGTCTCGGCAATCGAGAGAATGTCTGCGGCGCAATCACGCGGCGCCTTCACGTGCTGGCGGTAAAGCCCCTCGCGCGCGGTAGTGCCGACAACGGCAACGCAGTCCGCGACCGCTTCCTCGAACGTGGCGAACTCCTCGCGCGCGTTCATTATGTCGGTCGCGTGGACGGCCATCCTCTCGCCCTCGTCCCAAGAATTCTGGAGATTCGGCGCGGCAAGGCGAAGGTGGCGGATTCCCATGTTCGCCATCGCGCGGCAGCTCGAGCCGACGTTGCCGGTGTAAAGCGTGCCGACGAGGACTACGCGTATGTTGTCGAGAGGATTCATCGCGGCGTTATTTCCCGTCGTTCTTCGGGCCCTCGCAGATGACGCCCTCGAAAATCACGAGGTAGTCCTCCTCCCCGGTTGCGGGATTCGCGGCCTTGTGGAACACGCGGCACGAAATGCCGTTGGCGTGGTACATCCACTTCTCGTCGTCCGTGCGGTACATGGTTCCAACCGGAAGCGTGTTCATGCACTCCCACGCGAGGAATCCGTCACCATCCGGCAGCGTCACGCGAACGCCGAGCTTCGTCTTCATGTCCAGCACCTTGCCATTCGGCGCGGTGAACTTCGAGACATGGTCCTTCTTCGACTGGCCGTACTCGACGGAAACGATATCGCCCTCGCTGTCGGTGAACATGCACGCCTGTTGCGGCTTGAACGACACGCAGCCAGCGAACATCACGAGCATCGCTGCAACGAGCGAAAGCGCGAGCGCCGAAAGCTTCTTCGCGACAAGACCGCCGACGATCTTCGGGTCGGCCTTGCCCTTCGAGAGCTTCATGACCTGCCCGACGAAAAAGCCGGCCGCCGCCTTCTTGCCGTTCTTGAAATCCTGCACCGGCCCCGGGTTCGCGGCAATCGCCTGGTCGACGAACGCCTCGAGCGCGGCCGTGTCGCTCACGGCGCCAAGCCCGCGTTCCTTCACGATCGCCTCGGGATCGCCGCCCTTCTCGAAGATCTCGGGGAGGAGCTCCTTGAGCGTCGGGCCGTTGATCGTCCCGGCGACCGAGAGCTTCACGAGAGAAGCGAGCGCGGCAGGCGTCATCGCGCACTCGCCAATCGTCTTGCCGCTCGCGTTCATGAGAGCCATCACGTCGCCCATAAAGAGATTGCAAAGCACCTTCGCCGTCTTCTTGTCGAGCCCCTTCGCGGCGGCTTCGTACCAGTCGGCGTTCTCCTTGTGCTGCGAGAGGACCTCTGCGTCGTATTCCGCGATGCCGTATTCCTCGACCATGCGCGCGCGCCTCGTCTCGGGCTTCTCGGGGAGAAGCTTGCGCCACTCGTCAATCGTCGCCTCGTCAAGCTCGACGGGCACGAGGTCGGGTTCGGGGAAATAGCGGTAGTCGTGCGCGTTTTCCTTGGAGCGCATCGAGGCAGTCTCCATCGCCTCGGGGTCCCACCTGCGCGTCTCCTGCACGATCGGAATCGAATGGGCCATGCACTCCCTCTGGCGCCTCGCCTCGTGGACGAGCGCGGCGTGTATGCCGCTGAAGGAGTTCATGTTCTTGATCTCGACCTTCGTGCCGAGCTTCTTCTCGCCAACGGGCCTGATCGAGATGTTGACGTCGGAGCGCATGTTGCCCTCTTCGAGGTTGCAGTCGCTGACGCCAGCGTAGATAAGCATTTCCTTGAGCGCGGTCAAATAAGCGATCGCATCGTCGGCCGACTCCATGTCGGGTTCGGAGACGATCTCCATGAGAGGCGTTCCGCCGCGGTTGAAGTCGACGCCAGAGGTCGCGGCGTAGTGGTTGATCTTAGCCGCGTCTTCCTCGAGGTGGATGTGGTTGATGCGAATGAACTTCTTCGTGCCGTCGGCGCGCGTGATCTCGACGCCACCGCCGATGCAGAGGGGACTGCCGTTCTCGGAAATCTGGTAGTCCTTCGCCATGTCGGGATAGAAGTAGTTCTTGCGGTCGAAGGTCGCATGGCGGTTCACCTCGCAGCCGAGCATAAGGCCCGACATCACGGTGAGCTTCACGGCCTCCTTGTTCATCACGGGAAGCGCCCCCGGATAGCCGAGGCACACCGGGCACACGTTGGTGTTGGGCTCGCAGCCCGTCTTCAGCAAACAGCCGCAGAACATCTTCGTCCGCGTCTTCAGCTGGACGTGCGTCTCAAGCCCTATCGTGTTCTCGAATTCCATCGTCAGTTCCCCTGATGCCCCTTTGCGAGATTGCGAAGATACGCGCCGTAGGTGGACTTCCCGTACGCGTCGGCGAGTTTCTTGAGCTGCGCGCCGTCGATCCAGCCCTTCGACCACGCGATTTCCTCGATGCAGGAAATCTGCAGCCCCTGGCGCTCGATGAGCGCGCGCACGAAATTGGTTGCGTCCGCGAGTGACTGGTGCGTGCCCGTGTCGAGCCACGCGAAGCCGCGCCCCATCGTCTCGACCGAAAGCTGCCCTTCCTCGAGATACTGGCGGTTGAGGTCGGTGATCTCGTATTCGCCGCGCGCAGACGGCTTGAGCGCCGCGGCCTTCTTCACCACGTCGTTTGGATAGAAATAGAGACCGACGACAGCGTAGTTGGACTTCGGCTTAGCCGGCTTCTCCTCGAGCGAGACCGCACGGCCCTCCGCGTCGAACTCGACGACTCCGTAGCGCTCGGGATCGGAGACGCGGTAGCCGAACACCGTCGGCTCCTTGCGTTCCGCCGCGACCCTGAGAAGCCGCGGCAAATCTGCGCCGTAGAAGATGTTGTCGCCAAGGACGAGGCACGCGTCGTCGTCGCCAAGGAACTCCGCGCCGAGGACAAACGCCTGCGCGAGCCCGTTCGGCACTTCCTGCACCTTGTAGGAGAACTTCATGCCGAGGTCCGAGCCGTCGCCAAGAAGGCGCTCGAAGTTCGGGAGGTCCTGCGGCGTCGAGATGATGAGCACCTCGCGTATTCCCGCGAGCATCAAGGTCGACAGCGGATAGAACACCATCGGCTTGTCGTAGACGGGCAGAAGCTGCTTCGACACGACGCGCGTGAGCGGATGGAGACGCGTTCCCGCGCCGCCCGCAAGTATGATTCCCTTCCTTGCCATCACTTTTCCTCCCACGGTTCAATGTCCCTCAGGAGCGGATTCCTGATGTCCTTCTCAGAAAGCTTTATCTCGATGCCGAGATCTGGCCACTCTATGCCGAGGGCAGGGTCGCTGAAGAGCAGCCCCCTGTCGGCCTCCTTGCAGTAGAGACGGTCGCACTTGTAGCTGAAGAGCGTTTCGTCCTCAAGGACGATGAATCCGTGCGCGAAGCCGCGCGGGATGTAGAGCTGCCTGCGGTTCTCGGCCGAGAGCGTCACTGCGACGTGACGGCCGAAAGTCGGGGAGCCCTTGCGTATGTCGACTGCAACATCCCACACTGCGCCGCGCACGACCCTGACGAGCTTCGCCTGGGTATGCGGCGCGGCCTGCCAATGCAGGCCGCGCACGACGCCCTTCGACGAGAACGACTCGTTGTCCTGTACGAAGTCGGCGTCAATTCCGGCGGCTTTGTACCGCCCTGCGTTGTACTGCTCCACGAACCAGCCGCGGCTGTCGCCGAACACCTGTGGCTCGACGATCTTTACGTCTGGTATCTCAGTAGCGACAACGTTCATGAGCCCTTAGCCCTTGAGCGCAGCCTGAGCGGCCGCGAGACGCGCGATCGGCACGCGGTAGGGCGAGCAGCTCACGTAGTCGAGACCGAGCTTGTGGCAGAACTCGACGGAGGTAGGATCGCCGCCGTGCTCGCCGCAGATGCCGCAGTGGAGGTTCGGGCGGACGCCCTTGCCGAGCTCGATGGCCATCTTCATGAGCTTGCCGACGCCGTCCTGGTCGAGCTTCGCGAACGGGTCGTTCTCGAAGATCTTCTTGTCGTAGTAGGCCGAGAGGAACTTGCCCGCGTCGTCGCGCGAGAAGCCGTAGGTCATCTGCGTGAGGTCGTTCGTGCCGAAGCAGAAGAACTGCGCCTCATTCGCGATCTCGTCGGCGGTGAGGGCCGCGCGCGGGATCTCGATCATCGTGCCCACCTTGTAGGCGATGTTGACGTCGGCGTGAGCGATTTCCTCGTTCGCCGTCTTGACGACGATCTCCTTGACGTACTTGAGCTCCTTCGCGTCGCCCGTGAGCGGGATCATGATCTCGGGCTTGACGGTCCAAGTCGGGTGAGACTTCTGGACCTTGACGGCGGCGCGGATCACGGCGGTCGTCTGCATGCGGGCGATCTCGGGATACGTGACGCAGAGACGGCAGCCGCGGTGTCCCATCATCGGGTTGAACTCCTTGAGGGAGTCGATAAGCTCCTCGACTTCGGCGACGGTCTTGTGCTGGGCCTTCGCGAGAAGCTTGATCTCGTCCTCGCTGTGCGGCACGAACTCGTGCAGCGGCGGGTCGAGGAAGCGGATCGTGACCGGCTTGCCCTCGAGCGCCTCGAAGAGCTGCTCGAAGTCATCCTGCTGGAACGGAAGGATCTTGTTGAGAGCGAGCTCGCGCTCCTCGACCGTGTCGGCGCAGATCATCTCGCGGAACGGCGTGATGCGGCTCTGCGAGAAGAACATGTGCTCCGTGCGGCAGAGGCCGATGCCCTCGGCGCCAAGCTCGCGCGCCTTCTTGGCGTCGCGCGGCGTATCGGCGTTCGTGCGGACGTGGAGCTTGCGGAACTTGTCGGCCCAGTTCATGATGCGGCCGAACTCGCCGGCGATCGTCGCGTCGACGGTCGGAACGACGCCATCGTATATGTAGCCGGTGGAGCCGTCGATGGAGAGCCAGTCGCCCTCCTTGAAGACCTTTCCGCCGAGCACGAACTTCTTGTGCTCTTCGTCCATCTGGATCTCCTGGCAGCCGGAGACGCAGCAGACGCCCATGCCGCGCGCGACGACAGCCGCGTGCGAGGTCATTCCGCCGCGCACCGTGAGGATGCCCTCGGCGGCCTTCATGCCCTCGATGTCCTCAGGGGAGGTCTCGAGGCGGACGAGGACGGTCTTCTCGCCGTTCTTCTTCCACTCCATCGCGTCGGCCGCCGTGAAGACGATCTTGCCGCACGCGGCGCCCGGAGAAGCCGCAAGGCCGCGGCCGGCGGGCTTGGCGTTCTTGAGAGCGACCGCGTCGAACTGCGGGTGCAGGAGCGTGTCGAGGTTGCGGGGCTCGATCATGAGGACCGCTTCCTTCTCGGTGCGCATACCCTCGTCGACGAGATCGCACGCGATCTTGAGAGCGGCGCGAGCCGTGCGCTTGCCGTTGCGGGTCTGGAGCATGAAGAGCTTCTGGTTCTCGATCGTGAACTCCATGTCCTGCATGTCGCGGTAGTGCTCCTCGAGCGTGTCGCAGATCTTCTGGAACTGCTTGAACACCTTGGGCATGACCTCGGCCATCTTGGCGATCGGCATCGGGGTGCGAACACCGGCGACGACATCCTCGCCCTGCGCGTTCATGAGGAACTCGCCCATGAGCTTCTTCTCGCCCGTCGCGGGGTCGCGCGTGAAGGCGACGCCAGTGCCGGACTGGTCGTTGAGGTTGCCGAACGCCATCATCTGGACGTTGACGGCGGTGCCCCACGAATAAGGAATGTCGTTGTCGCGGCGGTAGACGTTCGCGCGCGGGTTGTCCCAGCTGCGGAACACGGCCTTGATCGCCTCGAAGAGCTGCTCCTTCGCGTCAGTCGGGAAGTCCTTGCCGATCTTCGCCTTGTACTCGGCCTTGAACTGGCTGGCGAGCGTCTTGAGGTCGGCGGCGGTGAGATCGACGTCGTTCTTGACGTGCTTCTTCGCCTTCATGTCGTCGATCAGCTTCTCGAAGTACTTCTTGCCGACCTCCATGACGACGTCGGAGAACATCTGGATGAAGCGGCGGTAGCAGTCCCAAGCCCAGCGCGGGTTCTTCGTCTGCTTGGCGAGGGTCTCGACGACCTTCTCGTTGAGGCCGAGGTTCAAGATCGTGTCCATCATGCCGGGCATCGAAGCGCGCGCGCCGGAGCGGACGGAGACGAGCAGCGGGTTCTTGAGGTCGCCGAACTTCTTGCCGGCCGACTTCTCGAGCTTGTCGATGTACTCCATCACCTGCTTCTGGATATCGGCGCCGATCTTCTTGCCGTCGTCGTAGTAGCGCGTGCACGCCTCAGTCGTGATCGTGAAGCCCTGGGGAACGGGGAGTCCGAGTCCCGCCATCTCGGCGAGGTTCGCGCCCTTGCCGCCGAGCAGCTCGCGCATGTTTGCATTACCTTCGGTCTGGCCCGCACCGAAGAAATATACGTACTTCTTGTCTTGCTTTTTCATGGGTCTGTTTCCCTTGCTTGTTTTTTCTTCTTTGTTTTTGTCTTGGATGTTAAGCCTTCTGTCCGCGGATGAACTCGCGGCCCGCCTCGACGGCCTTCAAGTTGAGGTCGAGGAGCGCGGCCTTGCGCGCGGAAATCGTCTCCTTGAGCGCGGTCGCGACCATGTCGGGATTCACGCAGCGGAGCTTCTCGACGATAGCGCCGAGGATGATCATGTTCGCGAGGCTCTTCGTCTCCATGTCGGTCGCCATCTTCGTCGCGGGAATATAGACGACTTCGACGTCGGTGCGGCGCACCTTGCGCGCGATGAGGGACGAGTCGACGAAGATCGTGCCGCCGGCGGCAACGGTGTCCTCGAACTTGTCGAGAGACGGCTCGTTCATCACCATCAGCACGTTCGGGTGGGCGATGATCGGAGAGCCGACGGGATCGTCGGAGACTATCACCGAGCAGTTGCACGTTCCGCCGCGCATTTCGGGCCCGTATGAGGGAAGCCACGAAAGTTCCTTGTTCTCGATGAGCGCGGCATGAGCAAGAACCTTACCGGAGAACAGGAGTCCCTGTCCGCCGAATCCCGCCATTATAGTTTCGTAGGTCATTTCAAACTCTCTTCTTTCCTTATTCCTGACTACTGACTCCTGACTCCTGACTACTGACAACTGACTCCTATCTCCAACTCCAACTCTGAACTCCAACTCTTAACCCCTATCCTTATAGCATCCGAGCGGGTAGAACGGAATCATCTTCTCCTCGACGAACTGGCACGCCTTGTCGGGCGTAAGACCCCAGTTGGTCGGGCACGTCGAGACGACCTCGACGAGCGAGAAGCCCTTGCCCTCGACCTGGTTCTTGAACGCCTTCAGAATCGCCTTCTTCGCCTGCCTGACGTGCGCGACCGAGTTGACGGCGACGCGCTCGAGGTACGCCGGAGCGTCCAGCGTAGCGAGAAGCTCGCAGATCCTGATCGGCATGCCCTGGGTCTTCGCGTCGCGCCCGTAGGGGGAGGTCTGTGTGACCTGGCCGATGAGCGACGTCGGCGCCATCTGGCCGCCGGTCATGCCGTAGATCGCGTTGTTGATGAAAATGATCGTGATGTTCTCGCCGCGGCACGCGGTCGAGACCGTCTCGCAGAGGCCGATGGACGCAAGGTCACCGTCGCCCTGGTAGGTGAACACGATGTTGTCGGGCATCGAACGCTTGACGCCCGTCGCAACCGCCGGGGCGCGCCCGTGGGAGGCCTCGATCATGTCGCACTTGAAGTAGTCGTACGCCATCACGGAGCAGCCGACCGGTGCGATGCCGACCGTGCGGCCCTCGATGCCGAGCGCATCAATCGCCGCTGCGACGAGACGGTGGACGATGCCGTGCGTGCAGCCCGGGCAATAGTGGTATGGAACGTCCGTGAGTGCCTTCGGCTTTTCAAAAACAATGGCCATTACTTCGCCTCCTTCTTGATCGCGGCGAGAACTTCGTCGGCGCTTGGGATCATGCCGCCGACGCGGTTGCACATGGCGACCGGCTTGGAGCATCCGATTGCGAGCTTAACGTCTTCGTTCATCTGGCCCATGTTGAGCTCGACCGTGAGGAAGCTCTTAACCTTCGAGGCGGCCTTGGCGATGGGTTCCTTCGGGAACGGATAGAGGGTAATCGGGCGGATCATGCCGACCTTGATGCCCTCCTTGCGGGCGGCGGCGATCGCGTTCTTCGCGACGCGCGCGGTGATGCCGACCGAGATGACGCACACTTCCGCGTCATCCATGAGGTATTCCTCCCAGCGGCACTCGTCCTTCTCGAGCTTCGCGTAGCGCTCGAAGCGCTCGTAGTTCGTCTTCTCGAGTTCGTCGGGCTTGAGGTAGAGGGAGTTCACGATGTTGTGAGCGCGCTTCATCTGCGTGCCAGTCGTCGCCCACGGCTTTGTCGCGGGGATCGTCTCGGGATCGACCGTGTCTTCGGGAAGAACGACCGGCTCCATCATCTGGCCCATCGTGCCGTCAGCGAGCAGCATCGCGGGCATGCGGTACTTCTCGCCGAGCTCGAACGCGAGACGCGTCATGTCGGCCATCTCCTGCACCGTGGCGGGCGCGAGGACGATGATGTGGAAATCGCCGTGGCCGGGGCCGCGCGTCATGAAGAAGTAGTCGGACTGCGACGGCTGAATGCCGCCGAGGCCAGGACCGCCGCGCTGGACGTTGACGATAAGCGCGGGAAGATCGGCACCCGCGAGGTAGGAAATACCCTCGGCCTTGAGCGAGATGCCCGGGCTCGAGCTCGAAGTCATCACGCGGCGACCAGTCGAGGCGCAGCCATAGACCATGTTGATCGCGGCGATTTCGCTTTCCGCCTGGAGGAACGTGCCGCCGATCTTCGGCATGCGCTTTGCCATGTACGCCGCGATTTCGGTCTGCGGCGTGATCGGATAACCAAAATAGTGCCGGCAACCGCAGCGTATCGCCGCTTCGGCGATCGCCTCGTTGCCCTTCATCAATACTTTTGAACTCATTTTTAATTCCTTAGGTGGGGTGCGGGGTCGCCAGAGGCCCCGTCCGTTCCTACCTCTCTACAGTAATTACGCAATCTGGACACATCATCGCGCAGCTCGCGCAGCCAACGCACTCTTCGGGCTTCGTCAGCTCTACAGGCGCGTGACCCTTGTGGTTCAGCTTTGTCTTTGAAATTGCGAGAATTTTCTTGGGGCATGCGGTCACGCAAAGCCCGCATCCCTTGCACAATTCCTCTTTGAATGTCAGTTTAGCCATCCTTTTGACTCCTTGAAATCTGCATATTATATCATAAATTCCGCCCGATGGGTGATTGTTAGTGATTAGGAGTCAGGGGTCAGTACGCAGGAGTCAGTACGAAGGAGTCAGGAGTCAGTGCGCAGGAGTCAGGAGTCAGTGCGCAGGAGTCAGGGGTCAGTACGCAGGAGTCAGTACACTGACTACTGACCCCTGACTACTGACTACTGACCCCTAACTACTGACCCCTGACTACTGACTACTGACCCCTGACTACTGACCCCTGACTACTGACCCCTATCTGCCGGCCGCGCCGGCGGTCATGTAGTCAAAAATGCCTGCGCGCCAATTCGCTACGCGGGCCTTCGCAAGCGGCGTGTCGGCAAGGCGCTCCGCCTCGGCCATTAACTTCGTGAGCTCACGCATGACCTCAGGCGTGCCAAGATACTTCCACGCAATCTCGGCCGTCTGCTGGGTGTGCTTCTCAAGAAACTCCTGCGGATAGTACGCCGAATTGCAGTACCTCTCCTCGACTATGCCGTAGAACTTCCTTAGCGCCGGCGCGGCCTTGCCATACGACGAGTAGTAGATATTCTCGAGCACCTCAAGCGGCTCACGCGGATTCCACATCCACCGAAGCGAGAGGAAGTTCTCGCAGTCGTCTACGAACCCGCAGTTGTAGATGTTCTCCGAAAAGTCCACCCTCTCGAGAAACGAATACTCGTTCTTCAGCACATACGCGAAAAACCCGGGGAAGCAGTTGACGTGCGTGACGCGGTCGGCCCGCTCCTTGGGGAAGGTGTTGTAGAGCCAAAGCCCGAAAGGCCTGTCGGGATACTCAGCGCGCCAGTCGTTGATCTGTCTTATCTCCAAATCGCGCTTCCCCGTGTACGGCAGGCGATTGCACGTAAAGCAAAAATGGACAACCACGTTCGGCTCGACCTTGAAGGACGGAACGCCGCAGTGCGAGAAGTAGGCAAGCGTCGACACCTTCTTGCCGGGATGAGACTTCGCGATCTCCCTCGCAACCGTGTTCACGAAATTGAACCAGTAGTCGGAATGGTGGGAAGTCTTGTCCCAGAGATCAATGCGGTACTGGCGCGCGCACCTCTCGCACTTGCAGAAGTCGTTGTTGTCCATCGGCTCGAGGCAGCAGGTGTCCTTGCCCCATTGGTAGCCCAGCTTGTCGCCGTTGTCGAAGTACGCCCTTACGTCGGCAATCGTCTGCTTGATCACCTCGGGGTTCGAGTAGCAAAGCTGCGGAGGCCGATCCTTGCCCTCATACCCCTTGGCAAAGAACTCGGGCCTGAAGCCCTCGAACTTCGGATGTTTCTTGTCCCAGAAGCGGTCGTACCACCCGTAAAACGAATGACACGCCCAGACGAGCTCGCCGCCCGCCTTCATGCGCCTCAAGAACAGGTTCTTGCGGCGGTCGATCTCCTTCTTCGCCTCGGCAAAGGAACGCCCGCCCGCAAAGGCGGAGGGATACGCGACATGGAGATAGTTCGTCCAACCGCTCGAGCCAGCCGTCCAAAGCTCGGGCGCGTACGAACTCCTGAACGAGCGGCCGTCCGACATGTTGCCCGGATTGCGCCCCTTCGCGAAGGGTCTGTCCCTGCGGCTCTTCCTTTTGACGGCGAGATTGGGAGCGGAAGGAATGAGCGTACCGGCGTCTGTCGGGTCGAGCCAGGTCACCCCGCAGTAGTCCCACAGGAAATCCCATACCGCGTATTCCGGAAAGCCGCCGCTTTCAAGGGCGACGCCGTCGGAGGAAAACGAGATGCCGAGCTCCTGCTTCGCGAGCTTGGGGTTGTAGGCGATTCGAAGCGACTTGCGCCCTTCCGCGGGCCGTGAGACGATCGAGAAGCTTCCGCCAGTTATCTTGTCGAGGTGGAGCTTCAGTTCGTCGGCGGCAAAGCGGAGATTCTCGTCGGCATCGGGCGCGATGACAATGTCGGCGAGCGGCCTGGATTTTTCAGCGAGCGGCAGCCTGCCCGAAGGAAGGATGCCGCCGCAAAAATCGCCGGTCATGCAGCCGGCAAGGAAGAGGAGAAGGATCGGGAGTAGAAGACGGTGCATAAGTCCGCCTGTAGCGCGAGTTACTTGAACTGCTCAAGCCACTCTTCTGCGAGAGCGGGCCAGGCGTCTGTCGGGAAGCCGAGACGGCGAATGCCGTAGCCGTGCCCGCCATGGCCGCCCTTCTCGAACGCATGGAGTTCAGCGCCGACGCCCGCTTTCTTTAACGCGGCGTAGTAGCCGAGCGATGTCTCGATCTGGCAGAAGTCGTCTTCGCTCTGGACGATGAACGCGCGCGGAGTGTCAGCGTCGACCGGATATTCGTCAAGCCGGATGTCCATCCCTTCGTGGCCCTTCCAGACGTCGCTTTTGTCTTTCCGCTTCACGAGGTCCCACGGATAGATCGGCATCTGGAAGTCCGGGCGGCACGACTTCTCGTCTACCTCGTCGACCTTCTCGTAGATCGGGCGCTTAGAGTTCGTCGCAGTGCGCACCGTGAGGTTCGCGCCAGCGGAAAAGCCCATTATGCCGACCTTGCCGGGATCGATGTTGAACTTCGCCGCATTCGCCCTGACCCAGCGTATCGCGCGCTGCGCGTCCGCAAGCGCGCCGTCGCGCTGGTCGGGAACGCGGTACTTGAGAATGACGCCAGCGACGCCCTGGTCCTTGAGCCACTGCGCGACTTCGACGCCTTCGTGGTTCCAGGCGAGGATGCCATAGCCGCCGCCGGGGCAGATGACGACCGCGGGGGTCGGCTTCTCGGCACCGATGACAGGCGTCACGACGACCTGCGGCACGCTGACGTTTGCGATGCGCATCACGTCGTCCGTCATCGGCTCGACGCCCTCTGGTTTGGGGTTTTCCTTCGCCAAGGGGATCTTGCCCTTGGGCCAGATTTCGTACGCCGCGTTGGGCGTATCGGCAAAAGCTCCCGCCGCCACGAGGGCAAGCGCCGCGACAATGCAAGTTTTCATGGCGACAATTATACCAAATCATGCGTCGCCGCGCGACGCAAACTTTCCTGGCGCCGGAGTTGGGGAGCGGAATCTAAAGATCTGCAAAGGGATTGCAGGTGAACTCTTTTTTCTTCGCGGCGGCGAGGGGCTTGACGCGGACGCGGATGTCGAGCTTCGACTTTGCCGGCTGCGCAGGCGGCGCATCCACCTTCGGCTTCGCCGCCCTCTGCCGCTCGTAGTCTTCATATCCGCCAGGGAACTGCTTGACCGTCCCATCGCCCTCAAGCGCGAAAGTCGAAGTCACGACATTGTTCAAGAACTCTCGGTCGTGACTCACCAAAAGCAGCGTCCCCGAATACGCGAGAAGTTGCTCTTCCAAAAGCTCAAGCGTCTCGACATCAAGATCGTTTGTCGGCTCGTCCATCACTAGCAAATTCGCTGGCTTAAGGAAAAGCTTCGCAAGCATCAGCCGCGCACGCTCGCCGCCAGAAAGCGCCTTGACCGGCGTACGCACACGCTCAGGCGTAAAGAGGAAATCGGCAAGGTATGAATAGACGTGCTTCCTCACTCCTCCCACCACTACTTCGTCACGATCGGAAGCAATGTTTTCGCCAACGGTAAGTTCTGGCTTCATCTCACTGCGAAGCTGGTCGAAGAACGAAAGCTCAACGCTAGTGCCGCGCACAACCTCGCCAGACGTCGGCTTGAGCCGACCCGTGAGCAAATTTAAAAGCGTCGTCTTTCCTGCGCCGTTCGCGCCGAGAATGCCAATCCTCTCGCCGCGCAGCACGGTCGCCGTGAAATTGGAAATCACAGGCCTCTTCGAGCCGGGATAGGAAAAGGAAACGTTCTTTACTTTAAGAACACCCATGCCGCCAGGTGCCGCAGTATCGAGCTTAAGCGTCGCGGAACCAACCGCGGCACGCCGCGCAGCGAATTCCTCGCGCAGCTTCATAAGCGCGGCGACTCGCCCTTCGTTGCGCGTAGTCCTCGCCTTTACGCCGCGTCTGATCCACGCTTCCTCCTGCGCGAGCTTCTTTGACTTGCGCTCCCAGTAGACCGCTTCGTCAGCCAAGAGCTCGGCCTTGCGCTTGAGGAATGTCGGGTAGTCGCACTCCCAGCCGGAGAGCTCTCCGCGGTCGAGATCGAATATCTTCGTCGCGACGCGCTTGAGAAAGCGCCTGTCGTGCGTGACAACGACGACGGCCATGTCGCGCGAGCGGCGCAGCATCGCCTCGAGCCAGTCGATCGTCTCCATGTCGAGATGGTTCGTCGGCTCGTCGAGAAGCAGAAGGTCGGGGTGTGACAACAGCGCCGCCTCGAGTATGCTCCTGCGGCGACGGCCGCCTGAAAGCGCATTGAACGCAGGATCGTTCGGGCGGTCTGCCGGAACTTCCTGCGATACATATATTGTCTTGAGCCCAGGCGCGCGGACAATCTCGCCGGAATCCGGCTCAAACTTTCCTGCGATCACCTTCAGCAAAGTCGACTTGCCCTCGCCGTTGCGCCCCGTGAGCGCGGCGCGAAGCCCCTTCGACACGGAAAGCGACACGCGATCCAAAACACACGGCCCGCCAAACGCGAGCGACACATTCTTAAGCGACAGCAAAAAATCGCTCATATCCCCTTCCCATCTGCAATTTGCAAAAACTCATGCTGCACCACACCATCAGAACCAAACAGAGAACCAGTTCTCAGGATCGTCCATCCAGGACACGGACCAGAAGTCGGCAACCGGTATCGTCTTCTTCTCCTCGCCCTTTTCAAGCGTAAGATCCCACGCACCCCAGACGCCGATGTTCTTCGCCGTCCTCTTCTGCGGCGCGAGCGAGAGCTTCCAACCGGGCTGCTTGTTGATCGTCTTGAACTCGAAAGTCTCGTCGCGCGAAGTCCCGGCAACGCGTCCCTTCGCCAGCACGAGAGGACCGCGCATGATCTCGGCTGCCGCGGTCCTGCGGACGAGGTCCTTCATCTCCGGCGTATACCAGCACATGAATCTCTTCGTAAACCCTTCCTCCTGCACCGTGTCGAGTTTGGTCACCGTGTCGATGTCCTCAAAATCCGGCGCCTCGGAATCAATCGCGCGCGGCGGCATCTTGAGGGCGAGGTTGAACGTCTGCTCGCCTGCCGCGACAGCAAGCTCGACTTTCCCCGCGGCGGGCTTCAGCGCCTTTCCATCGACGCCAATCTCGTCAGCCCAGTACGGCACGCGAAGACGCAGCTTGCCGTTCTTCTCCGCGACAACGCGCAAGCGGAAGGTTTCGGAAATGGGATAGCCGCCGCGCAGCTCCATCTTGACTCCCGGGAGAACGATGTCGGCGTCAGAGTAGAGGTTCACTTCCCACGCGCCGTCCTTCGCGACATCTGCTACCGTGTCCGCCCAGTCGTAGAACGTGCGGAGCATGTTGTCGGGACAGCACTGGTGCATCGTCATGCCGGTCTGCGCGGGAGCCGTCACGTGGCGCGTGCCGTGCGAGCGGATGATGTGCGCGCCCCACGCGCCATCGGGCGTGACCCCCGCGAGAAACGCGTTGTAAAACGCCTCTTCGATGCAGTCGAGGTACTTCGTCTCGCCCGTCAGCTTCCAGAGCTCGCGGTTGAGGCGAATCCAGTGAGTGACGTCGCAGAGTTCCGTCATGCCGTTCACATGGCGCTTCGAATAGAGGAAGTGGTCGAAGTAGCTCGCAGACCGCATCGGGTTCAACTCCTCGCGGAAGACGTGACCCCAGAACGCCTTTGTCGCCTCGAGCGCGCGCGCATCGCCCGTGAGCCGGTGATAGGCCGCGACTCCCTCGAAGAAGTTCTGGAGCTCGTATGCTTTCGAGAGAAGCATGGGCTTGTAGAACCACGACATGATGGGCCTGTCGGAAAGCGCGTCGTAGATGAGGTTCGCCGTCGGCTTCTGCCCTTCGCGCACGTCGGTCACCTTCACGATGTAGTCGGCGAGCGCCTTGTACTCCGGCTTCGGCACCTCGATGTACAGCTCGACCAGCGGACGGAGAATGGACATCGACGAGATGCCTGCCCACGAACCAGTCTTGTCGATCGTCACGTTCATGCGCTTCATCTGCGAGATGAGCTGGTCCATCATCTTCTCGGCGGCCTTCAGGCACTTCTTGTCGCCCGTCGCGCGGTAAAGCTCAACGAGCGCCCACATCGTGTATTTCTGGCCCCAGATGTTGAAGCACCAGTGCTTCTCGTAGTCGGGCGAATCGGGATTAGCGCGCAGCAGGTCCTGGTTCGCGTACGTCGAGAGGTAGCCGTCGGGATGCTGGTAGGTGTCGATGAGATGGTGCGCCTTCTTCACGCACCAGGCGGCGAGCTTCGCGTCTCGCGTGTAGCGTATCGCCCCCGCGTAGCAGAGCATCGTCTTGCCCCAGTATTCGCCCTGCCAGCCAATATGGTCGTCCGCATCGTCCCAATGCGTGGCGAAGGCGTTCTCCGCCTCGTCGTAAACGGGACCCTGCGCGTATTCCGAGAACACGCGGTGGTTCAGCGACGACTGGAACAGCTCCCCTGGGCGGCCGAGCACCTTGACGTCGCCGGGCGCGGCAGGCGTCAGCGCATCGCCGAAAACCGTCGCACTCGCAAGCGTCAACGCAATAAAGACAATAGGCCTTTTCATTGAACCTTTACGGAGGGAGCCGATTCTTTTCGGACGAGTTCGCCAAACTGGGCGAGGAGCTTGTACTTGTCGCGCCATGTCGTGTACATGATGCCGGTGCATCCATGCGTGCGGTTGCAGGAAACGTAGAACCAGCGGTCCTCATACTGCCCGGCCGCATGGCAACACGCGGCACCGACGAGCAGAGATATGGCAACGACGCGTTTTAGAATCACATCCTTCATGTCGCAGGCCTCCGGCTTTTCAAAGAACTCAGGGCAAGACGTCCTCAAGCACGTGGAAGGACGACGAAGTGCGCATCGGGGCCACCGATGGGCCGAACTTCTTCATGTGGGGCGTTTGGAGGTGCGCCTGGAGTTCCCGAACCGAAAGCCACTTCTCGAGCATCCAGAGAGTGTTGTCGCCGAAGCGCTGGGGCTTGTCCCAGTCCGTCTTGGCGTCGCCAAGGAGGCGATACTCGCAGCAGCCCGGCTCGGCGCGAACGGCCCCAAGCACTTCCTTGGTCTTCGCAAGGTACTCGGCCTTGTTGTTGGCGTCGGGCTTAAGGTCGAAGCGGCAGAGCACCCAGACCGGCTTCCAGTTCTCCCAGTCGAAGGAAGCGACGCGATCCTCCGCCATGCCGAGCGCGCGCAGAACGCCGCGGGCCATCAGGCGGTTGCCTGCGGGGGCCATGTGCACTCCGTCGTACGTCAGTCTCTCGGTGGGCTTCTCCGCATGCGCCTTCCACATGTCGGCGTTGAGGTCCGCGACAGGATACCCGCGGCGCTTCGCCTCTTCGCGGAGCCATTCGTTATAGGGGGCGATCATCACGTTGTGCTTGAACTTCTCCATCTCCTGCTTCTCGAACATTGTCGCAGTAAGCACGACGACCTTGCAGCCCGCCGCGTCGCACTTGTCGAATATCGTGGAGATGTTCTTCTTGTAGTCTTCGAGCGGCACGCCCTTGTTCCAGTCCTGGTGCCAGACGTCGTTGACTCCGCACGAGAGAGTCATCACGTTCGGCTTCTTGGAAAGCACCTGCTTATCGAGCCGCCCCAGCATGTCGTTGGACTTGTTCCCGCTGATGCCGGCCTTCACCGGCTTGACGTTCACGCCCTCGCAGGCGAGCGAGCGAAGGACGAGGTTGACATATCCGTCGATCTTTTCCTGGCCCTGCTGCGTGATCGAGTCGCCAAGGAACGCAAGCGTGTCGCCGTCCTTGACAATAAGTTCTCCAAACGCCGTCGACGCAGCCACAACGACTGCGGCAAGAGTAGCAATCTTCATCTTAGCACCTTTCGTTTCGAGTTTAGGACATTCGTCCGATTACTGGTATTATACCATTTCCACTCCGCTTTGCGTAAACCCTTTGCGAGAGTTTTAACACAGAGACACAGAGGCACAAAGGCACAGAGTGTTTTAAGTTGCCCGCGGCAAATCTGCCGCGCTTCCAAATAAGAAAAGTTCGTTTGCTTATCCGTTAAAACTAGACCGAATAAGAAAAAATATGCCTTACTCGTTTCTTATTTAGCATCATCCTCCCTCTTGCCTAAGTCGTAAGCAAGGCAAGCTGTAGGCACAAACGACAATTCAACATCGTCCACATGTTTGACCCCCTCCTGAGAACGCGATGTGACGGTGAGCTTCTTAAGTCCATTGTTTCTTGCAAAGGCAACGGCATCCTTTATCTCCGCCGGGTGGTCATACGGACCATCGGACCACTTGATTTCCATGGCGGACTCAGGGCGCTGCGTTCCGACATTGATTCGCACGAAGTCTAGTTCCCGCTGCCCTTTGCCCGCTCGCCAGTTTGCATACTTCCAATTATAGCGATCTTCGCCAATGCCAAGCTGCGCCGATATTGCAGTTTCCACAACATGCCCGAAATATGGTTCGTCACCCGACTTTACCGGCTGAAACATGGCGGCTCTGAGCGATGGATTGGTCAAGTACAGCTTGAACTGCATAGCCCTCTTCAACGTCAAGGCATTGATGTCAATCCTGTCATGCCGCATTATCAGAAAGGCCTCTTCAAGGTATTGAAGCAGATTCATGATCGTGTGCTTCGACAGCCCGGAACTCTGCGAGAGACCTTCGTATGTCTGAATGGTTCCAGAGTGGAATGCGACATAGGAAAAGAATGCCTGCAAATCGCGCACATCATCTATGTGATAAAGACTGGGCAAATCACGAAGCAACACCTTGTCGACTATGTCGCGCTGTATGAATTGCTTTGAATCCTCCCTAATGGCCTGATTGGCAACAAGTTCGGGATAGCCGCCAAAATTGATATATTCGACAAAGCATCGATTCGCCTGCTCCATGGATTCGAACAACCGCTCGTCCTGGCCAATCATCTTGACATATTCATAAAAGCTGAGCGGCGCGAGCTTTAGATCTGTAAAACGTCCTGCTCCGCTTTCGCGCGACCCAGTGGCAAGAACTGATGCCGCAGAACCAGATGCAGCAAAACGTATATTAGGGTAGGAATCTGTCAAGGTCTTCAGCGATGTCTCCCACCCCTTTTTATACTGTATTTCATCAAAGAAAACATACAACTTGTCATGTATTGGACTTGCCCCGGAAATATCGCACGCCTCCCTGACCAATTCCTCAAGCTCGCAGCCATGATACACTGGAACATCTATTGGAATAAACACTATATTCTTTGCAGGCACTCCTTCACGATCAAGCAATCTGGCAATTGCATGCTGAATAAGCCAAGTTTTCCCGACACGGCGAGGTCCCATAAGCAAAATCGCCCTGCGTACACCATCAAGCGTAAGATAGTGATAGAACTTATTGAGGAAAAACCGCGGCGCAGCCTTGGTATATTCCTGCTCCACATGACCGGAATTCCACCAAGGATTATCTATATTTATGCGATTGGCAAACATCTCTTTAGAGAACATAAGACCCTCCTCGTAGTCAAAACAAGTAAAAGGATATCATATTATTATTGCCAAGTCAATGACAACAAGTAAATTCACTTTATCTTATTTGTTAAAATATGTCCAAATAAGAAAAAACATACCCACCTCGTTTCTTATTCGGCCTGCAACTTACACTTCGCGGCAAGTTCAAACCTGCCGCACGATGTCCAAATGAGATTTTAGGTCTGACCTAAAATCTCATTTGGGCGCTTGAGAAGTTCTCTTGAATCAAAGGCCGACTTTAGCCTTTGCCGCGCCGGTGACACCGCCCGCGGCATCTGCGCCGCTGTGCGAAATGGCGTTGAGTCCGGGAACTTCGGTCGGGCCGATCCAGCCTGCCTTGACGCCGATGAAGCCGTAGAGCCACAGCGCGGCAAGCACGACAAGCAGCAGACCAATTGCAGAAGGTATAATGCGCTTCAGGATGATGTTAGCCATTTTAGAGTTCCTTTCGTTTTACTTTTCGTGGCGGTGCGTCGGCGAATAGATGCAACTTGCACCGTTCGCCGTCGAGCCGCACCAGATGCACTTGTTCGCACCGGGGCCGTGGCGGTGTATCTTGTTGGGCGAGTATATGCAGCTATGGCCGTAGCTTGTGCTACCGCACCACTCGCAGTGCTTTTCGTCGTCGCGATGCTCGTGAATCTTGTTTGGACTGTAGATGCAGCTGTGGCCGTAGCTCGAGCTGCCGCAATGCCTACATTTACTCGCCATTGACAGACCTCCTTTGCAGCAAATGATACCATAAACCGCCCGCCAAAAGCAACAACCTCGCGACGATTCCACTGTGTCACTTTACTGTGCCAGAGGAGTCTAACCCTTTTGAATCCGCTCTCCAACTCCAACTCTGAACTCCAACTACTGCGTACTCGGCACTCGCTCCGCTCGGCTTGGTCGCGCGGGCTCTTGCGACCGCTTCGCGGCTCGGCCTGCGGCCTCGGCCAACCCGACGCCTTCGGCGCGGGCGCATCTCCCTATGGGTCGCGAACCCCCGCAAGGGGCGGTTACGACCCCTGACTACTGACTACTGACCCCTGACCCCTTTGACTACCTGCCGTATGACCGAGGTGATTGCGGTATTTTCGACGAAGGCGCCGGGCTCGGAAAGCGCCGCCCACTTGGCCTTGACCGTCTCGTAGTCGTCGGACGCAAGCGCATCGACATCGGGGGAGTGTGCCCGATAGTTCCAAAGCCCCCAGTTGCCGTTGCCCTGCATGTTCTTGCCGGTCCAGAGCGTCCAGCTCCACCCTTCGTCCTCCATGAGCTGCAGGCAGTCCTTCCACGCCTCGTTCGCGAAGAAGGTGCACTCGCCCACATAGACCGGCACGCCGTGGCCCGTCTCGCGCTCGCGGTCGCGGTGCATGCGGAGATTGTCAATGATGCCCTTGGGGTCCTTCTCCTGCCCCCAGGCGTAGAAGTGATACTCGTAGGCGACGTTCTTCCAGCCGTACTTCGACGGCGGCGGCAGGTGGCACGGATCCCAGCACGCGCCGACCATGACAAGGTGCTGCGAGTCGACGGCGCGCACGGCGCGGTAGAGGGCATCAAGCCCCTTCTCCACGTTCGGGGCGGTGGTGAGGCCCTTCGGCTGGCCCTCGGGCTCGTTGGCGAGTCCGTACGCCGCGACCCAGCGGTTGTCCCGATAGTGCGTCGCGACAGCAGTCCAGAGCTTGCAGGAGAGGTCTAGCCACTTCTCGTCGTGGAAGGTCTTCGCGAAGCGCGTCTCGCCGGAGTGGTCGCGTCCGTTCTGGCTGCCCGGGGCGGCGTGGAGGTCGAGGATCGTGTAGATGCCCTCGCGCGCGGCGCCGTCGACGAACCAGTCGAGGAGCGCAAACCCCTGCGGGAGGATCTCGCCTTCCTCGGTGATGAGGTCGCGCCAGCCGAACGGCAGGCGAATCGCGTTGAGGCCGAGTCCTGCGAAGTTGCGGAAGTCCTGCTCGGTCCACCAGCCCTTGCGGTAGATGCGATAGAGCTCGTCCGCCTTCTCATTTCCGAAACGCGCGGTGAAGCTTTCATACGTCTCGGTCTGGGTGCCGGCGACCTTGTTCGGACACATCCAGTTCTCGGTCACGAGCCAGCCGCCCGCGTTGACGCCGCGCAGCACGATCGGACGTCCGCCATCGGCCCGGTCGTAGAGCGTCTTGCCTACTGCCGTCACGTAGCCCGGGGGCTCGGCCATGCGCGAAGTCGTACAACCGGCGCCGAGCGCCGCTGAAAGAACTGCAAGGGGAATGGTCGTTTTCATGGTGGGATTATATCAAACCCGCGCCGATCGCAAAATATCCAAAGGTATATCCCGCCACTCTCCAACTCCAACTCACTGACCCCTGACTCCTAACTCCTGACCCCTGACCCCTAACTCCTGACTACTGACTCCTGACCCCTGACTACTGACTCCTGACCCCTGACTACTGACTCCTGACCCCTGACTACTGACTCCTGACCCCTATCGTGAGTCCGCCCCTTTTGAATTCTCTTTTGAATTCTCAACTTTAACCTTGAGCTTGCGGGCGCCCCAGGCCAAAGCTTCCATATGGGACGGAAACCATATATCGATGTGGGCGCCCTTGATCGATCCTCCGACGTCCTGGACGATTCCCGAGCCATATCCGGGAATCTCGATTTTTGTTCCAAAGGGATAGACCGCCGGATCGGCGGCAATCGTCCCCTTCGCCGCGACCGTACCTGAAGCCGTGACGCCGACCTTCTTGGGCTTGCCTTTCATCTTGCCGTAGTTATAGACCGGCTCGCCGAAGAAGAACCACTTCTTGCGCCAGCCGCAACACTTCCCGCAGTTGCAGTATCCGGTGACCAGCAGCTCATGTTCGTCGCCACCGACTTCGCAATCGTCGACTGCTCTTTCCAATGCCGCCGCTCTCTCACGCACACTGCAGCTATCCACCAGCGTAAAGACAACGGCCACTAACAGAAACGGGCAAATCAACAACAAGGGAGGCCAAATCCTCCCAATCGGTTTCCGCTGTCTAATCTTCACAAACCCCATGCATTTCTCCTACGCAGATTGTACCAAATGCCGCCCTGAACCTCAACCGCGTCAAATCCGCACCCCTGCTAGCGCATCCGCCTTGCGGACGACCTTCGGTCGGGGGATATGCGGATGACGCCGCCACCCAACGGCTAGTATTTGGTATAATTCTGACATGTCAAACAAAGCTCTTGAGAAGTATTCCAAAGGCGATCTGATAAAGCTAATAGAGGACTATTCCAAAAACTGGCTGGCCATGGACGGCGTCTGGTTCCAGTCGGTCGAGCAGGCCGAAGGCATGGACGCGGCGATGTTCCATGATGCAAGGGCGTGGGAGCGCTTCACAGTGATAGAGGCGAAGAGGATAAAGTCTTTCCTCGGGCTCGGCGACCATCCGGGGCTCAAAGGGCTTGAACGCGCCCTTTCCCTCCGGTTCTACGCCAACATAAACGAAGCGACCTGCGAATATGTGTCCGGGAAGCTCGTATACACGATGAAGAAATGCCGCGTGCAGGAGGCGCGCGAGCGCAAGGGCATGCCATGGCATCCCTGCAAGAGTGTCGGCGAAATCGAGCACAGCGGCTTCGCCAAGACCATCGACGACCGGATCGAATGCCGCTGCCTCAGCTGCTACCCAGACATAACCGACGCCACCTGCGGCTGCAAGTGGGAGTTCTCCTGCAAATCCGGCGCAGCGGATTAACAACGAAATACACGAAATACACGAAACGGGCCTATCGTGGGCTATCCACAATCACTCCACATTGACGATTCCGCGGCACCTAGGATATGACTTGCAGCCGTAGAACGACTTGCCGTCGCCTTTGCGCTTGCGAAGAACCATCTCGCCGCCGCAGTACGGACACAAAGGGGCGTCGCCTTCTCGCACAGAAGAATGCCGCTTCTGCAGATTGGCAACATGCCTGTCGATCTGCTTCTCACTCAGCGTTCCCTGCCATTCGGCTATTGCGGAAGTGAGTTCGTCTATCTGCCCCGGATCGATCATCGGCGTGTTGTGCGAACGAATGTAGTCGGCTGCGTGTCGAGAATAGACCACGCAAGGCGGCATCTCAGTCTTGAACGTGCAGTCTCCGGTGAAAGCCACGACGCCGATAAAATACGACTTGTCGATTCCGAGGTTGTCCGCGAGTGCGCAGATGTGCTTGTAGTTCTGCCTCATCGGATTTTGGAAGCGGCTCTTCTTGCGGTAGATGGACTGAGTCCACTCCTTGCTCTTCTCGTCGCCGAATATCCAGCCAGAGTATGTCTTCGTCTCGACGACGAAAACGCCGTACTGCGAAACGACGATGTGGTCGATCTGCGTCGTCGTTCTGTCCGGCAGCGGCAGGTAGATGTCGTTCAGAATCCGGTACTCGTCCGGCAACCCTTTCCTCAGCCGTCCCGCCACCAGCTTCTCGCCTCGCTTGCCCTTCTGCTTCGGACTGTTCCACCACCAAAAGAACAGCTTCAACGCAATCACGAGAAAGAGAGCGCCCCACAGCATCCTGAATAACGGCTTGGCCGATTCCATCACTTCATTCATCTAAGCTCGCTCCTTTAAGATGCCCAGATTGTACCAAACGCCGCGGCAAATCCGCCGCGACGCTGCTATGTCAGAGGTGTTAGCCCCCGTCGTCCCACTTTTATTTCTCTTCGTTCACTTCCTTGAACAGACGGACAGTATGGGTATTTGAATTTCCGGCTAAATCTTTGATTTTCTCATAAGTGTATGGACCTACATACTCATATAGGCCGGACCTAAGGTAGCTGCCGGTCACATAGTCATTCACCAATGGAACAACGCGGATTCTTAATCCTTCATATGACTCATGCATCGCATATACTGAATCATTGCACACTTGAACCACTTTCAAAGTCCTTAGACACACCCGATATCTTTCGCCCACCTGCGGCTCCGCCCTTGGCGAGACAAGATAGTTGGCGGTAATACAACCGCTCAACATCATCAGTCCCAAACAAGCTACTATACTCTTCATCATCGACCTTTCTCCTTTCTCATTCATTTGGATATTTCTCGATTGCCAAGAGGCAAGCATCATAGCACCTCTACAATGCATCTACGTCTTTTTGAGAAACATCATTGGCGGGCGCAGATGTCTCAGGCACGAAGTTCTGCATGGCACTATCCGTCAAAATAACCGAGAACGCCCAACCAAGCTCCGGCCGCGCGTCTGCCGTGCCCTTGAGTACGCCTCGCTTTTCGATGTTGTCCTTATAGCCATGAACTTCAAGCGTCTGGAAGGAATAAGCCTGCATACTCGCACGGCACGACTTCGAGGAAGGCAGGTCCAATTTCGTAAATCCGCTAATCTTCTTGTCAAACTTCGTCTTGAGCGCACCGCTCATCGCTTCAACCTCAGACAATGCAGCTTCATCGGCCACCTTCTTCTGGGCAGGAGCAAACACACGAATGTAATACAGCGCGTGGTTAACCTTGGAATACTTTAACTCGACCTGTGTGCACTTGCGGAAAGGAGTCTTGAGCTTCTCCGTTACTACGATGTTCCCATCCTTGTCCAACTGCGGATGTCGCGAGACCTTTGCTATCGAACCAATTTCGTAGCCACAAAGCGAATCAATCCGTGATGACACATCAATGGGCAAACTGCTGTGCTTGGCTCCCTTCGGGAATTCAAGTTTCTCTATGGTTATCTCTTTTGCTTTCGCTCGGGCCTGCTTCTCCGCGGCATTTTTTGCCTTCAACTCGGAAGCGCCACCCTCACCAACGAGAGTCTTGTCCGACTTATGCCCTCGCACACGACCACTAACGCTGCCAGTACCAATTATTGCATTCGCGTCCAACGCAAAGGCAAGCGCGGCAAAAAGCACTACAGTCAATTTTATACTCATATCGCCACCCTCTTTGCCAACCATTATACCAAACACCAGCAGGCCACTCAAGCGCGGAATATCGGCAGCTGTAGCGCGCGGCAAATCTGCCGCGGGGTTTCTAAAATGCTTTTAGAGGCGCTTTAGGCGCTGTCGCAAACTGTCGCGGAACGCCCTTCCCGGCACCGCCCTTCATCGGCGGTTTCATCACGGCTTTTGCCCGCTGCTGCTTCTGCATCGCCGCCAATCTTCTCGTCTTCACAAGTCCCATGACATCCGCATATGATTGCTACTGTATCAATCAAGCTGTATCAATAAGCTTTGACCCTTTTGAACTCTTTTGCACCCACAAGAGCAAGGTACAGATCAGGTAGAATCACCGCAGTCTCCCGCTCATCATCTTCCTTCTTCCAAGCCACAACATATCTCACTTTGGCAAAGCGCGGTCTGTAACCCTTGTCTTCAAGCTCGGCCAGATGCTGGAGAAACGACTGCGAGAACTTCGCGACCCACATGCGCCGTCCACCGATGGTAGCAGAAAGGTGCGTCCCGTCAATTTCAAGGGCATCGCCAGACCTGAGTTCGCAAATAGCTGCCTTTTTGTCCAAAAAGAAATCGAGCACAATATCCTTATGCGAAAGCTGTACTATTACATTGTCCAGCGGCTTTGCAACTCGACGATCAGTAACCCTCTCTATGCCTTCCGCTTCAACATCCGAGAACAGTCCTTCATCTGAATAATGCACCCTCAACAGCTTCTTCGCCCTGGTGATGCCAACATATATGGCGCGACGCCTTTCATCCGTTAGTTGACCTACATCATTCAGCACGACATACACCGAATCAAACTCTCTCCCCTTGGACTTGTGAATCGTGGAAACGACCACCTCACCCTTCTCTGCACGGCCAAAATCCTCGATCTTCGACTCGGACAGAAACTCGTCGAAATCACTTTTGTACTTTACACGCGCAGTCTCGGAAAATGCGTCGATGAGCGCAAGACAGTCCGCCAGGCAGTCGCTCGCGGCATATGTCTTGCAGAGTCGTTCACGTGCCTCGTTCCACAAATTAGCGGAAATCACACTGACTTCTTGCTGCTTCATGACAAGCCGTCTGAAATAGCGCAACTCGGCAAGGTTGGCAAGATTAAATCCGTCGTTGGACTGAATCAGCCTTGCCTTGACACCCTTTTGCACAAGACAGCTAAAAACCCGGAGCGCTTCATCATTCGTCCATGTCATTATGCACGACGAGCCAGGCCTGTTCTCGCGCTCCCAGTCTTCCACGACAAGAGATTCGAAATTCGCGGACGAATGTCTCACAAGGCGCACACTCCCTTCTTCCGCACCGGCAGACGGCTGAAGGGGCGCGGACTTCATGCGCTCCGGCATCGTATCGGCAAAGGCGTTCGCGAACGAGATAATCATCGCCGCGCTGCGGAAGTTCTCGACCATCTCGTAAAGTCTTGCGCAAGGCTCCTCGGAAAGAGCGCGCAGATACCGCGAATCGGACCCGCGGAACCCGAAGATGTTCTGGTCGTCGTCTCCGACGGCTATCACACGCATGCTCTCGTTTGCAACCCTCAGCGCATGCACGAGTCGCGCAGAGTCATAGTCCATGTCCTGCGCCTCGTCGATGACGAGTACACTCTTCGAAATGCGGCTCTGCTCGACCTCCCCGTTTTCAATCATCGTCGCGGCAGTTTTGACGACGATGTCGCTGTAGTCGAGGCTTCCCACCTTGCCGACAAGGTCAAAGCAATACGAATGGAATGTCTTTATGTCGACAAAATGCGCCGTCTGCCCGATAAGCTTGACCAGGCGTTTTTTGAACACTACGGCCGCC
Organism: Kiritimatiellia bacterium; assembly: GCA_045536845.1. Classification (GTDB taxonomy): domain Bacteria; phylum Verrucomicrobiota; class Kiritimatiellia; order RFP12; family UBA1067; genus UBA1067. The sequence goes on along the minus strand of JAZSOG010000025.1, from coordinate 86,631 downwards.
GCCCTCGAAAACGTCAGCATCAGTAGCCCTTCCGGCTTTACGTCCTCCAAAAGAAGAAGAGATGCCAATTTGTGCACAAGCACGAGCGTCTTTCCGCTGCCGGGCCCGGCGGCAACCGCTATGACTTCCGACTTGTCATCCGAGATGATTCGCCTCTGCGTGTCGGAAAGCTTGCCGAAGATCTCAGCTTTCTTTGAAGCAGTTATGCTGCTCTCTATGGCCTTGGCCTTGCTCCCCCTGAAATACCTCGAGATGAAGGAGGTGTACTCCATGTGGAAGTAGTCGTTAACGAACTTCAGCGCCGCGGCATGGTCACGTACCATCATGTTGGCAAATTCGCCGACGATGTGAATCTGCTGGACTTTCAGCTTGTAGTAGACGTCAAGCGTGTGATAGTCGTCCTTGCGGAACAGACGCTTGTTGTCCACGACCTTGCGCTTCAGGCACATTCCGTTGTACACTACTAGAAACCCACCCTCCAGTTTCATCGCGCCAATCCGCGACAGGTAGAGCAGTGCATCTGACATCTCGGACAAGCTGGCCGGACGGCCACCGAAATCAAGCTTCGGAGCAGAATTGAAGTCCTTGAGCATGCCGACAAGCGAAAACTCAACTGTGCATCCGTCACCACGGGGCTCACCCTGCTCGCCCTCCGCCTTCTGCGCAAGGAGCGCCTTCCGAAACAGGCTGTCGACAGCGAACCTTGCCATTTCCAGCCTTCTGTCGAAACGATCTCGCAGCTGTTCCACCGACATGGTCGGGATTATGCGGACATAGTCGCTATTCGGCCTTTCAACTTTCTTAACCCAGCCCTTAGCGGACCAGAAACGCATGACCGTGCGCATGTTCTTGACGCCGTTTGAATTGCCAGCGCCTCCGGACATCTCGTCGTTCAACTCCTTGAGGTTCAAGTCCAGGTCGGCGTCATTCTTGCTGATTCGCGATAGCAGAACCGATTCGGCCTTCGCAAAACGTTCGATGACATTTGTAGACTTTCTTGCCGTGTCGTCTCGAAAGATGGTCGCAGACATGTCCTGAGTGTCGGCCAGGAGCCCGTCTTGCCTCATCGCGTCTATGACACCGACTACGTCCTTGCGATCGAGTCCGAGAATGTCCGCAATGTAGTCAATTCTCGACTCCGCGTCCCCGTTGCCCGCCTTCGACACACTCCGCGCGGAAATCAAGGACTTCATGACACACTTGGCCATCTCCTTTTGCGCGTCGTCAAGACGAGCAGAGCTGTCAATGCGAGATGCCGCCTCCGCCATGCTCGCTGCCAGGATCCCGGTCGCATACACCCTCGGCATGTTCTGCCCTCGCTCGACGTACCCGGCCTCTTCAAGCGCCGAGACTGCCGTCCGCACCCTCGTCTCTATGTCGGCTACGGAATCGTTCCATCCGGCAGCGCGCGCAAGCTCAAGCGCCGAGGTGCAGAACTGACGGCCCGTAGGAGACATGCGCTTTATCGCTCGCCAGATCATCTGGATGTCGCTCAAGCTGAGCTTCGTCTGGTTCAGCATGAGGAAGTGCTTGTCTAGGTCGTCGTCGCAAAAGAGGACGTAGCACTCGGCCTGGAGCGATGGGTCACGGCCCGCGCGCCCGGCCTCCTGGACGTAGTTCTCGAGCGAATCCGAAATATCGTAGTGGACAACCAGTCTGACGTCCTTCTTGTCCACCCCCATTCCGAAGGCGGACGTTGCAACGATGACCTTGACGTCGTTGCGGATGAAGGCGTCCTGGTTCTCGATCTTCTGATCCGGCTCCATCTTGCCGTTGTACGGCAGTGCCGGGAATCCGTCGTCCGTCAGCTTCTGCGCGAGCTCATGCGTTCGCTTGGTGCGGGAGACATAGACGATCGTCGGACAGTCCTTCTGCTCGATCAGCAGGCGAAGAGCGGCATACTTGTCGCCGTCTGTCTCCTTGTGAAGCACCTCGTAATGCAGGTTCTCGCGCGTGGCCGTGGAAGCGAACACCTCAAGCTCTATGCCCGTCTTGCCGCGGAAGTAGTCCCGGATGTCGCTAATGACCTTCTGCTTCGCGGTCGCCGTAAAGCACGAGACAGGGATCGGCTTAGGCAGGTTCTTGCTCTCCTGGAACTTGCGAAGGAAGTCCCCGATGTAAAGATAGTCAACGCGAAAGTCGTGTCCCCAAGCTGAGAAACAGTGGGCCTCGTCAATCACGAAACGAACGACGTTGCGCCCAAGGAGAATGCTTTCAACTGTCTTGGAGCGCAGTTGCTCCGGCGATATGTACAGAAGAGAGGCCGAACCGTCGGCAACACGCCTGAACGCTTCAGCACGCTCAATCGGATTGAGCAGCCCATTGACAGTCACAGCGCCAGTAAGCCCCTTCGCATCGAGGTTGTCGACCTGGTCCTTCATGAGCGACTGAAGCGGCGAGATCACCACAGTAAGCCCATGCGAATTTTCGCCGGCCATCAGGGCTGGAAGCTGAAAAGTGATCGACTTGCCTCCACCCGTCGGGAACACCGCAATCAGAGACTTGCCGTCGACGGCGGCGCGCGCCGCTTTTTCCTGAAGTGGCTCGCCCGCGTAGGTCCGAAACGCATCGAATCCGAACATACGCTTGAGAGCCTTCCGGACGTCGAGCCGTTCACGGCAATATGGGCAACCCTCCTGGCACGGCGTGTTGCAAAGATAGTTGATGACGTTTTCTACCTTCGGGTAGTTCTTGCACACCCAAGGCGGCGTTATCGATTCAATTGAAGATGTGCCTATGAGCGCCAATGCGTAGGCAAGCTCCACTGGGTAGCGACGGACTAGTCCGCCGATATTCGCGTGCTGGCATATTTTACCCCTGAACTCCGCGGCAATCGCGACCTCAACAGGGACAGCCAACCGAGAGTCAGTCGCATGCAACCCGAGGAAACCAGAGAACTCCGGGACGGAGCCAAGCAACGCCAGGTATATTCCACGCCGAACTGCACCAAGCTCCCTGAACGCAGCGACCTCGTCACCATAAAGGCTCATGGCCTTCTTGGCGTCGCTAAGAGGGTTGTTAAGCTCGTCCCGCTGAAGCTTGTCGTCCTTCAGGAGCGCGTGATACGGACGCTCTGGAAACAGGATGGGCGACCAGTAAAGAGTGTCGACCAAAGAGAACTTCCGAGCGCCAAGATGCGGTTCCAGGAAGCGCATGTCATGGTGCACTATGTTGTGCCCGCAGATTGTCGAGACCCCGTCAAGGAATGGAAGCAGCCCACGAACGTCCGACGCATGAAACACAGCGCCATCTCCGCGCGCGGCGCCAACGTCATGTATCCGCCGATCTTGAACTCCTACTTCCAGATCGACGAACGCTATGGAACGGTTTGCGGTTCCTCCCGGACTCACGTTATTCGGCTACCTCCAATTACACACCACGTGTCAGGTTACACCTTGCAACATCTCCTTGTGCTTGTGTAGATATTTTATCACATTTCACACCGTCGCGACACAACTGCCGCGGATTAGACCTCGTCGGTCAGCTTGCGCAGGGCGGCGCGGAGGCGCTCGGCCTCGGCCTCGTCCCCGTGCATGACCGCATACTCAAGCAAAGCATCCAGCCGCTTGATCTCCTCAATCGTCTCATCTCTCTGTGGCATCGCCATAATCATTCACCTCTCTCGCCGCGCGAACACATTAATCATCTACATCAAATAATCAAGCCCCGGCTATTCTCGCGATGAGTCCATTGGCCCATTCAATTGCCTGATCGACAGTCGGAAGAACAGGGAGGTTGAGCTTTTGCGTCAAATAGATGTCATCCCATCCATCCACCTTCGTCACCTTGGGCGGCCAAGGTTGGCATCTCCTATATCTAAACAGGCGCTCGCATACATCACGCGTCTCCTTAAGGTCAATTTCATATGCGTCGGCAATCAATTGAAGATCGATAAGATCATGCGCTCTTCGACTTCCTTCACCTGTCGCCCCATGGAGTTTCTGTGCAATCTGAAACGGAATTTTCATCAGGGGAAGCGAACCTGGCACCGGGAAGCAAAGCTCTCGGAAGTGTACTGCGAGGTCTTCAGGCACAGGCGTCATTTCCGCCTCGTCGGCGTCACCAACTTCATTATGTCCGACCTCAAGGCGAATCGTGCACCATGAACGTCCCATATAGCTCAATTTAACATCACAAGGCTGCATTACATATTCAAAGGGTATTGCCCGGGGCGAAGCCTGCGGACGAACGATGAGTTCCCCCGAGAAACCCTCCCACCCATTTGCAAGATTGCGCCTGAATTTAGACAAGAATGTGTCTAAATCTGTTTTCCACGCCGTGTCAAGATCCAATGTGTAACGGGCATGGCCCTCCCCAAAGCGAAACTTGAGTGATGTCCCACCCTTCACAACGCCTTCGGGAAGAAATTGCCCAACAATCGCATTCGCCATCGACATCCGCATATCAACGGTCAAACGAGGGTCATCACCCGCCATACGAGCAATGGCCTTATCAAGATTTACACGCGTCATCGGACGATTCTTCATGACTGCGACTCCAAATCCATCAGCCTGTCCACATCGACCGCTCCGCATTTGCGGGCGTCCTCAACCGCCGCCTTGACACGCTCCACCGCAATGCCCTCAATAAACTCTATCTCAGGACTGGCGACAAACTTCACATCATAGCCCGAAGGTAGTTTACGCCGCGTCCGCCTTGCCACGCCAAGGTAGAATCGCCCTGGATCAAACGGTATCAGCCCGCGCATCATCAAAGCGCTTGCCCCACGGACAAATGCCGTATCACCAACCATCGCGACAGCTTGCGCATATTCATCATACGGACCAGGCGCATGGTGGAAAAGCTTATACACCCCCTGCCCGATGCGAATAAGCTTTCGGTTTGTGGCCATCGACACCAAAGCTGCAGGCTTCACTCCCAGCCGCTTAGCTTGCGCAGAAGTAATCACACCATGGTTGTCTTCAGCCGTATCCCATATCTTCTCGTACGAGGTCATGTCAAAAGTATACTAAAAATAGGCAAATTTGACAATGGCAAAAGTACAGACTGTCAAAAGTATATTATTTTACTACATTATTGACACAAAACTGCCGCGGGCGGGCGTTGCACGAATCGCCCTTCATCGGCGGCTTCATGCCCACCTTTGCCCGCAGCTGCTTCTGCATCGCTCGGCACTCGCGTTCGCTCGGCGTGTTCGCGCGGGCCCTTGCGGCCGCTTCGCGGCTCGGCCTTCGGCCTCGGCCAACCTGACGACTTCGTCGCAGGCGCATCTCCCTATGGGTCGCGAACCCCCGCAAGGGGCGGTTACGCAAGTCTTCTAGTCTTCACAAGTCCCATACGTTTCTCCTACGCAGATTGTACCAAATGCCGCGGCAAACCTATCGCTCGCATATGAGTCATGTACAGTAAAGCTTCTACAAAGAGATCCGCCTGCCTCTTTTGATTAAGTGTCATCCCCTTATACGCACTCTTTTATTACAAGGATAAAACACCAATGCAGGGTCTGGCTCCACGCAGTCGTATGGAATCTTTGCAAATGTCTTTAGAATCGCATCAAAGATTTGCTCCGCACCCTTAGTCGGTACCGCCATACCAATCTGTCTGCGAATCTGCTCAGGGCCACCCTTAAAAACAAATTCAGGAGGAAACGTTTGCAATGCAGCTCGCTCTTCGTTCGTAAGCGCACGATGTTCGGAATAGTGGTATATGTGTGTGCCGCCGCCGCCACTACCTGTCAATGTGTACGCTGGGCGATTAGGATCAAGGCGGCGGTATATGTGACTCATTCTTGCCTTTTTGCAATGGAGACGAACTTCCTCAATACGTACTCTTATGGTTTCCATCCTATCGTGCAAATTCCGAATTGGGAATTTTGGCGCAATATCTGTCTCGTACCAAGGAATGCTCTTGAGATACTCATCTAGTTCTTCATCCGAGTATTTACTTGGATCAACTAATTCATCAAGCTTCCAAGCATTTTCGCCAGGAGGCGTGAATTTCAGACGTGCCACAACCGTTTCCGATTGTCTTGTTTTTTTTCCTCCCCATTCTGTCTCATTAGAGACTTTATCAAGGACATCCTTGCATGTAACAAAACGATGTAAGCGCCCAGGACCATACAGCGGTGCGGGAGGTCGAAATTCAATCTTCTTTTTGTCGGCAATGTCATGTCTTATGCCGACAATAACGTAACGATGCCTTGCTTGCGGTACACCATACTCTTCAAACTTGTACAGATGTGCGACAACATTATATCCTTTCCCCGCATCTGCAAGGTCTTGAAGTATCTTCACAAACTCCCATCTCGCATCATCATGACCCACAGCAGTCGATTTGCTGATACCACTTACATTCTCGGCGACAAACCAATCTGGCGAATATGCCTCAATAACGGAAATCCCAGTTTTGTACAATTCTCCGAATTCTTCATCGCCGATTCCTTTGCGCTTACCGACCTGACTGAAGCTATTACAGGGGAATCCGAACGCTAGAGCGTTGATCTTCTTATCCGGGGTCAACTCAGTTGCAACGAATTCTTTGGCATCCATCTCTATGCCATTACCTTCTCCAAGATTAGCTTTGAACGTTTCGATTGCAGCCTTAGAGAAATCTACCCCCCATGAGTGGCTCAAGCTAAACTCTTCGCGCGTGGCCGACCTGATAGGCGCAACTCTCGTCGAGGCTACGGCCATTCCCCCCGGCCCGCAAAACAACTCTCCCAGCTTAAAGTGCATATTCTTACTTTTTCTCGTTGATTTTCTTTGCCCGTGCGTATATCTTGTCCCTGATCATACCGGGAGGCAACGCGTCCAAGACATAAACACCTCCGAGCAGATTGAGGTACTTACACAACTCACGGATTTCCGGTCTTTCGATGACAAGATTTTCCCTTCGTCCGCACTCCACAGCCTCCACAAACTCTCTAAAGATAAGCCTATTACTTGAGAAGTTACGCTCTAGCAAATTAACGACGTAATCCGTGTCCTTCATTGTGAAAGAAGTAATTTCATAGGGATCATCTCTGCCTTCGTCATACGTCAGATCACCTATCCACCAAAGGCGGGAAAGCGCATTGCGTGTATATGCTTTCTTAGACTGTCCCATGAACAGAAAGTGGTCTCTCACCTTGGACGTAGTGACACCCTTAGCAAAATCCCAGCGGCTTTTTGTAAACTGCCAAAAGTGCCCGATCGTGAGCCCTGCCCAAATACGACAGTCGCAGGCAATGGAATGAGGTAGCATCTTCAACGCTCCATGGAACTTTCGGACGTTTTCCACTTCCTGACCACCACGAAGAGTACCGTCCAGGTTTAGATTATCTGGCAACGAGAAGTTTGACTCCTTTAACGGTGGTTCCGACAGCTCCTTATGGAGTTCCGACAGCAACCTTTCGTTCGTATCGTCGCCAAAAAGCGGCATATACTTCTTCAAGTTGACAGCTACTGTGTCCAACGCCAATTCTGAAAGGAATTTAATTTTCATCGGCACCTCCCGCACTCGAACCCGAGTTGGCAAGCATATCCAGCGCATCAACAACCGGTGACTTTATCAAAGATTGCGCGACAGACGCTATCTCCATTTTCTCACGCACAAACCGGCACATGTCCCGACGCGCCTCTGGATAGAGTTGCTTCATCCGTTCTTTGACCGAATTGAACCAGACAAAATCCTCGAAGTCTTCCAACTCTTCATTTTTATACGCATCGCGCATACGGGACAGCGCTTCCATCATCGCCGGGAGAATAACTACGCACAGGACAATCGCGCTTGATATTCCAGATTTGAGCAATGCACCATATTGGTTAAACGCCCTTGTCGGCATATGGATCACGATTTTATTGTTGCACGGATCGACCTTAATGCACTTTTTCTCGTTTTCATCCTCGTCCATCGACTTGTCCGGCACAACCGAGAAAATGTCCGGCTTATAGTCCATGTCATGCGTTGATGTGTCAACGTATACGCTCTTCTCTATTCCCTCTGCCAGCACGGCTCCACTGCGTATTTTGAATGCAAGGTCCTGGTAAATCGGATTAAACTGCTCGCTCTTATATTCCTCAACATCTCGCCGAGCCACGATAAACGGACAAAGCGAAACCCTACCCGAAACCTCGGCGGAGGAAATCGTTATGACGTGCGCCCCCAAAGGAAGCTTGTGAGACTTTCTGTATGCGCTTCTGGAACACTCGACATGCAGAATAATCGCCGCATCCCCACGTTCGATAAGCGATTGGAGGCTTTTGCAATCGAGCTTTGCATTGAGCGACAACTCAAGCACGGAGTCGTGCCTAATTGACTCACCCTCCACGTCAAAAGAGCACCCAATATAGTCGTCAGTGCGCGCAGTAAGCACTGGATACGGATAACGTTTGTCAAACAGCTCCATACCACATCACCTCCAGTGAAACATAGTCTGAATAGTCCAGCTTCAGCAAAATCTGCAACTGTTCTCCTTTGCTAAACTTTATCCCAATGATCTTGTTCCCATCAATCTTCAGCTCATCCCCGTCGTTAGTCCTTGCCGAAACAATAGCCGCCTCATAGGTGTTCAATTCCGCCACGGCATTTAACGCAAGAACACCATTCTGCTCCGTCACATCCGGCACAATGAACATCCTGTATTCGCCCTGGCTCTCGTTTGTGCATGCAAATCTATACTTGCCAGGCTTCACGTTACGCAGCTTGGGTTGCTTTCGGTCGCCGTCCTCAGACGGGCCGTTGCCTTCTCCCTGTCCATCGCCATCATGCTCCTTATCTCCCGACCTAGAACTTTCGTCTTCGCCAGGGCCACCGCCAGAACCTTTCGCGTCGTCAAGCAAATCCTCTTCCCCAACAGAGTTACCTTCTTCGTCGGCATCAGATTTAGTAACGGCTCGTCTCCGCTTTCGTTTGGTCTCAGTGAGGCTATTGATCTTCGCGCTTAGCGTTTCTCGCTCTTCTTGTTTTTCCGACAAACCAATTGCCGGCAAAACATCTCCAAGCCCAGCGTCCAATTCCTCAGACGAGCTCTTTTCGACAAGCATGCTAAGCGATTGGCGGCAGAAACGATTAATATCTTCCAAAAGCGATGCATCCGACGGATTTCTCTTCGGCTCCCACTTGGTGTGCTGCGGGTTCTCGAATTTTTTAATGCGCTTATTTAGCTCCTCTCCGTGCACAACAAGAACGCCAGAAAATGAGATACTGGCAGGGAAATTGCCCTTGGCGTATATCTTCATGCCTGTCTCACGGATCATAGAAACACGCCTGTCCAAATCTGGCGCCAACATAAGCCGCAATTCCAAATAACCATCCTCTCCAAAGTCTTTCTTGAACACCCTGTCAGGATCATTATTTTTCAAGACTTCGTAATTGTATCTCACGGTCGGCCGGTTCGTTAATTTGCCCAGCCGGTATTGATTGTCCAACCACTCTCTATTAAGAATGAGAGTCCCTCCTCGATCATCCATCAATCGAACTTCAAGCTTATTTTTAAATATGGCGAACAGAAAACCGTCTAACACAGAAGAAGTAACGTCGTCAAACCATGTTTCTCCCCCACAAAACGCAGGCACGAAAATGTCCGTCCCGCTTCTTTCGCCCCTTTCAAAAGAATCGTCAATCCTGGGGCCGGCATTCAATGGCCTCCCATCTTCACGATAATACCCGTTCCCCAAGGTAACGCCACCACACTCACTTTCAAACGACACCAACCTAGCCACGCCTTGAAAGCCCTTCTCGCCCTCATTAGTAAGCGTGGAATAAAAGCTTGTCCTGAATTTCGAGCAGGAAAAAGTCGCAAACTTACCAATTCCAAACGAACCTCCGCTTCCCCCTCCCTTATTCGAAACGCCAGAACTCATGACAAGACTACTCCAGGGCGTAGTAGCACTATGCGTATGTCCTTTTGAAACGCCGTTCAAACCAGTGGTATAGAAGTCGCTAATACGAAGCCAAGGCATACTCAAATACCCAATCTGCTCCAATGCCTCCTTGAAAAAATTCTCAGTCTTTTCATCTTCTCTGTTCTCCCAAAACTCCAACGACTTCTTCAGTGCCTGATAAAACGTATCTTTACCTGGGAATCTCTCCGGCGATATGTTGAATCTGCAAAACTCGACTATTACAGGCTGTTCTTCAGGAACATCCTTGCTTGCGTCTTGCATCCAATGAGTTCTGGCATATCTCGCGAGCAAGCCCCTTCAGACAATCATCATTAAATGTCTCGATGCCAGAATCATTGAGCCCCTTGCCTTCATAGTCATCTGTTGCAGTGGGAAAACTCCAATCCGTCATGATTCACCCTCCAAAGAATTAAGAACACGAAAACACCTGCGTGCCGCCCTACTACAAATCCCGCCCATTTCTTTTCTGTAACTCATCTTCATCTATCCTTTTTACCCTCAAATTCCTTTATGCCAACCATATCATGCAGAAAACTATATGTATCATCATAATTCACGTGCGATAGATTTGTTTGATCGCTATCATCTGGTTTGCCCTTTGGTACAAAGATGACCATTCCCTGCCGTGCGCGTGTAAGTAATACTCGATATGCATTTCTTAGATGTCTGTCCTTGTCTTTCGGATCAACGTCAGCATCATCTGATTCTCCATCTGCCTTGCCGACTTCGTCGTCCTTACTTAGACACTTCACTTCTTTCCAGGCATTAGCTTTTAACGAGAAATGCCTAGCTTCAAAAACGCCCTTCTCAGAATTATAGAATAGATCACCATCCCATCCCACTAAGACGTAATCCAACTCGAGTCCTTGAATTTTGAATTCAGTAGCTGAAATCTCAAGTGTATTTGATGAGTTGATATTGTCCGACGGCTCAAGGAACCATGTAGCCTCATCAAAACCCTGGGCAAGAGTCTGAAACCCATATGCCCGCAAGCGAACAGCTCGAGACGACATTACAGAGCCACATCTACGTCTGCCATTATCGGACTTTTCTACAATCCATTGCTTAGCAAGGTCTACGTCCTGCGTAATGTACAACGGGAATGTCTTGTTGATTTCTTCAATTAAACGCTTCGCTTCTTCAAGCCCCTCCCTCCCCTTAAGCAATGCATTGACAAATGGGCCGACTTCCTTTGCCTTAAAACTACGCTGCATATCCTTGAGGTGAAGCATGCTGTAATCAATATCCTCACCGTAATCAGGATTGATCTCCTGTGTCACACCTTTATCTATCAATCCCTGACCATCAGAACAACACACAACCCAATCTTTGAGATTCTCGCTATCCTCCAGTGCCTTGTACCACTCTCCTATTCCAGCCTCACCTTCATGTATGTCCTGTCCGTGGCCTACAAGCGCAATAGCCACACACCACCCGTCCGTCGCACTATGTCTATTCAAATATTCTAACAATGTACGCGGTTCAGACCACTTCCTGCGAATCTGGTCAGGGTGGGTATTCTTATCTTTCCTTTTCACTTGGTTAAAGCTCCAAGCGCGCTGAGCCTCGTCAAAAACAAAGACATTTTCCACTGGAGGGTTCTCGGACAACTCCCATCCACGTCGAAAATGCGAAACCATTTGGATCATCGAAGAAACAGTCGCCTCAACGAATGTTCTTGAGAACTTCCGACATTCAAGACTATCCTGTGCTTTCTTAACTTCTGTCTTCCCCTTGTCCGTGAACTTCGAAATCGTCCAAAGCTCTTGCATTTCAACAGAGATTTTCGAACCCTTGATCTTTTTCTTTTTCCCAGTCGGTTGAACTTGGAATCCGCACGACAAGATAAAACGCTTCTGCTCATCGGTCAAAGAACCACCTTCGTTATTCATCAGATCCTTGCATGCCTTAAGCCGCCCGTAAATATTTCTGACAAGCGACTCCTTAAGCACCTTCACCAGTGGATAATTCCCAGAGAGCATCACTTTACGAATGAGATCGTCCCCACCCGATTCTTCATTTGGCAACAACTTCTTCTTCATGTGCGACGATGCAATCTGAAGCCCAATAAGCGTCTTGCCTGCCCCTGGCTCTCCTGTCACCAAGCAAAGCACGCACTTCTTTTTCTCCTCCGCAACACGTATTATGTTTTCTATCGTACGGATTGTTTTCGTAACGTCCGTCCCAGAGCGAGTGATTGCTTCAACATTCTGATTCTCAAAAAGACGCCCTGCCGCCTCGACTATCGTCGGAACCGTATTGTACTCTCCTGTTTCCCACTTGTCTGAATCACTTATGAGATCACCCCAATTATCTTTATCTTTTTTATCAAGCACGGCTTTGAGTGCTGCCGACAAAGTATTTTCATTAACGCATAGAAGTCCATAAATGTTTGCGTTGTTCAAAACAACCTCACACATCATGTCAGGCGCACCTGGCACGACCAACATGGGCACAATGGGACATTTGCTACTAGTGCTGTGAAATTGGGAGAACTCATCGGCATACGCCAATGCCTGAGCCTTGTCCTGCGCCAAATATGACTTCCCCGCCCCGCCAATCTGATCAGTCTTGAATTCCAAACAGATCAAGACGCCATCAAGAATCAGAACCACATCAACACGTTTGGCAAAACGCATTAAGTTAAATTCAAAGTAGATTCGATTAGTTGCCTTTTTAAATCTCTCATCTTTCAAAATTCCTTGGAGCAAATCTATTTCCCGCTGCCAGGCTTCCCGTTGGGTTTGCAATATGCAAAAATTACCTGACCCAGCTACGACCTCACCAAGGATGTCAGAACTTTTAGCATCTACGAAATCAACAACAGATCTCTTGCATGCGTAAACCTCTGCCTCGCTCATTCTTAGTCCTCGCATCAGTAGTCTTAAACAGAAAAGCGCGCCTCTCTATTTTGTTAGAGTGGCGCGCCTTGAACACATGCTCGGGAGGCTTACGACGGCCTGGCTGAATATGCGACAAGGCGACACCACAAATTGGTAACACCTTGCAAATCATAAAACAGCCATCCAAGAGTGTCGTAATTTCCCGATGCTAGACTTGCAACCGATGGCCGATCCTGCCGGCCTCTCCGCGGCGGGTCTCGTCGAGGAGCTATGAGGCCAGTAACGTTCCCGTTCTGACAGTGAGTATTATATCAAAAACAGCACTTACTGAGGGCGCCTTTTCGCCAATCGCACAAGTGCGGCAAAGGCAACGTCACGGCTTAAGACATCCGATCGGCACGACATGAACTCCGTCTTTGCGTGTGTAGGCAAGTTCGCCGCCCGTGACCACCATCATCAAAGTCGGCTCATCTATGCGAACACCGTCGTTTTTCGCGTTCGCCTCGCGCACAAGATTGCGAATCTGGAGAAGATGGCTTGCGCCCTCTTCGATCTGACTGTTCCCCAACTTGAATTCAATCAAGGCAAAGCGTCCATCTGGGAGATGCAAAACACAGTCGGACTCAAGTCCGTATCTGTCGCGGTAATACGATAGGCTTCCGCCCATCGCCGATGTATAAGCCCGCAAGTCCCGTATGCCCAGCGTTTCGAAAATGAACCCGAAAGTCGCAATTTCTCTTGTGAATTGCGCATATTATACTACTTTTATCCCCCAGAAGTCAAGAGTGCGTTTCTGATATTTGTGGTATTTTGATTCCGACTTTTGCGGTATTTCACTTCCCTTATTTGCGGCCTTGCCGCTTCCGTCCGTATTTGTAGAGAATACGAAATCTCTAAAGTCTTGCTTTGACATGAGAATCACTATCCTGCCGGCCTCTCCGCGGCGGTTCTCGTCGGGAGCTATGAGGTCAGATGCGTTCCCGTTCTGACAGTGAATATTATACCAAAAGCAACGGCTTTTCGGGAAAGATTATGGGCGTCAGTAGTCGCTGGTTTTCAATTTCTTTGCGCCCTTTGCGTTCTTCTTGACCACCATAGCCTCGGCGAAGGAGGTTGCGGCTAAAACACATTAAGGCCGAGAGCACACCTCCTTCATCCTCCCAAGCTCCAAAACTCCCCGTAGCGAAAGCAATCAGTGTTTAAGATTTAGCCGTGTAGAGCGTGTAGAACGTGTAGAAATGGGAATGTATTTTCGGCGCGCAGGTGCGCGGGGTAGCAGGATCAATGCGAATAGCGAAAATCAAGGTAATTGACCGAGCTAACTGCCCCATCTCGACTAGGATATGACCGCCCCCCGTAAATCACAGTCGGGGCAATTGGGTTGGGCATCAGCTTGGAATAGCTTCCGATCCCTTCCGCCAAGCTGTCCGACCACGTCATCGACGCCTTTATCTCAATAGGCTGAAATCCGTCTTGAGTCCTCCTGAGCACATCGACCTCTGTCCCGTCTGACGTCCTAAAGAAGAACAGATCGCCCTCTGAGTCGGCGTTAAGGCACCGCTTCACAAGGTCGCTGACGACCATGTTCTCGAATAGATGCCCTCTAAGCGGGTCGTGCGCCATCTGCTCCCTGGTCTTGATGCCAAGCAGGCATGCCGCAAGGGCCGTCTCAGTGAAATACAGCTTGGGCGTCTTGACGAGCCGCTTTCTGATGTTCGCGTGGTATGGCTCCAGCCTGAACACAATGAAGGACGCCTCCAGGACATCAAGCCACTCGGCGAGCGTCGTATGGCTTACGCCCACGTCCCCGGAAAGGCTGTCGAGATTCAGCAGCTGGCCGGCGCGCCCTGCAAGCAGGACGAGGAACCGTCTAAACGCCGACGTGTTACGTATGTTGGCTATCAGACGCACATCGCGCTCAAGGTATGTCTGCAGATAGTTCTTGTAGTAGATGTTCGCATCCACTTTAGACGATACAAGTTCGGGCATCGTCCCTCGAAGCATAAGCGCATCCTGGGAAAGGTCAGGCGAGCGCTTGGCCGACTTAAGTTCCGAAAATGTCAGCGGCAGCAGCTTCAGGAAAGCACTTCTCCCGGCGAGCGACTGCGTAACCGTCTCCTTGAGTCGAGGCTGATGCGAACCCGTCAGAATGAACTGGCCGCACTTCCCGCGATTGGCGTCCACAAGCGTCTGTATGGCCGATGCAAGCTTCGGCACCCTTTGAATCTCGTCGATTATCACAGGCGCAGGATGTAGCGCCAGGAATCGCCTGTAGTCATCATTGGCGAGATCGCGCGTCTCGGGATCTTCCAGATTGACATAGTCGTAGTCGGGAAAGCAATCGCGGACAAGGGTGGTCTTGCCCGATTGACGCGGCCCAATAAGGGTCAGCACGGGAAACTCGCTCGCCCTCTTCATGACAACAGGCGCAATCTCTCTTGCTATCATAATTCTCCTTTCACCTTGCGACAGGAGGAATTATACCACAAGTAAACTACAAATTGCAAGTGACAGTTGAGATTTGCAGCAACATGCCCGCCGATTCAAAACGCCACGCGGTTGCGCGGCGATAAAAAATCCTGGGGACAGACCCCACGGAAGTAGCGATTTTATTGGCTTTTATCGTCTCGCCACCTTCGCGAGCCGCCAAGATGGAATATCCACCGAGGCCTTAGGCCGAGCGAAGCGAGTGCCGAGTAGTCAGGGGTCAGGGGTCAGGAGTCAGTAGTTGGAGTTTAGAGTTGGAGTTGGAGAGTGGAATTGGAGATTTCCGCCAAGGGCGGTTCTTTATGATATAATTTAACTCGGTCGGACGGAAAGCCGGCGAAAGAAACAAAACCGAAAAAGGAGCACTCGAAGATGAACAGGAAGCTTACGATTATGCCGTGCCTCGACATGATCAATGGACGCGTGGTTAAGGGCGTGAATTTCGTGAACATCAAGGATGCCGGCGATCCCGTCGAGTGCTGCAAGGCGTACTGCGCGGCCGGGGCGGACGAGCTCGCGATGCTCGACATCACGGCGACCGTAGAAGGCCGCAAGACTATGCTCGAAGTGGTCCGCAAGGTCGCGGACGCCGTTACGGTTCCATTCACGATGGGCGGTGGCATTTCGTCAGTCGCAGCCGCCGAGGAAGTTCTCAAGGCTGGCGCGAACAAGGTTTCCACTTCGTCCGCAGTATTCCGCCGTCCTGAGATGATCGGCGAAATGGTCAAGGAACTCGGCGCCGACAAGGTGACTGTCGCGATTGACGTGGCGCAGAACGCCGCGATGCCGTCCGGCTACGAAGTGTTCATCGACGGTGGACGCACCGCGACTGGCAAGGACGCCATAGAGTGGGCGAAGCAGGTAAACGACTACGGCGTCGCCTGCATCCTGCCGACTTCCAAGTCCACGGACGGCGTTCGCACGGGCTACGACCTCCCGCTCATCAGGAAGATCCGCGAGATCACGGACGCTTCAGTGGTCGCGTCTGGCGGCGCGGGCACGATGGAGCACTTTGCCGAGGCGGCCGAGGCTGGCGCCGATGTCCTTCTCGCGGCATCTGTGTTTCACTTCCACGCGATCGGCATCCCGGAACTAAAGGCGTTCCTCGCCTCCCGCGGCCTCCCCGTCCGCTAGTCCCTAACCACTAGCCACTAATCACTGACCCCTGACTCCTGACTACTGACCCCTGACCCCTAACCCTCCACTCTCCAACTCCAACTCTAAACTCCAACTACTGCGTACTCGGCACTCGCTCCGCTCGGCTTGGTCGCTTCCCTATGGGTCGCGCCCACCCACAAGGGGCGGTTACGACCCCTGACTCCTAAACAGCAGCTGGTTCAACATGTACGATGGCATCTACTATGCCGAGGTCGGACGCAAGCAGCGCATCGGAGACATCATGCCCGATGCGATGCCCTTCCGCAACCGAAAGCCCGGCATCGACATGCACATGCAAGTCGGCCACATACGCGCCGCCATATCGACGGACGCGGACCTTGTGCACCTCCACTACTCCGGCGACACTGCGGGCAAGCGCCTCGACCGCGGCAGACTTGCCGCCGATTTCCGCGTCCACGAGTTCCTGAAGCGCAGGATACGCAATCTCCCACGCGACATGGAGAATGAAGAGCGCGACAAGAACCGCGCCCACCGCGTCCACCCACGCAAGCGCCGGCCAGACATGCGCGACGACTATCGCGATGGCGACGGGGATCGAGCTGATGGCGTCAGACCTATGATGCCATGCGTTGGCCTCGAGCGCAGGAGAGGCGACCTTGCGCGCGACGCGGCGCGTCCAGCGGAACAGCCACTCCTTCGAGCCGATCGATATTAGCGCGACGAAAAGCGCGGGAAGCCCAGGAACAGACGACTCGCCTGCCACGAGCGAACGAACGGCGTGTGCGCCAAGTCCATAGGCGACGACGACAAGCGCAATCGCAATGAAGAGCGTCACCAGCGCCTCGATCTTGCCGTGTCCGTAGGGATGCTCTTCGTCGGCTGGAGCCGACCAGTAGCGCACACCAAGGACTACAGCGAAGTCAGTCACGAGATCGGAGAGAGAATGCACCGCGTCGGCAAACAGCGCCTGCGAAGAGAACACGATACCGACGCAGCCCTTCAGCACCGCAATCGCGATGTTGACGGCCATTCCAGCGTATGTGACGCGCCGGACCTCGTGAACCGTATTGTTCTCTGAAGACGTAGACTTCATATATCAAATGCCGCGGGCGCGCTTGATCTCTTCCCAGGCGTTGTTGATGCGAGCCATCTGCTCGGTCGCGCGAGAGACCATCTCTTCGGGGAGACCCTGGGCGCGAAGGAGGTCGGGATGGTGCTTCTTCGCCTGCGCGCGATAGGCGCGGCACAGCTCGTCATCGGACGCGCTCGAGTCGCAGCCGAGGATTTCGTATGGCGACGGCTCGTACGAATAGCTCCGGCGCGAAGACTGGCGCGAGTTCAGACGACGACGGCACTGCTCGGCGAAGAGGGACGGACGTATGCGCAGCTGCGTGACGATCATCTCGAGGATGCGGCGCTCGCCTGCGGACACTTCGCCGTCGGCACAGGCGACATCCCAGAGAATGTCGTACATCAGCTCGCGCATTACGACGCCGCGCACGACGGCGGCAAACGACTCGGCGTAGTCGAAGATCGTGTGGTAGTCGGTCTTCGCCGCGCGGAACGCGCGTATGCAGATCTCGCGATTGCCGGGGGTGAGGCCAAGACGCTCGAAGGCCTGCTCCGCGGCCGCGATCTCCGACTCGTCCACATGTCCGTCTGCCTTGGCGAGCTTCGCCAGCATCGCGCCGACGGCAGTGAGGAAGACGATCTCGCGCTCACGCGAAGAACCGGCGCGAGACGAGGCGCGGCCCCTCGCATTGCCATACGACCTTTGCGTCCTCGCGCCTCCGCCAGCGATGTTTCTGGCTCCTTCGCCGAAGAAGTTGCCGATCTTGTTTCCGATTACCGCGCCGAGAATGGCGGAGAGCGCACCGAATCGGGAGCCCACCAAAAAGCCGATTGTTCCTCCTACCCAGCCCATCAGCCGTTCTCCGGAATCAGGCGGCGAATGTCGACCGGCAGCAGGTTGGCTGCGTCAAGGTTGGAGAGCGGGCACCATTCGAACCCGATCCAGTCTTCTTGCGCCGCGACATCGCCGTTCGCGATCGAGAGCTCGTAGACGAGATTTATCTCGCAGTGTTTTTCGCCGTGCTGGAGAAAAGAATTTTCGACGACGCCGAGCAACTTCCCCGCCGTCGATTCGAGCCCCGTCTCTTCCCTCATTTCGCGAACAAGCGCCTCCGCGCCAGTCTCGCCGAACTCGATGTGTCCGCCTGGGAGATAGGTAGAGGCCGCGCCCTTTCCGCGGCAGAGAAGAACTTTCCCGTCCTTCACGCAAACGCCGCGGGCGATTGTCTCGATTTCGCCGCGCGCGCCGGCGAAGAGACGCTCCCAGATGGCGCAGACCGTATCGCGCCTTTCCGGCGGCACAGACGCCGCGACGCGCGCGAGTATCTCGCGCTCGCGTTCCTTGTCGGCGCGCGGAACGCCCTCGCGGTCTTTCAGCTCGCGGATGCGGTCGGTGATAGCAAAGCGCCGCATAAGCGCGGCAAGAATCGCGTCGTCCGCCGCATCGACTTCATTCCTCAGCTCGTCCAATTCGCTCATCGCTCATTCTCTTTCGCAATCTCGAACTCGATGTTGGGTTGCTTGTTTTTGGTTTCTATCATGCCTCTGACGCAATATCGGGCAATCTTCCCGCCGTTGTCCATCTTCGTCTCGCGACGCATGAATTGGCTGGAGGTTACCCTTTTATTGTCGTCGCCTAGCTTGAGCGCAACTTCATCTCTCATGTCTCCTAAGGCGCCGTCCATCTTGACGCCAAAGCGCTGTTCAATGTCGGCTGCAATATCGCGCACCGTCTTGCGGCAGTCGTCGAGCGAAAGCTTGTCGTCATCCTGGAAGAGATTGATGGCAAAAAGAGCTTTCTCCTCACCCATGAAAGTCAGACTCATCTTGTCAAATCCGAAGTAGGGCGTAGCAAGTCGGGCGAAGCTGTGGTATTGCAGATTCGTGCCGTAAGAGTAAGTCCTGTTCACGGGGGAAGAGGTCAGCTGCGCGCCGAGCAACTTGGCGGCTTCCGACGAGCCAATGCACAGATCGAATGGTGAATCAACGACTAGCTCGCCGTTCTCCATTCTCATATGTTCCTCTTTATAGGTGTCTGGAAGCGCATGGACGGCGGACCGCACGAAATTCGTTTCAATCGACTTCTTCTGCAGCTCTGCGAGCGCCTTAAGCATCGACGCGCGCTCGACCGCTCTTTGCTGATCCCTCTCTTCTTTTGCTCGAAGCGCCGCCTTGGCGCCGAAGCAGCCGGCGATCGCATAGTGGATGACGCCCAGCGCAAGCAGCACTACGATCAGCAAACGCGCGGGACCACGGCGGACGCTCTCGGGCAAATCACACGGCTCGACCGTGCGAACCCAGAAAATCGTCATGGCAACCGCAAAGAAGAAGCTGGCGAAACTTGTGAACATTCCACCGATGAACAGCACGACCGCGCGCGCAAAGATGGAGCCGGACGGAGGGGCCATGCCGATCATCTTCCCCCGTGCATACCATGCTGCAAGCAAGTCGGGGATGGCAGAGATTCCCGACATGACGAGCCAGGCGGCGACAACCAGGAAGAAGCAGCTTGCAAACCTGCCGCGCACGAAGCGCCACGACTCGCCCATTGCCGTCGAACCCATAATCGGATGGATGGCGCTTAGGACGATGGCGAAGCCCCAGCGCATCAGAATCCAGACCAGGGCAACGACCAATGGAGCCAATATGATGCACGCGATAATGACTGAAAACGCCGACGCCGAGCCGCCAACATGTGTAAGCGGCGCAGAAGATGCACCCATTACCACGATGACAAGCGCAATGAGCACCAAGAAGCCGAGCGCGGTCTCGGCAATCCAGCGCAACAACTCAGTCGCCATCATGCGTCCCCAGGCCTCGACGATTCTGTCGCCTGCCGGGCGACGCTGGCCGGCACACTTAAAGAACGCACTGTCGATGGCAATCGCAACTGCGGCAAGGCCGATTGTAAGGCCAAGCACAGCGCCGATAACGTTCTCGAACCTGACGTTGGCGAGATTCTCCGCGCCACTCGACGCGGTAGAGTACCAATAGAGAGCCATCAAAAGCTGGACAGGAACGATAACGGCGAGGAGCGCCAGCCATTTTTCCTTGATGACCTGCCAGTAGACGTGAAGCGCCTCGATCAGCGTTTCCCAGACATTTGCGGAATAGCGTTTCATAGATTGCTATTGTATCATATTTTCCGGCATCAAATCCAATGGCCTAAGAACCGCCCTGTTTTTGCCTTCCAGCATGCGGCTTTGTTTCGGGCAACCGTGCTCGCCATTTGAGGCGGGCGCCTTGCTCGTCCTTTGTCCCGCTCGCCGTATACATATACGGCCTCGGGATGGGCGACAAGCTCATTCGCCTACAATCCCACCGACATCAAGAACCTCAAGCGGCCGGCCAGAAGAAAGAAGCTGGTTGGTAAGAGTCGTGAAGTATTCTGTCACTCGATCCGTACGATTGGTTTGAGAAAGGACAAACAACGCCGTTTCGAGGCGGTTTGAACTCGCGGCATATCCGTTAAGCCGTTCCGCAAGCAACTTGTCAATGCTCAGCGCACCTGCGACCGACAATTGCTTATTTCGATAAAACATACTGGTCATTCTGCCGCATGCATTGCTGGTGACCGGATCTCCCATGCTCGCCTGCGACTGTTTCTTCCACAGCACACCAAACGCGCGACCTCGTTCATTTCGACCGAACGCCACGGCATTCGTCGCAATTGCCTCCGCAAAGTCGATTGATTCATTGTCTAAACCGCCAAGCTCCAGCACGGAGCCAGTAATCCTGCTCCGATAAGGATGCTGTGTGTTCAATACGAATTGGCGGATGCTCGCCAATTCGTTCGTGCGTGACATCCAGCAGCATTGCTCGATTGCGCTGATGGACGCTACATAGTCAGGACTTTCCTCGTTCGCGCAATTCGTCGTCGCAATGTATCGTATATATGCGTCAAATGCGTCCATCTTTTCGTCGACAGTCCATCCAATGATGTTGATGCCGAAGAACACTTCAGGACGACTCCATTCTAGAACGCGTGCCGGAGCATCGGAAATTGTGTCGAAACTTGTGTTCGCATCCACGACATTTACCATATACCTTGCAGCGTCAAACTTCTCACTTTCCGTATGGGAAACAGCGGAAAGGGAAAACAGTGCGGCAAAAAACAGTAGACTGTTCTTCATCTCAAATTCTCTCGTGTCAATCTCACTCCGAAGGTCGTTATGCAGCATGTCTTAATTTGTGTGCGATATCTCCTCAAGATAATTCGTAATGCTAATGCGCGCTTCACCAGACAGCACCCGAAGGTAGACATTCGTTTCTCCAGTGAAACCATACAGACGAGACACAAGATTTGAAATCCCCGGCTCATCATACCGCAATGCGAGCATATTGGCTCGCCTGACATTAAAGTGCCCGCGTCGATACCAATCGAGTTCATCACGAGTTACAATGCCATTCATTGCCAAGTCCAGACTCCGCGAAAGGCCGCTGATATACAAATCATCATCGCCGCCCCACCAAGCGGAGAGCAGCACCATCCTGGAAAGGTCGTTCGTCGCGCATGCACTGAAATTGGCGCACACTAAATCCTGGTTGTTCGACACGATGCTGACAAGCCCTTGATAACCAGCGCATTGCTTAAATGGAACACCGAACTCGCGAATATACGAAGGTGAGCCGCGCCGACCAGCCGGCAGCGCAGAAACAACCGACGACACCGACGAACACACTTGCGAAACGATGTCATCGGCGCACGTCATCCCAACGCAAGCCAAGATGAAAACGCCTATTGTCAGTTTCTTCATAAATATTTATTCCTCCAGTTTCCTTCTAACAATATTTGACGAACCAGTTTCAAAATGACGATTGACGTTTGCCATTCCTGCGCTAATGCCGAAACCGTCAAAATCAAGTATGCCCATGTGCCCACTGGTGTCTGGATCTGGATCTGCGGCCACGTATCCCGGCTCAGGATATCCTTCTGACGGCAGCGCAATCCAATCACCGATTTCATATGACGTATCCGCCCAATCATTTGCAAGAGGCGGATAAGAATTAAACCACCCTCGCGTTTTTGGACACGGCAAACCCGACTGCACAATACGATGCGCAACAAATATATTACACTTGAATACAATGTCGCCCGCCGGATACGCAGGGAATCCATATTGAGCCGGCAACGCCTCCGTGCTGAGATATGCAGTACTGCCGAGAAAATCTCGCGCACAATTACGCAATGTCTGCTGCCATACGTGCGAGACTACTCCAATAGACTTCGGTTCGCCTTTCTTGGCAGGTCCAATCGTTCTGTCTTCGTCCGCATCCCACACATAGAACCTCTCGTCTGCTCCGCCTGCCGCGACGGACGCGAGCGCGCGAATCTGATAGATGCCGCCCAGCAAAGGCGTAAGCACGATTGACGCTCCGTGATGGTTGTATTCGGCAAGCTGCCATTCATCATAGCTCCCGTCCGACTTCAGTCGCCGCGTGTGCCAAGCTGTCGAGAGAAAAGACCCAGACCCAGCTGGTTCACAGTCGAGAAGCATCGCTACCGGCGTGTTCGTAAGCACAACAAGCCCGTCTGCAGGAGCAGAGGGCAGAAGCACGTCACCGACACGCACGACGGTCGTTGCCTTCTCCACTGCGTTCGTGGCGTCGCCGCCGCAGAACTCCATCCTGAACACAACATCGCCAAATGCAGCACTTGTTCCCACTCCCTCCAGCGTTGCTGCAACGGAATACGAGTCAGCAACCGCCCACTCCCCCACAAGCCCCGGCACAAGAACCTTGTCCGCACCTGACACGCAGAATACGCGGACAACGCCGCTTGTGGGCGCGTCAGACCAGAACGACCACCCCGCAGCCGCAACTTTCGCAACGCTAACCACATTGCTGTTGAGCAGAACCGCGTCCGGCACGTTCAGCGCCAGATGCACCTGCGGCGTGGAGTTCGTGCCGTAGGTTAAGCCGTCGAGATATGAATAAAGCTCATGGCCACCGAAGGTCGCAGTCACGGAAATGTTCGCCTGTGCCCAGCACGGCATCGAGTCGACTGTTATCTGCGTCGTCTGCGCGTTCGGAGAATGGACAGTCAGGCCATCAGATGCCGTCCAAAGATATGAAGCGACCGGCAGCTGACGACAGTCGGCAAAGTTGGCGGTGAATGTTTGCGTTTCGTCATCCGGCCCGATATGCGACACATCCGGCGATCCGAAGAAGAACGGGAGCCACCACACGCAGCCAAGCGCATATTCCGTCTGCGGCTCGTTCCCATATCCGCCATCGACGGTCCATGTGCGCGTCGCGTCGCCGGGCGAAGAGCGCTGCCCCCCACGCACGACGCCCCGCGTCTGCGGCACGTCGTCGACTGCGGAATATGAAACATTCGTCATAAAAGGAATTATACCATATTCATAATCAATCCCTTTCTCCAAAAGAAAAACGTATTCGCCAGCATTGGTGACCGCGACCGACAAGTCGCCGACAACGAGCTGAACCGTCTCTAGGGGATCGTCAGGCATCGTCGCCGTAAACTTGTATAGCCCATTCGTCAGCCCTTCGCCAACCTGCGCGTTGACCCACTGCGGATAGCCGACGGCAAAGATCTCGGTCGCGTTTGTAAAGTTCGCCATCACCCATTCATCGTCCTGCCCGAAGCCATTGTGCGGAAACGGAAGAACGCGCGGCAGATATGCCGCGACGCCGTTTGTCGTGACAGAGACATCGCCGTTGCGGAAAAGCTCAAGCGCGGCAGAGACAAGGTTGTTCGTGTCGCGGTTGATCGCCGCGTCATTCCAGACGAAACGATATGAATTGGACGGAGTGAACTCGTAGCCGAATGTCGTGAGCCCACGCACGATCTCGAACGGCAAGCCAGCAGACGCGACGGCGTTTGTGTCAAATGGCGTGGCCCAAATCTGTCCGTATGAAACGACCTCGACGCCGGAAAGATGGTTCGTGCCACATGGAAACACCCAGCCATCCTCGAAGTCCAGCCAAAACGAATCCTTCCACGCGCCGCGAATGTTCCAGTTAGAGGACTTCTGCTCGGCGAAACTGCTTTGGACAGGATTGGCAATGGGGAACGGGGAATGGGGAACGGGGAACGGCAATCCTGTCTGGGAAATTACCCCCTGCATCATCTGCGGCGAATTCATATTCGGCGGCACGTTGTTCGTCTTGTCGCCGCCAATGAGAACGCCGATCAAAAGAAAGGAACAGACGGTAAAGCGGCCAAGCGCGGCAAGCGAACGCCAGGCGGAAAGCAGTCGCGCGAAGGTGTCGCGGGCTATGCGCGACTGGAGCGCAAGCAAGACAAGCGAAGCCGCAAGCCCGCACAAGGCAAGACGCATCAGCACAGTCTGGAAGAGCGTCGCCATCTCACCGAATCCTCAACGTTAACGCGTCAATCGTAACCTTGCTCTCTACACGAATGGTCTCAGCGCCGCGTGAGACGACTCGGGCAAGGTTCCAGTCGGTGTTGAAGCATGTTGGCGACACGACCGACGGAAACACCGAGGACGCCAGCGACTTCGCCTCTCGGTCTCGGTTTAGGTAGAGCGTCATGTCAAGACGCTGGGCCGTTCCCTCGACGCGGCACGCCGTGTTTGAGCGCCTGTCGCGCCAGAACCACTCCCCGCAGTCCCAGCCGACGCAAAGCTCCCCTTCTTCGACCCCAAGCACGCCGTCCTCGTTCGCATCACGGCCAAACACGACCTCGACGCTGTTGCTCGCCGCCGCGTCGCGCTCAATTGTCAGCGTCCATTTGTTGTCCGCCGCCGCCCCTGTCGAGAACACGACATTCGTCTCAACCTCAGCCATCGGCCTCACCGTTTCCGGCAGCGACGATACGACAACCCTCGCCCCCGCAAAAGCTGAGAGAGCGAGAAACGCCACCATCAAAATCGCCACGCCGAACTTCATGTAGTTATTTTACCATATTCTGGCGAAATCCGTCATCGACACAAAGCCCAAGCCGTTTGCGGAATCGTCAGCGCCGACAATAATGTGATCTATCAACTTCAACCCCACGAGTTCCGCACCTTCGTTGAGCCGAACGGTTGCTTTGTAATCGTCCCTGCTTGGTGTCGGATCGCCTGATGGGTGATTATGGGCGACAATGATTTCTTCCGCACCAGCCATCAATGCTTCTCGGAAAATTGTACCTGCGTCAATCGCCGTCGTCCCGTCTTCGTGCCCAACAGACACGAGAATCGGTTTTGCAAGCATCTTGCCATTCGCGTCGAGGGGCAGCACAAACACCCGCTCTTCCTTTTGCACCTTCGGCAACTCCGCCCGAACAATCGCAGCAGCTTGCGCGGCAGTTTCGATGACATTTACCATCATATTATTACTCAACGATCTCAATCCACGAAGAATCAAACTTGATTGCTGCCAAGAAATCAGCTTTGTTCAATTTTGGCGGCTTCTTAATGCGTAATTTCAGGCGATTGTCTGGCGCAGTAGTGGAAATCGTAAACTGTGAACCATGTGGTTGCCACGTAAACTTCTTTTTATCAGTCGCCCGCTCATATCCTTCAAGATTATCATGAGAATTCCACTCCCAGTAGTAATCCTCAGGGATGAATCGCAATGCTTCCTCCTCAAACACCGAAATCGTCTCCAAGCCTTCGCCTTTGACGAGAACGACCGTTCGAGTTGTTGCAAACTTCTTGCGAACTTCGGTTATCCGTCCATTCCAAATACCAAGGATCATTCCACCAAGCTGATTTGGGTCCTCTGCATGGACATTCTCGATATCAAATGAATAATCCGGCGAATTGCGTCCACTGATCAGGCGGATGTTGCGAACCGTGAACGGGTTGTTGTTTTTCACGGTTTTTGCGCTCCATGCCATCTGTTTCAATTGCACATCGTCCAGACCCACGTTTGATGGGGTCCACTTCGCGCCGATACATCTGGCAAATATCTCCTCCCAATCCTCCCCCTCAATCTTTGGAATATCGCGCGTGGCGAGCAGATAAACAATTTCGCGCCCCAATGCAAGAGCAAAGCCCTTTGGGAACTGCCCCAATGGGTACTCAGGCTGGTACTTTTCCACCGATTTCAACTTTGGAGAATTATCACTCATGGCAAGCTCGGATTAAAGGTTAGGAAGTTGTTCTACAACACGCTCTGCTACGGCGCGTATAACTGGCACCGCAACGCTGTTGCCAGTCTGATGCTTGATTTGACCATAATTTACAACGATCCTAAACTCATCAGGGAAGCCCTGAATTCGCAACATCTCCCGCGGCGAGGGACGACGTTCATCGTTTATGAGAATATAGTTTGCCGACGCTCCAGCCCTGAGGGCACACGAATATGAGTGCGGCGTAATCGTTCCCGCTACATTTTCATGCGATATGTAAGGCCTTGGGAAGTTTTTGTCTTTAATCCTCTGTAATCGGCTTGCGCGAATAGCCGGACGGACACGCAACGACCTATCGTTTTCAGCTTCGCTGTCAATGATGTCTGCAACCGTCTTACGCTGGCTGATTGGGATCGGCGGAGGGAATTCGAATGCGACAGGCTTGCGGAATCCGCAGATGATTATTCTTTCGCGTTTTTGCGGGACGCCATAGTCAAGTGCGTTCAATACCTTGTAGTGTACGTCATATCCTGCATTCTGCAAATGCGATAATATCACCCTAAATGTCCTCCCGCCATCGTGTGCAGTCAGGTTACGCACATTTTCAAGCATGAACGCCTTTGGCCTCTTTTCTATCAGTATCTTCTCAATGTTGAAGAAAAGCGTACCTTGCGTCTCATGCTTGAAGCCCTCTTTGTCTCCGATAATGGAAAACGGTTGACATGGAAACCCTGCGAGCAAAATATCAAAATCAGGCATGTCGGCAGGATCAATCTTCTGAATGTCGCCAAATGGCTCTTCTCCAAAATTGCTGTAATAGGTCTTCGCAGCTTCCTTGTCCCATTCTGACGAGAAAACACACTTGCCGCCAAGTGACTGATAACCAAGGCGAATGCCACCTATGCCTGCAAACAAATCTATGAAAGTGAACTTGCCCTTTTCAGGCGCGGGGAAAGGCACATCAGGTTTCAAACTATCGCAATTTGGCAATTCCCAAAGTGCCATTTGATAAGCGAGTTCGCACACGCGCAACTGCTCCGGTCGCAACTTGGTAATGATTTCTGGCAGACGCTTTGCAAGATCTGGGTCGTGGCGGTCCGGCGACTCGAGATACGCCTTGAGCTGCTTCCGCACCTTGGGCGCGGTCGCAAAATCTGCCGTGCGGATAATGACACGCTCGACGTCTTCGGGGACTTCTCCTTTGTGTCGGTACTTGTACTCCGTCTTGAAAAGAAGATATTTGTCTCCGTGCGCTTTCCCCTTGGCGGGATAGCCGTAGCCGTCGATCAGTTCCTGGCGCGTCTTGACGCCGACGAACGACGCCTTGTAGTTTCGCTGTTCCTTCTTGCCCTTGAACAACCAAAGTTCCGTTATCTTTGCCGCATCGTCCGCTATTATCTTGTCGGCGTTCAAGATCGGATAGTTGTACCACCCATGCCACTTCTTCAGCTGGTCGCCCTTGTATGTTCCGACAAGGACAATACGCGACACCTCGGACGCAACTTGTTGCGCCTCTTTCGTTTTTCTCGAGTTCTTTCCGGCTACCATCTTCAAGTCTCATTCGCGCGCTTTAACGCAAGAGACTTGGAGAGGATTCTTGGCAAACAAAAATGCGTGCCTTGTCATTCTCTCTCTTCTGGAGGCCTTGGCGTGCCCATGAGGGAAAGAGAAGACAAGGACACGCAAGACGGAATAAACCGCCTGCGTGACCTCGCCAAACTCCGTTCCCTCATTTGAAACCGCCAAGTTCCCAGAAGAACGTCGTTTGCGTGTCAGCGCAAAAATCTTATCGCCTTATCGGGATTTCTCCCCCGCATCGGCTGTTTCCCGCAAGGCCACGCGACCCGCGAGAACGTTTATATTATAGCAAAAAATCAGCGCGGCGAATCTGCCGCGCAAAAATCAGACATTGTTACTGTTGGAATTTGACATGAGATTATAGTGCGGACGAAATCGCGTCGGATTTGCCGCGCGGGAGCGGAGGGGGTGTTTCGGTGTAATGCGATCAGCAGAGAAAGTCCTGTGCATCAGCGACAAGTCGGGGGCTTGGAGCCGACTGTCGCACGAGAGCACGTTTGCGGGCCCGACGTGATTTCGACCGCCACGGTAAATGGCGCGCGTGAAGGCGCGCGCGTCGAAATCATGTCGGTGGGGTGCCCGCAAACTGCGGGTCGGGCGAGCAGGTCGGGCCAAGTCCCCGACTACCTAAGCCGAAACACCCCCTCCGCGTACGCGCGGAAGCAGGGGGGTCAGTGCAATGCGAAACGACATGCGGCTACGGGAGCCGCGGCGCTCACTTCTTCGCAGGAACCGCGAGGGATGCGCCCTTCAAGTCTGTCCAAAGCGTGCCCTCGCCGGAGTGGATCACGCGGATGTTGACGGCCGGATTGAGCGCGTCGGCAAACACGAGGTCGGCCCAGAGCGACGGGTCCTTGAACGCAGAGGCGCGGCGCTTGATGCCGAGCGCTTCTTCGTTCTCGACGAGGAACTTCGCCTTGACCTCGGCGGAGCCGCGCGTCTCGGTGATCTTCGCCTGTATCTTCGCGCACTCGAGGTCAATCTCCGCCGCCTTGAGCTTCGTCTCGGCGTTTATCTCGGCGACGTCCTTCTTCATCTCGGCGGCGACGGTCGCGACGAGCTTCGCCGTCTCCTGCTCGACCTCGCGCTTGAGCTGGTCGACCTTGGCGATTTCGGTATTGAGTTCGGCGCGGCGCTTTTCCGTGTCCTGCTGGGTCTTGTTCGTGAGATCCTGCTCCTTCGCGACGGCGGCGGACTGGATCGGCGCAAGAATCTCCTCTGGGACCTCGACGTGGCGGACGATCGCGTTCCTGACGAGAATGTGCTTCTCGCCGAGGACGCGCACGAGCTCGGCCGTCATCTCCTCCTGAAACTTCTGGCGGCCTTCGCCGTCGATGAACTCGCGGGCCTTGTAGTCCGAGCCCTTCATGCGCGAGATCGAAAGAATCTGCGGCATGATGATCTTAGAGACGACGGCGGGAAGATCGCCGTAGAGCATGAATATCTTCGAGATCTTCTCGGGCATCAGCTCGAACTCGACCGTCATGTCGAGCATGATGGCGAAACCGTCGGACGACGGGAACTGCACGAACTGGTTCATGCCGAACGCGACCGAGTCGTTCGCCGGGAGCTGCGACTGACTGGCGTTCGCGCGCTGCTGCGCCGGCATCGCGGCTTCTTCGCGAACCTTCATCTTGCGGTCCGACCAGCCGGCCGCGGCCACCTTGCGCGCCACCGGCGCGCGGGAGAGCGAGCCGAGCGTGCTCTGCGCGTAGTTCGAGAAGTTGCGCGCGCTGTCTTCGTCGACGATTCCTAGGTCGGCGTTCTGCGTCACGTACTCCGCGCGCTTCTGCACCTGCTTCTGGAGCGTCATGCGCTGGAGCTCGTCGAGTCCATTCGCGCTCTGGCTCTGCGCCTTCGTGAGGACGACCGTTCCCGACTTGCCGACGATCGAGACCTGGTTCATGCCGATCTCCACGACGTCGACCTGGTAGGCGCGCGGGTTCACGTAGTAGAGCCCCGGCTGCAGGACCTTCTCCATCACGCCCTTCTCGCCGGGACCGGCGAACGAGCCGGCGGCGGCGGGCCTTCCGGTCTGGCTCGTCACGACGCCGACATAGCCGATCGGGATGTTTATCGCGCTCATCACCTTGACGTCGTATCCCTCTGGGTTGAGGCGATACCTGCCTGGGCCCAGGACGTCCTTCCACACGCCCTTCGAGTCGCGGTCTGGCGCGAGGATTTCGCCAGGGGCGAGTTCGCGGCCGTTCTTCGAGGTAACGACGCCGACCGAACCGGCGGGGATCGTAATCGCGGCGACGATGCGCCAGTCATGCGTGACAGGGTTTAGGAAATGACGTCCTTCCCCGAGGGGGATTCTCTGGACGCCCTTCTGCCCCGGCTCGGCGAGAATCGCGCCGGGCGGCAGCTCGTCGCCGGTCTTCGAGGTGACGATGGCCATCTCGCCCGGGCCGACATAGACTCTGCAGCAGGTCCACACGAACGCAAATACGCCAAGCGCGAACAAGGCGACAGCTGCGACGATTGCAGATGCGAACTTTCCGAAGTTGTTCATTTCGTACCTCCTTTCTCGTTTGCGAAAGCGCTTTTGGCGGGAATCCCCATCATCTCGCGCGGATCGTCTGCCGTCACGACGTCCGTCACGCGCGGCGCAGTCTTCTCGTATAGCCGCGCCCTCAGGTAGTCGCGCTCGTCGTCATATACTGCGACTTCGCGCTTCATGACCTCGGCCTCGGCAGTCGTCCGCGCCTCGACGACCTTGCGGTCTGCCTCGGCCTTGGCAAGCTTCGCGGCGGCCTCGGCTTCCGCCGCCTTGAGCTCCGTCGCGGCGACCGTAAGACGCGTCTCGGCGGCGATCGTGACTTCTGCCCTCGACTGCTCTGCGGCGATCTTCTTCTGTATGCGCTCGGTCTCCGCGGCCACGACCTTGGAGTTGCGGTCGGCGAGCGACTTCTGCTTGCCGAGCTCTGCGAGCGACTTCGCCTGGACGATCTGCTGGTCGATCTTCTTCGCCTCCTGGACGGCGAGTTCGCGCGCGCGGATGATCGAGGCCACTTCCTGCGGCGCGAAGATGTCGCGGATGAGGACGGAGTTGAGCGAGATGCCCCACGGTGCGCAGACGCCCTTCAGGTACGCCTCAAGCGAATTCTGGAACGCCTGGCGGGACTCGCCGACGATGAACTCGGTCGCGACCTTCTTCGAACCCTCGATGCGCGAGAAGCCGCGCGCGGAGGGAAGGATGATCTTCTGGAGGATGTCGTCCATGTCACCGACTTCGTGCGAGAGGAGCGCGACCTTGTCGAGCTGCAGGTTGAACTCGAGCGTTCCCTCGGCCTGCACCGTGAAGCCGTCCTGCGTGAGGAACGTTATCGCGTCGGCTCCGGAGAGCTCGAAGCGCTGGCTCTGCACGTTCACGATCGAGACGGAGTAGAGGAACGGGTTGAGGCGGTGCGTTCCTTCCTTGAGGATTCCGTCCGTCACGCCCTTCGCGCCCTCTCCGACGAGAAAGCCCGTGCCAGTCGCGGCGTCTGCGCCTTCGGAAAGGATGTCTGACCCCGTAAGCCGCGTCACGACGCCGACGTGCCCCGGCTTGATCGTGATGTCGTCATAGAGCTTGACGTCGTAGGCAAAGGGATTTATGCGGTGGCGGCCAGTGCCGAGAACGTGGCGGACGATGCCCTTGAAGGAATCGTCGCGGGCGATAATCTCGCCGGCGGGAAGGTCCTTGCCGAACTTCCTGACGAGGACGCCGAACTTCCCTGCGGGAATGTCCATCGCGCGGAAGTACTTCCACTCCCACGTCCACGGATTGCGGAAGTAGCGGCCTTCCGGCAGAACGTCCGCCTGTATGCCCTTGTACTCGGGCCCTGGCGAGAGGATCGCCTCCGGCGGGAGGTCCTTCCCGGTCTTCTTCATCAGGACTGCGATCTGCCCGTTCTCGGGCTCGATACGCCAGCCCCACCATATCCACGCCGCGAAGACAACCAGCGCGGCCGGAATTACAAACGCGAGACTCTTCATTTTATCTCCTTACTTGTATCGGCTTTTCTTGCAAACTTTGGATTAGACCCCGCGATCACGAGAGCGACCTCGCCTTTGACCTTGGCGTCTTTGAACTCGTTGACGAGATCGGAAAGATAGCCGCGACTGACGCGCTCGTGCATCTTCGTAAGCTCGATGCACACCGCCGCCTCGCGGTCGCCAAGCGCGTCAAGCGCCGCCTCGAGCGTCGCGCCCACGCGGAACGGCGACTCGTAGCATATCAGCGTGTGTTCCTTGTCGGCGTCTTCGGTAAACCAATTGCGGAGCGCGCCGGGGCCGCGCGGCGGAAAGCCGCGGAATGTAAACGACGAAGTCGAAAGCCCCGACATCAAAAGCGCGACCTCGACCGCGCTCGCGCCTGGAACGACATCGTAGGGGATGCTCGCCTTGGCGCAGGCGCGGATGAGCCGGTAGCCGGGATCGGAGATCCCCGGGTAGCCGCCGTCAGAGCAGAGCGCGACATCCTTGCCCTCCGAGAGAAGCGACAGCACCTTCTCGGTGACGCGCTCCTCGTTGCCCTGGCGGTACGAGAACATCTCCGCGGGGCGCGGTATCTCGAAGTGCGTCAGGAGCTGCCACGTGCGCCGCGTATCCTCGCAGGCGATCGCGGCCGCCCCCCTAAGCGCGGCGAGAGCGCGCGGCGAGAGGTCGGCAAGATTTCCGATCGGTGTTGCGACGACGTGGAGCATCGGCTACTTCGCCGTGTGAACTTCGATCTGCGGGAACGGAATCTTGATGCCGGCCTTTTCAAGCGCAAACTTGACTTCGGTGAGCGTAGCCGCCGCAACAGGCCAGTAGTCGGCGCTCTTCGCCCACGGACGGACGTTGATCTGCACGGCGCTGTCGTTGAGCGATGCGACGGCGACGTCTGGCGCAGGATCCTGGAGAACGCCCGGCACGTGGGCTATGGCCTCGAGAATCACATCGACCGCACGCGTGACATCCTCGCCGTAGTCGATGCCTACCTGGAGGTCGACGCGCCTCAGGCCAAGCGCGTTGTAGTTGACGATGGGCCCGCCCCAAACGCTCTTGTTGGGAAGGACGATGCGCTTGTTGTCGGCGGTCTTCATGACGGTCGCCATCATGTTGACCTCAAGAATCGTTCCTGAAAGCCCGGCGGCATCGACAAAATCGCCGACCTTGAACGGCTCGTTGAGCGCAATCATCATGCCAGAGGCGAGATTGCCGAGCGATTCCTGGAACGCGAAGCCGAGGATAAAGCCGGTGACACCGAGTCCGGCGATGAGAGGCGTGACATTCACGCCAAGGCGGCCGAGCACCATCACAAGCAGCACCGCCCAGCAAGCCTTCGTGACGACGGAGCAGATGAAGTCGGCAAGCAGGCGTCCCTTGGCCTTGCCGCGCATCAGCGCCTTGCGAACGGTGAAGGCGATCAGCTTTATGGCAAGCCAGCCGACGAGCAGTATAACAAGCGCGAACACGAGGTTCATCGCGAAGTCGAGCCCCTTTTCCGTGAGCCAGGAAGTAACCTGCGCGGCTGTCTCCTTGCCCTCGTTGACCTGAGCGCCGATGGCGCCAGTAACCTTTTCCACCACAGTAGTTTCATTAGTCATTTTATGTTCCTTTCATTTAAGATCTATCAGCGATTAACCACGTCCTGCACCGCGCGGCGCAGCCCTTCGTAGTCAGTGCCCTCGAGAAGCTTCTTCAAGTCGAACTTCGCGGCAAGGGCGTCAAGCTCGGCGTTGCGACCGCCCTGCTCGCGGAGGATGCGGAACTTCTCGGCGGCGACGATGCCGTTCTTAAGGTCCAGGAACCGCCAGCTCGGGGAGCCGTCGGGGTAGACGAGAGCGATGTCGCCCGCGGTCCAGCGGCTGTATGTCATGTCGTTGTTCGAGTCCTCGCCCCAGCTGTTGTAAGCCCAGCGGAGCAAGCCGTCAAGCCCGCAGGCTGCCGGATAAAAACCGCAGACGAACGCCTCGCCAGGACCAGAGCTCATGAAGGTGTTGGGCCTCGCCGGAGCGCAGCAGATGTAGTAGGTCGTCGTCTTGCCCTCCTTGCAGCGCGCGGCGACTTCGTCGAGGAAGGGCCTGTCCACATGGTGCATGATCTGGGAGTAGTTGTCGATATCGATGCCCTTGAACTCGCTTGGACGGCGGTTGCCGGCCATCGCGATCTTGAGCCCGGGCGCAATGCGTCGCACGAACGCGGCGATGTAGGCAAGATCATCGGGCGAGCGCTCGTCCATCGCGATGAACGTGTCCTTGAGCCACCCCTTCTCCGCCAGGTGCTTCGAGAAGTCGACGAGGAAATCGCCCCAGTATTCGTCGAAGAACGGCTTGCGCGGCCGCGCCTCGGCGCGAACATTCTTGCCGTCGGCATCGATGTAGTCGACCATGTAGCCCCAGGGGCACATGGTGTAGCATGCGATGTCGGGGCCAAGCCCGCACTTCCTGCCGAACTCCACGTACTTGTCGAAGACGGAGTAGTCGAACGACCATTTCCCGTTCGCGTCCCTGCGGCGACCGATCATCGTGCCGTACGCGTCGTAGCACTGGTGGTTCCAGGGCTGGTCGACAAGCGTGACCGTGAGCGCCTTCTGGCCTGCGGACGCGAGCATTTTCCAAAGCGGCTCCATCGCAGCGTAATGCTCGGGCGAAAACGGTTTCACGCCGTTGACGCGCGCAACGGCCCATGGATGCTGCCAGAGGTCGAGGAAGTATTTCCACTCGCTCGGCGGCGGCAGGACGCGGTCGAGAACCTTCACCTTGAGCTGGCCGAAATCGTACTCGCCCGCCTTCACGTCCGCCGCGGCCGAAACGGTCGCGAAATGGAGACCTGCCGCCTTCGATCCATAGACTGCGCGATCGGCGACAAACCTGTATTCAAGCGATTTGATGCTCGTGTTGTACCGGACGGGCAGGAGAGTGCCGCGGCGCACCGTGATCCCCTGCGCTTCACCTCCGATTTCCGGGAACTCGTCGGACACGAGGAACGACGAACTCTCGCCGCGCCAGACCGTCACGCTCATTACATCTCCCATTGCCGCAACACCCGCGCAGCACAGCGCGAAAGCCAACGCCACCCGACTCAGTCTGCTCATTACGATCTCCTTTTCCTATCCGTTGTATTTTGGACTTTGCTTTATACTAGTATTATAGCATAAACAGACGCCGCGCGCCTAAATTACGGCGCGCGGCGGGAGAATCAGAGGTCGTCTTCGCCAGGGCGATTCCCAGCTGGGGCGGGTGGCGTCTGTGGCGCTGGCGGCGCGAGAAGCTGCGCAGTCTCGACGATACGGATGAATTCGGCGCGATAGCCCTCGAGGTCTTCGCCCTTCGCATGGCGCGCACGGTCAAGAATCCTGTCGAAGGACGCATCTCCCTTGAACTTCGAGTCGGACATAATCAGCGCGAACTCTGCAACCGCAGACGCGAAGCGGAAGTCTTCCGACGGCGCCTTCGGAGTTATCTGGGCTTCGGCGACCGGAATCTCCTTGAGCATGCTCGTGTCGCCGTCCGGCTTCTTCCAGCGGAGCTTTACGGTGCAGACCTCACCACGCCCGGACTCCGTGCGCTTCTGATACTTGAGAGGATCGACGTCCGCAACCTTCTCGTCGGAACCCGCGGGAACAATCTCGTAGAACGCCGTCATCGTATGGCCGGAGCCAACCTCGCCCGCGTCCTTCTTGTCGTCGTTGAAGTCCTTCGCGGCAAGGCGGCGGCTCTCGTATCCAAGCAGACGATAGCCCTTCACCTCCGCAGGGTTGAACTCGAGCTGGAGCTTAACGTCCTTCGCGACGGTGAAGAGCGTTCCGCCAAACTCGTTCATCATCACTTTCTTCGCCTCTGAGACCGAATCGAGATACGCGTAGTTTCCGTTGCCCGCAGTCGAAAGCTTCTTCATGTTCGCGTCCTGGTAGTTGCCGCGTCCGACGCCAAGCACCGTGAGGAAAATTCCGCTCTCGCGCTTCGTGGCGATGAACTCCTCGAGCAACTTCGGGTCGGAGATTCCCACATTGAAGTCGCCGTCAGTGATCAGGATGACGCGGTTGTTCGCATTCTTGTCGAAGTTCTTCTTCGCTTCCTCGTAGGCGAGCTGGATCCCCGCGCCGCCCGCAGTTCCGCCGCCGGAGACCAGCCCGTCAATCGCGGCGCGTATCCGCTCCTTCTCCGCCCCTGGCGTCGACCCGAGCAGCACACGCGTCCCGTTCGCGTACGTGACGATCGCCACGCGGTCCTCCGGACGGAGCTTGTCGACCAGCATCTTGAGCCCGGCCTTCGCCATCTCGAATCCGCCGTTCCATCCCATCGAGCCGGAGACATCGACAAGAAACGTCAGGTTGCACGGCGGCAGCTTCTCGACAGGAACTTCCCGCGCCTGCACGCCGACCCTGAGAAGCTTGTGCGTTGGCGCCCACGGGCAGACGCCCATCTCGCACGCGATGGCGATCGGATCGTCGCCCTTCGGCTGCGGATAGCGGTACTTGAAGTAGTTAATCCACTCCTCGAGTCGCACCGACTCCCTCGGCGGCATGCGCTTCATCTCGGTGATATAGCGCCGCATCGTCGTGTAGCTCGAAGTGTCGACGTCGAGTCCGAATGTCGAGAGCGGCTCGCTCGTGGGATCGCGATATTCGTTCTCCTGAATCTCCGCATAGCGCTCGGTGCCTGCGGGCTGTTGTTCCGCCAGTCTCTCAGGAGAAAAGCGCCGCAGGCGCTCGGACGAAGCAATCTCGCGGGCAAGGTCGTATTGAGAGCCATTCATCGACCTCATCCTTACAGCCGACCTTATGGTCATAGACGAATCCGACGACGCAGGTGCAACGGCAAGCGATGGAGGGGGCGGTGGAATCGTTGTCCCCGCCGGTATTTGCGCTTCCTTGCATTGCCCAGCGACAAGATCTTTCGCAAAGTCTATTTCCGCATCAGGTTCGGATACGCGCTCATAAGACGTATCCGCCACAGTGGGCTCATCCACCACCCCCGACATGCGAATCACCCACTCCTGCTCTTGCTGATCGTGCATTAGCGCGACGAAACCAAGTCCAAGCAAGATGACAAAGCATGCGGCTACGCCGAGGACCCTGCGCCACGAGACATGCACGATGCGAGGAATCTCCTTGTTGACGAGCGGGATAAAGTCTCCGCCAGAGACAAGAAACTCGCGCTCGTATTCTGCGACGATTCCGTCCGCGGCGAGGGAGAGATTGTTTGATTGTTTGGATTGTTTGATTGTTTCATTCAGGGAGAGGAGCGCGCCGCTTGAAACTTCCTCGACGCGCCAGCTGCGCGCGACAAAGCCACGCGACGCGGTGCAGACATTCCAGAGCTGGTAAACGCGCTCGCCTTCGAGCGCCTCGCGCGACGAGGCGGGGACGGTGAACGGCGATACGGGAATGATGAGCCATCCGGCGACGCCGCGCTCTTCGGCGACGAGCGCGACGAACGGACGCGACATGTCGGCGAAGACCCTTATTTCGCCAACCTTCACCGGCGAATCGAATTCCGCGTCGCCGCGCGGCGCTTCGCCCGCGAATGACGGGCGTTCCCCACCCGCCTTGTAGAGATTCCACTCCTGCTCGAATGTCTTGTTCATCTTGCACCTCCGATCTCGGCGCGCAGCGAATCGGGCAGCACGGCTTCGCAGGCTTCGAGGAGGATGCGTCCGAAGAGCGGACTATCCGCGCTCTCCATCGTCTTCGCCTCTTTCCTGAACTCGGCCATCGTCTTCTCCCTCATCGCGTACGCCCGCGACTTTCCTACGCCTAGGCCCTCAAGGAGCACCGCATCCGTCAGCGGCATGTCCTGGGCCGTCGCATACAAAAGGGCCGCGACATGCGACTTTTCCACTTTTATCTTGAGGGAGATTCTTTCGAGGAGCGCGTCGATCTCGCGGCGCATCGGTTCTAGGTCGAGAAGCGCGGCGGGGTCGCTCTCGGCGGACGGCTCGAGCGCAGCGATCTCCTCCGGCCCCGCGCTTTCCCATTCGATGCGGCGGCGTCCGTCGGGGCCTTTCACCTTGCGCGGACGCCACCCCTTGATGGACGCGATCCAGTCGAGGACGATGTCGTGGACGCGTCCCGCGCCGGAGCCGAAGAGCGTGCCGCAGACAAAGTCGGCGAGACGCATTCCCTCGACTTTGATGCGGTAGGCGAAATAGGACTTCAATGGCTTTTTCGTCTCCCGCGAGCCCTTAAGCTTGAAGTAGGCGTCGAAAACGGCAACGGGATCGTCCGCCCCCGCCTCCTCGCGCGAGACGCCGCGCTTCAAGAGAGTGGAATACATCGCGGACTCCACCTGGCGGCGGAGCGCGGCGGAATGCTCGGCCGGGCATCCGCCCACCGAGCAAATGTCGAACCAGTTCCGCCACGCGGCGTCCCCTGCGTAGCGATCAGGCGTCAAAGTGTTATCGTTCATCGGTACCTCCAACTCCCAAAGGGACGCCACCATGAACTTTTCCACATCTTTCCACCACTCTCCAACTTCCCCAAGCCTCTCTGCGTACTCTGCGCCCCTGCGCCTCACCCCTGCTAGGGCATCCGCTTCGCGGACTCGCGCTTCGCGCTCGGGGGATACGCGTTAAAAACTTTATAAAAAATCTACCCTCCATTCTCCAACTCCAACTCTAAACTCCAACTACTGACCCTTCCCACACTCCTTCTCAATCCAAGCCATCAGGAAATCAACGATACGCGCTTGTCGCGCGGGCGGGATGGGCGTTCCCTTCGGAACTTTCCACCACTTCTCCATGCAGCCGCGGCAACAACATGCACAGGCGTGTTGGGCGAGGAAGACGGGGTGGCCTCTCATCGGCGTTTGCCGGCCGTCGTTTGGCGGTGTCGCAAGCGCGAGACAAGTGCGGATGAAATCCTCGCAATGGCGGCGGATCGTCTCCATGCCCTTCTCGGCGATGTATTGCCGGTCGTCGGCAGAGAGATGAAAGCGCGAGCGGAACTTCGACTTTGCGAGCCGCCTAAATGCATTCTCCCTTCCCGCCTGCGTCGTCATAAGGGCATCAATCCGCCAATCAGACGACGGCTTTTCCTGACTGTTCCAGCGCCCGCGCCAGCTGGTCGGGGCAGGAAGTTCCAATAGTCTTGAATGTCGTCATTTGTTCCTCCTTTTTCTTACCACCTTCCCATCATTCCATCCCTTCGCAAAGGTACGTATGAACATTCTTCTTGTTCGTGCAGATAATTCTACCATCCATGAAGTCGATGCCGTAGTATTCCAGCGATTCTTCGGCGTACCGAAAGAGTGCGTCAGCTCGCCATGCATACCACTCCTCGGCTATTCCAAGGTTATTGACCGCGTCTTTAAACCTCCTGAATGGATGCTTCTCCGACAACACATCACAGAGCCGTTGCGACTGCCCGCCTGGGCGAGACAATGCGAACCGCTCCATGATGGAATAGCTTTCGTGCGAGTCCAACGGCTCAATGGAAACCACTTCGTGTCCATGCAGCCAGTCGTTCACATCTGGGTCGCTATAGGCCGAATCCATCACGGTGGCAACTATCTGGTCGGTCAAGTCAACCACGGGATAACTCTGATCGAAGCAGCTATCAAATTCGTCTGCCAGTTCCTTTATCAACTGCTCCTTGGATGTTATCTTTTTACCGAACATGGGTATTCTCCTCTCTGAGTCTCTGGCTCGCTCACCTTACACCGCCGACTGCGGATTCAATGTCGGCGATACTCGGAAGGTCACTTGCAATCTCTTTTGGCAGAATCTCGCTGATGCGGTATTCGGAAACACCGATTGGCTGTTGCGACGACTCAAGCGCCCACTTGACCATCGTGTTGTCCTTCGTCTTGCAGACGAGAAGTCCGTCTGGTCAGATTTCGCCCCAACTTGGGGCAATTGTTCAGACACTCCTACCAATTTTGCCCCAAGTTGGGGCAAAATTACGGCATTAGCGTATAACTCAAAGAAATAACGCATGTAGTAGAGATTTCTCGCCGAGAAGCATTTCGCCTCAGGCATCTGCATTTTGAGGTCAACACTCAGCCGCTTGAGGAATCCACTCCCCCACGGTTGGCCTTTCTCCATGCGAACGATATCGTGCCCAAGGCTAAAGTAGAACTTCAGCATCTCAGTATTGACTGCAACCGCAGCCTTGATCTGGCTTTGACGATATCGCTTGGATATTTCGCCAAGCCAACCAGTGTATTCTTTCAAGTTCATAGTCATATTATACCATTCCTTTCGCCTCGCGAATCGACAGACCGATGCCCAAAGACGCGATGCCCAAAATCCCACCGGGGATTGTTCCATGAACCGATGCGAATATGGTCGTGTAGAATGAATATAGCCAAACGGCAAGAACCAACTCCGGCAGATCCACCTTTTGCAGTTCCGAATCAAAAGCACTAAATGGCGCCAAAATCAATCTCACATTTGGGTTTGGTTGCCGCATGGCAGTCATGCATGTCACAAGGATAGCACCCCATGCCCCAAGAAATGCGTTGTCCTTCTCTGACAACTTCTTAAGCTCCGCGCCAATTCGCAGGTTTAACGGCGCTGCCAAAGCATTTACATGATCAATTCGCATTTGCCGCGCTTCTGATGTTATGTTCGGTTCAACACTATCAAAGACAGCAAGGCAAAACTCTAAGACATCATGCAACAACCCTAAAGGCACAGTTGCCATATTCGCAACAGCAAACCCGCGTAGCGACACCCACAGTTCCTGTGGCGCATTGCACTTCGCCTCTATTTCAGCACCAACCTTCTGCAGCACCACACGACTATCTTGTTGTAGCAGTGTTACACACATTGATATCGTTCCACTATCAATTGATTTCATTGCCGACTCCTTCTATAACGTAATAACACGAGGTATTTTTCTTGCTCTGTCATGATAACTTTCCATTGAAAGTTTCAGCTGCAATTCATCTTTCACCGACTGAGGAATCCCATCCCACATAGCTGGATTCATACACCAGTCTTCCGATAAGCAAAACACACACTCATTTAAGAACTCTTCAACTTCTGAATTATTCGATGACATTAAACGATTGCGATATGGCAATACTACAGACTCAAAAAGCTTATTCCACGCCATAATGACGTGCGTCTTGCTCTCTTGTGGGACTATCGTCAATGTAAAACCCAAGCGTGGTATTATATCCATTCCAACCGAGGCAAGGGCTTTCCAATACTTGATATAGATGAAATCATCAACAGCAGGGGTTATAATTGACGCCAGAGAAACCTGAAGTTTCTTGGGCAATACTCGCCAAACATGATGTATTTGGTCGCATGTTTTATCTCGCCACAGTGGCATCCAATCGTAACACGCGACAGCTTTTAGCCTTTCCTCCGCCCAAAATATCTCTTCATCATTACTTTTCAAGAATAGATTTCTACGTTCAGACATCTCTTTTTTAATCTTGTTACCTGCCAACAATTCAATACAACCGCGAAGTTCAAGTGCAACTGCCCTACGCTGAAAAGCCAACACTTGCTCATCATTGTCAACCACAAGCGGTCGCTTCTCAATTGACGAAAACAGTGCACTGTCATGTTTTTGGCAAAACCCCTTAAATCTTGTAGCCTCGCGGATATTCTCAGGATAAAATCCTCTTGCCACTTTAGCGCCATCCAGCATCCGACATATGTCGCCTTTTGCATCCTTACTCGGAACAATAACCTTCCCACTGGCATTTGCAATCGCAGACAACGCGCCATTACATTGTTGCGAATGACATCCAACCGGCATCGCAGAACAACCTGGATATAAACACTTAAAAGGTATATCACGTGAGAAATCTTCTGCCTTGGTCGACAACCCTTTAATGAAATTCTTTATTTTGATTATTTCTTCACCGGAATTCATATATGCATTTTATCCCGCATTCCAATAACCTTGTGTTGCCATTCCTTCAACATCCTTTCGCGAAGTAGCAATAGCGATCATTAAGCATAGAACCAATTGCAATACCATATCCACGCCTCAATACCACACTCTAGATTCATGTTTTGATAATATCTCACGATACCACCACCCTAGCATTTCCCTATTACACTATGCACTACTTTTATCATTCCCATCGCACAACGTATTAAATAATTCGCGATACTTTCCCCGCAATTCCGAAAGAATAGCCTTTTCTTTAGCCCAACACGCTTGAGCATGCTTTAATGCCTCTTTTGACTCCTTCTCCAGCCCAGCTTTAAAATATGCTGCTGCCAAAGTCTGCCACACCTCTCTGTGTGCAGGCATAATGCTCACACCTTTCTTCGCAATATTTATTGCCTTCGTAAAGTCTTTATCACGGATGTAAAGGTCAGCCGCCATTCGATTTGCACGCCAATCTTGACTCTGGCATTCCGTCAGTATAACATCATACGCTTCACATTTCTTGCCTTGCCTATGCAAGATTTCCGCAGCCTCAATAGGGTTTCGATATTTTCCGTTCTCTTTCATGAGCAACCACTCATAGACACTCTTTTTATCTTCTTCATCTTTATCAAAGCGTAGGATTAGCGAAGAATACTTGTCCCATACAATCGCTTTGTATTGTGGCTCTAATTTCTTGTCATTCATCCGCGAACCAATAAGATTAATAGAATTACATATCACTTCGCCCTTTGAACTAAACCAGGCAATCTCCCACAAATTATTTACCCACAGTAAAAATAATGCACGTTGCGGTTCTCCCGCCATAATACGGTTATTAAATTCTATCCTTGAAATGCATTCTCCATCATGATCATCAACCTCACTTACATATTCAGCAAATGCGAAATGAAGTGATGGCCAATTTGGGTTTAGTGACAATCCTTTAGCTATGGCTTTCCATCGCCGAATCATATTATCACGAAACGCGTCCAAATCAGTATATCGTAGTGAGCCGGTCTGCATTTTAAGCGCATTATTATATTGTTCGCAGTCATTAACATTAACAGACCCAACCCCCATGCACTTATACGCATAAGAAATTGCATTATCTGAATCACCACGCAAAATATAACCATTGCAAAGATTTCCTAGCAAATCTTTATCGCTGGGAGAGTTCTGCAATCCTTCTAAACATAACTCAACAACACGTTCTGGCCTTTTCTGCAGCAGATTTAAATACGAGTAATTAACGTAATATACTGCAGGTTTTTCTTTGAACCGGCCCAAAGAATGATAACATCTTTCTGCTTCTTCCAATTTGCCAGATAATATTAAAGCATATGCGTAAGTTTGAAAAAGGCTTGTTCCTCCATGCCATTTAAAGTCTTTGCTGATGATGTTTTCCACGCCAACAAACGGGCGCAAGAGCTTGACAGCTTCATCTGCCCTCTGAGAAGCAAGCAACATATTGGCCTCTTCAATTACG
Organism: Kiritimatiellia bacterium; assembly: GCA_045536845.1. GTDB lineage: Bacteria > Verrucomicrobiota > Kiritimatiellia > RFP12 > UBA1067 > UBA1067. The sequence goes on along the minus strand of JAZSOG010000025.1, from coordinate 43,346 downwards.
GCATTTATGCTGACACTTGCAATTGTGGCCGATTTTCTCGTCTTGTCCGACAAAAGCGGTTTCACATAATACTCATATCCAGAACCCGGCAAAACCCTCTCATAGCGAATGCTTGATTTCGTATAAGCAGAACAACCTCTCTTACGTGAAAATCTAGCAAGATCTTCCAAGAGTTCGCCATAAGATTGATATCGGTCGGCAGGGTTTTTCTGAAGACACCGTATGATAACTTTCTCCAATCCTAGCTTGGTTCTTTTGAAAAACCCTCCAAGAATCGGCGGAGCATCATACAGATGGCGATTTACTATTTCCTTTAGAGTTTTGCCAAGGAACGGCGGCGACCCCGTTTCCATTTCATGCAGAATACAACCCAAAGCATAAATATCTGATCTGAAATCGACCTTTGACCTGTCAATAATCTGTTCTGGCGACATGTATAATACCGTCCCCATATGTGACCCAGCCATCGTGAGATTTAGCGAGCTTGATCGCTTACTAGCATTATTATTCTCGCTCAGACTGTCCGCATAAATCTTTGCAAGACCCCAATCAGCAATCAGTGGGCGCCCATTTGTCGTCACCAGTATATTCTGTGGCTTTAAGTCTCGATGAATAATTCCATATCTGTCATGAACCAAGCGTAGCGCATCAACAATTTCTAAAACCACTCGTGTCTTTTCAAGAGGTGTCATTCGCGCAAGTTTACCATATAAATCTCCACCATTAACCCATTCGGCCATCATATACGGAATACCATTTATCATGACAACCGATTCAGTATCAACAACCCCATCACATGAAGCCGCAACATACCAAATGTCTAGTTCGCGTATAAAACGCTTTACCGCATAATCTTCTTGGAGAAACTCCTTTTGGATTCCTTTTAAGGCAAACGCTTTATTCGTCTTACTATTGATTACTTTGACACATACTCCCATGCCGCCAGCGATTATGTCCCCAACCATGAACTCAGAATCAGCATCAACTTCCGGAAGCGTCAAATATTGTCCTACATAAAAACCATCTCGCGACTTATTCACAACAGCGTCTTTCTTTGGCATGACAGTGCCCGGCCCCATTTCATCTCTACCCATTTTTGCCGTTTTAGGACGATTAAATGTTTTAGCGACTCTATTAAACAGAATAATTGCTTTATCCATATCAACATGCAACTCATCCCCATAGCAAAGGAGTTTATGTGCTCCATACCACTTGGCAAGATCCTTATTCCATGCGTCAACTAAACAAAGCTCCATTTTCTCAAATTTAAATTCATGCATGAAAAGCCACCATAAGAACTTCTCAAAATCACTGCGAAACTCGTCATTGCGATAACTATAATCTTTATGGAACCTTTCTACAAGTTCTAGTGCAGCTGCATACCGTGTCTCTTCATTAGCAAAGCGCAGCCTTATTGGATCATCCGCCTTGATGCGTGGAATAAACAGTTTCATCACTAAAAACCTTTCCTTTTAATCTTAACGCATAATAGAACCCATACCGCCCCGCCCAAACTGACAAAGGATGTGATAGCGACCAGCAAGAATCATGTCCTCGCCTTCGCCGTCAATCATCCTATCATCGTTGATAGTATTGTCGATCATGGAATCCCCCTCACGCCTTTTCAATCACCTCCCAATGCCCGCCCTTGTCTGGTCCTACGCGGCGAAGGCGCTTCGCGTCCTTGAGCCGTTCGATATGCTTCTGAATCGCGCTACGGGAGATGCCTGCCGCGGAGACCATCTCCGCAAAGGTTATCTTCGGATTGCCGCGGATCAACTCCAATAGCCGATCGGCGGTTTTCTTACCACCTTTTCTTACCACCTTTTTCTTACCACCTTGCGACTCGCCTCTCGCCTTCAACGTACGAAGGATCATGTCGAGCATGAAATCGACGAAAGCCCGCGCATCGCCCGACTTCTGGGCGGAATGAAGCGTATGGTAGTATCGGCGTTGGTGGCACAATACCATGTTCTCTATCGGCAAGGCATAGAAGAGCGGATTCCACCGGCCGAGTATCACAGTCTGCCAAAGTCGCCCCATCCTCCCGTTGCCGTCGGGAAACGGATGGATCGTCTCGAAGACAAAATGGAATATGCAGCTCTTCACCAGCGGAGCGTCCTTTGAACGCTTCAGCCAGCCGAAGAGGTCCTTCATCAAAAACGGAACCTGGTCCCACGGCGGCGCATGAAGCATCGCCACGCCACGGGCGTTGAAGACCCCGACATTGCATTTGCGCCACTTGCCAGGACTTTCGACCAAGTTCTTCGCCATCAGCGCATGCGCCCACAAAAGCGCCCGAGGCGACAACGGATCAAGCGCTTCGACTTTTGAATATGCGGCATGCGCTCCCTTCACTTCATCAATTTCACGCTTCGAGCCGATGACCCGCTTGCCGGCGATGATGTCCGTCACCTGATCTTCCGTCAGCGTATTGCCCTCAATTGCCGTCGTGCCGCGAATCGTCCTGATATGGTTGAGCTTCCTGAGCCGCACGCCCGCCGGCCCTTCCATGGCGATGCGATAGCGCTCTAGCGCGGCGGCGATGTCCATCACCAGCCGCAGCGTCCTTTCGCCCGGTGTAAAACGCACCAACTCGCCAACATCAACCATATTTCACCTCCACCGCTATTCCGCATCCAAAGTCCATAGGCATATTATACCATTCCCTACTGAACGGAACCGTGGCCGCGGGGCATGTTCTCGCCGAGAAGCGCGAGCTTCGGGTCGCTCGCCTCGTAGCCCTGAATCCAGCCGTTCTCGAAGCCGAAATCGGAAGCCGCCTCGACGACGGATTCGTATTCATCCTTCGTGACAGGTCGGTCGAAAGGCGGCGTCTCAAGCCCCTTGTAGGCAGGCGTGTACTGTGCCATGACGGAAACGGCGACTTCGTTCGAAACTTCGGTCGCAAGCCAGGCGAGATTCTCAATCGCCTCGTCTGCATGCCCCGGCAGCACAAGGATGCGCACGATAAGATGTTTTTTACTCCATGCCCATTTGGCCGCGGCGCGCGACGCCTCGACATAGTTAGGCGCCGCACTCGCCGCGATTGCCGTCTCGTTGCGCGAATAGCGAAGGTCGAAAAGCGCCCAGTCGCAAAGGTCGCTGTATTCCTCAATCGTCTCGACGCGCTCGTAGCCGGAAGAGTTCCAGACGAACGGAAGTCGTATTCCCTCGGCAAGCAAAGGCGCGACCGCTTCGCGGATAAAGGGCAAGTAAGGCGTAGGCGAGACGAGATTCCAGTTCACGCATTTGTCCTTTACCGCAAGCTCGCGGAAAATCGCGGTAAGTTCTGGAATAGTCTTGTCCTCTCCGCCGCCCTTCCAGCTCCACGGAGAGTTCTGGCAGTAGAGGCACTTCATCGTGCAGCGCGAGAAGAAGACGCAGCCGGAACCACCGCCCTCCACAAGCGGCGGCTCCTCGCCGAAATGCGGTCCCCAACGAAAGACACGCGGCACATCTGCCGCGCCGCACCAGCCGCGAACGCCGCCCGGCGCGAACCTTCCTACGGCGCACCGCCTCGGGCAAAGCTCGCAAACGCCGAGGGGCATACGGCTCGTCAGAGCGGCTCCACGGTCATCGTGAGGTTGTCCTGCCCGACGACCTTGACATCGACACCTGCGGCGATTGGCGCGGAGGCAATTGCCGTCCACTCCGCATCGCCGATCATCACGCGTCCGGTCTTCGGCGGCGCGATTTCCGCAGTCACCTGGCCAGTGCGTCCAACGGCCGACTTGTCGAGATCAATGGAAGACCGCTCGACCGAGCCGGAGAATATCTTCGTGAGGACGCGGCGAAGGACGGCGAGATAAAGGATCGTGAAAGCGGAGAACGCGGCGAGCTGCCACGTCAGCGTGAACGCGTCGCCAAGCGCGAACCTGATAAGCCCGACCGTCGCGGCGGAAAGGCCGAAGAAGAAGATGACGAATCCCGGGAGCAGAAGCTCCGCAAGCATCAGGAACGCGCCGACATAGAGCCAAAGCCATGCACAACTAGTCATTTTATGCCTCCCTTATGTCGCTGACGACTGCGCCCGGAAGAGACGCAAGGACATCGTTCAGCTTCTTGTCGTTAAGAATGTCGCTTCGAGAAACACGCATAGCGGGGCGCGGCGGAGGTGCCGCGGGCGCGGGCGCCGGAGCCGCAGGCGCGGCGGCCGACGCCGCAGGTGGCGCCTCGCGCGGCATCTTCGCGGGCGCGACAGGCGCGGCAGCGGGCGCAACGGCAACCTCGGTAGGGGCGGCACTCCGTGCCGACCGCAACGAGCCAACATCCCCCGTGGCCTTTAGCTCGCGCACTGCCTTCATAAGCTCCTCGACAGTCGCCGTCGTCGCGATGCGCGACGCGCGGATAAGCGTCATCTCGATAAGCGTCCTCACGCTGAGCACATAGCGCAGCTTGTCCTCTGCGTCCGCAAGCTGGTCGCAGATGCGGAAAAGACGCCCGGGGTCTACGGCCTGCGCCTGAGCTGCAAGAACCTTGACCTGGTCGGGCGTCGCCTCAAGAGACTTCGCGTTCGGGCCAAGCGCCTGGACGACGACAAGGTTGCGGAAATGCCTGAGAAGCTCGCCAGTGAGGCGGCGCATGTTCTTGCCCGCCGAGTCGAACGCCTCGATCGAAGAGAGTATCGCGCCGACATCGCCCTTCAATATCGCGCCAGCGAGCCCTTCGAGCGCCGAACGGCTGACGAGCCCGAAGACGCCGAGCGCGTCTTCTTCGGTCACCTTCTCTCCCTTGAACGAGACGAGCTGATCGAGCGATGAGAGCGCGTCGCGCATGCCGCCCTCGGCGCCGCGCGCGATTGCGAGAAGCGCATCCTCCTCGGCGTCGATCTTCTCGAGTTCGCAGACATGGCGGAGACGCGAGACGATGTCGTTCGTCTGGATGCGCCGCAAGTCGAAGCGCTGGCAGCGGGAGACGATCGTCGCGAGCACCTTGTCGCCCTCGGTCGTGGCGAAGATGAAGCGGACATGTGGCGGCGGCTCCTCGAGCGTCTTCAAAAGCGCGTTCCAAGCCGCAGTCGAAAGCATGTGGCACTCGTCGATGATGAAGATCTTGAACTTTGACGAGACCGGCTTGAACTGGACCGACTCGATTATCGGCCTCACGTCCTCGACCTTGTTGTGCGACGCGGCGTCAAGCTCCACGACGTCCAGAGAGCGGCCGGCCGCGATCTCCTCGCAGTTGACGCACTTTCCGCACGGCTCGACGCCATTCGGGGAAGTGCAGTTGAGCGCCTTTGCGAAGATGCGGCTCGTAGTCGTCTTGCCGATGCCGCGCGGGCCGATGAAAAGGTATGCGTTCGCGATGCGGTTCGCCTCGATCGCGTGACGAAGGGTCCTGACCACATGCTCCTGGCCGACGACATCGTCAAACGTCATCGGGCGGTACTTGAGCGGCAGTGGTATGTGCTGTTGTTCTGCCATCTCCGATATTATACCAAAACAGACGGAAATCGGAAAATGGGAAAAATGGTCGGACCGACGAGATTTGAACTCGTGACCTTTTGCACCCCAAGCAAACGCGCTACCAGGCTGCGCTACGGTCCGACGTCATGCCAGATTTCTTGGTAGCGGGGGCTGGATTTGAACCAACGACCTTCAGGTTATGAGCCTGACGAGCTACCAGGCTGCTCCACCCCGCAATCTGGCTTTCCCGACTGGCGGGGCTGGCGGGAGTTGAACCCACAACCCTCAGATTCGTAGTCTGATGCTCTATCCAGTTGAGCTACAGCCCCAAATCGGAAAACAAGGGATAGTATATCATTTCCCCCGCCGGAATGCAAGGGGGTCGGGCGCCTTAGTAAAACACCTTCCAGAGGAAGAGGCCGCGGGCGGGGGCCGTTTCAACGCGCGCGGTGCGCGGAGCGGCGGCCTCGAGGAGCTCTTTTACCGCCTCGGGACGCTCGTTTCCCTTGCCGACGGTGATGAGAAAGCCCACCATGGAGCGGACCTGCTTGTAGAGAAAGCCGTCGCCGCGCACGATGAAGGTGTAGCGAGGCCCCGCCTTCTTCACCTCGAAGGAAAAGACACTGCGGACCGTCGTCTCTAGGACGCGGTCGGGGTTCGCCGCGAAGGAGACGAAATCGTGCTTCCCGACGAAGTAGGACGCGGCCTTCTTCATCGCGGCAAGGTCGAGCGGACGGTGGCAGAACGTCCAGTATGGCGCGAGGTGCGGAGGCATGATGTCCGCCTGGTAGAGCTGGTAGCGGTACTCCTTCCCCTTCGCGGAGAGCCGCGCGTCGAAGTCCTCCTTTGCGTAGGCCGCCTTGAGGACGCGGATCGCGTCGGGAAGACGCGCGTTCATCGCCCGCACGAGGTTCTTCGCGGGAATCGGCTTCGTCAGGTGAAAGTGGGCGACAAAGCCCTTCGCGTGGACGCCGGCGTCTGTGCGCGACGAGCCATAGACACGCACCGGCGCGCCATCAAGATACGCAAGGGCGTCTTCAACGACCTGCTGGATGCCGACAGCATTTTCCTGGTACTGCCAGCCGGAATACGCCGTGCCGTCATAGGCGATTACTACCTTGTACTTACTCAACTCACCAACTCCCCACTCGCCCACTACCTCTTGAACAGCTTCTTCATGTCGGTGAGGCGCGACTTGTCGGCGACGAGAACCGCGTCGGGGGTCGTGACGACGACGAGGTTCTTGACGCCGAGAAGCGAGATGCGCGCGCTGCGGGCGACGCAGATGTTGCCATCTGCCTCAACGACCGTGCACGGCCCTTCGCGGACGTTGCCGCGCGAGTCGTGCGGGAAGTACTTGTCAAACGCGGCGAAACTGCCGACGTCGTCCCAGCCGAAGTCGCCAGGAACAACCTCGACGTTCTTCGACTTCTCCATCACGGCATAGTCGAAGCTGATCTTTGGAAGAGCGGAATAGAGCTTCGCAAGACCGCCCGTCGCGCCAGTCCCGCAAGTCCCGTCAGTCGCAAGTCGGGTCAAGCGCTCCAGCTCCGGCGCGTGCGCGGCAAATGCGCCGCGGAAGACCGAAGCGCGGGCGATGAACATTCCGGCATTCCAGAGATATCCTGCCTTGACGTACTTCTTCGCCTTTTCAGCGTCCGGCTTCTCGACGAACGCGCGCGTCTTGGGCGAGATGTATCCGAAGCACGTCGCGGGGTAGTCGGGCTTGATGCCGATCGTGACGATCGCAGGCCTGCGACGCGCAATCGCAACAGCCTTCTTCACCGCCTTGCGGAACTCCTTCGGCTTCGCGACCATCTGGTCGCTCGAGAAGAAGCCGACGACAGGATCGCCACCGCCAGTCGCCATGCCGACTCCGAGCGCGACCGCGGCGCCTGTGTCGCGGCGCATCGGCTCGCCGACGATGTTGCCCTTCGGGACCTCGGGGAGCTCCTTCCGCGTCGCTGCGACGAGGCTCTTCGTCGTCACGACGAACGCGTCTTCGGGCGAGATGAGTCCGTCAAGCCTCGCGAGCGCCTGCCTGATTAGGCTTTCGCCTCCGAAGACGCGCAGAAACTGCTTCGGACGCTCCGGCGTCGAAAGCGGCCAGAACCGCTCGCCCGAACCGCCTGCGAGAATGACTGCCTTGAAAGAACAACCACTGCTCACTATCTCAACTCCTTTCCATTGCCATTAGACGTCGTCTTGCCCCCACCGCCATCGCGCTTCGGCAACAAGCCTTTTTTCTTCGCGGCATCGTAGAGCATGCGCCCGAACTCGGTCTCGCACTTAGGTTCGGTGAGCTCCACGATGAATTCCGGGCCTTTGCCAACGTATCTCTTGTTGAACTCTTTCATTGAGCCAACAACTCCACGGCACAACGCCGTCACATACACCATCTCAGTCGCCTCGCGCTTTAAAAGAGTGATAACTGGTGCCGTAGCGGCAACTCGCCGTGCCACTAAGTTTTTTCTATCGATTCGCTTAAGTTCACTGTCCGTCATTTGATGCAGGCTCCCCAACGAAGCCCCCCCCGCCAGCCCTTCTACATGGAATGCGCAATTTGACACGACTGCACATACCGCTGTTTCCCATAAATTACTGCATGCAACATCTGATTGGTAATTAGTCGCCAACTCTGGATGAAACACTTCAAGAACCTGCTGATGATAAAGTGGCTCCCTCTGCCTCCTAACGAATGCCACAAGAGGCACACCGTCGGGCACAAGAATTGGGAAATAACGTTCAGCAAGTATGTTGCGCAATCGATTCTCTGCCAATACCCGCATCGGGGCTTCATTCAAATATACAAATAGCGGCTCGTCGCCAGACAATATCGACCGCCTAAAAGATGCAACTCCGGGAAGCGACCATTTTACCATGGCCGGATGCAGAGAAAACTCCTTCATTATCACAAAAGTATCATTGCCATACGGAATGGACCGCCACTTTTTGTAGAGCGCGCCATCTGACGCGCAAACCATATGAACACAATCATGATCCTGCTTGGCAATTCGATCACAAACGCTGTCGACAATCATTAACTTGTCTTCGGCTGCAATTGAAGCAAATCGCATGTTTTGAGCCGCAAGAGCCGTATCAACGGAAACAAGAACACTTGCCAACATCCAATATCTCACAACAACACTCATCGCCGGACCTCCTCTCGTTGAAATATGCATTTTATTCATTTCCACCATCAAGATGATAATATTCACGAATCAATTCGCCCTTTGAAACCTTACGAGGATTTGGGCCGTGTTTCTTTTCATAGCAACAATGATATAAATACGCTTCGCAAAAACCGGCGCGACGTTTTGCATCAAACTCCGAGTACGCCTCATTCCTTTTCCACAGCAAGTCGCTTATGTCATTTTCTGCGATTATATGCTCAAGCATTTCTTCTATGTCCTCTGCCGCCTCATCTTCAGAGGCAAAAGTCATCTCAACTGTTTTATCGCGCACATCTGTACCCATCGTAATGCCGAAACCCTCAAGCGCGTCACTGATTGAATACATGTCTTCAAATCCATAGCCCTGCTCTCGTTTTGCCTGCTTTACGTGTATCTTCTCTTCGTTAAAAATCTTCCCAGCATATTGTGAACTGCCATGAGAAAATGCGACCGCGTCGACTGCATAATTGACAATGCACAAGGTCAAAATCAATTCACCTGCATTATTTATCCGACGACCTTTGACAATAACATCAGCAATCGCAACCCGCGGAGACATCCTAGACTCATGATCATCCATAGGCAAATACACGTTGACGGTCCTTTCGTGTCCAGTGCAGCCGTCTGCTTTGAGGGCAATCTTATACTCAGCAGGGTTAGAATAGCAGCAATCAGGCGGATTGCCGCTCTTTGCATACCAATATGGACTTGGTATCGATCTCACGAGGGAATTATCTGCCCCATGAATCCCCATATCAGTAGAGCCGACCTCGTTCTGCGATGTAGCCGAAGTGGGCATCGTGGAGAATTTCATGTCCAGCAATTCCTCTCGCCGACACCCAGCAACAGTGATTTTAACTTCCCCTTCATGACTATCGACAAGAGCCCCGTCGCCTCGTCCGTCAATTTCTACCGTAGGTCGAACCGAATAGGAATACTTAATCGCATCAAATTCGAATGTCGCCTCGACAGTGGACGTGTCGTCCTCCCCTGAATCTTTTTTCAGCCGCCATGTAACTTTGACATTCACGTTAAAGCTTTTAGGGAAGTCCGCATCTATAAGGTTTACCGAAAATGTTCTTAAGCGTTCTCCGCTGACAGTTCCCGCAACATCGGGCGAAATCGTCCACAGGCACTCTGGTTGCTCACTCTCAAGCCGCCATTCATCCTTCGGCTGCGGAGCGGACACGACATCTACTGTGAACGTGCCGTTGGGAGCATGGCAACATGTCCGACAGTAGTTCAGTTCGGCACGTGGGCGAAAATATGTCGTCTCAATCATTATGCTTCCGTCTGATGTTGTACCCGCATCAGCGAAAGCAATCAAACCCATAAGAAGGATTGTTAGTGCTGTCGCAGCTTTTCTTGTTCTCATCTTTGTCCCTTTTTTGTTCCTTTGGTATATTTCACCGATCGTCCAAATTGAGCAACTGGCTCCCTAAACCTATACACAGAAGAATACACCGCCTTCTTCCAGAAGTTTGAACAAGGCTCCTCGACGTAACATCGACGCGATGAGGGCACCTTCCCATACCAATCCTCTAGTTTGAAATTCCAATTTGATATAACATCGCCAAAATCACCATCTTCTATCGTGTTCTTAGCATACAACGCTTGACTACGCAACAGTTTTCTCTGGTATTTCATTTGTCGCCCCGTCCAACCCAACATCAAGTATCTATCGAATTTATCGCGATCCTCTTTTGTCCATCGGAAAAGTTTCCAGCGTATATTTTCAAGGACATTGCAAGCTGACGATGCCTGTATCCGCGCATAAAGACGTGCCATAGTTTCTCTAGCACGATCATACTCTTCCCCAGAAACAGCCGTCTCCAGCAAATAACGACTACGATCGAACGCTTCTCCCACTTTGTTGGCGATACCGCTTTCCTCGAGATGTGGTGCCTTATAAACAACACCACCCGTCATATAAGCCGTATTCAAAAAAGGACAAGATTCCATTTCCTCTGTTTCGTGCGCGCCAGAGACGAAGACTCCGGACAAGATAGCATTATGACTGGTTCCACGATTAATCTTAAACAAATATTCTCCAGCCTCGATCACACGGAACACTTTGTAGACTCCATTATGAAAATCCTTCACTCTTGTCGAACAGTATATGCCTGTCTTAGAATCCAGTTCGGGATATTCATGGGCACCATCAGAGGAATAGGAAGACAAACGAGAATTATAACGCGACACCTCCATTAGATAATCTCTGCAATAATTGACCCCTTCACGCCCATCTTTGTTGAAAAAATAGAACGCTACATCATGCCTGCCTTCTGGCACTCTTACACGCACAAAAAGATTCGGCCCGCCAAATCCACGCGAATAAGCTTCTCCGTGGTCGTCCCACTCCGCTTGTCGACGAACCCCCTCCGAGTGGAGCCAAAGCGAATTTCTATTGTCCGTCGACAACCAATGCAACCAATGGCGCACTCCATCGCATTTACGATTATTTGCACCAAGCCGTCCAACAACTCGGTAGCCGCCACCTATTTCTGCGCTAATCTCCTCGTCTCCCCATTGCGCATACATTGAACAAAGAGTTGCCCAGCGTTGGCCGTATCTTCCCCACCAGTCTCCCTTCGTCTCCCAATCGTCTCTAAGATAAAAAACAGGGGCCGAGCGATTTCGGATCTTGGACACCCCTCCATCGGACACGGTGCGGCAAACATTCTGCCAGCCAGACGGCGCAACTGGGAAGCTGTGTTTTGCAACAGTCGTCTCAGAAGTTCTTTCCCTTCCCTTGCCCTCATGCTTCAGCGAGACGCTGCTCGTCCCAAAGCCATACATACCTATGAGGGCAATGCCATCAGAACTTCGCGCAATTGACGTAGGGTACTTACATTTTGTTGGTGAAAGAAGCTGCTTCAAAGACTCTGCGCCGCGATCATATAAATAAACACCTCCTTCCCGAGTAGCGACCAGAAGGCCGTCTTGCGCACCTTTTGCAACACATGTCACATATCTTTTCTCTGGAGATGAAAGCCAGAACACCATATCATTGTCCGACTTCTTGGCGCCTTTCGAACCAACGTCTGTGAACGTCAGCCGAGATCCCTTGCCGACGCTTATCGCCAACCCTTCGGCCATTCCAACCGCAATGCAACCTCTTTCGTCACACAATAGGCAATTAACTTGACTGGTCATTGGATAGTGGTGCCACCGAGAGTAAGCATTACGCGAATTGCCAATGGCAACCCCCTTTGAAGCATAGCCAATCACAACATCGCCATTTCTCAAATTGCAGGCGATTGCAAGTATCTCATTTTCCAACAAACCACACTCTCTCGTCCAGAAACGCCACTGACTTTTTGCTTCATCATAATGCGCAAGACCCGAGTCTGAAGCTATCCACATTCCACCATCACGATCTGCCGCCAGCGCGAAGACCCTACTCCCAGGAAATCCCAACTCCGCGTTGTACGCCTTCCATCTACCACCACTGTATACGACAACACCGTTGGCAAGGGAGCCCGCCCACAATCTTCCTCTGGTGTCATAGCACAAATTGAAAGCGCAGGTGCCACCTTCCTCTTCATATGATAGATCCCTCTGCCATGTCTTTGCATTGTCTTCGCTGCGCCAGAGGCCATCGCCATCCGTACCAGCCCACACTGTCCCTTCTGGACTGCATGCAATGGATACAACATACCGAGGCTCATCGGCTAAAACAATCACGCCCCAAATTGCCACACAGAATAAAATGATCTTACGCATACTCAGCTCTTATATCGCATCTGATCCCAATTCCCGCATCTCAACAACGATACTCCCACATTTTATCACCCTTTGAAGTCGAGAAGATGTCCGATGAGATAGCGGAGGCCGCGGTAGTAGAAGGCGATGTTGAACAGGTTGCGGCGGAAGAGGTGCCAAAGCGCGGCGGGCTGGAGAAAGCCACGGTACACCTTGCGGATCGCGCACTTGATCTCGTCCTCGGTCGCAAGCGGCGTCTTCGTTATCGCGCGGCGCATGTCGTACTCGTCCCAGTCGAGCGTGTTGAGTCCGCCCGTGGCCTTGAGCTCCTTGAAAAGCGGCGTTCCTGGATATGGAATCGTCAGCGTGCACTGCAAGGTCTTCGCCCAGCCCTTCGCGAGAAGCCGCCGCGCGAGCGCGACCGACTTCTCAATTTCCTTCGGGCCCTCCCAGGCGTGGCCAAACATGAATGTCACATGGACATCGAGCCCTGCCTCAGTCGCCCACTTCGCGCCCTTCTCGACATCCTCGACCTTGAGCGCCTTGCAGAAGCGGTCGAGCGTCTCCTGGTTCGCGGACTCTACGCCGAAGAGGACAAACTGGAAACCAGCCTTTCGCATGAGCCGGTAGTCGTCCAATGTGAGCCGCCCGAAGCGCATGTTGCAGTCGATGCGGACCTTCTTGTTAAGCCCGCGCGAGATCATCTCGTTGCAGAAGTCGGTGAGCCACTGTCCGACCGGGAAGGAACCCGAGTCGTCCATGATCTCCTTCACGCCGTACTTCGAGACGAGCATTTCGATTTCGTCTACGACGTCCTTCACCTTGCGGACGCGGTAGCGGGGATAGAGCGTTGTCCAACTGCAGAAGGTGCACTTGCCGTGCCAGCAGTCGCGGCCCGACATGATGTAGGTACCGGGCTTGCGGCGGAAGTTGCCGTTCTTCTCAGCGTAAAGCTCCCAGTGAACGAGGTCACGGTCTATCCAAGGGGCATCGGCGATGGAGTCCTTCAGGGCAAACGGCTGGACGCCCTTGGGGCAGCCGGCGGCGATGAAGTCAATAAGCCCGAAATCCCAGTCGCCGCCGGGGATCACCGCCCAGACGCCGGGCTTCTCGATCGACTCCTCAGGAAGCGCCGTGACATGGTCGCCAACTAAAAGGAATTTAACATCCGTGGGCAAGGGTGCGGGACCGCCCGAGGTCCCGTCCATTCCACCCGGCAAGTGTTCCTCTATCCATTTCCAGTGCCGCTTGACGACAGGCGTCTTCGTCTCGAGGACTACGAGATCTGGACGGAACTCCGAAAGCTGGGCGTCAAACGCCTCGGGCGAAAGCTCCGAGGCGATTCCGTCGAGGAAGAGAACCTCGTGCCCGGCCTTCTTCAGCATCGTCGCCGCCGTCGCGGGGACGACGGGGAAGATGTAGGTCGGCCGGGAGAACCACTGGAACTGGCGGTTCTGAGTGAGGAGCGCGACGCCCTTCTCGCTCTTCAGCGGCGGATAGGCTATCGCGATCCTCATTTATTGCAGGCGCAGGATTAGACGCTGGGCACTGACCCCTGACGACTAACTCCTGACTCCTAAATTACCACTTGTAGCCGAGGCCGACGATGTAGCGGAAGTCGCTCGACTTGCGGCCGACGGAAGGCATGGAGTTGTAGTCCCACTCGATCTTCGCGAGGAGGTCGAAGTCCATGATGATCTTCGTCGTGAAGCCGACGTCCGCCTTGATGAGGTGGTTGTCGAAGTCGTCGACCTGCGGGAGGAACTCGAGGTTGTGGAAGGCCTCGATCTCGGGGTTCCACTTCGGGAAGTACTTGAGGTGGTGCGCGTAGCGGAGCGTCGCATAGCTCTTCTCGGCATCGTCATCCTTCTCGGCGTAGTCGACGCGGATCCACGCGGCACCGAGCTCCTGGCTGAAGCTCAACGTGCCGATCGACCAGAGCGATTCCTTATCGAACCACTGGTAGCCAAGACCACCGCCAAGCCTCAGGCGGAAGTCGATGCCGGCGATGTCATCCTGCTCATAGCGGCCGTTCTCGTAGGTGTAGAACGACTTGCTCCAGAAGTGGTCATGCTGACCCTCGATCTCCCAGCGGTCAGTCGACTTCTCGCGATCGTGCTTGGACGTGCCCGTCTCGCTGTAGTAGTAGCCGAAGTCGAAGTTCACGCGGTCATCGTCCCAGCGGCGGTTGAGGTTCGCTATGACCGAGGCGTTGTTCTTATAGGTATTGCCGCGGGCACTCTCGTAGGCGACGTTGATCGACCCGTGCCATGTTTCCGGCGGCTTCTGCTCGGGAGGAAGCGCCGCCACCTCGACCTTGTTCTCGGCGGCCGTCTCGACAAACGCGACCTTGTCGGCGGGAATCTCAACCGCGCCAAGATCGTCGGAGGTGAACTTGACCTTGTCACCTGCGACGACTGCGCCGGTACCAGTCAGCACCGAACCGGACTTTAGTATCATCCTGTCGGCGAATGCGGAAGCGGCCGCAATAGCCGCGAGCGCGAATACTACTTTTTTCATTTGTCTTCCTTATTTGTGGTTTGGATCTTTTACGAATGGAATCCACGGCGTGGAATCAGAGCGCGGCGGAGGCAGCGGGTCCTTCGCCTGCTCCTCAAGCGAGCGCAGGTCGAGAGAGCCGATGCCCTCGAGGTTCTTCTCCGGACGGTCGCCCGGCTCGAGTTTCTGCCCCTTCGTGTACTGGCGGCCGAGAACGGCGTTCTTCGGAAGCCCGGCGTCCTTGTGCGTGTTGTTCGGGTCGACAAGGCCGACTGTGACGAAGACGATGATCTCCTTCTGCTGTTTCTTGCGGGCGGAGGAACCAAAGAGCCGAGGGCCAATCCACGGAATGTCGCGGAGGAGCGGAATGCCGTTGTCTACCTGCTCCTCGATGGTGCGGGAAAGGCCGCCGATCACCGCCGTAGTGCCGCTCGCCATGGCGAACTCGGTGACGAGACGCTGGACCTCGACAACGGGGAAGCGGGCGGAGATCGTGCCGCTGTCGGTATCGGACTCCGTGCCCGACTCGACCCAGCCGTTCTGCGAGGAGATCGTCGGGACGATCGAGACGCTGATGAGCCCGTTGGTGCCGATCCTCGGCGTCACGTCAAGCGATATGCCCCAGCTGAAAAACGCCTCCTTCGCAAACATGAACTTGTCCTCGCCGGGAATCGCAGCCATCTGCATGTCGAGGTCGAGGGAGTCGCTGCCGGAAGTCGTCGTGCGCTTGGCCGCGATCTTGACATTCGGGTACTTTGTCGTCATGTCGACAGTCGCCTTGCGCCCAGACGAGACGATGATCTTCGGATTGGAGAATATGCGCGCATCCTGGCTGCCCTCAAGCGCGGAGAGGATCACGTACAGCTGGGAGAAGTCGAGAGTGCCGTTAAAGTAGGCGATATCGCCATCGGCACCACCGACCAGAGACGACCCGGAAAGCTTATACGACGCAGTGCCGTCCTTCAAAGTGCGCGTATAGTCCTGAACGCCCTTCCCAAGCCGGTTCTTCTGGATGCCACCGCCGAGCGACACGGAGCCCCGCATGCCGTCGAGCATCGACCAGTCGATGCCGATGTCATGGAACACGTTGTTTGAAAGCTCGACAAAGCGCGCCTCTATGTACACCTGCTTCGGCTCGACGTCAATCTCGCGGATCACCTGCTCGCACGCCTCAAGAATCAGGGACGGTGCAGTAATCATGACTGCGTTCGACTCCGGGAACGCAATCGCCATCTTGTTGATCTTCCAGGTGACGCCGAAATCGCCGGACCAAGTGGAGTTGAGCTTCGCCGCGACATCCTCGGCGGAGGCGTGTGCGAGATGGAACGTACGCGTCGATATGCGACGGCGCGCAAGCGAGGCCTCGGCCTTCGCCTCCTCGTCCGCCTTGGCCTTCGCGGCCTCGGCGCGCTCCTGGGCGGCGATTTCGGCCTTGGCCTCTTCGGCCGCACGGGCCGCAGCGGCGGCAACTATGACAGCGTTGGAAAGCGCCGCCTCATCTACGGGCTGGGGAGCGACAGGATCGGCTGCGACAGGGTCGGCCGCAACCTGGTCGGGAACCGTCGCGTCAGGAGTCTCGCCCGCTGTGACTGGGTCGGCCGCAACTGGATCGGCCGTCGCGGAATCGGTCGTAACGGGGTCGGCAGTCGCGGAATCGGCGGCCGTGGGATCGGCGGCCTCAGGCGTAGTCACCGGATCGGCGGCAACAGGGTCGGCTACCACGGAATCGGCAGCAGGCATTGCGCCCTCGGAGGGCTCCGGCCCATTGTTGCCGCAAGAAACTATGGCAACGAGCAAAAACGGTAAGGCAGCCAACTTCAGTACTGTATTCTTCATTCTTTGTCGCCAATTTTGGTCATTTGAAGAAGAATTATACCAAATCAGCCCTTGAAAATAAAGAATTTGCGGGCAAAAAAGTTGAGCAAAAACGACACTGCGACCTCGATCACGACAGCTGCGGAAGTCGTCATGCCGGCGAACTTGATGAGGACGCTCTGGACTGCAAGCGCAATCGTCGTCGCAATCGCGGCGACGCCGAAGAACATGCCGAACTCGACATACCAGCGGAACTTGCCGGGGCGGAACACGAAAGCACGGTTCATCAGCCAGCAGAAGACGTTCGCCACGACGAACCCAGCCGCGGTCGCGACGCCGGCGAGGAACCAGCGCGCATGATACCACGGCCCGGCGCCCGTGAACTCCGCGCCAGGAAGCCCCAGCAGTCTGACCGCCGTGTCGTCGGCAGTCAGGCACCTTAGGCACGTCGACGCCAAGGCGTAGAAGACGGCGAACTGGACACAGGTCGCCGCCACGCCAATGGCGCCGTACTTTACGAACTGCGCGAAAGGCCCGCAGTCATGCGAGAGAATACGCCGTACGGCCTCTCTCACGCAAGCCCCATCTTCCCGAGGTCGACCGAAAGATCGCCGAGCGGGGCGGTGGTCTTCCACGCTCCGCGCGTGAAGTCGGGGATGTCCATCGACGCGCTGCGGTTCCTGACGGACTTCTCGCTCAGCTCGCACAGGCAGCACCAGCTCGCGAGGTCGTAGACGTTCTGGTCGAGCGGCAGCCCGTTCTGCATGCAGTAGGCGAGACGAAGGACCATGAGGAAGTCCATTCCGCCGTGGCCGCCCATCTTCTTGGCCATCTCGCCGGACTGCTTCCAGAGCGGATGCATGAACTCCTTGCGGATCTGCCCGGCCTTTTCGTTCGAGAAGAACGAGTGGGCGCCTGCGCCGGACTTGTCCTCCCACGCGAGGCGGTAGGGATAGTCCGTGAGGATGCCCTTCGTGCCGGTGATCGTGTTGATGCGGCTGTAGGGACGCGGCGAGCTCACGTCGTGCTGGATCATGATCGAGCGGCCCTTCTTCGTCTTGATGAGCATGGTGTTCATGTCGCCCATCTCGATCTTGAGGCCGGGCTTCCACTTGTGGTCCGGGTACGCCGCCTTCGCGTAGGCCTCGAAGTTGAACTGGTTGGACTCGAGCGACACGAGGTAGTCGAAGCAGTCGCCGCGGTTGACGTCCATGTACCAGCAGATCGGGCCGAGGCCGTGGGTCGTGTACTGGTTGCCCTTGTGGACGGCATTGTGGCGGAGGCGCCAGAAATCCCAGTACGCCGCGACCTTGTTCTTGTCGTCCCATCCCGGGCTGCTCTCTATCCAGTCGCCGTAGTTGTAGCTCCTGAGGTCGTGGATGTACGCGCCCTCCGCATGGACGAGGTCACCGAGCTTGCCAAGGCGGCAGAGGTTCAAGGCGAGCATCTCGATTTCGCCGTAGCAGCAGTTCTCGAGCTGCATGCAGTGGCGCTTGAGCCTCTCGGAAGTCTCGACGAGCTCCCAGCATTCGTCGACGGTGAACGCCGCCGGAACCTCGATTGCGACGTGCTTGCCGGCGTTCATCGCGTAGAGCGCGATGGGGACGTGAAGCTCCCACGGCGTCGCGTTGTACACGAGATCGACGTTCTCGTCGTCGCAGAGGCGCTTCCACTCCTCGTCGCCGCCGGTGTAGACCTTCGGCGCGGGACGGCCCGCCTTTTCGATCGCCGCGAGCGTGCTCTTGACACGCAGGGCGTTCAGGTCGCAGATCGCGGTTATCTCGCAGCCGGGAATCGCGTTGAAGCCGGTTACGCCGGCCTGCCCGCGGCCGAGGCCGATTATGCCGACCCTCAGCTTCTTGAACGGCTTGTCGGCGTAGGTCGCCATGGACCCCCCGTCGCCGAAGCCGAAGCCCTTTGTCGTGGAGCAGCCGACGACTGCCGCCGCCGCGCCCATCCACGCCGCACCCTTGAGAAACTCCCTGCGATCTGGATATGTATTCATGTTGTCCTCCGTTTTGATTAATGACATTATACCATAAATCGGAAATTCGTGTGCGCGAATCCCACTGCCGCGGACGCAGACGGCTACTGGACGACGTGGAAACGGCGAAGGAGGCCGAGGACAAATATGGCGAAGACGACGAGCGGCACCGCGTAGGCGCAATAGAGACGAAGCCACGAGGGGAAGCGCCTGCCCTCGCCGGCGTTGGCCTCGGCGAGAAACTTCTCCCAGCCCCAGCCATAGCGATGGCAGCAGAAGATCGCAAACGCGAGGGCGCCGAGGGGCAGCAAGATGTCGCTGACTATGAAGTCCTCGAGGTCGAGAACGCACGAGCCCTCGCCAAACGGCGTAAATGCCGACCAGACATTGAACCCGAGAACGCACGGAAGCGAGAGGATCACGAGCGCAACGCCGCATACGCAACAGGCGCGGCGACGGCTAAATCCCGTGTAGTCCATTACGCAGGCAACGACGTTCTCGAAAACGGCGAGGACCGTCGTAAGAGCGGCGGAGCTCATAAAGAGGAAGAAAAGCGCCCCCCAGAGCCGCCCGAGCGGCATCGAATTGAAGACATTGGGCAGAGTCACGAAGACGAGCCCAGGGCCCTGCCCTGGCTCGATGCCGAACGCGAAGCACGCGGGGATTATTATGAGCCCCGCCGCGATCGCCACGCCCGTATCGAGAACGGCGACATTTACCGCCTCCCCGAGAAGCGCATGGCGACGGTCTATGTAGCTGCCGAAGATCGCCATCGACCCGATGCCGAGCGAAAGCGAGAAGAAAGACTGGTTCATCGCCTCGACTATGACGCGCACGACGCCTATCTCGCGAACATCGGCAAAGTCGGGCACGAGGTAGAACGCGACGCCCTTCCCTGCGCCTGGGAGCATCAAGCTTCGCACCGCGAGGACGAAGATGAGGGCGAGAAGACAAACCATGAGAATCTTTGTCACGCGCTCAAGCCCACGCTGCAACCCTGCGGCGCATACGATGGCGGAAATGGCGATGACCGCGACAGCCGCCGCATGCATCGTCAGCGGTTCGCCCAGCATCGCACCGAACGCGGCGCCAACGCCAGGTGCGTCAAGGCCGGAGAAACTGCCCGCCGCCATTCGGCAGAAGTAGATGAGCATCCAGCCGGTGACGACGGTGTAGAACATCATCAGGACGAGACACCCGATGAAGCCGCCGACGCCGTGAAGACGCCATGCCTTCTTCTCCGGGACGAGCGCCTCGTGCATCTTCGCGATCGACCGCCCGGCGGCGCGACCGGCCGCGAACTCCATGACGAGGACAAGTATCCCGAGAAGCGCGAGGCTGGCGAGATACGCAAGGACGAAAAGCCCGCCGCCCGACTTGCCCGCGACATACGGGAAGCGCCATACGTTTCCGAGCCCTATCGCGCACCCGGCGGAGAGGAATATGAAGCCGAGGCGGCTTGCGAGC
This sequence comes from Kiritimatiellia bacterium, assembly GCA_045536845.1. GTDB lineage: Bacteria > Verrucomicrobiota > Kiritimatiellia > RFP12 > UBA1067 > UBA1067. The sequence goes on along the minus strand of JAZSOG010000025.1, from coordinate 23,295 downwards.
TTTTCCCTCATTTCGCCGTCTCCTTCCCGTCATTTTCCTCGTTGCCTTCGACCGGAACACGCCTGAGGATGTCGTGCGCGTCCTCCATCGCCCTGCGGTAGATCGGTTCGAGGACGGAGAGACACTTTTGCTCGCCGCGCCAGAACGGGACGGGGCCGAGGCGCCTTAGGACAGGCGGGTCATTCCTCATACAGCTCCTCCTCCCCGACGCCGCGCAATTCCAAAAGTGTCAGCGGACGGCGAGCGATTTCCTCGCCGAGCACGAGCAGCACCGCCGCAACGTGCTTGCACGGATTCGCGTAGTCAGGACAGCTACATGCAGTCGTCATGTCGTATTTCCCGGGCGCGAGCTTGCCGCCAGGGAAAAGGTCGAATCCGGCGGCGCGGAAGATCGACTCTATTTCCGTAGGCATGTCGTCTGCGAGAAGCCGAGCTGCCAAGATCGGCTCCTTGCGGATCGCCGCGACTATTGCCGCGTGCGCCTCTCCCTCGGGAACGCGAAAGTCGATGGTGACGCCGTAGGGATCCTCGCGCACGCCGACTACTGACGCTTCGACATGCGGGCCCGCGAGACGCATTTCCGTCACCTGACCGGAGACTGCGTAGTTCTTGCCGCGCCCAAGTCGCGCGCCGAGTCCCATGCGCTCGAGCGTCTCTATCCAGCGGCGACCCCACCATGTGCGGCCACCGCCCGCGCGCGGCTCCTGCGCGCGGATGCCTGCGGCGAACCGCGGGATCCTGATCGGATAGTTCTTTTTCGACACCCCGCAATTATACCAAAAATACCGCAGACAGATGACTCCGCGGCAAATCCGCCGCGCAAACAGGCCTTTTACAACGGTTCTGCGAGGTCCGTCCCCGACTGATTCTTGTGCGAGTTCTCGGACTTCAGCACTGCTGCCAGTCTTTCGACGTCGCAGATGCTTTCCGCGACACCCTTCTCTCGCAGCGAAGTCTGCAACTTGAGGATGGCGGCATTGTTCGTTCCGGCGGCCACCGCGTTAGCCAGATGAGCGTATGTAACATAAAACCAAGATTCACCATCGGGCACAATCTTCTCGATTTTCTTGATCCAAGCCTCCGTCGCAAAGTCCTTGCTACCATACATTCGCTCGACAGCCCAATTGTGGACGTCTATGTCGTTCCCGATGCATCCGCTTATCAGAGTGCATAAACTACCCCGCCCAGGGGGAGAGTCCACAAGGCCATAATGGTTCTCTAACTTTCGCGCATCTTCGACCGAACCACGATATACCATGCCATCAAAAGCTTCAGTATATTTCTCACCCCTCAAAAAGCGCTCTGTAGCAGAACTATAGGGGCGATTCGCATTTGTCACTTTGCGACAGACACAAAATGACGACACCACGACTACTGCGACCACAAAACCTAAAGTCATCAATCTCATAATCATTAATTTAGACGATGCGACGGGTTTCATAGTTTCATCAAATTGTGCAACACCTATTTGGCGTTGTTATTGTTCTCGCCCATTTCGTCGCTTTCTGTCACTTTCCTCATTTTCAACGGCCTTGAGGCATATTATAGCGCAACTGCCACACTAGAATCAACCACGCGGCAAAGTGGTGATGATCAGGCGTTGTCGAGGCCGATGGCGTTCCAGAGTTTTTCGCCATCCTTGAGAAGACCGGCGAGAGATTCCTTTCGCTCGAGGATTTCCTCAACGCGCTCTTCGACAGTTCCTTCCGTGACGAAGACATGGACGAACACCGTCTTCTCCTGCCCGATGCGGTGTGCGCGGTCAGTCGCCTGCCCTTCCACTGCGGGATTCCACCACCTGTCGTAGTGAATGACATGCGTCGCTTTCGTGAGGTTCAAGCCAAAGCCGCCAGCCCTCAGGCTAAGCACAAACGCAGCGGGCCCCGCAGTGCCGTCAAAGAGCGCAATCTGCTCCTCGCGCTGTGCGGCGGAAAGCCCGCCATGCAGAAACGCAATCGGCTGCGAGAAGCGACGCTCAAGCATCTTCTTCAGCGCCTCGCCCACTTTCGCATACTGCGAGAAGATGAGCACCGACTCGCCGTTCTCGAAAATAGTCTCGACAAGCTCGACGAGGCGATCCACCTTGCCGCCTGCAACCGCCTCGCCGTCAAAACCGTCGCAGGCGAGCTTGAGCCGAGTAAGGAGCGCAAAGATGTCGCCCTGCCGCCGCTCTCCCGCACGATAGTCCGCAAGCGCGCGCTCATATTCCGCGCGCTCTGCCGGCGCAAGCGCGCAGTATTCGCGTATCTCGCGCTTCTCGCCAAGCTCTCCAGCGACAGCAGGATCGCTCTTTAATCGGCGCAGCACAAACGGCTCGAGCGCACGACGCAACTTCTTCCCTTGCGTGGAACAAGGGTCGGTTGCAAGGGGCTTCACAAAGCGGTCGGCAAACGACTTGCGGTCGCCGAGAAGCCCAGGGTTCAAGAACTCCTCGAGACTCCAGATGTCCGCAACGCCGTTCTCAATCGGCGTGCCCGTGAGCGCGAGACGGCGGCGAACGCCAAGCGCGCGAATCGCCCGCGCCGCGTGAGTGTCCGGGTTCTTTATCGCCTGCGCTTCGTCAAGGACGATTCCATCCCATTCCACCTCTGCAAACTCGCGATGGTCGCGCACGATAAGCGCGTAGCTCGTCACCACTACATCGGCTTCTGCCGCCGCCTTCTTGAAGCCGCTTCCGACATGGCGCATGTCTCCCTGATGGACATAGACGCGCAGCGACGGCGCAAACTTCGCAAACTCATGCCGCCAGTTCGACAGCAGCGTCAGCGGAGCAACGATGAGAACCCTTCCCCCCTTCCCCCTAAGAATCCACGCGATCGTCTGTATCGTCTTGCCAAGACCCATATCGTCGGCAAGTAGCGCGCCAAAGCCATTGTCGGTAAGAAACGAAATCCAATCGACTCCGCGCGACTGGTAGTCGCGGAGCGTTCCTTCGAACCCTGGAATCTCGACGGCAGCTCCGCCACGCGTCACATTTGCCGCGCCGTCATGCGACTGGCGAAGCCGGTTCAAGAGCCCGAGGATACCGCCGTCCGCAAGAACTTCTTCAACTTCCATTCTCCCGACGGCGCCGATGCCGAGCGCAAAGGAGAGAGGATTCGACTTCGTCTTCTCGGACTTCTCAAGCGCGCGCAGCGCTTCACGCAGGATTCCGCGATCGACTTCAATCCAGCGATCGCGGAAGAATACGAGCGTAGAATTCTGCTCAAGGAGAAAACGAATCTCCTCTGCGCTAACTTCCTCGCCTGCGACCTTGATCTTGAGACGGACGCTTTTCTTTTCGTCGTCGCGCGACACATCTGCCGCGTCGCCATCTATCTCGGCAACTGCGGCGACAGTCGCGGCGAGATCCACGCCCGACACGGAATAGCCCGCGTCCGCGAGCTCGCGCGCGCCGCGCCGAATGAAGTCTTCCGCCTCGCCCTTTGAAAGCGCGGCGGAAAGTGACGCACCGTCGCTCCTCAAACCACGCAAGCCACCCCACACGCAGACTGCCTGACCGAGAGCGCGATACTGTGCGCGGCCCTTTGGCCGAGGGCACGAAAGCGTAAATGCCTCTTCGCCTGAATCGCTCGCGGCATGGAAGCTGAAGCAGAGCGCGCGACGAGCTTCGACATCTTCACTGCCGCCGCCGTGCCATTCGGCAAGTTCCGCGGCGAATGCGGCGCACTCGGCGTCATCCCAGCGCACAAGCCCTGTGCGGCTCCTAAGAGCCATCGCCCATGCATCGTGAAGCGTCTCGTACCGCTGGTCCTCGGCATCCTCGCTAAGAACAGTGACAGACGGGCCGCGCACATATTCGTCGACCCATTCGTTGTCCGCGCCAAGCGCGCGCCATCGCGCATGCCAGCCGTCGTCCTCCTTCACGAGATCGGGATAGAACTTCCCGTCCGCGACGAGCACGAGCGCCTCCCTCTGTCTCGGCGACGGCAGTTTCATGGCGCGGCGCCTACTGCTGCGGTTCGGCGGCGCAATCCTCCTCCTTGGCGACTTCGCCGAGGGTCTTCGTGCCCGAAAGGAGCGCGACGACCTGGGACTGCACTTCGGCAAGGTTCTCAAGCCGGAGACGCGGGTCGAGAATGACGAAGGTGTCGCCCTGCTTGCGGTCTTCGTAGACGCGGCGAATCTTCCCATCCTCAAGTTCCTTCGCATCGCGCTCGACGAGTATCTTCGAGCGCTCGAGCATCACGGCGAGGACATAGACGACATTCTTCATCGCGGGGTCGTCGAGCGTGACGAGCTGCCTTAAGAGCTCGCCAGCGTCCTCCTTCTTTAGCGGCTCCTTCTTCTCCTCCTTCACGGGCGCGAGATAGACGCCGTCCCACTGCGAGAACGGCTCCCAGTCGCGCTCGGCTGTCTTCCAGCACTCCGGGTGGCAGTCGAAGCGCTCATACCCCTCGGGCGTCTCCTTAAGCGCACTTACTACCGGCGCACGGTCGACGAGCGGCTTCTGGCAAAAGCTGCATACATGGCCGCGGGACTTGATGTTCCATTCCTGTGACATTGCTACTTCCCCATTCCAAAAAGCTTCAACGCCGCCCTGAAGTCAGCCGGAAGCGGCGAGTGGACGGAAATCTCAGCGCTGCGCGTCAGCGGATGCGGCAGCGTAAGCGTGGACGCGTGGAGCATCTGCCGCGGAACGCGCATAAGCCGCGGGTCGCGCGCGTTCTTGAGCCCGAACACCCTGTCGCCCACTATCGGGAAGCGCAGCGACGCGAGGTGGCGACGAATCTGGTTCGTGCGGCCGGTGTCTATGCGAACCCTCAGGAAGCTCGCGTCGGCAGACTTCGCCTCGCGCGTCACCCGAGAAACCGCCGGCTGCCCGTCAAGCGGCGTGTCTATGAGCCGGTGCGCGAACTTGAACTCGCCGACGACAACGGCGTGGTAGACCTTCGTTACGACATGCGTCTTGAATTCCTCTATCGCCGCCTCGAGCGCGGCGTGGTTCTTCGCGAACATGAGGCACCCGGTCGTGTCGCGGTCGAGACGGTGGACCGCCTCGAGAGTCGGCACCTTCTCCTGCTCGCGCAGGATCGCCTCGACGCTCTTTGGATCGTCGCAAGAAACGAGCCCGGCGGGCTTGTCGCACACGAGATAGTTGTCGTCCTGCCAAAGCACCCTGACATGCCTCTTCGCTGGGAGTGCGCCGGGCGTCGCGTTTTCGCGAGAGCTCTGGGCCGACTGCCGCTGGGCGCCCTTCACGACGACCGACGGAACCTCGACGAGATCGCCAGTCTTGAGCGCATAGCGCGCAATCCACACGCACTTGCGGTTGACCCAAACGCTGCGACCGTCGATGGCCGCCTTTGCCGCGCGGCGGGAAAGAGCGAACTTGAGGACGAGAAAATCCTGCAAGATCTTGGGATCCGGCTTGTTGACGGAGAGGGATACGATGCCCGCAGAATGCTGGTAGGGGCGGCGCATCGCGTCAGACCTTGATGATGCTGCCGACCACGCCTTGGCACTTGTGGCCGAGCATGTTGGGCGCAAGGACGACCTCGACTTCCTCCTGGTCTTCATCGCCCTCGGCGACGATTCCGGTTACGGTCGTCTCGCCCGCAAGCGCCTTCTTGAAATTCTCGGGAAGCGGGTCGTCGGACATGAATTCCGTAAAGGTGTGAGTGCGCGCGTCCTCTTCGTCCTTGAGGTCGAACATTTCGCAGAACGCCGTGTTGCACTCGCGGATGTTGCCGTCGGCGTCGCACGCGAAAAGCGCGCACTGCGCGACCTGGAAGGCGTTGGCCTTCGCGCGAAGCATGTTGTTGATGCGGCGGCGGCGCTCGGTGTTGCGGACGGTGAAGACGAGATCGCCCGGATCCATCAAGTCGATTATCGAGACCGTCACCTCGCAGGAGAACTTCGAGCCATCCTTGTTTAGCCCGTTCGCGTCGATCATCATATGGCGGTCGCCTTCGAGCCCGCGGCGTATGCGCTGGACTATCTCGGGCGCGAGTCCGGGGATGTAGAAGGAGATCGGCCTGTCGATCACTTCGTCCTGGGTGTAGCCGAAGTGCTCCTCGGCTCTGGGGTTGACCTCGATGATGTGGCCATTCGGGTCGGTTATGACGACGGCGTCGTACATCCCCGCCAGGAACTGGCGGAAGAGCGACTTGCGGTCTTTAGGCACGAATAGCGGCATATTGGATAGTATTATATCAAATCATACGATGAGCATGCAATCGCCGTATGAAAAGAACATGTAGTTGTTTCTCACGGCAAGGGCATAGGAACAAAGGACCCGCTCGCGGCCTGCGAGCGCCGAAATCATCATAAGGAGCGTAGACTGCGGAAGGTGGAAGTTCGTAAGCATGCAGTCGCACACGCGGAAGCGGTACGGCGGGTAGATGAATATATCACTTGCACCCGACCCTGCCTCGACGACGCGACCGTTCTTGCCGTCTACCGCTGCGGCGACGGTTTCGAGCGTCCTGACAGTAGTGGAGCCGACGCAGAAGACGCGGCCGCCGCGCGCCTTGCACTCGTTGATCGCCTCGGCCGTCTCGGGCGGGACTGTGAACGCCTCGAAGTCCATGTGGTGGTCTTCGATGTTCTCGGCTTTGACGGGGCGGAAGGTCCCTGGCCCCACATGGAGCGTGACGGCGACGCGCTTCACGCCCTTCGCGTCAAGCGCGGCGAAAATCTCGGGCGTGAAGTGAAGCCCCGCCGTCGGCGCGGCGACCGAACCGACCTCGCGCGCGTAGATCGTCTGGTATCGCTCGCGGTCTTCCTTCTCCTCCTCGGCCGTGCCCTCGCGCTTCACGTAGGGCGGTACAGGCGTATGGCCGAACTCGTCGAGAAGGTCCATGAGCGGGCGGTCGCACGAAAACTCCACCTGCCACATGCCGATGCCGGAAAGCGGCTTCACGAGCGTCGCCTTTAGCTCGCCCTTTGGCCCGAACGAGGCGACCTGCCCCTCGCGGCACTTCCGGCCCGAGCCGATTATGCAGTTCCAGCGAAGCGAATCTGTTCCCGCGGTCATGCTCGGCCGCTCGTCGTCGGCGTCCATGGGCGCTGCGTTTACCATAAGGAGCTCGATTGCGCCGTGCGTGTCGGGCCACTCGCCGATGAGCCGCGCGGGGAACACCTTGGTGTCGTTCACCACGAGCAGGTCGTTCGCCGTGATGTACTCGACGATGTCTGCGATATGCCTGTGTTCGACGACGCCCGTCGCGCGGTGGAGCACCATCATCTTCTCGGTGCCTCGCTTTTCGGCGGGGTGCTGCGCTATCAGCCGCTCTGGAAGCGGATACCAAAACTGCCTTGTCTTCATTACTTTCTCCAACGGTGGGTCGAGACGCCCTTGGCCACTATCTGGTCGGTCTCGCCTACCATGCCTATCTCCCTGACGCCGGGCGTGTCGATCACCATCGCCCCCGACGGCAGCATGACGAGCTCGCGGCTCGTCGTCGTGTGGCGGCCCTTCCCGGACCACTCCTGAATCTCCTGCGTTGCCGCCCATTCCTCGCCCGCGAGCGTGTTCAGAAGCGTCGACTTGCCTACGCCCGACGAGCCGACGAAGGCGAGAGTCTTGCCGGGAGCCGCGTATTCCCGCACGGCGTCCATTCCCTCGCCGGTAAGCGAAGACACCTTGAGAAGCCGTGCACGGCCTGCTATAGTCTCGACGAGTTCGTCGACAAACTCTTCGTCTCCGTCACGCCAGAGGTCGGCTTTCGTGAGCACCACAACCGCCTCGCCGCCGCCAATGTCCTCGGCAAGCGCGAGATACCGGTCGATCCTCGCCGTAGAGAAGTCCTCGTTCAGCGACATCATTATGAAGAGCGTGTCGAAGTTGACGGCGAGCGTCTGAGAGGTGCGGCGCGCCGCGGGGTCGCGGCGCTCGAAGTGCGAGAAGCGCGGCAGGACCTCGAGTATCATCGAGTCGCCTTGCGCGTTGTGGCGGAACCTCACGAAGTCGCCGGTAATCGGCTTGATCGGCTCGGACGCCTGGAGCTCCGACTTCTTCGCGCCCTTCATGTCGTCTGGAGCGACGGTCTTCATGCGGCCGAACGCGGACTTCTTCTTGCGCGCGAGAATTTCGCCCTCTGCCTCGTTGCAGACGAGATGGTAGTAATCGCCATGCGCGCTAACGACGCGCCCGATTCCTGGCTCGACGGCTCCCCGCCAGCCGAATCTCTCTATGCGGGTCACGACTCCGCGATACCTTCGCCGCCAGCCGAGGCCTCGCCCTCGACAAGAGAGACCTTTTCCATGAACAGGCGCCGCAGGATCGGCATACGGCGCTCCTGGCGCTCGAGCGACCACATCACGAACGCCCACTTCCGCTCGAAGTCGTAGACGCAGGGAAGCGACGGCCTAAAGCGCTCGAACTCGTCGCGCATCACAAAAAGCTGCCACGCAAGCGCGTGCGTCCTGTACTCGAAGCCGTCCATGAACCTCTCCGCGACTTCGGCCATCGTCACGGCGTGGCGCTTCTGGTAGATCTTCAGCGCATGGGCGAAGTTGCCGAGGTAGAAGTTCGCGAGTGCAAGCAGGTTCTCGTCGGAGAACGAGATGTCGGGCCAGCCGAAGCTGCCGCGCACGGAGCATGTCGCCACGCTCTTCGGGACGACGCGCTGGCGGATGATGTCGTACTCGAACTCGTAGATCTCCTTGCCGACGCCGTAGAGCGGAGACTGCGTCGCGGGGTCGTACTTCTTCATCGCCATGTTCTGCGCGGCCGCGTCGCCCATCAGCGTCGCAAGACCGAGGACGACGTCCTTTTCCTCGACCGAGGCGTCGTCGGCGTTGCAGAAGTAGTTCGCGGGGATCGAGTCCATCGGCTCGCCCTCGCAGCGCTCGCGGATGTAGAAGTCAAGCGGCCGGCGTCCCTTGTGGGGCCTGCGGCGAAGCAGCATGTAGTTCTCGCTCAAGGTGAGGCCGAGTGCCTTGAGGGCGCCGATGCGGGCGAGCATGTAGCTGCCGTAGCCGCGGCGGGCGCTCGAAAGGCGCTTCTCGATCAAGCTCTTCTCGAGCGGGCTGCGGTTCGTCTTGTAGACTATTTCGCGCGTCTTGCCCTTCCCGATCGGCACGTCCTCGCCCTGGCGTATCTCGTACACGTTCGCGTACTCGACGATCTCGTCCTTGGACATGAGCCCCCTGAGGTTGGAGAGGAGGACCTCGCTACGGCTGTCGGCACCGGGATGCATGACGGACCGCCCGCCGACATAGGTCGCGCCAGGGAGCGCGGTGCGGCGGTCGTCGAACGCAGGGGTCGAGCCCTCACCCGCGACGGCGTAGATCTCGCCTGTGATGTACATGTACATCGTCTCGATGAACGTGCCAGACGTCTCGTCCGCGAACTCGGGACGCGTCAGGAGCGACTCGTAGAGCGAGAGGATCTCCTGTATCTTCTGGATGACGCCGAGCTGGCCAAGACGCCCGAGCGCGACGGACTCCATCAGCCGCTCGAGCTCGGGAATGAGCTTCTCGAGCGCGACGCCGCGCCTCAGGCCGAAGAGCTCGATCTCGTGGTGGCCGCGGTACTTCGGCATGCGGCAGAACGAGCACGGCTGGCCCTCGTAGACCGAGACGAGCTCCTTCACGCCGCGCACGAACTCTGCGGGGTTGTCCTGCGCGAGCGACGCAAAGCGGCGAAGTTCGGGGAAAGTGAGGAAGTGGACGCCTCGCGCGGAATGGTAGTAGTTGAGCTTCGTCGCGATGCGCTTCTTCGCCCCCGCGAGCGCGACCTTCATCTCGGCCTCCGTCCAGGCGAGCGGCTTAACGCGCCACTCCTGGCCGAGCTCGCGGTAGTGCGCGAGCGTCGTCTCGTTCCTGTCGCCCATCACGATGTCGTTCATGGCGAACCCGAGCGAGCCGAGAAGCCAGCTGTCGGCGGCGTAGAGCTTGGGCGAAGGCACGTCGCGCTGAGAGATCTCTATCGTCTCGTTCACGACGTTCGCGCAGAGGATCGCATGCATCAGCACGTCGCTGCGACGGGCGGACTGGAGGCGCGAGAGCTTCCAGAAGCGGCCGTCGAGGAGCGGGAACGCGGCGACGGAGTGGTTGCCCGTCGTCATCGTGAACACTCGGCCCGCCTTGCCGTGCCTCAGGTCGCGCTTCTCCGCGACGAGGACGCTCGGCCGCTCGCCGAGGTGCGTCGATATGCCCTTCTCGAAGACGAAAGTGTCGTCGCCAACATCCCACGCACGGAACACGCGTTCGCGGCCCATGGCCACTGTTCTAACGCAGCCCGGGCGTCGCACGCCCGTCTGGCAGACCCTGCGGAGGAACTGGCGGATCGCGTTCATCCCCTTTTGTGACCGTGTCCGCACGAGCAGCCCTCGTGACCGTGGCTTCGCCGCATCTCGGCGATGAGGTCTTCCGCAAGCGCGCCGACGGCGTCAAGGCCGGCGTCGTCTGCGGCGGAAAGGAGATTCTGGAGCGCCGGCAGCACCCACTTGCAGAACTGCGGCTGCCCGACGGACGCAAGCCGCCCGTAGGCGCCAAGGCACTGAACGAGGCGCTGGACGGCGGCAAATGGAAGTATCTTCTCGATCTTGGCGCGTCCGCACTTCTTCGCATAGAGAGCCGAGAGGGCGAGACGCGCCTTTTCGCTGAGGTTCACGTACGGGTCGTACAGCAGCGACGCGAGGTCGTAGGCCGCAGGGCCGAGTCGCATGCCCTGGAAGTCGATGAACCTAGGCTTGCCGTTCTTCCAGAGGACGTTCGTAGACTGGAAGTCGCGGTGGACGAGCGCCTTCGGCTCCTTCTCGAGGATCTCGGCGACCTTCTCGAGCTCTGCTTCCACGTCCTTCGGCATCTCGCGCCTGAAGCGCGAACCAAGGCAGTACTTCTGGAAGAGCCGCCTCTCCCACGCCCATGTCTCGTCGTCGAAACCGGGCAGGAGGTTGAGACTGTCAAGCTCGGGATCTTCGCCGAGCGAGTTGAAGCGCACAAGCTCCTCGACGACCTTGGCGTAGTCGTCGACCGACATCTTCTTCTCGCCGCCCGCTTCCTCGAGGATGAGGGTCTTGATGCCGGGCAGGTCTGCGAGCACTTCGGGGACGGGAACGCCACGCGACTTGAGGAAGCGCGCATGGCCGGCGTAGAGGCCGTTCTCGTCGCGGTTGCCGTCGTCGTAGAGTATGATCACGCCCTTGTCGCAGCGGAAGAACACGCGTTCGCTCCCCCTCGCGCCGATGAACTCTACGCGGGAGTCAGGCTTGGAGCCCGCCGCCTCGAGCGCGGCCTTTACCTGGGGAATGTCGGTGAAGGCATTGTCGTCGCCGTCGCGGTTGAGGTCGATGTAGCTCGGTATCGTGCCGGCGTCTGTCCACAGCATCTCGCGGCTCTTCAGGGCCTTCACGAACCTGCCGTGCATCATCGCGTCCTCGTATGCGGAGACGATGGACGAGAACCCTTCCGGCTTGACGAAGTCGAGAATCTCCGGCTTGAGCGCTGTGATGCCGCAGTAGGTGTACGTTCCGTCGCAGCCGGCGTCCTGGCTGCGCCAGTTCGTGACGAAGCCGCTCTCGGGCTCGACCTCAATCGTGCGGGGACCGGACTCCGAGACGAGCGCGACACCAATCACGGCGGTGCTGTCGAAATTGCGGATCTTGTCGAGCGGGTTCGGCGCGTTCTCGACCACGATGTCGCCGTTCACGAGATAGAACGGCTCGCCCTCGATCCACTCGCGCAGCGGGTTCAGCACGCCGCCGGTGCCGAGGATCTCGGGCTCGTAGCTGACCTTTACCTTGACCTTGTCGCCAGCCGCCACCGCGCCGCGACGATAGCCGTCGGCCCAGGCCTTTACTTGCTCGTGCAGGCAGTGGGTGTTGAAGGCGATATCGTCTACGCCCCAGGACCGGAGCATGGCGACAATGCGTCCTAGCATCGGCTCGCCCCACACGGGCATGAGCGGCTTGGGCGTAGCGCACGTAAACGGCCTAAGCCTAGTGCCGTGGCCAGCCGCCAGGACGATCGCCTTGCGAATCTTCATCTGCAATAAATCCCCCTGCGTGTCATATCGTAGATTATACCATAAGTCAGTCGCATTTCGCAGTCCTAGCTAGGCCCTCAGCGGTAGACCGAGCGCGGACGCTGCGTCTTGACCTTTGGCTCTTCGAGGAAAAGCGAATACCACTGGTCGCCGATTCCGGAGTTGTTGAAGTGGGCAACCTTGTTGTTCATGAGGCACTCGTGGTTGCGCTTCAAGGTCGCGTCGTCGGAGTTCTTGAGCGCCTCCGTGAGCGCCTTGAACGCCTCGTCGACCTTGCCGCGGTTGACGAGGATCCAGCTCCACGTCGCGGCGAGAAGGACGTTCTGGTTGTAGCGCAGGCGCCGAACGCCCTTGCGGTAGGTCTTCTCCATCGCCGCGATCTCCTCGCCGCGCATCTGCTGGCGGGCGAGCTTTATGGCGACGGTAGTCGGGTCGAGGAACATCGCCTTCGGCATAAGCTCGTCGACGCGCTTGAAGTCCTTGATCATCCAGTTGAGCTGGAGCTGCGCGGTCGCCATCTGGCGCTCGATCATCGGCACCCACAGGCGGTACTTGCGAAGGTTCTCGGTCTCGGCAAGCGCCTCCTTCACGAAAACGCGCGTATCGTCGGCTATTTCCTTCTGCGCAGCCTGGATCGACCCCGGGGGGCGCATCTGCCAGCGCTGCATCTTCTGCTGAAGCCGTTTCTGCCCGCCTTCCAGTATGCCCTGCACCTTCGCCATGTCGGCCTTGACCTTGCGCTGGATGAAAAAGCCGAACGCAGCCTGGAACACGCCGAACGCAACGAGACCGAGGAAAACGCTCCACCCAATGCCGAGATCCGCGGCGTAGTGCGCCGCCGAGAAGCCGCCGAATGCGACGGCGATTGCGATAACCAATGTAATCATGTCCGTATTATACCATAAAATCAAGGCTCGTTGCGATGGGATCGGCGGTAGATGGCGCGCGACTGGCGGATGATCTCGTTCAGGAACGCGACGTCCTCCTTCTTCTTCGAGACGACGCGGCCGATGTGCGCCCAGTAGACCGCGGAATACATGGGGTCTGCGACGTCGGATATCCCGTAGGCCTTTGTCACCTCGTCCATCACCTTCTTGTCCATCCTCAGCTCTTCCCAGGCGTTGCGCCGCGCGACGTCCTCGACCACCTCGCGCCACTTCTCGCGGTAGACCGGGGAGGCCATGTCGAGAGTCGTGCCGAGCTTCAGCTCGAAGAGCCAGGCGAGCTCGCGGTAGAGCTCGCTCTCCGTCGGATTGAGCACGAGCCCCTTGTCCCTGATGAGGCAGATCGCGGCGTAGACCCAGCGCCAGCGGTCCTCATACGTCGGCATCATTATGGAGATGTTGTAGGCGAGGTTCCAGGCCGCGTAGCTCCACACCTCGGGCGTGTGCGGCTCGAGATACGAGAGCGTCGAGGCGAGCTGCGCGAGCTCGACGTACCGACCCTCGTCCTGCAGCCGGTCGGCGCGGAACCACACGACTTCCGCAATGATGGAGCGGATCCCGCCGAAAGCGGCGAGCGCGCCTTCCGTCATCGCAGGCGCGGAAGCGGGCCGCGCGGCGCGCAGCGCGAACTGCAGGCAGACGGAGAGAAGCACGAGAATGACGGCCAGCGATGCAAGGATAGCTTTCTTCACGACGTCACCCCCAGAAGGTCCTTTAGCGCGACGATCTGCGCGTGGTTGCCAAGCGCCACGATTATGTCGCCGCCGCGGAACTCCCACTCGGGGCCCACGTTGCGCGCAACAACGCCGTCACGCACAACGGAGACGACGGAAGCGCCGGTCTTCGCGCGGATGTTGAGGGTCACCACGGTGCCGCCGATCGCAGGCGACAGCGCGGGAAGCTGTATCTCGACGCCCTCTGGCGCCGCGAGCTCCATCGTGCGCGCAAGGCTCTCGCGCCGCTCCTCGGCGGTAAGCGCGTCATGGAAGCGCTTCGTCGCGCGAGAGCCCGCCTTGACCAAGCGGCGCCAGCCGATGATCCCGACGAGCGCCACAACGCCTAGGCCAATCCAGAGCGTCGGCCCCTCGCGCGGAGCGATGGACACGACGATCATGAACCACTCGACAAAGAAGAGCGCAAAGACGGCGAACCGCACGACGTGGCGCACGACATGCTGGACCGACACCTGCCAGCGCGACTTGCCCTCGCCGCACAGCACCTCCGCGACCGCGTCTGCAAGCGACTTTGCCGCCGACACTCCAAGCGGAAGAAGCGGCAGGCACAGCAGGTTCGCAAGGACGAAGAAGAACACGCGGTCGTGCAGTTCGAAGAACATGGAAATCCCGGAATAGTCGAACTTGCAGAGAAGCGTACAGGCCGTCGCCACCGCGACCATGAGAACGGCGTAGATGCCGAGCCGCACCGCCTCTGTCCGCAGTCTGCGGAACGCGGGCGAACCCTCTGCCGCGCCGATCTTGGCAAGCCACGCACGATACGCCTCGTGGACGGACCTGAAGCGACTCGGCATGGCGCGCTCAGCAAAGTCACCAGCGCGGTCGGACATGCGGATCATCAGCGGATTCAGGAGAGTCGTCAGAAGCGACGCGCCGACGGCGATCGAGAACATCGGGTTCGAGGGATCGTCGACGAGCTGCGCGTAGAGGATCGCCACCATGAACGCAAATTCGCCGATCTGCGCGAGCGAGAAGCCGTTCTGCACCGCAGTCTTGACATCGACGCCGGAAAGCAGAGATGCAAACGTGTTGTTAAAGAGCTTGCCAAGAACGATAACGAGAGAGACGACGAGAATCGCGCCGGCGTTCGCCCAGAGCGCGGCGGGGTCTACGATGAGGCCGATCGAGACAAAGAACATCGCGGAGAACATCGACTTGAGCGGCCCGACAAGCGACGAAAGCCGCTCGCGCACGTCGCTCGACGCGCCGATGACGCCGACGAGAAACGCCCCGAGCGCAAGGGAGAAGTTGAAGCGGTAGGCGAGGAACGAAACGAAGAAGCAGACGCCGAGGATCGTGAGCGCAAGCGCCTCGTCGTCCTTCCGTGACGAAACCGAGACGAGAAGACGCGGCACGTGGACGAGCCCGATGACGAGGACCGCAAGGAAGAATACGGCGAGCCATCCGAGAGACGCGGCGAATGCGCCGGCGGACATGTGACCGCCGTTCGCAAACCCGGTCACGACGGCGATTGCACCTACGCAGATTATGTCTTCGCAAAGCGACGTGCCGAGGACGTATTTGGCGAACGGACGCGAACCCCAGCCCGCCTCGTCGATGACCTTTGCGAGAAGCGTAGTCGCGGAATCGCAGATCGCGACGCCGAGGAACGCAGACTGGACCGGCGACCAGCCGAAGACGCGCGTGCCGACGGTGTAGCCGAGCCAGATCATCACGATCGTGTCCACTGCCGCCGAGGGAACAGCGACGCCGCGCACCTTCTTCATGTCCTTCGCGGAGAACGAAAGACCCATCGAGAACATGAGGAACACGACGCCGAGCTGCGCGATCGTGCTTATGGAACCTGGGTCTGCAAAGAGACTCCCTCCCCAGGTGTGGCCGTTCAGCAGGACGCCCGCGCCGATGTAGCCGAGGACCTTCGGCCACCTCATGCGCGAGAAGAGCGCCGCCACAAGGCCGGCTACGGCCATGACGAGCGCGATGTCCTGGAAGAACGCCCCTTCCGTCATTTTGCAGCGGGGGCGGCGGGAAGCCGTCCATGTTCAAGCAGGTCGCGGACCACTGCCTTGACCTCGGTGTCGAAGTCGCCCTTCAGGATCCACTTGAGGAAGTTCTGTTCGCGGAACAGGAGGTCGCGAAGCTTCTCGCCCTTCTTCTTGCCGAAGTTGACGAAAAGCTCTCCATCGCGCCACATGAGCTCGCGGTTGCGGCCGATGATGTTCGGATCGCGCGGCGAGAGGAGCTCGGCCATTTCCGCGGAAGACTGCGGGAGACTCAGGTACTTCGCCATCTGCGCCTTCAAGACCTCGAGCGTCGCGCGCGTGTCCATCTCTGCGCCGTGGGCGCCGGTGTGGTCGCGGCCAAGGTAGAAGCGTACGGCGGCGGTAAGGTCGCGCGGCTCCATCTTGTGGTAGATTCGCTGGACGTCGATGCAGCGGCGCGAAGAAACGCCGAAGTTCTTGCCGACGCGGGCAAACTCCTCTTCGAGACACGGGATGTCGTAGCGGTCGGAATTGAAGCCGGAGAGGTCGCACCCATCGAAGAACGCGTAAATTTCGTCGGCCTTGTCAGCAAAGGTCGGGCAGTCCTTCACGTCCTCGTCGGCTATGCCGTGAACGTCGGTGGACTCCTTGGGAATCGGGATGCCGGGATTGAGCAGCCAGCAGCGCTCCTCCTCGGTGCCATCGGGCATAACCTTTATCGCGCCGAGCTCGATGATCCGGTCGCGCTTCGGGAAGAGCCCTGTCGTCTCGAGGTCGAACACGACAAGCGGTCTGTCAAGATTGATGAACATAACGTTCGTATTATACCAAAAACAAAGCGACGGCGGCGGACTTTGCCTTCGCCATGAAGGCCTCACCTTCGCGTTGGATGTGACTACTTGGGGATGTTCTGTGCCGCCTTGCCTTCCAGCGTCGACTTGCCCTTCAGAGCCGTATTCAGACAAGCTGACTCAAGAACGTCCGCGCGGGAACAACTGTCGGCTCATTGTTTGCGAAGCAGTCTACATCTTCATAGTCGGCGTCAAGAACAACCTGAAACGCATGCTTTGCACCAAGCCGGCGCTGGAAGAATCCCAATGCATCCGACAGCGACTCTTCGCTCTTCTTCACTTCGACAAGAAACCACGGCTCACCATCACGCACAACGACGAAATCCACCTCTCGCCTTGATTTGTCGCGCAAATACCCAAGAGAAAAATCGCCGTAGCCAAGGTCCGTCCACCCTTCAACAGCCTTTAGCAGATGACACGCGACGAACGTCTCGGCTCGCTTGCCACTGTCCGCGACATTCGCCCAGTCGCGCATATACCATTTGGGCATCTTGCGAATCGAGTTCTCGACGTTTTTGAACCAGGGGCGGACTTCAAACCCGAAGTAAAGATACCGCAAGGTCTTAATCCATTTCTTTACGGTCTTCTCGTCGATGCCGAGGTCGCAGCCAAGGCTTTTGTACACAAGCTGTTCACCCGAGCGTCCACCTAGTATCTCGGCGAGGGCGGCGAGCTGGTCGAGTTCGGCAACCCGCGTAAGGTCACGCATGTCGGTCTTTGTAAGCTGCTCAAAACGAAGCGCATTCCACCGACGGGAAAAACGGGGGTCGCGGTTGACAAACGGATCGGGAAATCCGCCGAATCGCACAAGGGCGTTCCACACCAAAACGGATATATATCCGCTTTAGCGCCACCAAAACGGATGCTAATCCGTTCTAGCGAACTAATGTCGACTGCAATCAACTCGGGTGCGCCGCGCACGCCGCCCCTACGGCAACACAACCTCGACTGGTAGGGCGCGTTGTCCCCAACGCGCCGCGCCTACGGCAACTCGACCTCGACCTTGAAGAATCGCCTCGTCCTTGTTCGTTGCCGTCTATTGACTTCGATATGGAATCGCTCCGCGACCGCCGCTATTTCCGGATTCGTAAAAACGCCTGAGACGGCGAACCACCGGGCGTTGCCTTGAAGCGCATTTGATGAGAGGGCGAAGAACCACCATCATCAACGACCTCAACATCCACAGGGAGCTTCGCGCCCGTCCAGTCGCCAAGATCACTTGTCGCCTCAAACATTCCGGCGACGCAATCGGCATCTACTGCCACTCCTCGTTCGCCATCCTTAACCGTAACCATCATTTCAATTGTGGGCCCCGTAACGGCAATTGCGGCATCCTGATGCAACTCAATGCCAATCGCCCCAAATTCAATCGTAGGCTCATTCTCAAACAGCGCTTCCGCGCCAAACACATACGATGACCAAGAGTGTGTCGAAATCCTTATTGCTTGGTGATCAATGCCTTTTGCGTCAACCCAAGATACTAGCGAATTGTATTCGTCCACAGTTTTTATTTTCTCCCCAAGCCGCAGATCTGCCGAGTCTCCCATCACCGCAGCAACACCAGTCTCTCCGCTTACCGGCGGTAGCGGATCGTCGTTGTCATGCCAATGCGCGTAGAGCGTTATATCTGCTGCAACCAGAAACGGAGTCATAGCGGCAACGCCGCCGACCCGCTCTGTCCACCAACCCTCAAATGTGAAACCAGGCCTTGTCGGTGTCGGCCAGGCATCTACGCTTTCTCCTCTTGCAACATTCCAATACCCCGGAGCGATGCTCCCCCCATTGGCATTAAACGACACTCTCCAAGACGAATCTGGCTCACTCCATACTGCATACATGTTAATTGTCTCACCGTTGACCGTTGATAAATCGTGCACAGAATCACCATCTTTATACACAACTGGCCCGCCAGCCACCAACGACCAGCCAATAAATTCACATCCAACATAGACAAAACGGTTTGTATGGAGATTCTTCGTTTCTCCTATCTGAATCGTCTGAACCTCCATATGATTTGGATCTGCTCCACCATACGAATCGAATCGAATGTTGTATCCTGTCCCACTCCACACTGCATATAGCCTCACTATCTCGTTAGTGACCTCAGCAAGGTTTACAACATCTGCACACTCCTCATATTCAACCATTCCCTCCGGATTCCTCGCCCACCCGGTAAATGCATAACCCGTTCGCACAAACCGATTTTGGCTCAATGAACTAAGACGATCGTAAACATGCTCCGAATCCGTCATAAACCCAGCACCATCATTTGGGTCGTAATGCACAAAATAGTGTATTGGTTTCCAATGCGCAAACAACTCAATATCGGCAGATGGCACCTTCATAGACTCAGACATCCGGTCACCGCCTGCTGCGGCCGTCCACCATCCTTGAAAGAGATATCCTCTCCTCGACGGAACGGGGAATTCCCCAAATGTCTGCCCTGCCACATAGCTCTGGCTTCCAGGTATTACAACCGTTCCGCCGTTTGAATTGAAAGTCGCCATGACTATGTTGCCGAGGAATCTCCAGTGTGCATATAGCGTATGCGCTCTAGTTGCCGTTACCCGCGACGAATACTTTATCTGCGAGCCCGACTCCGTCCACCACCCGTCAAACATATATCCAGGCCTTACGGGATTCTGGTTCGGTAGGTTGTATGCGTTGTCGGTAATTTGCTGTTCAGACCAATTTGTTACGGACGACAAGCCAAAATAGCCGCCCATCGCATCAAATGTTACGTCAAACCTGTTTGGTGTCCAATAGGTAATTCCGCGGTTGTTCCATTTTTCAGGGAGGACACGCGACGACGGCGTTCCATCCCACCCCCTAGTACCTTTCTCAACATAGTTTGTGAGGATTGGCACAGACGAAGAATACGCATCAGACGCATATCCCGGCGCGTTGCCGAGAAAGTACAGCGCCTTGGCAGAATTTCCAACGAAGGAACTTCCAAGCCACGATACGGATGCCGGTATCACAAATGAGTCCAATGAGGTGCAGTTTTTAAATACACAGTTCGGCAACGACACCAACGATCGCGAGAGTGTTAGATCGGAGACCAACGAACACCCCTCGAACGCCGACGAGCCAATTTGCACTACACTGTCTGGAATTGCTACGGACTGAAGCGAGCAGCATCCAAAAAACGCCTTCGAGCCAACATTCGTGACAGTCTCGGCCCACGTGAAATTGACAAGTCGCCCACAGCCATTGAACATATTGTCCATGATGTCCGTCTCGCCCGCAGCCACTACAACAGACTCGACACTTGCATATGTAGCAGGGAACAATTCTGCCATAGTCATAACATCTGTCGGTATGGTCACGCCATTAATGCCTTTGCATGCAAGAAATGCATTTCGCCCGATATTGGTTACGCTATGCGGCAATGTAACAGACCTCATCCGCCAGTCGTTGGTAAAAGCACAGGCTCCGACAATCTCCAATCCGTCATGGAACACCAGATCTTCCAGCGATGTACACCTTGCAAAAGACAGCTCTGCGATTTTGCGGACGCCACTTCCAACTGAAATCGTCAACATCCAAGAACAATTCTCAAATGCACTGACGCCGATAGTCTCGACAGAGTCTGGGATTATGACGTTATCAAGGAAAGTGTCTTCGTAGAACGCCTTGCGCCCAATATGCCTGACCGTATCGGGGATTATGACTGTTTCCAAGTCGTAGAACTCGGCAAGGGCTCTATCCCCTATACCAACGACACCCTGCGGCAGAGTCAGATTCGCCGCCAGATCATCGCAATAGCCGAGAACCCACCCCTGATAGACCATAAACCCGTCCGCATCATAATCAATCGATTCGCGAATCCTTGTTGGCAAATCTCCATACCCTATTGTCTCAAGCGACTCTGGTAAAATCAAGCTCTCTACATTGTCACAATCCTCAAAAAAGCCCTCAGGCAGTTCGGCGATACCATCGTCAAGCACGATAGTCGTTAGATTGGCATAGTCATCAGGATACAGCGCTCGCAGCGTTTTGCCCTCCGCAATTTCATCTCTTGAAATTCTTGCGCCCCATCGACTCCACGTTGCTACAAGCACATGGTTAGATGCCGCCGCAACAACTGTTGAGGGCGTCACAACCTCGCCATTGAACGTCCATCCTGCGAAGTTGCAGTACTCCTTTGTGGGCGTCGGCAGCTCTCCATAGCAGGAGTCAAAGACTACTTCCGTGTTTTCTGTCGCTCCATTCAAACTTCCGCCAGTCGGGGCAAACATAACCATGTATGTACTCGGCTCCCATCGCGCCGTGTAGGTTACATCCTCGTCTGGCACAGTTTCAGGAACTATCGGCACCCATCCAACAAACGCATAGCCAACGCGAGACACTATTGGCGCAACAAGTTCCGAGCCATACTTTCTTGTTGCACTCCACCCGCCACTTCCTCCGTTGGCGTCAAACGTAACGGTGTGTGTATCCACTCTCCACTGTGCAATGTATGTAGCATTGCTTCCAGGCACCTTTTCCGGGACTGCTGGTTGCCATCCTGAAAATGCGAAGCCCGAACGTGACACTTCTGGTGCGGAGAGAATTGTGTTGTATTCCTGCGTCACGCAGCATCCACCTTCACCGCCGTTCGCGTCAAAACACATTGTATACTTGTTCATATCCCATTGTGCGACATATGTGACATCGTGATCTGGCACCGTAGCGGCCACAGACGGCAACCATTCTTTGAACGTCCCATATGGGCACATAACCACAGGGGCATTGATAGCCGTGCCGTAGTCCCGCAACTCGCTTGTCCCGCCCGTGCCGCCATTGGCATCGAACGTCACAATATGCTTATTGATCTCCCATTGTGCAATATATGTTACGTTAGTCGCGGGAACAGTAGTGGGAACGTCTGGCGACCAGCCCGTGAATGTATAGCCTACGCGAGATACGTCAGGTGCGGTCTGCAAAGAGCCATATTCCTGCGTTACGCACCCGCCGCCGCTCCCTCCATTCGCATCAAATGTAGCCGAGACCAAGCCGTAATATCGAATGTTCAAATCAGCGCTACACCCTGAAAATACGGAAGAATGGAGTTTCCCAAGCAACTCTAATGGCAAATACACGTCTTTTAACGCAGAACACTGATTAAATGCATAATTCCCGATGTTCGTTACGCTAATTGGGATAGTTACGCTCGTCAATCCGCGGCAATTGGAAAAGGCATAGCTTCCTATATCTACAACATTGCAACCTATTGCAATGTTGGTAAGCCCATAACAATCAGCAAATGTATATGGACTAATGCTTTTCGCTGAGTCTGGGAACACTATGCTTGTAATTCCATAACAATGATCAAACGCCCCTTCTTCAATGCTCGTCACACTATTAGGTATAGCTAGACTCGTTAGACCATGACAATACTTGAACGAATAACGCTTGATGCTCGTAACACTACTAGGAATTATTATGTTAGTAAGGCCATAACACGAATCAAACGCATAGCCACCAATACTCGTCACACCATCAGGGATCATCATGCTCGTGAGCCCGCTACAGTTTTTGAATGCTGAACCATTTATGTGTGTAATAGCAGAAGTAAACATAACGTTGGTAATGTTAGCAGATGGAAACACCCTTGACATTTGCATGTCTAATACATATTGCGGCACTGCAACTTTTTTGATACCTTTGCAATTATAAAAAACAGCGTCATCAATGTTTCTCACACTCTCAGGTATCGCCACGTCAATCAACCCACTGCAATCCGCAAATGCATATCTCTTTATACTCACCACGCTGTCGGGTATCGTTACACACATCAACCCCTTGCAACCAACAAACGCATATTCTTCAATAATAGCCACACTACTTGGTATTGCAACACTCGTCATCTCATCGCATTTTGAGAAAGCATTAGGTCCAATGCCAGTAACAGGTTTTCCACCTAAAAAAGATGGAATATCCAGAAACCCATTTGGTTTCGGTGAGATAGCAGGTATGTAAGAATCATTTGAAGAAACCCAATTCACAACCTCCCAGTAATCCAAGCGAGATCCATATGTCCATGTATAACTCGTTTCTGGATCTGTCCACGTAGCTGACATTACGGTGGTACAGGCTACTGTTACAAATAGCGAGATTGCACTCTTCATGGCCGTTATAAAACATTGTCGTCCACGCCTTCAATGCCGTTTAGGCACCTTCCACCCCCGGCGCAGAAAAGAAGAGTGGCGTGCCTTGCATTCTCACGTTTCAAGAAAGGCATCGCCAAACGCCCGAACTAAAACATGATAAGAAGACACGCCACGTGATTGCTCACGCAGCGCAACCTTCGTATTCCGCTTTAGTTCATGAAATTGGCGATTTCTTCTTGAAGCGTCATACGCTGTTGCGTACGTCGACGGATGTTGCCACCCGCCCTTGGCGGACTCCGCGTCTTGCGTGCCGCCGGTCCCGGGCCACCCTGCACCCGGGAGTATGGAAAAGATCAATGTCGTGCGGTCACCCACAAGACAGGGAAATTATACCACATTCCATCTTTCGCCGTCAAATCGCAATAATCGCAATAATCGCAATAATAAAAATCAAGCGCAGCGAAATGAGATTATGGCGCGGACGAAATCGCGACACATTTGCCGCGAGGAAGTGGCAGGGGCGAATTAGGGACAAATAGCGTCAGTTAGGGGCGCGGCGAATCTGCCGCGAAAAGCGGGGCGCGCGACAACTAAGGCTGCGCGGCACATTTGCCGCGCAGCCGCAGATGATACGAAGAAAAACGCGCCTTATGGAAGGTGAGGCAAGGGACGAGGGGGCGAGCGCCGAACTGAGCGACATGCGGCGACGCGGTTCGTCGGATACGCGGTGAGACACGTCGCAAGGCGAGGAGGCGGTATCCCGCCGACGAAGCATTGCGGCGCGTATCGC
>JAZSOG010000030.1:0-25520 GCA_045536845.1 Kiritimatiellia bacterium | reverse complement strand
GGTTCCCGAGGGTTGGTGCGGGGTTGGAAAGCGGTTGCTGGATGGTTGGGGAAATGGTTGGGGATAAGGTTGTGGTTGAGTGGCGGTTGGTCGTGTCCGTGTCGGTGTTAGGAAATGGTTGTATAGTGGTTGAATTAGCGTCGAGGCTTCCGAAAGGCGGGCGGATGTCCGTCCGTGGGCGGCGCAAGGGCGCGTTGCCCCGCGCTACGCGACTCTAAAACGCGAGGCAAATGAACTTCCACCCGCGTACGGTGGTATTTTGGTATAATATCGCAGCATGATGACCCAGACTCCGGCTCCCGAATCGTTTCTTCTCAGGTGGCGCGGCGACGTGCTATCTGTAACGCTTACGCTCGAAACGCCGCGCAAGGGCCGCGCGGCGTTTCGCACGAACATTGGCCGCGCCCGCGTTCGCAGGCGCGAAATCATAGCTGAGACGGAGCGCGGCGAGACGCCGCTTGCCCGGGCATGGACCGACATTCCGCTCGTGGAGACGGAACCGGGGGTTTTCAAGGCCGACATCCTTCTTGACGAAGTCGGCATATTTTCGGGCAAGGCGTGCTTCTTCCCCGAGGGGTCGAACGTCCCAGAATGGCCCGAGGGACGCAACCTCCATGTCAAGGTCGAGAGCGCGGAAACGCGGGCGAACAATACGATATACACTGTCTTCCCGCGGCAGTTCGGCTCGTTCCGCGAAGTTGCGCGTCGTCTCGACCACATCATGGACAGGATGGGCTTCCGCATCATCCAGACGCTTCCGCCTTTCCCCGTCCCGACGACGTACGCCGTAATGGGCGAATACGGCTGCCCGTTCGCCGCAACCGATTTTCTCTCGGTCGATCCCGCGATGGCGGAGTTCGACGAGTTCACGACTCCGCTCGACCAGTTCAGGGAGCTCATCGACGCGGTGCATGCGCGCCACGGGCTTTTGCTCGTCGACCTTCCGGCGAACCACACTGGCTGGGCGTCGACGCTTCAGACGCACCATCCAGACTGGTTCCGCCGCGAGGCGGACGGCCGATTCCACTCGCCGGGCGCGTGGGGCGTCAAGTGGGCCGATCTTGTTGAGCTCGACTACTCGAACCCCGAGCTCCGCGCCTACATGGCGGACGTCTTCCTCTTCTGGTGCCGCAACGGAGTCGACGGCTTCAGGTGCGACGCCGGGTACATGATTCCGCTCAAGACGTGGGAGTACATCGTCTCTCGCGTCAGGGAGGAGTATCCCGACACGATCTTCATGCTTGAGGGGCTTGGCGGGGACCTTAAGCTCACCGACGACTTGCTCGCCGTGGCAAACCTCGACTGGGCGTACTCCGAAATATTCCAGACCTACGACCGCGGTGCCTTCGAATGGTATCTTCCAAGCGCGATCGCGAGGAGCGAGAAGTTCGGCACGCTCGTCCACTTCGCGGAGACGCACGACAACGACCGTCTCGCGAAGAAGGGCGAGACCTACGCGAAGCTCCGCGTCCAGCTCGCGGCGCTTCTCTCCTGGCAGGGCGCATGGGGAATCGCCAATGGCGTAGAATGGTTCTGCCGCGAGAAGATCGACGTCCACGGCAAGAACGACCTTGCGTGGAACAGCGAATCGAACATGGTCGACCTGATCGCGAGGCTCAACCACATATTGAGAAGCGACCCGACGTTCGCCGGCGCGAGCCGGCTCTCGCTCGTCACGCGCGGCGAGGGCAACACGCTTGCGGTCGTGCGCGAAGGAGGCGACGAAGCGGTTGGCAGGCAGGTGCTTGTTCTCGCCAACCTCGACTGCGGCGCACCGGCGATGATCGACTGGGACCGCGCGGCTTTTCCCTACGACGAGGCCTTCGACTTGCTCACCGAGCGCAAGGTCAAGACCTCAGGTCCCGTGCCGCTGAAGCCTGGCGAAGTCCTTTGCCTCGCCACCTCCGCCACATTGGCAAAGGCCAGCCAGGCCCAAGCGCCAGCGACGCCGGATGCCAAGCTCCCAAAGCCCGCTTTCCACTGGGTCTTCCCGCGGGATCTCCGCCGCGTAGTGTGCGTGCCGGAGAACGAATGGGTGGAGGTTTCCGCCGAATGTCATTTCAGGGTTCGCCTCATCGACCCGGAGATCGGCAAGACGCTTAGGGTTTACCGTTCGCACCCAGACGGGAAGAGGCACGTGGCGATGTTCGACGCGCCTCACTACAAGGGCGACGGCACGCACTGCCGCGAACTCGAGATAATGCTCGTCGTCTACCCCGAGGGTAAGGCGATGCGTACGAGCGCGAAGTTTCTCGTCCCGCCGACGCCAAAGCTTGCCGCGGTGAAGCTCGTCCTGTCAGGTGACGAGGTACGCAAGCATCCCGAGTACAGGACCATCCTTTCCAATGGCGCCGGCGCAGCATCTCAGATGCGCCTCGGCTGGGGTGAGATAAGAAGCCAGTACGACGCAATCCTCGCCGCAAACCCGAATCCCGACGTGCCGTCCGACCGGCTGAACCTCTGGACGCGTACGCGCTGCTGGCTTCAGCGCGAGGGATACATGCGCGAGATCGACGCGAAGTGCGTGACGTCATTTACCGCCGACCCTGCGGGACGCGGCGCGCGCTGGGATTTCCTCGTTCCGTGCGGCATGGGCCATTCCGCCTCGTTCTCATTCGTGCTCACGCTCGCAGAGGGCAGGAACGCCGCGCGGCTCGTCGTCTCGCGCTACGAGCGCGGCGACAACGACGTTGGTGACCAGGTGCGGATAGTCTTTCGTCCTGACATTGAATGGAGAAGCTTCCATTCTACGACAAAGGCCTACGCAGGGCTCGAAGAACTTTTCCCGGCGAAGACGCGCGACATAGGAAGCGGGTTCTCCTTTGCGCCTTACGAAGGCAAGTTCGAGATGACGGTGGAGAACGGCGCGTACCACCATGAGCCGCAGTGGTCCTATAGCGTTTCGCACTCCGAGGAAGCCGCGCGAGGGCAGGACGGATCGGGTGACCTCTACAGTCCGGGGTGGATATCGGCCGACCTCAAGGTAGGCGAACAGGTCGTAATGACCGGCGTCTATGAAGGCGACTCCAACCGCGGCAAATCCGCCGCGCCGTTCAGGTGGTGCGCCGAGCAGCTGCCGTCGGTCGTGGCGGCTCCGGTTCCCGACGTCCTCGCTCGCTCGCTCGACCTCTTCATCGTGAAGCGCGACGACCTCAAGACGGTGATCGCGGGTTATCCGTGGTTCCTCGACTGGGGGCGCGACACCTTCATATTCATGCGCGGCATGATCGCCGCGGGCAAGATCACCGACTCTGTCCGCATCTTGAAGGCGTTCGCCGCGTTCGAGGAGAATGGAACTCTCCCCAACATCATCTACGGCAACACCGCCGGGAACCGCGATACGACCGACGCGCAGCTCTGGTTCATCCGCTGCGTCCAGGAGATATGCGATGCCGGCTGCTCGAACCAGATGACTGCGCTTAAGAAGACATGCGAGTCGATAGTCGACAACTACATCAAGGGCACTCCTAACGGAATCCATGTCGACAAGGAAAGTGCACTCGTCTGGTCGCCGTCTCACTTCACATGGATGGACACGAACTATCCGGCCTGCACGCCGCGCGTCGGCTATCCCGTCGAGATACAGGCGCTTTGGATTTCCGCTCTCAGGTTCCTTGGCCGCGGCGAACTCGCGGACAAGGCGCTCGATTCGCTGAAGCGGCTCTTCAAGCGCAAGGACGCGCCGGGGTACTACGACTGCCTCTCCGCCCCAGGCGGCGAAAGCGCGGCGAACGCGGTGCTGGAGGATACTGTCCGGCCGAACGAGCTCTTCCTCATAACACTTGGCATACTCGACGACAAGTCGATCATAGAGTCTACGGAGGAGCTGCTCGTTCCAGGCGGAATGCGCTCCTTAAACGCCGGCAACAGGCTCTACTGCGGCGTTTACGCCGGCGACGAAGACACGAAGCGCAAGCCCGCCTACCACAACGGGACTGTCTGGGGCTGGGTGTTTCCGCTTTACGCCGAGGCGCTTTTCAAGACAGGCGCGTGCTCGCGCTCTTCCGCGCTTTCTCTTCTCGCGTCGTCCGTCGAGAATCTGAACGTGGGCTCCATCTGCCATGTCAGCGAAAACGCCGACGGCGACGCGCCGCATGCGCAGAAGGGCTGCACTGCCCAGGCGTGGAGCGACTCCGAACTCCTGCGAGTCTGGCTTAAGATCATGTCTTGAGGCGCGGCGGGTCGGAAATATGGTATAATTGCCTTATGAAGACCTATGGAATCATTCCCTCGCGGTTCGGATCGAGCCGCTTTCCCGGGAAACCGCTCGCAATCCTCGCTGGCAAGCCGCTTGTCGCCTGGGTTGTAGAGGCGGTCAAGAAGGCGAAGGGACTCGACGAAGTCCTCGTTGCGACAGACGACGAGCGCATCGTCAAGGCCGTGGAGGAACACGGCGGCAAGGCGGTAATGACGCCGTCGGAGCTTCCGAGCGGAACCGACCGCATTGCGTGTGCGGCGCGAAACTATCTCGGCACTGACTTTGCCGACGACGACATTCTCGTCAACATACAGGGCGACGAGCCGCTTATCGATCCGGCGCTCGTAGAGCAGCTTGCGTCAAAGCTCAAGGACGATCCTCGTTGGTCCATGGCGACGGCGGTGACGCCAATCAAAAACGCCTCTGACTTCGCGGCGAAGACCGTGGTAAAGGTCGTGCTTGACCGCGACGACGGCGCTCTCTATTTCTCCCGCGCGCCCATTCCCTGCGACCGCGACAGCGAGCCCGACTTCTCGCTCAACCCCTCGCGCCCTCAATCCCTTTACGTCCGCCACCTCGGTATCTACGCCTATCGCGGCGCGTTCCTTAAGAAGTACATCGCGGAACCGCCGTGTCCGCTGGAGAAGACCGAAAAGCTCGAGCAGCTTCGCGCGCTCTGGATGGGCGCGAAGATCGCGGTAGTCCGCACCGAGGACGAGGGCGTTGGCGTAGACACGCCTGAAGACGCAGTCCGCGTCGGTGCCATCTTGGAATCTCGCGCAGCGAAATGAAGAGCGAAGTCGTATACATGCTGGGCATCGTGGCCGTCGGGTTCCTCGTGAACTACGCGCTGCGGGCCTTGCCGTTTGTGCTCTTCGCCGGCCGCGACAGGAATCTTCCGAAGTGGGTTTCGCGCTTTGGCGATCTCGTGTCGCCGGTGATAATCGCCGCTCTTATCTTCTATTCGTATTCGGGTCTCCAGTGGAAGACGGCATGGCCTTACCTCGCGGGCGTTCTCGTGGTCGCGCTTCAGCTGTGGCGTCGCAACGCGCTTCTCAGCATCGTTGCTGGCACTGTCGTCTACATGTGCCTCGTCTGCACGGGGTGCGCCTCGAACGACTACGGCGACATCGTGCTTGACGCCGCGCATCCCTCGATTCGCTATTCGACTAAGGGCATTCTCATCGGTGAGCGCTATGTCGATCCGAGAAGGGTGCCTGCAATCCTCAAGAGCTATGACGTGCCCACAGATCGCGTGATTCACATCCTCATCGATGGAGAGTCCGAACACAACTTGAAGCCCGCCCGGGCGTTTATGGGGCTTCTCGCCCACGAAGGCTATCGCCGCTCCGTTCTTGTCACTAAGAAGCGCGCCGAAAGCCACGTCCGCACCGAAGAGGAAATAGCCCTCGAACGCCAACAGCATGCGTCATCTCCTCTCCACGTCTCCCCCTCCGGCAAGCGCAAAATCCGCTACAAGAGCTCAAGCGACTAATGGACAAGGCAAACGCAAAGGCGAGGATCGCGGAACTGAGGGCCCTCATCGAGAAGGCCAACCATGACTATTACGACCTTCACCAGCCGACGGTAGGCGACCGCGACTACGACCTTTGGGAGCAGGAACTCCTGAAGCTTGAGGCGGATTTCCCCGAGTTCGCCGACGCTTCGTCGCCAGTTCAGAATGTCGCGGGAGGGCTTCTCGAGGGCTTTGCGAAAGTGAAGCACGACCCGCCGATGCAGTCTTTGGACAAGACCCATGCTAAAGATGAGCTTGCCGAGTTTGATGCGTTTGTCAGGAAGACGGTCGAGGGGTTCACGTATCTCGTCGAGCCGAAGATTGACGGTATCTCGCTTTCGCTTCGCTACTCAGGTGGTCGGCTCGTCCGCGCCGCTACGCGCGGCAACGGTCTTGTAGGTGACGACATAACGGCGAACGTGAACACAATCAAGACCGTTCCTAAAGTTCTCCCGCCAGACGCTCCGCGTGAGCTTGAAGTGCGCGGCGAGGCGTACATGACGCGCGAGGGCTTTGTCGAGCTTAATGCTCGTCAGGAAGCCGCTGGGCTCGAGACTTTTGCAAATCCGAGGAACGCCTGCGCCGGTTCCTTGAAACAGCTCGATTCGCGTGTCACTGCCGAGCGTCCACTCGATGTCGTAATCTACAACGCTGGCGGTGTAGGTTGTGACGGATTCGCCTCTCACAGCGAAATGGTCGCGGCGTTTGCGAAGTGGGGCTTCCCCGTCGCGCCGTGGTCCAAGTCCTGCAAGACGATAGACGAGGTGTTTGCTGCGATCGACGAACTTCAGACGCTTCGCCACACCTTCCGCTTCGAGATCGACGGCGCCGTCATCAAGATTGACGAGCGCAAGTTCTACGAAGTCCTCGGCGCGACCGCTCACGGCCCTCGTTGGGCGCGCGCATACAAATATGCGCCCGAGCGCGCGGAGACGACTGTCGAGGCGATCACGGTGCAGGTTGGGCGCACCGGCATTCTGACGCCTGTCGCGGAGCTGAAGCCCGTTCCGCTCGCTGGGTCGGTCATCTCCCGCGCGACCCTCCACAACGCCGACCAGATCGCGCGCCAGGACGTTCGCATAGGCGACCGCGTCTGGCTCGTAAAGGCTGGTGATGTAATTCCCGCTATCGAGTCTTCAATTCCTGAAAAGCGCACAGGCGCTGAAATCGTCTTTACAATGCCTACGGCGTGTCCCGTTTGTGGCGGAGCGGTTGCGCGTCTTGAAGGCGAAGTCGCGACGCGCTGCATGAATCCCGCATGTCCCGCGCAGCTCTGCCGCCGGCTTGAACATTTTGCGAGTCGCAACGCACTCGACTTGAAAGCGCTCGGCGGCAAGATCGCGGACATCCTTGTCGAAAAGGGTGTTGTAAAGGATCCTCTCGATCTCTTCACACTCGACTATTCGGAACTCGCTGGTCTCGACGTCGGTGAAAAGGATGCGCCTCGCAAATTCGGCAAGAACGCGCTTAACCTAAAGAATGCCGTTGTTGATGCGAAGGAGTTGCCACTCGAGAGATGGCTTTTCGCTGTTGGCATACCGCAGGTTGGCGTCACGGTTGCGAAGGATATCGCGGCAGAACACGAGAAGTTCAGCGACCTCAAGGACAGCCCCGTTCTCAAGAATGTCATCGAGAACGACGCGAAGAAGGGCAAGGAGCGCAAGATTCTCGCCATCAAGGTTGAGGCGGCAAAGGCGGTTCTCTCTTTCTTCGCGAGTGAATACGGAAGCGCATTCCTCGACCGCATGCTTTCGCTTGGCATCGATCCTCAGCGCGGCGCACGTGCCGCGGTCGCGACGACTGGTCCGCTCGTAGGCGCTGGCTGCGTTCTTACTGGAACGCTGAGCCGTCCGCGCGGCGAATATGCCGCGCTAATCGAGAAGGCGGGCGGCATTGTCCAAAGTGCTGTCACGTCAAAAACGAAATACCTGATCGCTGGCGCGAACGTCGGCGCGACGAAGACAGAAAAAGCGCGTGCGCTTGGCACCGAGGTGATAGACGAAGCGCGGCTTCTCGAGCTTCTCGGGTCAACTTCATCTGACAAGGCGGAGCAGCCTGCCGACGAAAAGCCGTCGGTCGCCGCTCCAGTTCAAGGAGATCTTTTCGGCTAATGAACAAGACACTGACATTCCCTGGCTTCATCGACGTACACGTCCATTTCCGCGACCCTGGCATTCCAGAGGCGGAGACGACTGCGTCTGGCCTTGAGGCGGCGCGGCGCGGCGGATTTGCCGCGGTCGTCACGATGCCCAATACGACTCCAGCCTGCGACTCGCCAGAGTGGATGGACTATCAGCGGAAGGCCGCGCGTGACGCTGGCGCGGAAACGATTCTTCTCCCTTCCGCATGCATAACGAAGGGACGGCTCGGACATGTGGTCGCAGAGCTCGAAGCGCTTGCCGAGGAGGGCGCTGCGTTCTTCACCGATGACGGCTCGTATGTTGCCGATGACAAGGCGATGGAAGAGGCGATGCGCCGCGCCGCCGCGCTTGGCATGTGCATCTGTGAACACGCGATGGATCCTAAGGAGCTGGGTAATGGCGTGATCCGCGACTGCGATCTCGCGCGGATACGGCATCTCCCGATTATTCCCGTCTCTGCCGAGACTGTCGCAATTCGCCGCGACCTTGCGATCTGCCGCGTGACGGGATGCCGTCTACATATTCAGCACATTTCCACGGCCGAGGGCGTTGCGCTCGTCCGCGACGCGCAGAAAGAAGGGCTCCCTGTTACCGCCGAAGCGACACCGCACCATCTTCTTCTTTCGTGCGAGGAGATTCCGCGCGACGATGCCAACTACAAGATGGCGCCGCCTCTAGGAAATAACGAAGACCGCGCAGAGCTTCGCCGCGCCGTGAAGGACGGCGTTCTCATGTTTGCGACGGATCATGCGCCGCACCCTGCGGCGAAGAAGTCACTTGGCTTTGCCGGGAGCGCGAACGGCATTATCGGACTTGAGGCGGCGATACCGCTTACTTGGGTCACGATGGTGGAAGGCGAGGGAATGTCGCCAGACGCCTGGGCGCAGGCATGGTGGAAGATGCCGCGGGGGATTCTCTCGCCTCGCGCGGCAGCTCGTCTCGACGATGCGCGGCAAACTGTGGTCGAGGTTGGCGAGTGGCGCGTAATCGAGGTCGCAAAGTTCGCCTCGCTCTCGCGCAACTGCCCGTATGACGGCTTTGAATCTAACTGCTGGCCCGTGGTCGGCAAAGGGAAAGGAGCATAACGATGAACGTTTCGTTTTTTGACAAGGCAGCATCGTATTTTCCTGACAACTGCTTTGATAGGGCAATTGATCTTGGAATCTTGCTTGGCTCTGGCTGGGGCGAGGCGCTTGAGATGGACGAGGTGATATTCCGCGCGTCATACGCCGATATCCCCGGTTTCGGGGCGTCCACGGTCGCAGGACATGTGGGCGAGTTTGTCCTATATCGCCGCGGCGAAAAGAGAATTGCGGCGTGGTGCGGACGCAGGCACTACTACGAGGGGGTCGGCTGGGAGCCAGTCGTTCTCCCGATAGAGATGATGCGGCGCATGGGCTGCGGAACGGTTCTTCTGACGAACGCCTCGGGCGGGATAAACCCTGCGCTCAGGCCAGGCGATTTTGTTATCATTCGCGACCACATCAACCTCATCAACGCGAATCCTCTCATCGGCCCGCATCGCCCAGAATGGGGCGAGAGGTTCCCCGACATGACCGAGATTTACACGCGTCGCCTCGCAGAGCTTCTTCACGCAGGCGCGAACCGCCTGGGACTCCGCGTAATGGACGGCACCTACGCCTATAATGTCGGGCCTGCGTACGAGACCCCCGCAGAGATTCGCGCCTACAAGGCGCAGGGCGCAGACGTTGTCGGCATGTCGACCGTGCCCGAAGCCGTCTTTGCAAAAGCGTGCGGTATGAAGGTCGCTGGGCTTTCGCTTGTCTCCAACCTTGCCGCAGGGATCGCGCTGCGTCCGCTTGGCCACGAAGAAGTCATCGCCGCCGGAGAAGCCGCGAAGCCGGCGATGCGCGCCTTGGTGGAGGACTTCATTGCCAGACTCTGACATCGAGGCCTTTATCGGGTCGCTCCGCTTCGAGCGGTCGATGGCCGAGAATACCTGCGCGGCATACGCGAGGGATCTGCGGCTCTTTTCGAAATACTTGAAAAAGCGCGGCATATCCGCCGCGGCAGACGTTAAACGCGAGGACATAGCGGGCTTTCTTGGCGAGGAGCGGGCGAGCGGACGCAAGTCCTCTACACGGGCGCGGCGCACTGCGGCAATTCGGATGTTCTTCAAGTTCCTCGAAGAGCGGCGCTACATAAAAAGAAACCCTGCCGCGCTTCTCGACCCTCCGAAGAAGGGGAAGGTCCTCCCTCGTGTCCTTTCCGAAGAAGAGACTTTCAGGATGATAGACAAGGTCGACGGAACTGATCCCCGCGACCTGCGCGACCGCGCGATGCTCGAGGTCATGTACGGTTGCGGGCTTCGCGTTAGCGAGGTCTGCAGCATGAAGGTCGAGGACATTATGGCCGACGGCGAGCTTCTTCGCATTCTCGGCAAGGGCTCGAAGGAGCGCGTTGTCCCGATTGGCAAGGCCGCGGGAAGGGCGCTCACGGCGTATCTCGCCTCGGCGCGCGACGTGTTTACGAAAGGCGACCTTTCCGTGTCGCATGTCTTTGTCACTCGGCTCAAGAAACCGTTTACGCGCCAGGCGGTCTTTAAGATGATCCGCGCGCGTGCCGTTGCTGCAGATATCGCTCCTGAGCGCATTTCCCCGCACGTCCTCAGGCACTGCTTCGCCTCTCACATGCTCCAGCACGGCGCGGACATCCGTGCGATACAGGAGCTTCTTGGACATGCGGACATCGGGACGACGCAGATCTACACGCATGTCGACGCGGCGCGCTTCGGCGACATCCACCGCCGGTTCCATCCGCGCGGATAGCTTGGCGCTTCCGCGGCTCGATAGTTTTTATGTGCAGTGCTGGTTTGCCTTCCAATGTGTGGTCACGGTCGGGGCAACCGTGCTCGCCCTTTGAGGCGGGCGCCTTGCCCGTCCTTCGACCCACTCGCCGTATACATATACGGCTTCGGGGTCGAGTCCTGTGCAATCCGCCTCGCCTAAAAGGGTTCCGCTCGGCAAGGCCCCGACCGTGACCGCGCTTGGCACCCTCGGGAACTGGGCTAACGACGCATGTGTTCGTCGCTCCCTTCGGGGAAAAGCGCGACTCCTCCCGCGCGCTGCATCCACCGTCCGCAGCGCGATACTTCGTCGCCGGAATACCGGCTTCTCGTCTCGCGCGCGTCCGCTGGCGCATCACGCGAACTGTCGTCGCGCCGTTCCCCTGCGCTTGCTCCTCACACATCCGCCGTTAGCCCGACCTTCCGTTATGGCGCGTTTTTCTTCGTAGCATCTGCGCTCCCCGACTCATCGTCGGCTCGCTTAACTGCACACGGCAACCGCCCGGCAAATCCGTTGCTGACAGTTGATTAATCGTTCAGCACCTTATGTAGATAAGCGATTAAATATTTGAAATAGCGTCGCTTGCCGGTGCGCGCATCAACTCTCGTGGCTCAAGCTTATGAAGTCCTCCGCCATATGTCCTTCCACTTGAAACAAGCGTTTCAGTAGGAATACTGTTCAGGGCTTTCCACACTGACACGAGAGTTGACCTATTTTTCAGCTTTTTGGCAAAATCCATTTTGGGATATAGCATCAAATAACCATTGGTCGTGATTGCCTCCGACTCATTCAGGATAAATCTGAAAAGCCGACCATCATCAGCACCTCGTCCCATATACGGAACTACAATTGGGGCTGCGTCGCGTTTCTCACACGAATACCATGGTGAACGTCGTGAACAAATATACCCTTCGTTGACACCTCGTGCCTCGCCATCGCAAATATACTGCCATACAGACGGGTAATCTTTTCGCAAATCTTCTTTCGGGAGATCGCACGAAAAGAGGAACATCTTTCGTCCCAGCTCGGGGATTCCGTTGTCGCTTTTTATCCTGTCCACTTTTACATAACGTGGCCCTGGCAAAATAGGCCGAAGGAAGCGACTGGGAATATTGTGCCGCAAGACACCTTCTTCGTCTAAGATGAAAAAGCCATTGTCCCCCGTCGCTATTCCGCGCTTGACAAAGAAATAGTCGCCAAGAGTCTTACCACCAGTGTGCAAAGCTTTCGGACTCTTCGAAAAATGCGGAATCCATTTTCCGTTTTGTCTCAACGTCTCAATAGATACCGTTCGCATGTGCCTTGGGGAAATGATGCTTCCTCCAGAGGAAAACTCGGCATGGTGCCTCTCCGATGGCCGACGGTTCCGGAAAACGACGACGCAAGAGCTCACAAGAGCGTCGGCGAACTGAAGATCATCGGGATTAAAACGATGTATGCGAATAAGCTCAACGTTCTCGGAGAGATAGCGCCTTACCGCCACCCCGTAATTGACATCCATGAATTCACATGGTATGAGCCAGCAAGAGAGCCCATCAGGAGCAAGCCACTTTGTCGAAAGCATGAGAAAATGGCAATACAACCCTGCCAAGCCAGAAATTTTGATTCCAGTTTCGGACAATACGGCCTTTTGCAACCAAACTTTGTCTTCCGAGGAAATGTGATGATGACGCGTGTAAGGAGGATTGGTTGCTATAAGATCGAAAAGTCGATCGGGCGTCTGACGAAGGAAGTCCGAACACTTGATCTCGGCCTTTGAACATGACCAATGCTTTTTTGCCGGTGAACAATAATGGGGATCGATTTCAAAACCAAGCGCTTTAGCAGGTTCGCGCCCGATCGCACTTATAAATGCGGAAAGAAAAACTCCTGTTCCAAACGCCGGCTCAAGAAACAACACTTTTCTATTTGGCAACAATCCTGCAACGAAACGCATAATGTCATAGGCCAACGGAAATGGCGTTGCGAATTGCCCCATTTTGTTGCGCGCTGAATGCGACTTCTGCGCATCAAGGAAATGCTGCAATTCGTCTCGCCGCAATTCAATGTCGGTCTCGTCAAACACCGGCTTTCTCCAAGTCTTCAATGCGATGCTCCCAAACCCAATCAATACCCTCCGCAGCTTCATAGCCCAAATAGCCGCTATCGAAATATCCACAAAGGAAAAGCACGAACTCCACGCTTTTCCCATATGTATCCGTTAACTGTGCCATCTTGACAGCTTCTTCCTTGCGCCGCTTGTTTGTATTCGTAAAATCCCCGGCGGATTTGCACTCGATGAAAATTGGCAAGCTGCCTTTTGGCGCATTCTTCCGCATGATGACAACATCTGCAGGAATATTGACTTTTGCGCTGCTGCCAACTTTTACTGGCACATTCAGATGATAGGAAAATGTGCCCGGCTGCATTGACCTGATGTCCTTAACGTCTTTTGGCTTCACGAAGCGATATAGCCGCCGTCTCAAGAAATCGCCTATCTTCTCCAATTGGCGACGCTCTTGCGCATTTCGAATGTGTGGATCGGCTATCGAACCACAAATACGATCGCCAATAATGGCCTTTGCGATTGTCAGATCGTCGCGAGAAGGTCTGCTTTTCCCTGCAAGCCACGGCATCAAATCCTTGTCTAAAAGTTGCCTTATTACTTTGATTATTTTCTCAAGCGAATTTACATGCTTCGCAGGGATCTCGCCTGATTCAAGCTTCTTTATCAGAGTGTTTGGAACATCTGAAAGACCTGCCAGCCTATCTCGTGCAAGAGGCGGCATTGTAGCCATGCGAAGAATTGCCAATATTTGAGGTGCCTCTTTCAAAAGCTCAACCGAAATGTCTCGAAAATATCCAGATTTCTCGAAAGCTTCTACGACGTTATCAATGGAAGAAGCACGTGCACCCCTATATGCAGCAGGCGCAAAGCGAACAAACCAGTCGTTATAAAGCAAAACAGAATCTCTCACATCTTGCTTCCAACGCTGTGTATCGCATTTATTTATTGATGCAGAACTCATCAAATCAACTCCAATTTTCCGGACTATGACCCCGCGCATACTGCCTCGCGAGATGTAAATATTATAGCAAAAATCATCGCGGCAAATCTGACACGGACAAGGTTAAGCGAGCCGACGATGAGTCGGTGAGCGCAAAAGCTACGAAGAAAAACGCGCCATAGCGGAAGGTCGGGCTAATGGCGCATGTGTGAGGAGCGAGCGCAGGGGAACGGCGCGACGACAGTTCGCGTGATGCGCCAACGGACGCAAGCGAGACAAGGAGGCGGTATTCCGCCGACGAAGTATCGCGCAGCGAACGGTGGATGCAGCGCGCGGGAGGAGTCGCGCTTTTCCCCGAAGGGAGAGACGAACGCATGTGTCGTTAGCCCAGCACCCGAGGATGCACTGCGCGGTCACGGTCGGGGTCTTGCCGAGCGGAACCCTTTTAGGCGAGGCGGATTACACAGGACTCGACCCCGAAGCCGTATATGTATACGGCGAGCGGGTCGAAGGACGGGCAAGGCGCCCGCCTCAAAGGGCGAGCACGGTTGCCCCGACCGTGACCGCACACTGGAAGGCACGCTACACAGGACAGCCCAGTCGGGTTGACGCGCTTCGGAGCGTCGGTTCTTTTTTTGGTATAATATTCGAAACCTTCAAAGGACTTTTTTATGGCAAGACTTACGGACATCGGCTGGAACGAGTTTCACGCGCTTCCGCTCGAGGCGAAGCGCACATATCTTGAAAGGGCCGATGGCGATGGGATGCCCTACCACACGCTCTTCGCGCAGCAGTTCGATAGACCCATTCTAGAACGGCTCTGCGCCCTCGCGAACCGAATCAGGTTCATCAACAAGTCTAAGGAAGGCGCTCTCTACCTCAAGAACGTCCTCGCGCACAAGCGCGCAATGCTCTACTTCTCCCAGCCGAGCTCGCGTACGTTTCTCTCGCACCTCGCGGCGTGCCAGATTCTCGGCGTGACGACCGGTTCGGTGCGTGATGCGGCGACATCCTCCGAGTTCAAAGGCGAGAGCCACGAAGACTCGATCCGCACGTTCTCGTCTTACTTCGACATGATAATCATGCGCTCGCCAGAGCAGGGTCTTGCCGAGAAGATGGCGTGGGAGCTCTCGAATTCGTCGCGCCCGATTCCTATCCTCAACGCCGGTTCGGGCAAGGACCAGCACCCGACGCAGGCGCTTCTCGACATCTACACGCTCTTCCGCTCCTTCGAGAACAGGGACGGCATCGACGGCAAGACTGTTGTGTTCTGCGGCGACTTGATGCGCGGGCGCACGGTTCGTTCGCTTTCCTACCTTCTTACCAACTTCAAGAACGTCCGTCAGGTGTTTGTTGCGCCGCAGGAACTCCAGGTTCCCGCCGACGTCGTGATGGTCCTTGCTAAGAAGGGCGTCGACTTCGAGGTGACCGACGACCTCCGCGCCTCGGTCCGCACGGCTGATGCCGTCTACATGACGCGCATTCAGGACGAATGGGACGAGTCGAAGGGCGCTTCCGCGAGAATCGACACGTCGCGCTTCAAGTTTGGCGCAGAGGAACTGAAGCTTCTTCCGAAGGACGGCATAATCATGCACCCTCTGCCGCGCCGCGACGAAATCGCGACATGTTGCGACCACGATCCGCGCGCAATGTACTGGCGCCAGATGAGAAACGGCATGTGGATACGCGCCGCCCTCATCGCCTCCACGTTCGGTTTCGAGAAGTCGATTATGGACTGCGGCTACTGATATATCTTGGCTGTATTTCCTCGTGTAACCGGCAGACACGAATCGCCGGAATCTAAAATGGTATAATGCTGCAATGTCAAAAGAGAAATTCAAGCTGCTCGTTATAAATCCCGGCTCTACCTCGACTAAGGTGAGCCTTTTCGAGAACGAGACGTGCCTTTTCGAGAAAAGTCTTTTCCACGATTCGTCGGTCCTGCTTTCGTTCCCCCATGTGAACGACCAGGTGCCGTTCCGCAAGGGCGTGATCCTCGACATGCTCTCGGCAGAGGGCGTCAGCCCGCGGTCGATCGACGCGTTTGTCGGGCGTGGCGGCAGCGCCTGCACGCAGCCCGGCGGAATCACGGCGATTGACAAGAAGCTTTACGACGACACTGTTGCGGCGGTCGGCGGTTCTGAGCACCCCGCGAAGCTCGGCGTCATGCTCGCTTGGACCTTTGCCCAGGAATACGAGAAGCCGGCGTTCACCCTCAATCCCACGAACGTCGACGAATACTGCGACTACGCGCGTCTTACTGGCATCAAGGGCATCTACCGCGTCTCGCACTCTCATGTCCTCAATCAGAAGGCGGTCGCCGAATTTCACGCCGCGAAAATGGGGCGCAAGTACGAGGACTGCAATTTCATCGTCGCTCACATAGATGGCGGCATCACGGTGTCGGCGCATGAGCGCGGGAAAATGGTCGACGGCAATATGGGTGCCGACGGCGAGGGTGCATTTACGCCGACGCGCATCGGCTCGGTGCCTGTTCTCCAGCTTCTCGACTACATCGAGGCGCACTCCGTCGCGGACGTGCGGCTAAGGTGCTCGCGCGCCGGTGGTTTTGTCGATCTCTTCGGCACCTCCAACTCCGACACGATCCATGCGCTCGTCGAGAAGGGCGACAAAAAGGCTACGCTCGTCTGGAACACGATGATCTACCAGATCTGCAAGATGATCGGCGAGATGTCGGCTGTCTTGTGCGGCAAGGTCGACGCGATTCTCCTCACAGGTGGGCTCGTCCGATTCCAGGATATCGTCGACGGCATCAAGACGCGTTGCGGCTTTATCGCGCCAATCGAGGTCTATCCGGGCGAGATGGAGCAGGAGGCGCTTGCGATTCCCGCGCTCAAGGTTCTGCGCGGCGAACTTAAGGCCCAGGCCTACAGCGGCAGAAACGTCTGGCCCGGCTTCGGCGACATCGGACTGTAAGGGCGAGGCGGAAATGACATCAAAGGTTGGCGTGGCGACGGCTGTCGGGATGCTCGTTTGCAGCAACCTCTTCATGACTTTTGCGTGGTACTGGCACTTGCGGCTGCAGAAGCCGGGCGAGGCGAGCTGGCCGGTCTATGCGATAATCCTTATTAGCTGGCTCATCGCCCTGATCGAGTATGTCATCGCGGTGCCCGCCAACAGGCTTGGCGCGGCGAGCGGGCTTAACGTGGCGCAGCTCAAGATCATACAGGAAGTGATAACCGTCTGCGTGTTCGTCCCGTTCATGCTGCTCTTCATGGGCGAGAAATGGCGCTGGGACTATCTCTGGGCCTTTCTCTGCATGGTCGGCGCCGTGTATTTCGTAAATCGGGCGAGATTGTAAAAGGAGAAACTCGATGAACCTGGTAGAGAAGATCAAGGAAAAGGCGCGGAAGAGCGTCAAGCGCATTGTCCTCCCCGAGGGCGACGAGCCGCGCACTGTCGCGGCGGCGAAGATAATCAAGGACGAGGGAATTGCGGAGCCGATCCTGCTCACTAAGGAGCAGATCGAAGCTCCTTCCAACAAGGCGAAGCTCGACGCTTACGCCGCGGCGCTCTACGAACTTCGCAAGGCGAAGGGCCTCACCGAGGAAGCGGCTGCAAAGCTCGCTGCGGACCCGATGTACTATGGCATGATGATGGTGAAGATGGGCGATGCCGACGGACTTGTTTCGGGCGCCGTCCATTCCACTGGCGACATGCTGCGCCCCGCGCTGCAGATAATCAAGACTGCTCCAGGCATGAAGCTCGTATCTTCGAGTTTCCTGATGGAGTGCCCTGACCGCTCTCTCGGCGAGGACGGGCTTCTCGTCTATGCCGATTGCGTCGTCAATCCCTGCCCGACGGCTGAAGAGCTCGCCCACATCGCGATTGCGTCCGCGGAAACGGCGCGCACTCTCTGCGGTATTGCCGAGCCGCGCGTTGCGCTTCTTTCCTTCTCGACGAAGGGGAGCGCCAGTCATGCGCTTGTCGACAAGGTGCGCGAGGCGACGGAAATCGCCCATTCGCTCGCTCCTGACCTCGCGCTTGACGGCGAGATGCAGTTTGACGCGGCGATCGTCCCCGAAGTCGGGGCGTCCAAGGCGAAGGGGAGCCCCGTTGCGGGTCGCGCGAACGTCTTTGTGTTCCCCGACCTCCAGGCGGGCAACATCGGCTACAAGATCACGCAGCGCATTGGCAAGGCGTCGTGCTTCGCCGTGCTGCAGGGTCTCGCGAAGCCCTGCAACGACCTGTCGCGCGGCTGCTCGGTAGACGACATCGTCTCGACTGTCGCCGCGACTGCGGTCCAGTCTCGCTGAATCTCGGCGTCCTTCTCGGCGGCCGAAAGGCCTTGAACTTGCCCCCATTCTCAAACAAGCGGGCTAGGCGTTCGGGCGGTGCTAATTATGGTATAATATGTCATTAACGCACCGAACAGGGCGTTGGA
Organism: Kiritimatiellia bacterium; assembly: GCA_045536845.1. Lineage (GTDB taxonomy): Bacteria > Verrucomicrobiota > Kiritimatiellia > RFP12 > UBA1067 > UBA1067. The sequence continues at coordinate 7,466 of JAZSOG010000030.1, read as the reverse complement.
GGAAAGTTTCAGAACATGGCGGATGTATCGAAGATAAGGAAGTTCAAGGACGCGGCGGACTATACGCGTAACTTCATTGTGCAGGAAGAGATCGACAAGTATCTCCCCAGCGGCAAACATTTCATCGACGACGCACAAATCTGTCGCTGCATCTCGGACATCGCCGAGAAGCCCGCAGACCCCGTGCGCGTCAGGGAAATAATCGCAAAGAGTGAGTCGACTTGTGAGACTCTGCTCCCCGAAGAGACGGCGGTGCTCATGTCCGCCGTCCACGACCCAGAGCTCTTCGCAGAGATGAGCGCGGCTGCCGACCGCATCAAGAAGAAAGTCTACGACAACCGCATCGTCGTCTTTGTGCCGCTCTACGTCGCCAACGCCTGCGTGAACGGCTGCCGCTACTGCGGCTTCCGCGAGGGCAACGCCGAGCAGAAGCGCCGCATCCTTACGATGGACGAGCTCAAGGAAGAGATCGACGTCCTCGCGGGTCGCATCGGTCACAAGCGCCTCATCGCCGTCTACGGCGAGCATCCCACGACATCGACTGAATACATCGCCGAGACGATCGAGACTTGCTACAACCGCCAGGTAAAGGCGCCGAAGACTGGCGCGCCTGTCGGCATTCGCCGCGTCAACATCAATGCGGCGCCGCTTCCCGTCGAGGACTTGCGCGTCCTCAAGTCTGTTGGCATCGGCACGTTCCAGGTCTTTCAGGAGACTTACAATCGCAAGCTCTACGAGTCGATGCATCCGGCGTGGAGCGTGAAGGGCAACTACGACTGGCGTACGACATGCTTCCACCGTTGTATGGAGGCGGGAGTCGACGACGTCGGTCTTGGCGTCCTCTACGGACTCTGCGACTGGCGCTACGAACTTCTCGCGACCGTCATGCACGCGCGCGATCTTGAGCGCTGGTTCAACATCGGTCCGCATACGCTTTCGTTCCCACGCCTCGAGCCCGCGAGCGGCACGAATGTTCCCGAGGAGAGCCCGTGGCTGATCGACGACGACACGTTTGCGAAGATCATTGTCCTCGCGCGACTTTCCGTTCCCTATACCGGAATCATCATCACCGCGCGCGAAAGCCCCGCGAGCCGCAACCGCGTCCTCGGCTACGGCATGACGCAGCTCGACTGCTCCAGCAACATCGCGATCAAGGGCTACAGCGATTTCGAGAATGAGGCGCACCAGGAGAAGGACCGCCAGCAGTTCATGCTCGGCGACACGCGCTCCCTCGACGAAATGGTTCGCTACCTCGCCTCGCGCGGCACGATCACGAGCTTCTGCACGGCAGGCTACCGCTGCGGCAGGACGGGCGGCTGCATCATGGACGCCCTCAAGACCGGTCGCGAGGGTAAGTTCTGCAAGATCAATGCGGTGCTCACTTTCCGCGAGTGGCTTGACGACTTCGCCTCTGACGAGACGCGCAAGATTGGCGACGCGCTTATCGAGAAGGAGCTTGCGGGCATCAAGGAGTGGGTGCCGAAGTTCTATCCGGCCGTGATGAAGCAGTACGAGGCAACTTGCCGCGGCGAGCGCGATTTGTTCTTCTGAAAGACGCCTTGCTACCGTTATTTTTGGTATAATATCAACAATGGCCAAGGTCAAGCTAACGAAAACGGAACTCAAGGCTCAGTCGGATGCGCTAAAGCGCTTCCAGCGCTTCCTGCCGATGCTTCAGCTCAAGAAGCAGCAGCTGCAGAGCGAGATTGCCGGCATCATAGCGAAGGCCGAGGCCGTGAGCGCCAAAGAGCGCGCTGTTCGCGAGGGCTTGAACAAGTGGGTCGGCCTCTTTGCGACCGACGAAGATTTGCTTCCTGGGCTCGTCAGCGTGAAGAACATCAAGAAGGGTGAGTCCAACATCGCTGGCGTCGCGATACCGACGTTCGAGTCGATAGAGACCGACGTGAAGGAGATCGACGCATGGGCTACGCCCGCGTGGGTCGACGATGCGGTCGAGGTCACGACGCAGATTCTCTCCCTCCAGTGCGAACGCCAGGTATACGAAGAACAGAGGCGGCTCGTCACTGAGGAGCTTCGCCAGACTTCCCAGCGCGTAAACCTTTTCGAGAAGGTCAAGATTCCCCAGTGCAAGGAGGCGATCCGCGTTATCAAGATCGCGCTTGGCGACGAGCAGACCGCGGCCGTCACGCGCGGAAAGATCGCGAAGTCGCGCGTTCCCGAAAGCGAGGTGGCTGCATGATAGTGAAGATGCTCCATCTCGACCTCGTGTGCCTTGCCAGGGAGAAGGACAAGACGCTGACGCAGCTTCGTGACCTCGGCGCGGTTCATCTCGATCTTTCCTCGGCGCAGGGCGCTACCGTAGCGGCAGCGAAGGGTGCTGCGGCAGATGCCGAGAAGGCGGTTCGCCTCATTCTCAAGGCGCGCGGCAAGGAGAAGGACATAAATATCCACGAGCGTTCCGTTGCTGACATCCTCGCCATCGAAGCCGATCGCGAGACTCATAAGTCCGCAAAGGACGAGCTCGAGCGGACGATCCGCACATACGAGCCCTACGGCGATTTCGACCCTGAGCTTGCGGAGCAGCTGCTGAAGGACGTTGATGGTTTGCGCGACGTGGTGCCGCTTCCGGAGACGCTTCCGCCAATGCGCCTTTCGAAGATGCGCGAGAAGCTTGGCCGCATCGAGAACCGCATTACCATAGACATCGCTAAGCTCGCGGGCAGCGACGAGAATGCAATTGTGAAGAAGTATCCGGCTCTTGCCGACAAGATCGCGTTCGAGTCTGCGAAGGAGCTCGTCGGCGAGCAGGGCGAGTTGGCGTTCGTCTCTGGTTGGATTCCCGCGACTGGGCGCGGCGCATTTGCCGCGGCCGCCGCCGAGATGGGCTGGGGAACGCTTCTGCGCGAGCCAGCCGAGGGCGAGATTCCTCCGACGCTCGTTGAGCCGCCGAAGATATTCCGCCCGATGAAGGCGCTGTTCTCCGGGCTTGGCATCGCTCCCGCGTACACGGAAGCCGACGTCTCGGTTCCGTTCATGTGCTACTTCTCGCTCTTTTTCGCAATGCTCGTAGGCGACGGCGCGTATGGCGCGATATTCCTTGCGGGCACTCTTGCGATGAGGAAGAAGCTTCCGCGTAGCTGGTTCACATTGCTTACGGTGTTCTCGTCAGCAACGGTCCTTTGGGGGCTTCTCTCGAACACATGGTTTGGCGCGGGTATTCCGTGGTGCGCCGACTGGCCGACAGTAAAGTGGCTTGCAGACCCGAGCTACCACAACATGATGCTTCTCTGCTTCACGATCGGCGTCTCCCACCTTATGCTTGCGCGCATCTGGAACGGTGTTTGCAAGGCGCCGGACTCGACGTGTGTTGCGGAGTTCGGCTGGGCGGGCATACTGCTTTTCATGTATCTTGTCACCAACTCGATCGTAGGCATCTTCCCTGGAATTCCCAAGTGGGGCTTCTGGGTGCTCGGCGTGTCGATTGTCGCAGTGTTCGGCTTTTCGGTGAAGCCGTCCGAGCTCAAGACGCGCGGTGCAGAACTTGGGATGCTTCCGTTGAACGTGATGAGCGCGCTTGGCGACATTATCTCCTACGTGCGACTCTTTGCCGTCGGTCTTGCGTCGGTCAAGGTCGCGGAGAACTTCAACTCGATGGCGACAGGGCTCATCTCGTCCGAGAACGCTTGGTGGATGAACGCGCTTATGTGCGTCGCGATGGTCGCGATACTTGTGGTCGGCCATGCGCTCAATCTCGCGATGGCGGGGCTCTCGATCCTCGTACACGCAGTTCGACTGAATACCCTCGAATTCTCCAACCACAAGGGCGTAAGCTGGTCGGGCTACGAGTACCGCCCGTTCAAGCGCACGTCGACTTGACGACTTCACCACCAAACATCAAACTAAAACTTTAACAACAAAGAAGGGAAACGACAATGAGTGATGCAGCAATGATTGTGGCGGGCGCGATTGCCTGCTTGGGTCTCGCCGGAGCGGGCAGCGCTTTTGGAACCGGCTTCGCAGCTTCTGCGGCCGTCGGCGCTTGGAAGAAGTGCTACGCCGCGAACAAGCCCGCGCCGTTCCTTCTCCTGTCGTTCGTCGGTGCGCCGATTACGCAGACGCTCTACGGAATGATCCTCATGTTCATCATGCTCGGCAAGGTCGGCAAGGTCGAGGTCGGCTCTGGGTTGCCAGTTCTCGTCGCCGGCATCTTCGCGGGACTCGCGATCGGACTTTCTGCGCTCTTCCAGGGCCGTGCGGGCGCCGCGGCTTGCGATGCGCAGGCGGAGACGAACCAGGGTTTCACGAACTACCTCGCCGCGCTCGGCATCGTCGAGACAGTCGCGATCTTCGCGATGGTGTTCGCCCTCATCGCGCTCGGCTCGATTGGCTAAATGACCCTCAAGAAGCCTAAGGTCATCTGGTTCGCGGCGTTTACGGCAGTCTTTGCCGTATGCGCCGCGTTCGTTTTCTGGGGGACGTGGAGCCCAGAGATGGTGCCGGTCATGCCAGATTGCCCGACGTCTTACCCGGTCCACTGGTTTCGCGCCTGGATCGTTGGCTGGCTCGAAAACGGGAAGTTCGCGCCTGCCGAGGCGATCAACTGGATCGGCAGCCCCTACATCTGGACAGAGTTCCAGTATGCGTTCGCCGCCTATATGTCGGCGCTCGGGATGGTGTATTTCCTTCGCGGAAGAGGGCTTCCCCGCGTCGCGGCTTACGGCGCGGGGCTTCTTTTGGCGTTCTCCGGCTACTGGTTCACGCTCTTTTCCGCCGGGCACCTCGGCTGGTTCCAGTGGATGACTTACGGAGTCTTCGCCTTCGGGCTCATCGACCGCGCGCTTGAGAAGGGTAAGCCGCGACACTGGCTTTTGCTTGGCGCGTGCCTTGCGTGGGGTTCTATGCACCAGCCCGACTTGTGGCTGCTCTTTTCGGTTTTCTCTGCGGCGTATTTTGTGTTTCGGCTGGCTGTCGTTCTGCATGACACGGCGCGCGACGCGCGACGCGCGACGGTTGTCAAATGGGCGAAGGGCTCTGCCCTCGCGCTCGCCGCGCTTCTCGCAATCGGCGGCGCGAGCTTCAGAAGCGCGTTCGTGAACGATCTCGCAGGACGCGACAAGCAGATAGAGGAAGGTCAGACTCTCGGCGCAAACGCCGCGAAAGACGACGCCGAGAAGCGCTGGATATTCGTCACTAACTGGTCGATGCCGCCTGAAGCGACAAAAGAGTTCTGGCATGCCGGTATTGAAGGTGACACGAGCTGTCCGTTCACGCTTGCGATAGGTCAGAAGCGCGGCAATGGAATTCGTCAGTATACGGGTGCGCTCGGGCGCCCCCTTGGCGCGAAACAGGGCAACTACCGTCAGCACTCGCTCTATGTCGGGTGGCTCACTTGCCTGCTGGCGCTGCTGGGGGGAGGACTTGCGCTCGTAGCGGGCTTTTCTCCGCCAAGCAACAACGCGGGCTGGCCGCGCGCAAGCGCTAGCACAATAATCTTCTTCTTTGCCTCGTCCGTAGTTTTTTGGCTCTTCTCGATGGGACGCTACTGCGAGCCGGTCTACCGACTTGTCTATGCGCTGCCGTTCGGCGACTATCTTCGTGCGCCGGTCAAGTGGCATCATCTCACCGAGTTCTGCCTTTGCGTCTTGGCAGGGTACGGAATCTGGGGCTGGATGTACTGGGTGCGTGCAAAGTGGCTCTCCGACCGCGTCAAAACTGCCGCGGTTGCAGTATTAGTTCTTCTTGGCGTCGTCGATCTCGCAGTAAACGACCGTCTCTATTGTGCGCCGCATAAGGCCGACGCCGACATGCAGTTTGTCGACGGACGCATGTTGCAGGATCCGCGCGGCGTTGCGCAGCTCAACCAGATGCGCGCGCGCGTCCTTGGCACCTATCAGGGCGCGGCGCTTATCGAAGTGCCGAAGAAGAAGCCGAAGGACGAGCCCGCGCCTGAGCTGCCGAGCCCGCAGCCAGTGACTCTCGCACTTGGAATTCTCTCCTTGGTCGGCACTCTTGCCGTTGGCGCATACGGGATCAAAAAGTCATGAATCCGTCAGAGGCGTTTTCGGATCCAACGCGGCGCGAGGACTTCTTCGCACTTGCCGCGCGCATCTTTGGCGTTGACCGTGCGACGATAGACGGCACGACCGCCTATGAGTCGATCGCTGGCTGGGACAGCGTGAACCACCTTCGTCTCGTGATGGAAACGGAACGCGCGTTTGGCGTGAAGTATCCGCTTGAGAGGATTCCGTCGCTAATGACGCTCAATGACTTTCTTGCATAAAGGAGAGACACAATGAAAGCAAAGTTCCTCGAATTTTTCTTCGCCTCGCTTGTGGTGGCTGTTCTCGCTTCTGGATGCACGAGCCCGAGGTATCCGGCGAACGCCAAGCTGAAGACTGGCTTAGGTCCGCTTGTTCAGGCGCATCGCGGAGGGCGCGCGGAATACGATGACAACGCGCTTGGCGGTTTCGAGATGTGCCTTTCGCGCGGGATAAAGGGTTTTGAGCTCGACGTGCGCTACACTAAGGACTGCGTGCTCGTGGTGATGCATGATGAGAGCTTGGCGCGCACTACCAATGGAAAGGGAAAAGTAGAGGACACGACTTTCTCGGACCTTTGCAAGCTCCGCCTCAAGAAGTCTTCCGAGCAGGTGCCGGCGCTTTCTGAAGTGCTTATGGCGATGCGCGGCCGCGAGGACATTTTCATGGAGATCGAGATGAAGGCGGGGCCGAGCGACTTCTACACGTCTTACGTTCTCGAGGACTACTGCCGCCGGCTGAATGCGATGACCAAGATGCTGATGAAGCCTGGGACGTATGCGTTCACTTGCTTCAACGAGAAGACTCTTGCGACGATGCGCAAGGTCGATCCCGACGCGCCGCTTGGGCTTATCGTCGGCAAGCCGCTTGAGGACGCGCATATTGCGAAGGCGAAGGAGCTTGGTTGCTGCAGCGTCGCGCCGCGGGTTGGAACGACCAAGGAGATGATTGAGAAGGCGCACGAGGCGGGACTCACGGTTTGTCTTTGGATCTGCCAGGACAAGGAGACATGGGACAAGTGTGCAGCAGTTGGCGCCGATCGCGTCACTACCGACTTCCCTCTCAAGCTCACCCGCGAGGTGGAAGTAGAATAACGCTCGTTGTCGGCATCCGAAGGCGAGGCCTGCGCCCGACCTGCTCGCACCCCGCATAGCGCCCGCTTCGCGGCTCCTCCCTTCGGTCGTCGGGGGATACGCGAAAGATGGGGATTTATGGTAAAATACTCACGTGAAGTTTGGTGCGGCGATTTTGGTGACACTTCTCGCGTTCTCCGCTTTTGCGGGGGCGCGGGTGGTTGTGCCGCAGCTGCCGCCCTCGCCGTATGACGACACGGAGATTTCGACAAACGTGACGTTTTCGGCGGGTGGTGACGACGCGCGCATCTTCTCGCTTTCCATTTCGATTGACGCGACGCCAACGAACACCCTGCAGATCGCGTTCGGGCGCGACGAGAACTCAGACGGCATC